>SPJS01000065.1 GCA_006844705.1 Methylococcaceae bacterium | reverse complement strand
CCGGCACTGGCTGGCGTATTTCTTAACAGGACAACATTATGCAGCCACAAACTGATCGCCCAACCTTATGGCAGCAATGGTACGAAGATGTGCATTGCGTCTTCGCACGCGACCCTGCTGCCCGCAATACCATTGAGATTCTATTAACCTACCCGGGTGTACATGCTCTACTGGTTCACCGGGTCTGTAATTTGTGGTGGCGTAATGGCTGGCGTATCGCGGCACGCATGCTGGCATTTGTCAGCCGTACAGTCAGCAATGTCGATATACATCCAGGTGCCACCATAGGCCGCCGACTGTTCATTGATCACGGCGCCGGTGTGGTCGTCGGCGAAACCACCCTTATCGGTGATGATGTCACGCTGTATCATGGCGTCACGTTGGGCGGTACAACCTGGAACAAGGAAAAGCGCCACCCCACATTGAAAGACAAAGTATTGATCGGAGCCGGTGCCAAGATTCTGGGTAATATCACACTGGGTGAGAGTGTACGCGTCGGCGCGAACAGCGTGGTGGTTAAAGATGTGCCTCCCTGCTGTACGGTGATTGGCATTCCCGGCCGCATCATTCAGCGCAAAGGCATTAAACTGCAGTTGAATGACGGCATTGATCTGGATCATCATCTGGTGCCAGACCCGGTCGGCAAAGCGATTCAATGTCTGATTGATCGCATTGATCAACTGGAAGATCAGCAACAGAAACTGACTACACCTGCTGTATCGCAGGAAGACTGCAGTGAATGTGAAGCCGATAATGTTTGCCAGCCTGCAGCGCCAACGATCACCCCCGTGTCCACAACCAATCTGAAAAAAGTGGTGGGTTAACAATGGACTTACTCGATTTTGAAGCCATCGACCTGTATTACGATAAGGAAGACAGTGAGGACGTCCAGACACTGATTAACCAGGCGGGCAACAATTATGAAAATGGCGCGGCAGAACTGCCTTTGCTGAAAGCCTATTTACGGGCACCGGAGTCATTGAATGTACTGGTCGCCATCAACCGCTTTTATTATTACCAGCATCGGTTGGAAGAAGCGCTGTTAATCTCGGAAAAAGCCATAAACATCATTATTGCACGCCTGGACTTTCCGACAGACTGGCGTCAACTGAGCATGCAGCATATTACCGATGCGCCCAAGGAACAACTGAGTTGGGTCAGATTGTATCTGTTTACCCTGAAATCCATTGGCTTTCTAAAACTGCGCATGCTCGAACTGGATGAAAGCCGGGAAATTTTTGAAAAACTGGTCAGCGTGGATACTGAAAACCGTATTGGCGGACAGGCCCTGCTTGACCTGGTTAGAAACTCGCAGGCGGAAGTCCGTCGCAACCAGTTTTCTGTTGCGTGAGTTTTGATGTGACCTGGATAGTGTCGTTACACGTTGAAGAATGAGGCGAAAATGTTGATTTTTGAGCACCGGAAGTTCCAGCGTACATGAGTACGTGAAAGCCGGAAGCGCAGAAAATCAGTACTTGCAAGCCATTATGCATCGTGTAACGACACTATCTAAAGAATACCCAACCCAAGAAGAGAGTACACCATGATTAACAAAGATATAAGCGAATCACTACGCATCATTATCCCGGTCGCCCTGTTTGTTTTATTGACCGTGTATTTACTGATGAGTGATTCATCTATCGTTGGCCCACTTTAAGAGGATTTACCATGAGCTTAGAAGACGATCTGGAAGAACTGGAATCCGCAGAAGACTTTCTGCAATATTTTGAACTGGATTACGACCAAACCATCGTACATGTTAACCGCCTGCATATTTTGCAGCGCTTCCATGACTATCTTGCCCAGTCTACGGAAGAAATGCCGCATGATGAAGATTTGAAAAAGGAAATCTACAACAAATTTTTACAACAGGCATATGCTGACTTTGTTGAATCTGATGCACAAACGGAAAAAGTGTTTAAGGTCTTCAAAATGGGTGACGAGCAAAACTCCTTTGTCTCGCTGGATCAAATTCAGCTATGAAAGCCGAACGCTTTGACGAAGAACGCTTTGAATATGGTGAAAGCGTCCGGGTCACTCGCAATGTAAGAAATGACGGCACCTACCCCGGCATGGAGGTTGGCGATATGCTGATTCGCCGGGGCAGTGTTGGCAACGTCGTTGAGGTCGGCACGTTTCTGCAGGATCAGGTGATCTATACCGTGCATTTTCTCGATCATGGCCGCATGGTCGGGTGTCGTGCGGAAGAGCTGATTCCTGCCGACATGCCTTGGACGCCCAGTATTTACGAATTCAGAGACAAGGTGAAATGCAAACTTGATCTGGCGACTAACGGCGAGATCATTGTTGCCAAAGATACGGAGGGTGAAGTCCTTAAAGTACTGCGTGAATCCACGCCGCCGAATTACCATGTGCGTTTTCCCGGACGCACCCTGCAGGTGCCTGAATCCTGCCTTGATTTCAGTGACCGCACCCGCCAAAAACAACTGGAGGAGGAAGAAGGAAAATGAGTACCACTGCCTGCATCCCCGAATTAGAACCCTATTGCCTGCTGCGAACCTCGCTTAGCCTGTTTCAAAAAACACCGTCTGAACTGAATGACGAGGAAATGACTTCCGCCAACAAACAGGCAAAGATCGAATTCGATATTGAAACCCGGGTTCTTAACTCGCCAGAGGCAGCGAGCGTTATCATCACAGACGAAGCGCTTGACAATGCGGTCAAACAAGTCCGCGAACGCTTTACCGACAAAGAAGCCTTTGAGGAAGAACTGGAAAATAACGGACTGGATATGAACTCTCTGCGAACCGCTCTGAAGAGACAATGCAAAGTAGAGAACATCATGGAGATTATTGCTGCCCGCGCGGCCACCATCTCGGATGTTGAAATCGGCATTTACTATCACATGCATCCAGAGAAATTTCACCGTACCGAGCACCGAACGGCACGCCATATTCTGATCACTATCAACGCTGATTTTGCGGAAAATACTCGCGAAAACGTGGAAAAACGCATGCAGGAAATAGCTCAACGCCTGCAAAGCAAACCGCATAAATTTGCCGACCTGGCGCTAAAGCATTCAGAATGCCCTACGGCGCTGGAAGGCGGCCAATTGGGGACGTTTCCCAAAGGCAAGCTTTATCCTGAAATTGATGCTGCCTTGTTCTCCATGAAAACCGGACAAATCAGCGATATCATAGAGACCGAAGCCGGATTACACCTGGTGTTGTGCGAACAGATTCATGCGGCAGAGTCGATTTCCTTCAAAAAAGCACAACCAAAAATTCGCAAGCTGATGCAGGAACGCGCCCGTAGAAACTGTCAGCGGGCCTGGTTGGCCAGCTTGCCTTCCCCATCATCCCCTGCCCTTTAAGGAGGCGCTACCATGGCCGAGAAAGATACAAAACACTGTTCTTTTTGCGATATTGAACAATCCCCATCCGTACCGCTGATTGCCGGAACTGACGGCTATATTTGCGAGGCCTGTGTACAACTGGCCAGCCAGGTGGTTAACAGCTGGGGGCGCAAAAAAGCGCTGAAGGAAATGCAAGGCCCGCTGGCCAAACCCAAAGAACTGAAAGAAAAACTTGATCAATACGTGATCGGGCAGGATCTGGCCAAGGAAATTCTGTCTGTGGCGGTGTACAACCACTACAAACGGCTGAAGTTTGAAAGCGGCGAAACCGGTGTCGGCAACATTGATCAGGATGTGGAAATCGGCAAATCCAATATTCTGCTGATTGGCCCGTCCGGTACCGGAAAAACGCTGCTGGCCAGTACGCTGGCGAAAATTGTCGGCGTGCCGTTTGTCGTCGCGGACGCAACCACCTTGACCCAGGCCGGTTATGTCGGTGATGACGTGGAAAACATTCTGGTACGTCTGCTGGATATGGCAGACGGCCATGTCGGCAAAGCCGAATGGGGCATGGTGTACATTGATGAAATCGACAAAATTGCACGCAGTCCCGAGCAGGCTTTTGGCACCCGCGATGTCTCCGGCGAAGGCGTGCAACAGGCGTTGTTACGTTTGGTGGAAGGCTCTCAGGTGAAAGTCTCCAGCAAGGGACGACGTAAAGATAATAACTCTGACCAAACCATGGTAGACACGCGCAACATCCTGTTTATTGCCGGTGGCGCCTTCCCCGGGCTGGAAAAACATGTGCAAAAACGCCTGTTACCTAAAGACACCGCGATTGGGTTCCATGCGGCTGTCAGCAATCCAGACCATAAACCGGAACTGGAAGAAATGCTTAATGCGACCGAGCCGGATGATTTGAAACGCTTTGGGCTCATTCCTGAATTCATTGGCCGGTTCCCAATTCTTGCTCCGCTCGAACCCTTAGATATTGACGCCCTGATTCAGGTATTAACCGAACCAAAAAATGCGCTGGTCAAACAATATCAGCAATTATTCGCTTATGAAGGTGTGGATTTGAAACTGAACCACGAAGCGCTGGTGGCGATTGCCGAGAAAGCGATTGAACGTAATACCGGCGCACGCGGCCTGCGCAGCATTATGGAGCAGATTCTGCGTAAGACCATGTTTGAACTGCCCTCCTGCGAAGGTGTGAATGAATGCCTGGTTGATGAGAAAATCATCAAAGGTGAAGCCGAAATAGAATTGCAGGCCACGCAAGCTGACGAACAACAGGCAGGCCAATAACTGCCAAACATCTGTCATTCAATTTTAACTATTTGATCGCCGACTATGACCACTAATACCACTGAACAACGTATTCTTAAACAATTGCAAGACAACCCGGTTATCCTGTACATGAAGGGCGTGCCGGATAACCCTGAATGCGGTTTTTCCGCCAAAGCCGTTGCCGCACTAAAAGAAACCAAAACCCCTTATACCTACGTCAATGTACTTGGCTCACCCTTCATTCGAGAACGTTTGCCTAAAATTTCCAAATGGCCAACCTTTCCGCAATTATTCGTAAACGGCGAACTGGTCGGCGGTTGCGATATTATTGAAGCGATGGCCGCTGACGGCAGTCTGGTCACTACGCTGCAAAAAGCGGCCCCAGCTGCAAAGGAAGAAACGCCTGGTGCGGTCGTCAGCCATGATGAAGTCAAGGCATTGATCACAAAAGACTATGACGACGCCCTGATTTATATTGAAGGCGAAGGGTGTGACCTGTTGATTACCGTCATCAGCCAGACCTTTGAAACCCAGAGCATGATCCAGCAGCAACAAGGGGTCATGGCAACACTGACCGAACCGCTGGGAACGGGACGCTTGCATGCCGTAACGCTGAAGCTGTTCACACCAGCGCAATGGCAGGAACAACAAGCCGCCAGTGGCGCCGGTAACGGGCTGTTACAGATAAACCTGTAATGCCTCCTCCCACATGATTGAAGAACAGGCCCAGATTACCCGCATTGAGGGTGAGCATGTTTTTATCCAAAGCATGCAGAGCAGTGCATGTCAGCACTGTGCACAACAGGCGGGATGCGGTACCCAGTTATACAGCAAGATATTACCCAAACGGGAGCTGGCGCTAACCAGCGCATTGCCATTGGATCAGGGCGATATCGTCTTGGTTGGTATTGAAGAAAACTATTTGTTACGCGCATCCCTGTTCATGTACCTGATCCCTTTACTGGCCATGCTCATCCCGGCCAGCATCGTGGCAGGTGATGACACCCTGATCGCGTTGCTGGCTCTGGCCGGGCTTGTTTGCGGGTTGTGTCTGGTTCATTTATTACAGCATTTTTTTGTACTTGGCTTTATGGCACCCCCCAGGATCATCAGAAAACTGTAAGCGATGAATGTCTGGGCCCTAGAAAAGGAAGTGCGCATCAAGCATTTTCTCCTTGAGGTGATTCATCGCTATGGCGAAAATCTTTTTTCAGTCCATGAACTCCCCGAACAGTATCGCGCCATTGGCATTTTTAAACCACACGAGCCTGAATTAAGTGCCTACATCTTCACCTTTGCCCAGAATACCGATAAATACGGCATAGATCTGTACTACCCCATCGCCCAACACAATATCGTCGGTGAAAATGAAAATCTTAGCCTGGAGCAATTATTTAGTGTTTTTAATATCCATTTTGACCTTGTCTCATGAATACCACAGCATTATCGACCAAATACTTCACCAGCTACAGCGGCGTAAAACTACCCTTTAAACTGGTCGGAGAAATTTCCACAGAAGACATGAACAACCGCAACACTTTTTATGAAGGCTATTTTAACCCGCAAGAGCAATTATGCGGCCTGAAGAAAATCGTGTATGGCGAAACCGAACTGGAGCACCGTTATGTCTACCATGAAAACGGCTGCCTGAAACAGGCACAGATCATAGAAGACGGGGACGAGGATGAAATGATGACCATGTTGTTTGATGATCAGGGAACAGTGTTGAGCAGCTAAAGCAGGCTTAAATCAATACTTGCGTGAGGTTTTTCGTGCCTACTCCACCTTTAATAACAACGCATCCAGCCAAGCTGCAGGCAATAATCTTTTCAAATACGCAAATAAATAGGTGGGAAATGTCACAAAATAACGGACTTTAGGGCGTTTTGCGGTCATCGCATGCAACACTTTTTCTGCCACGGCTGTGGCTGGCAAGGTAAACGGTACTGCTGGCCCTTCCTTTTTGAGACGGGCT
Organism: Methylococcaceae bacterium; assembly: GCA_006844705.1. Taxonomy (GTDB): domain Bacteria; phylum Pseudomonadota; class Gammaproteobacteria; order Methylococcales; family Methylomonadaceae; genus Methylomarinum. The sequence continues at coordinate 108,842 of SPJS01000065.1, read as the reverse complement.
TCCATCGCCAGATAGGTGTCTTTATGGACGCTGGTTTGCGGGTCGATATTTTTCTTGTACATCGCCATTGCATTTTTGCGAAAATCGCTGATGATAGGCCCCGGCTCCACCAGCGACACATAGATGCCACTGCCTGCAAGTTCCAGTCTCAAGGTGTCTGCAAGCCCTTCCAGCGCGTATTTGCTGGCGTTATACGCACCGCGATATTTCAACGCAACAAACCCGAGTACCGAGCTGTTATAGATAATACGCCCATGCCCCTGCTTGCGCATAACGGGAATGATCAGGTTATTCAGCTCATGCGTGCCAAAAAAATTGGTTTCAAACTGGGTGCGCAAGACATCGCGGCTTAAGTCCTCTACCGCGCCGGGTTGGCCATAGGCCCCGTTATGGAAAACGGCATCCAGCGTGCCTTCCGTCATCTCAAGTAATTGCTGTACGCCTTGTTGGATACTATGACTATCAGCCAGGTCCAGTTGTAATACTTCAAACCCTTCCTGTTGCAAGCGCTCTACATCTTCAAGCTTGCGAGCAGAGCAGATGACTCTATGCCCGGCGTTTTGTGCTTCCTGAGCGGTCACGTATCCTATTCCTGATGAACAACCGGTAATAAACAGACTTTTTTTTTCGCTCATGTCGGATTTAATTCTTGTTCGTTATAGTAAAAACTCTTGCCACTGCTACAGTCTACCAAAAACACCAGCTGCTCCTTTTTACTTTTTATATTCAATTCATCCGCTTCTACCCTGCCGCATTGCCCTGTGGCCAGCGCTTTTTGTGCCGCCAACCGCCTGAATTTTTCGATTTCCGGCAAGCGCTCTGCAAACGCCTGAACCAGGGCCGGTAATTTATCCGGGTTATAAGGTGGAATGGAAAATACCGAGTATTTTTTGGGATTATTTTTGATCAGTTCCTGAGTCACTAAACTTTCGGCTATGGCATCCATTTTACGTTGGCGTTCCTGCTGTTTTTTTTGTAACTCGGAATTACGTGCTTTTTCCTGCTCTTCCTTGGATCGATTTTTCAATTTGGCCTGATGATTCAAATCCTTTTTCGCACCGGTTTTTATATCCATTTCAAACGCCTGTTTTTCAACTGCGCAGGGTTTGGATTGATAACTGGTCTTTCCTTGACTATCGGTGCATTTAAAAACACCCGCTAACAAAACAGAAGGAAATAGGGCGATGGTTAAGAATAATACATTAGTTTTCATTACATACCTTTTGTGTAAAAGCCTGTTCAGGATTCAGGCTGTTCATCATGTAAATAGGTATGTTCAGTGTAGTAGCGAATCGCCCATAGGAAAAGGCAGGCTGTGACCAACATCAAAATACTAAAAAACCAGAAGTAATCCGCCCCGGCCAGTTTGCTGCTGCCATCCGCATTTTGAATGAAAAAATTCACCGCACTGGTAAACAGGTTGCCAACGGCAACTGACAGAAAATAAAACGCCATGATGAATGATTTCATGGTTTTTGGTGCTTGCGTGTAGGAAAATTCCAGGCAGGTAATTGATACCATCACTTCCGCGCCGGTCAACAGTATATAAGCCAGCAATTGCCAGCTGATGTGCACGACTAGGCCTTCATCCAGTTGTTCCTGAATCAAGGCTGCGATAGCAAATGAAATCACCGTGATAAAAAGACCCATGGCCATTTTTCTCAGGTCGGTTATCGGAAAAAGACGATTCAACGCCGGATAAAGACGATGAGAAAACAGCGGCACCATCAGCATGATCAACAATGGGTTAGCGGCCTGAATCTGCGACGGCAGCAACTCCACACCGAAAAACATGCGATCCATTTTTTGCGCCTGCAACACCCAGGACGAGCCAATTTGCTCGAACAAGGCCCAGAACATGGCAATAAACAGATAGATCCCGCCTAATTTGATGATACTGCTGCGCCCGGTATGACTCAGACTTTCGCGCACAAAATCCATCCCGGCGGGCGCGATATGCACAAATCGATAACGCCCTAACCAGAACACCATCGTCGCTATCAGCATCAACACACCGGGAATACCAAACGCCCAGGACGCCCCCATATTTGCCAGCAACCAGGGCATAATCAACATGGCGGCAAACGCACCTAAATTAATGGAAAAGTAAAACCAGCCAAACACTTTACTCATTAAATGCTGGTTGGATGCGCCAAACTGGTCACCCAGATGCGATGAAACGCACGGTTTAATCCCCCCGGCCCCCAGTGCAATCAAGCCCTGACCAATCAGCAAGCCCAGCCGGGTATCATCCATCGCCATCGCGGCATGCCCAAAACAATAAAATAACGACAGAAACAAAATCGTACGATATTTGCCCAGCACACTATCGGCCAGTAAAGCCCCCAGAATCGGCATAAAATACACCGCAGACACAAACAAATGGAAATACCCCTGTGCTTCGTTTTCGGACATCACATCCAGCTGCCCCTGGCTGTCCATCAGATATTGCGTCATAAACACCACCAAAATGGCACGCATACCGTAATAACTGAAACGTTCTGCTGCTTCATTGACGACAATAAAAGGCGTGCCCGGAGGCAATGCGCTGCTGGCAACCGGGGCAGTTTTATACTTTTTCATGATTTCTCATCCAGTAAATCAGCCACGATAGTAATTTATTGACGAGAAAAATGAAATATGTCGATATATTTTGACCACAAGGAGGCTAAACCAGACAGGTAATCGTTTTCCAAAGATGAAAGGTCTGGAATAAAATAGAGTGATATCTATTTTTCCATCCAATGACTAATTTCCTGTAAATTTTCCTCGCTCAGGGTGCCGATAGCTTTTAAAAAACGTACCCGGTTGATTATGTATTCCTCATTTGTACCAAGGGATGTTGCTTGGAGTTAATATTAAACGTGGTCTGTCCCCTATTTTCAACAATGAAGCCACCAGTAGCCAGGGTTCTTTCTCTCGATTAGCGTGGACTTTATCCCGTTTAGACTGGCGTTCTTTGCCGGTATAGGTCACCGCTTTTCGTTTCTTTTTCGGTTGACGCAACAGTACACTCCAGGCCGCTAAAGGATGACTTTTAACCCAATAGACTTCACCCATGGCTTTCGCTTTCGCGGTCGCTTTTGGATACAAAGTGAACCAATGGGGTCAGACTCGATCGATATGCTATAATTCGCCAAACTATCAAAAAGAAGGCTCAATGAATTGGGGGCGAAGCGTTTCAGTATTCCAACGGATGTTTGGAATAAAATGAGTAAAGCCGAACAATGGGGCGCTAATAAGAAATTCCTGGATAGGATGATAAAACGAGGTGATGACATTGTGTTATCCAATCCTGTGAAGAATGTGAAAGATGTTTCTGGAGCGTTTCGTAAAGAGTTGGATTACTTGATGGGACAGGGCTTTAAATTAAGCGATGACGGAGCGAGGTTAATAAAATAATGTCTAACATAACAGCTAGTCTGCTAGGCCTAGCAAGAGAGTTTTCCCAAAAATATACTGTTTCAATGTATGAGTTGCTACAGCAATTAAATTATGCGAGTGGAGCAAGCCAAGTCACTGAGCAAAGTTTATACAAAGAGTTGCTATCTCATCCTGATTTTGTTGATGATTGGCTCGAGTATTCAGAAGATAAAAGATGTGCTGGCTGGTATTTTAAGACTGATAATGAGGGAAAGTATCTAGTTGGCTATGTAGATGAAAATAAGGAAAGTGAAACTCGATATGATGACAAACTCAGAGCTTGCGCAGTTTTTCTAAAACATGAGCTGGATATAATTGCGCGATGATAAACCTTTATAGGACAGGCACTCATTAATACAAACATTGACCTTTAAAAAGAAAATAGGAAACAGATCAAGGGGTCAGCCAGCAATACTACTACCATTAAATGTATAAGTAGCTTTTTCATCGTTAGAAAAATAGGGGACTGGATTGCTCCGCCCTATATGCATTTCATAATATGAGCATTCTAGTTTCTTAGAAAGATCTTTTATACTTTCTTTGGTATTAGAAGTTGATTGATGACCTACAATTAATGCTGTTATACATTCAGTAGGTAGCTGAATTAGTAGTAACTCATTTAATTCGATGCAATCTTCTGGTGCTACTACCAGTCTTTTTTCTTCCTCGTAACTCCAGCATGTATTTTTTGTATAGTATGCAGCACTAAACACAGCATTCTGTAAGAAATAAACATGGCGTGCTTTATACGTTGCATGTGCTCGCTGTAGAAACTCTAATATAGATTCATCTGGTTCATCAAGATAATCAATATCTCCAAATCGAACTTCAGGAAGAAATTCAGATAATATCTCTTCGTCTACTTCAATGACTACTCCTTGGTGATTATGCGCATAGTGCGCCCACATTGGTATTACATCAGGTGATTTAGAAAAACATGTAGTTGCTAGTTGAGGAAGCTTTCCAATAGTTTCATGGTAATAAGCCAAAACATCTGGTTCTTGATTATAGTCGATAGTTAGAAATAACTCATAAGGGTCATTAAAATCTTTGGGGTATGAGCACTTGAAATTACAATAGCCTTCTTGTGAGAAGGCCTTGCTTATCACATCTGCTCCTGCATATTTATAAGCTTTATTTCCCATAATTATTACTTACCCTGCGAGCCTAACTTATTATTATCAGGCATATTTACCCTGATATTCTAGATACTGACAGAACAATCAGGCACATTTGACAGGATATTAATATCCTGAACTTTTGCCTTGCTATTCCATATTCCACAGTATTGGCCGTGAAATCAGGCACGTTTGCCTGCTATGCAATTTATCCTGTCGAATAGTCCTGATAATTGATATTATCCTGTTTATCAATAGCTAACTCGAAGAATAATTCTTTTTTTTGCGTATGTCAATTCGCAAGACGGAACCGTAAGTTGGATGAGCGGGAGCGTTATTCGACATTTCTTTAGCGTCTGAACAGCTTATTGCTGTTAACCAGTCTGTGTACCTTGGGCAGTCTGAGCCCGGGCATTGCTAATGGCATTGAAAATCAGAATCAGCCTCATTATGAGACCAATGGCAATCTGAATCAACTGGGCACCGCGCAAGGCTATCAATTTGCCGTTGGGCACTCAAGGCTGATGTGCAACAGTTTTACGCAGTCGTGTAATAAGCATTATTTTTTCAGTTGAAAAATATCTTTAGCATTTTATTGCCAAAACGCTATTCACTTCACAAAATTCCCGTCTAGACTTTAATCAGTGCATGTGATGTTGATTGTCAGTTTTTTGACATGTTGATACGTATTCTCGTGGGCGAAAAATTGGCATTGTAAAGAACACGTTACAAATATTGGCTAAGTATTTGTTTTTCAATATATAACTAGAGTTGGAATGTTGGTTGCTTTAAGCAATTAAAAATTTGGAAAAAATTATGGCAGAAGAAACACAAGAAGCAGAAGGGGCGGGCGGCTCTAATAAAATTTTAATTATCATCATTATTGTTTTGGTGCTGATTATTATTGGTGGAGGTGCCGCTTTCTTTTTGATGGGTGGAGATGACAGCAAGGCTGAAGGTGAAGAAACGCAAGACGTGGCAGAAGAAGTTGTCAAGGAGGAGGTTGAGCCGGAAGTCAGTGACATGGTGTATTACGAGCTTGAGGAAGCCTTGCGGGTCAATTTTCCTAAAGGCAGTGCAGCACGTTTGATTGAAGTGAAACTGTCCTTGTTATTGATGAATAAAGATGCTGAGGACGAGATTGAAAAACACGAGCCGATGTTGATGAATAACTTGCTAATGGCAATTAGCGCAGCGGGGGCAATGAAACTAAAGCAAACGGAAGGAAAAAATGAATTGCGTAAAGTCATGTTGGAAGAAATCCAGAATGTGATGACCAAAATGACCGGCAAAAAGCAGGTTAAGGAAATCTTTTTTACTTCATTTGTGATGCAATAATATGTCGACAGCTGATTTACTCTCCCAGGATGAAATTGATGCACTGTTGCATGGTGTAGATGATGGTGAAGTCGAAACTGAAGCGATTGAGGATGCAGAGCAACAGGGAACCAGATCTTATGACTTTGCCAATCAGGAGCGTATTGTCCGTGGGCGTATGCCGACTCTGGAGATGGTAAATGAGCGTTTTGCCCGGCATTTTCGTATATCACTTTTCAATTTTTTAAGGCGTTCTGCTGAAATTTCTGTGTCTGGTATTCAGGTGCAGAAGTTTTCTGAATTTATCCAAAGCCTGTTTGTACCGACCAATCTGAACATTATCCGAATGTCGCCATTGCGTGGCCGCGCTTTGATTGTGATGGAGCCGCGTCTGGTGTTTACCGCGGTGGATAATTTTTTTGGTGGAGGTGGCCAGTTTTATAACAAAGTGGAAGGGCGTGAGTTTACACCGACGGAAATGCGTGTCATCCGCTTGATTATTGATGTGGTTTTCAAAGATATGATGGAAGCCTGGAAACCGGTGATGGATATCGAGTTTGAATATATGAACTCGGAAGTAAATCCGCAATTTGCGAATGTGGTTAGTCCGTCTGAAATTGTTGTTATTTCTACCATTCATATTGAACTGGAAGGCGGCGGCGGCGATATGAATCTGGTGATGCCTTACACCATGATTGAACCGATCAGGGAAATGTTGGATGCGGTGACCAGTGATCATGGTGAAGTGGATGGACGTTGGCGGGAAACATTACGTAATGAAGTGATGCGTAGTCAGGTGGAACTCAGTAGTGATCTGGTAGAAAAAGAAATGATGATCAAGGATGTGATGACATTCAATGCCGGTGACGTGATCCCCATTGATGTGCCGGAAGAAGTGGTGATAAGAGCTGAAAAAGTGCCAATTTTTCAAGGCAAACTGGGATTGTCAGATGGCAATTATGCTATTCAGATTATGAAAAAACTGGATCAGGGATCCATTTGATGTATTCAAATATTTAGTTAAGGACTGCACATGAGTGACAATGATGATGAATTAGGAGATGACTGGGCTCAGGCCATGGATGAACAGGCGGAAGTTGAAAGTGATGCCGGGCTTGAAGAGAGTACAGATGAGCTGGATGCGGCCACTTTTCCCGATTTGGAAGAAGCTGACGGGATAGCAGGGGGAGATGAAGACGTTAATCTGGATGTCATTCTTGATGTTCCGGTGACGCTGTCGATGGAAATCGGACGCACCAAAATCAATATCCGCAATTTACTGCAGTTAAATCAGGGGTCCGTTGTCGAGCTGGATCGTTACGCCGGAGAGCCGATGGATGTGCTGGTGAATGGAACCTTGATCGCGCATGGCGAAGTGGTCGTGGTCAACGATAAATTCGGCATCCGCCTGACGGATGTAATCAGTCCATCAGAACGAGTGAGAAAGCTGGGGTAATGAGGAATCTGTGCTTATTATTTTTTGCCGCTTGTTATCCCGTGATGGGACATGCTGCACAGACATCAGTAAATGAGCAGGCCCCTGGTGTTGGCATGCAGGATGCTGTCAGTTGGTCGGTAAGCTTGGTACTGGTGTTGCTGTTATTTTTTGCCTGCGTCTGGTTTTTTAAAAAAAGCGGACATTTATCGCTTGCTGGTGCACAATCCTTACGCATATTAACTGGATTAAGCCTGGGCATGCGTGAAAAGGTGGTGCTGATTAAAGTCGGTGAAAAGGAAGTATTACTGGGCGTAACCCCGGGACGCATTGAAAAACTGCTGGAACTGGATGGAGAGCAACGTTTATATTCACAAGAAGAACATGTGGATAACCCGGCGTTTGCCAGCAAGTTACGACAAGCGCTGGGAGGACAACCCAGTGATTAAATGGCTGTGTCTGCTGGCGGGTTTGATGCTGGTGTCGGAGCAGGGTATGGCGGCGGGGGTCAATGCCGTTAGTGTAACGACGGCGCCGGATGGTGGACAGACCTATACGGTGACTATCCAGATTCTGGCGCTGATGACCATGCTGACATTGTTGCCGGCAATGCTGCTGACCATGACGTCGTTTACCCGCATCATGATTGTGCTGGGGTTGTTGCGGCAGGCGATTGGAACGGCACAGGCACCGAGTAATCAGGTGTTATTGGGGTTGTCACTGTTCCTGACCATTTTTATCATGATGCCAGTATTTGACAACATCAACCGCGAAGCGGTGCAGCCGTATCTGGAAGAGCAAATCAGTGTAATGACAGCGCTGGAAAAAGCGGCGCAACCGTTGCGCACGTTTATGCTTAAGCAAACCCGCGAAGCCGACCTGGACATGTTCATGCGTATTGCAGATCGCGATGATTTTGATACGGTTGACGATGTGCCATTTTCCCTGCTGTTACCTGCCTTTGTGACCAGCGAATTGAAAACTGCATTTCAGATTGGCTTTCTCATCTTTTTGCCTTTTCTGGTCATCGACCTGGTGGTTGCCAGTGTATTGATGTCGATGGGTATGATGATGTTGTCACCGATGATTGTCTCGTTACCGTTTAAGCTGATGCTGTTTGTATTGGCCGATGGCTGGTCACTGGTATTAGAAATGCTGGCCGCCAGTTTTTACGTTTAGCAGGTGGCAAAATGACACCTGAATCCATCACCATGATCGCCCAGGAAACGGTCTGGGTGGCGGTCAAGGTTATCGCTCCTATTCTGCTGACCTCACTGGCCGTGGGACTGCTGGTCTCCATGTTTCAGGCAGCGACATCCATTCAGGAACAAACGCTGACCTTTATTCCCAAACTGGCCACAATCGTTATTGTGTTAATGATTGCAGGGCCTGCCATGTTGCAGATGTTAATTGATTATTTTCAGGATATGGTGCGTTCCATTCCTGAATTGATCGGATGAATATCAGCGAAGCCCAGCTGTTATCCTGGCTGGCCAGTTTTGTCTGGCTCTTTTTTCGAATTGGGGCATTGTTGATTGCCATGCCGGTGTTCAGCATGCAGGCGGTACCTGCCAGAGTACGCTTACTGCTGGCCCTGGTCACCACGGGGGTAGTCATTCCTGTGTTGCCAAACATACCTGATATTACCTTATTCAGCTATACAGGCATCGTTATTGCAGTACAACAAGTCATGATCGGATTATTGACGGGGTTTATCTTGCAAATGGTGTTTTCAGTCATGTTACTGGCTGGCCAATCAGTGGCCTACAGTATGGGGCTGGGGTTCAGTTCACTGGTCGATCCGGCGACAGGCGTACAGGTACCGGTGATTGGTCAGGTACTGGTTATATCGGGCAGTCTTTTTTTTCTGGGTATTAATGGTCACTTGCTGGTGATTGAAATGCTGGTTCAAAGTTTTGACACCTTGCCCATTGCGCTGATGGCGCTGGAAATGTCGGATATTTGGCAGGTTGTCATCTGGAGTGCACAAATCTTTGTTGGTGGCGTGCTCGTTGCCTTGCCATTAATCATCACCATTTTATTTATCAATTTAAGTTTTGGCGTGGCCTCCCGCGCTGCACCTCAATTACAGATTTTCGGGGTGGGCTTTCCAATTACCATCATGATGGGCATGGTGCTGATCTGGATGACCATTCCGGGCATGTTGGAAGTGTTTGGTGATATGTTGCACGAGGCTTTTTTACTGGTCTCTGATGTGCTGAGGCTGTAATGGCGGAAGACTCAGGTCAGGATAAATCCGAAGAACCCACGGCCAAGCGCATCAGCGATGCGCGCAAAAAAGGCCAGGTCCCGCGATCCAAGGAACTGGATACCTTTTCCATATTAATCATCAGTTCGGTGATGTTTTTATTCCTGGGTGAACATATCTCGCAGGGCTTGTGGCAGTTGATGCGACGACCATTCCAGTTAAACCGTGAAGCGATTTTTGATGCTGCATTACCCCTTCAGTTATTTGGCAGTTTGCTAAAAGATGCAATGTTGCTGGTTTTACCCATTATGCTGGTCTTGGTTGCATCTTCTCTGATTACACCCATGATTATTGGCGGCTGGAATTTCAGCAGCCAGGCCATTCAGCCCAAGCTGTCCAAATTTAATCCGCTTAACGGGATTAAAAAAATATTTGGCGTACAAGGTGTGGTGGAGCTGATCAAGGCCATCATCAAAGTAGCATTGATTTTCAGTGTGGCCTACGGCCTGTTCAATGTGTACTGGGAAGAATTGCTGACACTGAATAATAAACAACTGGCGCAAGGTATTGCGCGCGCGGCAGAAATTCTGGTGTTGGGATTTTTAATCATGTGCCTGACTCTGTTGCTGGTGGTCATGGTCGATGTGCCGTTTCAGCTTTGGAATAACAAACGGCAGTTGAAAATGACCAAGCAGGAGGTCAAGGACGAATGCAAGGAATCGGATGGTAATCCGGAAATCAAGGGGCGGATTCGTCAACGGCAAATGGATATTGCCCAGCGCCGTATGATGGCGGAAGTACCCAAGGCAGACGTAGTTGTAACCAATCCAACGCATTTTGCTGTAGCACTTAAATATGACATGGAAGGGTCCGGCGCACCGATTGTTGTTGCCAAAGGAACTGACCTGGTGGCGGCTGAAATCAGAACACAGGCATTGGGGGCTGATGTACCGCTGGTTGCCGCACCGCCATTGGCACGCGCCTTGTATTACTCCACCGAATTAAATGAACAGATTCCACAAGGTTTGTTTGTAGCCGTCGCTCAGATACTGGCCTATGTTTTCCAGTTAAAGGCGGCGAATGAAAATGGCGGGGGGAAACCGGCATACCCCAACAACATCGACGTACCGGATGAATTCAGACAGAGTTAACCAGGCCCGAGAGGCAAACGATAGATTGAGGACATTATGGATGTAGAAAAACTAAAACAATTCGGCCAAAATTTGGGCAGCATGGGCCTGGGGGCACCATTGGTTATCCTGATGATTCTGGCAATGATTGTATTGCCATTACCCTCATTCCTGCTGGATTTGTTTTTCACTTTTAATATTGCCTTTTCACTGATCATTCTGCTGGTGGTGGTGTACACCCTTAAACCACTGGAATTTGCGGTTTTTCCAACGGTCATTCTGGTGGCCACCATTTTGCGTCTGGCGCTGAATGTGGCATCAACCCGTATTGTATTACTGCAGGGACATGAAGGCGGCGCGGCAGCCGGTAAGGTGATTGAAGCGTTTGGCTCTTTTGTTATTGGCGGGAATTTTGCCGTAGGTCTGGTGGTGTTTGCCATTCTGGTGATCATCAATTTCGTTGTGGTCACCAAAGGTGCCGGGCGTGTGGCTGAAGTGGGCGCCAGGTTTACTCTGGATGCCATGCCGGGCAAACAAATGGCAATTGATGCCGATTTGAATTCCGGTCTGATCACCCAGGAAGAAGCCCGTTCACGACGTGAAGAAATTGCTGCAGAGGCCGATTTTTATGGTTCCATGGACGGTGCCAGCAAATTTGTCCGCGGTGATGCCGTCGCCGGTATCATCATTCTGTTTGTCAATATTATCGGTGGACTGGCGATTGGCGTTGGCCAGCATGCCATGAGCTTTGCAAATGCCGGTCAGGTGTATGTATTGTTGACCATCGGGGATGGTCTGGTTGCGCAGATTCCTTCATTATTATTATCAACCGCTTCCGCGATTGTGGTGACCCGGGTGCGCGGCAGTCGCCAGAATATTGGCCGCCAGGTATCTTCACAATTATTTGAAGACCCTAAAAGCCTGATCATCACAGCCGCTGTGATGGGGTTTATGGGCATCATCCCGGGCATGCCAAACCTGGTGTTTATCCTGTTGTCGTCTGCATTACTGGCGATGGCCTACATGTTGGAGCGTCGACGCAAAAAACAGGACGAAGAGGTCGCCAGAAAAGCCCTGGCGGTACCGGAACAAAGTCGAGCGGAAACCAAGGAACTGGGCTGGGATGATGTCTTGCCACTGGATATTATCGGGCTGGAAGTGGGCTATCGTCTGATTCCTCTGGTGGACAAGAATCAGGGCGGGCAGTTGATGAACAGAATTAAAGGGGTGCGTAAAAAATTGTCGCAGGAGCTGGGCTTTTTAATTCCGTCCGTACATATTCGTGACAACCTTGATCTTGCCCCCAATACCTACCGCATTTCCATGGATGGTGTGACCGTGGGTGAAGCGGAAATTATGCCAGAAAATGATATGGCGATTAACCCGGGGCGGGTGTTTGGCACGTTGCCGGGAACAGCGTGCAAAGACCCGGCATTCGGACTGGATGCGTTGTGGATTGATGGCTCACAAAAAGATCAGGCACAGACGCTGGGGTACACCGTGGTAGATGTCAGTACTGTGGTGGCGACACACTTAAGCCATATCCTCAGCAGCCATGCGCATGAATTATTCGGTTACGAGGAAGCGCAGCAGATTCTCGATAATCTGGCTAAACAGGCACCCAAGCTGGTGGAAGACCTGGTGCCTAAAACCTTGCCGCTGGGCGTGGTGGTCAAGGTATTGCAAAATCTGTTGCAAGAGCGGGTGACTATTCGCGATATGCGCCGCATTGCCGAAACTTTGGCGGAGTACGGCAGCAAGAGTCAAGATCCGGACATCCTTACTTCGGCCGTGCGTGCTGCGTTAGGCCGCTCAATTATCCATGAAATCAATGGGATAGATAAAGAACTTGCAGTCATTACACTTGAGCCGGATTTGGAACGCATATTGCAGCAGTCATTACAGACAGCGAGTGATAGCGGGGCAGGACTGGAGCCCGGGCTGGCGGAACAAATGCATCAATCACTGGAAGACAGTGTGCAGCGACTGGAAGTGGAAGGCCGCACACCGATTCTTCTGGTGTCTTCATTCATCCGCCCCTGGTTATCACGTTTCATTCGCCATTCGATAGCAGGTTTACATGTGCTGGCTTATAACGAAATTCCCGAAGATCGGCAGATCAAGGTGGTTTCAACCGTTGGTCAACGCGCTTAGTTAAAGAGGATGTTTCATGAAGATTAAACGTTTTGTTGCGCCGGATATTCGTAAAGCGATGAAAATGGTCAAAGAAGAGTTGGGGGCCGATGCCGTAATCATGTCCAACCGTTCGGTGGATGAAGGTGTCGAAATTGTGGCGGCCAGGGATTTTGATGAACAGGCCATTCACAACGACTTGCAGCAACAGGAACAACAGCCGCCACAACAGGTAGAGCTGGATACCTTCAAGGACAGTGACAAACCCATGCATGTCATCAGCAGCTCGCGGAAAAAAGGCAATGAAACCGAGCGGCGCCAAAACCCGGTGCGCAAGAATATGGATCAGTATTTAGGCTATGCCGAGAAAATTCAGCTGGCCGGTCAGCGTCAGCAGGCAAAAACAGAAATGACCAAAACAGCGCCTGCAAAACCTCGGCAGACACCAAGTAAGGCTTCTGCGAGTTCAACTCAGGCCAAAGCATCCCTCAATACGGTGAATATCGAACCTTTATTAAAGGATATGAAACAGGAAATGCGCAATGAACTGGCCGGGTTAAAAAACCTGTTGGAAAGCCGTCTTGAGGGGCTTTCGCAGCAGTCAGTACCGGTTCAGGATGCAGATACCCGCCGCCAATTGGCAGAGCGTTTACACGGGCTGGGCTTTGCTGGTGCGCTGGTGCAGCGCTTGTGTAATCGTCTGGGAACGCATCGGGATATCGATAGAGCCTTTAACAAAGCGTGCGATATGCTGGCTGATGAATTGCCAATGCTCAGTGATGACCTGTTATTCGAAGGCGGCATTGCAGCATTGGTCGGCCCCACCGGTGTGGGCAAAACAACCACCCTGGCTAAAATGGCAGCCCAGTTTATTCTGCAAAACAGCGCGGACCACGTGGCATTGATCAGTATGGATAATTTCCGTATCGGCGGTCAGGAGCAATTAAAAATTTACGGACGCATTCTTGGGGTACCGGTAAAAGTAGCCAATAATGCTGACGAATTAAAACAGCATCTGGATTATTTTGCCGCCAAAAAACTGGTGTTGATCGATACTGCGGGTTTGGGACAACGTGATGTGCGGCTGGCTGAGCAGATTAACAGTCTGCCTTTTGAACAATTCAAAATACGCAGCTACCTGGTGATGTCCGCAGCGACCCAGGGCAGGAGTATCGCTGAAACCATCAATGCGTTCAGTGACTCACAACCTCATGCGGCAATTCTGACCAAGCTGGATGAAGCCGTGACGCCGGGACAGGCATTATCTGCACTGGGCAATCATAAATTAGCGCTGGCTTTTACTACCAATGGTCAGCAGGTGCCAGAAGATTTTCATGAAGCCGATGTCTATGCATTGTTACAACAGTGTCTGGCTGGGATAGCTGAAGAAAGTGACTATACTAATCAGGAAACAAGCGAAGCCTGGGCTGCAAATGCATACGTCTAGGTTTAGGGATCAGGCAGCTGGAATACGAAGCATGAAACAATCAAAACCGGTAAGAGTTATCGCAGTGACAAGCGGCAAGGGTGGGGTAGGGAAAACCAATCTTTCCGTCAATCTGGGTGTGGCGCTGGCACAAATGGGGCGCAAGACGGCCTTGCTCGACGCAGATATGGGGTTGGCCAATGTGGATATTCTTTTGGGCATGTCACCCAAATTTAATCTGTCCCATGTGATGAATGGAGAACAAGCACTGGCTGACATCATGCTGGACGGGCCGGAAGGGTTAAAAATTATTCCGGCGTCATCCGGTTTGCAGCATATGTCAGAGCTCACCAGTACCGAACAGGCTGGACTTATTCATGCGTTTAGCGATATAGATAAAGATCTGGATGTATTGATCGTCGATACCGCAGCAGGTATTACCGCAGGCGTGGTTAATTTTGCCCGCGCCTGTCAGGAAGTGATTGTGGTGGTATGTGATGAGCCGACGTCACTGACTGATGCCTATGCCTATATCAAGCTACTTAACCGTGACTATGGCTTGAATACCTTTCATATTGTGACCAATATGGTCAAGTCGGCCGAGCATGGACTGACCCTGTTCGGCAAGCTGACTAAAGTCACCGATCATTACCTTGATGTCAGCCTGCGTTTTGAAGGGGCGATTCCGATGGATGAGCATTTACGCAAAGCCGTACAGAAGCAAAAACCGGTGATCGTATCCTTCCCCGGCAGTGATGCATCCAGGGGCTTCAGAAATCTCGCCAAAAAAGTAGACCAGTGGCCGCATAAAACCAATGCTGGTGGTTACCTGGAATTTTTTGTTGAGCGTATGATTCAGTATGCCTCAGCTGAGGATGTTGCATGAATGGAGCGGCAGTCTATGCTTCCGTACAACAGGGCAACACCAAAGAGCTGGTGTTACAGCATACCCCCCTGGTAAAACGTATTGCCTATCATCTCCAGGGGCGTTTGCCGGATACCGTCTTACTCGATGATTTGATCCAGGCCGGGATGGTGGGATTGCTGGAAGCCATCAAAAACTACAATGTCGATCAGGGGGCCAGCTTTGAAACCTATGCCGGTATTCGTATTCGTGGTGCCATGTTGGATGAGGTCAGACGCGCAGACTGGACACCGCGTTCTGTGCATAGAAAATCACGTATGGTTGCAGAAGCCATTCGCGAAGTGGAAAACAAATTGGGGCGGGATGCCCGGGATGTTGATGTGGCTGAATTTTTGGGTATATCCATTTCTGAGTACAACCAGATTCTGCAGGACTCGATTGGCTGTAAAACATTCAGCGTGGAAGAACTTGATCAAGCCGGTGACACCTTTTTGAAAGAGGCAGAAGCCGATCATGAACAACCTGTCGATCAATTGTTATTGTCTGATTTTCACCAGGCACTGGCAGACGCGATTAAAGAGTTGCCAGAAAGAGAGCAACTGGTCATCTCACTTTATTACGATGATGAGCTCAATCTTAAAGAAATTGGACAGGTCTTAGAGGTCAGTGAATCACGCGTCAGTCAAATCAGCAGTCAGGCTGTTTTACGGTTACGCGCAAGATTATCTGAGTGGCTAAAAGAGTCAGAAAAATCTGTGTAATTCGTTCCAGTTTTGCAATTAATGTCTATTATTAAATACATAAAACCCTGATGACTGGAGAAATCATTTGGATAAAAATATGAAAATTCTTGTTGTTGATGATTTTTCAACAATGAGGCGAATAGTAAAAAATCTGTTAAGAGACCTCGGTTTTACCAATACTGTAGAGGCCGATGATGGGAAAACTGCGCTACCTATACTGGAAAGTGGTGGCATTGATTTTCTAGTGACCGATTGGAATATGCCGGGCATGACCGGGATTGACCTGTTAAAGGCTGTCCGTGCCAATCCTGAGCTGGCCAGTATGCCGGTATTGATGGTGACTGCCGAAGCCAAACGGGAACAAATTGTGATGGCGGCTCAAGCCGGAGTCAATGGATATATTATCAAGCCTTTTACCGCTGCGACCCTAAAAGAAAAAATCGATAAAATCTTTGAGAGAATCGATGCTTAAGGTTGAGGAGATGAGCATGACGCATGAACTTCGGATGCAATTAGCCAAAGATTTGGTGACGGCATTGGAAAATAATAATGAAACAAAAGCAGATAGCCTATTAGATGAAATTGCCAGTCTGCGGGAAACCCAATTATTCCAGGAAGTCGGACGCTTAACCCGGCAACTGCATGACACGATGCGCAGTTTCACTCTGGATTCAAAAATCACTCAATTCACACAAAATGAAATCCCGGATGCCAAGGAAAGATTAAATTATGTCATTACGATGACTGAGGATGCAGCCAATACGACCTTAACCGCTGTAGAAAACCTGATGCCGGTTTCTGATCAATTGAATGTTCAGGCAATTGAGCTGGATCAGAAATGGAATCGTTTTTTAGACAAGGAGATGCCATTCAATGAATTCAAGGAGATGAGTCAGGAAATCACCCTGCATTTTAAAGAGTCCAGAACATCATTGGAACGGGTTCAATCGGGCTTGAATGAAATATTGATGGCACAAGGATTTCAGGATATTACCGGTCAAGTGATAAGAAAAGTAATTGATCTGGTGCAAAACCTGGAAAACAGTATGGTGGAAATGATCAAACTGTCAGGTCGTGCTGTTGATACGGAAGCCAGGCCTGAAAAACAAGATGAAATAGTCAGTCAAGAGTCGCTTGCCGGACCGGTCGTTCCAGGGGTGGATGATAAACAAGGCGGTGTGGCCAGCAGTCAGGATGAAGTGGATGATTTGCTTTCTAGTCTGGGATTCTAAAGGAAACATAAATGGCGATTGATCTGGATGACGAGATATTACAGGATTTTCTGGTTGAGGCCGGTGAAATTCTGGAGTTACTGGGTGAGCAACTGGTCGAATTAGAACAGTCTCCAGACAACCTGGATTTATTAAATGCCATATTTCGTGGATTCCATACGGTAAAAGGAGGCGCCGGATTCCTTTCAATCCATGCCCTGGTAGACATTTGCCATAGTGCAGAAGACGTATTTAACGTGCTGCGCCAGGGAGACCGTCAGGCAACCCCTGAATTAATGGATGTCATTCTACAGGTGTTGGATGTAGTCAACGAAATGTTCGATCTGGTCCGCTCTGGGACGGAACCGGAAGCTGCTGACCCTTCACTTAGCTCAGCTTTAAAACAATTCAGTGCGGGTGGAGAAATAGTATCAGGTTCATCGGTCACAAATGTTGACGTAGACGATCAATCTGCAGGGCAGGTTGAAACCGTCGAGCACACTGAAAGCACGCATGAGGAAGCGACGTCCGCAACGACAGCCAGTGAAATAGTTGCGCAGGAATTTGAAAGCATGCTCGAATCTGTTGGCGGCGGGTCTGAAAGCAGTGATCAAGGAGATGAAATTACCGAACAGGAATTTGATGACCTGTTAGATGCTTTGCATGGTAAGGGGGGAAGCCCTACACCCGTTGAACTAAATACTTCTGATGAAGACATCAGTGAAGAAGAGTTTGATAAGTTGTTGGATGACTTGCATGGTGAAGGCAAGTTTTCCAGTTCCAATGTTCAAGCGGAAGCGCCTGCAACGAATGCCGAAACTGCAGCGGATTCAGATTTAATTACGGATGATGAATTTGAGAAAGTCCTTGATAATTTGCATGGCCAGGGGAAATTTAATACAGATAACCTGGCCCCCGATAGAGGGGCAGATGCAGCGCCACAGGAACCGGGTGAAAAACAGAATCAAAAACAAGCCGTAGCTTCTGCTGCACATAAACCAGAAGAAAGCAATACACAGCCACCAGCAGCTTCAAAACAGAGTACGCAGGAAATGGCACCGGCGCCTGTGGTAAAAAAATCAGCTAAAGACAAGAAACCTGCAAAACCAGCGCAACCACAAGCAGAAAGTACAGTAAGAGTTGATACCTACGTGCTTGATGAAATCATGAACATGGTAGGTGAGTTGGTATTAGTCAGAAATCGTTTTCAAACCCTGAAAGCCAATGATGAAGTTGGAGAACAGTTCTCCAAGGCGGTATCCAATCTGGACGTGGTCACTGCAGATTTGCAATTGGCGGTGATGAAAACCCGTATGCAACCGATCAAGAAAGTCTTTGGCCGATTTCCACGAGTGGTTCGGGATCTTGCACGCAATCTAAACAAAGAAATTCGCCTGGAGTTGGTGGGAGAAGAAACAGATCTGGATAAAAATCTAGTTGAAGCCCTGGCTGACCCCTTGGTGCATCTGGTACGTAATGCAGTAGATCATGGTGTTGAAATGCCCGATGTCAGAGCGGCTGCAGGAAAACCCCGTGAAGGTGTCGTCGTGCTCACTGCCTCTCAGGAAGGTGACCATATTCTGTTATCCATTGAGGATGATGGTAAAGGAATGAATCCGGACGCCCTGCGTGCCAAAGTCGTTGAAAAAGGATTGATGGATGAGGAATCGGCTGCCAGGCTGGATGAAAAAGAATGTTATAACCTGATCTTTATGCCAGGGTTTTCAACCAAAACTGAAATATCCGATGTGTCTGGTCGTGGTGTGGGTATGGATGTGGTCAAAACACGAATTACCCAAATGAATGGTGTTGTTGAAATTGATTCCAAGGAAGGTAAGGGCAGTACTATCATCATCAAAGTACCGTTGACCCTGGCGATCATGCCGACCTTAATGGTTAAACTGGCTGGGCAGGCTTTTGCATTGCCGCTTGCCAGTGTCCTGGAAATTCTGGATCTGGATTTAAGTACAACCAACGTGGTAGATAACCAACTGGTGGTAATGGTTAGGGAACGCGCCTTGCCTCTGTTTTTCCTGGCAGAGTGGCTGGTTCAGGACCCAGCCTATGTGGTCGATAAAAGTCAGCTGAGTCATGTTGTCATAGTTAATTCCGGTGGCCGTCAGATTGGCTTTGTGGTCGATCAATTAATTGGCCAGGAAGAAGTGGTCATTAAACCTTTGGGTGCCAAATTAAACGGTCTTGATGGTCTGGCTGGTGCAACGATTACCGGTGATGGAAAAATAGCCCTGATTCTTGACGTACCGGGGTTAATGAAACGTTATGCCAGTTAACAGGGTGGAATATGGGAACAAGGGTGTTGATTGTTGATGACTCAACCTTCATGTGCAAGAGAATTCAGCAGGTTCTTCAGGAACAGGGTGAGTTTGAAGTTCTAGGCTTTGCGCATGATGGTCATGAAGCCGTCCAAATGGTGCATCAATTTAAGCCTGACGTCATTACCATGGATATTGAGATGCCCAGGATGGATGGGATCAGTGCTGTCAAGCAAATCATGCAGGAAAGCCCGACACCCATTCTGATGTTTTCTGCATCAACCCACATGGGTGCCAAAGCGACGCTGGATGCCTTGCAAGCAGGCGCGATTGATTTTTTGCCCAAAAGCCTGGATGACATTAATAATGACAGGGAAACGGCGAAAAAATTATTACGCATGAGTGTCAGGACAGCAGCGCAACAGGCGGAAAAGCTGAAAGTCAAGCGCGCTCAGTCGCATGTCGACACCGTGAGGAATGATACTCATCGGTCAGCACGTACGACATCGCATGAACATTTTGATTTAGTACTGGTAGCGGCCTCAACGGGTGGGCCGATTGCCATGCAGACCATTCTGCGTACCTTATCAAAGGATTGTTCCTTTCCTGTGTTGCTCATTCAGCATATGCCGCACAGTTTTACAGAGAGTTTTGCCGAGCGCCTGAATGACATCTGTAATGTAGAGGTAAAGCTGGCAGAAGAGGGCGATGTACTTGATGCCGGGACGGCTTATCTTGCGCCGGGAGGCATGCAAATGGAAATTTCCGGAAGAAAAGGGCAATACAAGATTCATTTACGTCTTAAACATCCAAAAGAAGTCTATGCGCCGTGTGTGGATATTACATTCAACTCGGTTGCGCAGTATGTAAATGGAAAAATTCTGGCTGTTGTGTTGACGGGCATGGGGACTGACGGTAAAGCTGGCGCAGAAAGGTTAAAACAACAGAAACTTGCCCGCATTTGGGCACAAGACGAAGCCAGCAGCACAATTTATGGTATGCCAAAGGCAATCGGTGATGCGGGGTTGGCAGATCATATTATGAGTCTGGATCAAATAGCGGATAAATTTCAAAAGTTAAGCTGATGGATATATTAAGTGTAACAGGTATTATTTTGGGCCTTGCTGCCATCGTGTTGGGTAATTCCATGGGGGGTGGCGATTTTGCCTTTTTATTAAACGTGCACGCTGTCGTGATTGTGATTGGCGGTACTCTGGGAGCCACCTTTTTACAGTTTCCACCCAGAGTGGTGCTGCAAAGTTTATTAATCTCGCGCTGGATAATTATTCCCGAAAAAATATTACTCAGGCCTCAAATTAATAAAATGGTTGATTGGAGTGCTTTGGCGCGAAAAGAAGGGTTGCTTGGTCTGGAAGGAGTGATTGACAACGTTCAGGATCCTTTTGCCAAAAAGGGACTGCAATTACTGGTTGATGGTAATGAACCAGAAGTGATACGTGATTGTATGGAAGTGGAAATAAACACGCGGGAAAACCGCGATTTACAAGCGGCCAACGTCTACAATGCCATGGGTGGTTATGCACCTACCATTGGGATCATTGGTGCAGTGATCGGGCTGATTCATGTGATGCAAAATCTGGCGGATCCGGAATTACTGGGCACTGGCATTGCCACCGCCTTTGTCGCGACAATTTATGGTGTCGGTCTGGCCAATCTGTTTTTTTTACCGGTAGCCAATAAGTTGAAAAGCCATATTATGGTTAATTCAACCGCCCGGGAAATGGTCATGGAAGGGATCACGGCGATTGCTGAAGGTGAGAATCCACGTAATATCGAGTTACGGCTTTCCGGGTATTTGTCTAAATAACCATGGTGCGCAGAAAAAAAAGACATCTCGAAGAACCGGAAAACCAGGAACGCTGGATGGTGTCTTATGCAGATTTTATTACGCTGCTGTTTGCTTTTTTTGTCGTCATGTATTCAATCTCTTCGGTGAATAATAAAAAGTATGAATCATTATCCGAAGCACTGGATTATGCATTTAAGAGTCAACCACACAAACAAACGTCGCAACAAATCATTGAGGAAGGTCCGCCCCCTTCAGATATAAAACCCATTGTCCTTGAGAATCCGACCACTGAAGAAGAGAAAAAACGTCAGCAATTAAGTGATGAAATATTGCATGAACGCAGAACCTTAATAGATGTAACCGATGAACTGGAAGATGTTTTATCTACTTACGTGGAAGACAATTTAGTCACTATTAAACGTCATGATTTTTGGGTGGAACTGGAGATGAACAGTGAATTGCTGTTTCTTAGCGGAGAAGCCGAGTTATCAGGCAAAGCCCTCCCGGTACTTGAAAAGGTGGCCGATACAATACGCAGCATGCCTAATGTTGTTAATATTGAAGGGCATACCGATGATATTCCCATTGATACCATAGAATACCCATCAAACTGGGATCTGTCGTCTGCAAGAGCGACTTCTGTTGTTCGAGAGTTGATAAAAAACCGTATAAATCCAGCTCGCTTGTCAGCCGTGGGTTATGGAGAATTTCACCCGATTGCCGACAACAATACCGAGAGTGGTCGATTTAAAAATCGCCGGGTATTATTAGTGTTAATGTCACAAGCGTTTGCCCGTTATGGAATGAACGATGCTGAACGTGCGAAAGTACTAAACTTTGAACGCAATGCTGAGCCTTAACCGATGGATTTATCTCAATAAGACATTATGAAAGTCTGGGCCGTATCAAATCAAAAAGGTGGCGTAGGGAAAACAACGACAGTGGTTTCGCTGGCAGGTTTATTGTCTAGCTGGGGATTTAGAACGCTTGTGGTAGACCTGGATCCACATGGTTCGTTGACCAGTTATTTTAAATTGGAGCCCGATACGATCAAGAACAGCGTTTACAATCTGTTCCATGACACCAGCCAAAAAAAGCCAAATATTGACCCCAGAACGTACATTTCACCCACATCATTTGATGGCATCAACATTTTACCGGCATCAACAGCCATCGCAACGCTGGACAGGCAAGTTGCCAATATTGGCGGAATGGGGCTTGTCGTAAGTACAGCGTTAAAAAAAGTGTCGGATGAATATGATTATGTATTAATTGACAGTCCCCCCATGCTGGGTGTGTTGATGATAAATGCATTGGCAAGCTGTGATCGCTTGATTATTCCGGTGCTGTCAGAGTTTCTTGCATTAAAAGGGCTTGAAAGAATGATGCATACCATTGAAATGGTGTTTCAATCGAGAAAAGTCCATCCTCCCTGTACCATTGTTCCGACCATGTTTGATAAACGTACGCGGGCAGCTCGAGATAGTTTACAGGCATTACAACAAAAGTATCCACAGCAGGTCTGGGCGTCATATATCCCGGTAGATACCAAAATTCGCGAAGCCAGTCGACAAGGGATTCCGTTAACGATATATATTAAGGATTCTAAAGCAGGCCAGGCCTATTCGCACTTACTGGACATGTTTTTAACTGAGAACAGTGCTCCAGATAAACATCCGGTTGCTTCCTGATGAGCGATAAACAGCAAAAGGTGGTGAGTGCTGAGCTGGCGATAGACGCGTATCTTGTCAGTTTATTGGAGCACGTGCCGGAATATGTGGAAGCGCCTTTGCAAGAGGAACAGGATTTTGAAAGTGAACCGCCTGCGCCAGTCCAGACTCCGCCATCAACAGCGGTAATTGAAACAGATCCTCCGGCCATTCAGGCCGAAGAACGCGTTGTTGCCCCTGAAACACAAACTGAACAAGTACAGGCAGAAGCCCCTTTAAATCCTTTGTCTGTGATGCCTGCCTGGGCACAACAGGAATTTCAAATCTTATCATTCAGAGTGGAGGATATGGTTCTTGCCGTACCTTTAACATCGTTGCTACGTACTATAAAATATGATCGCAAGGACACCTTGGTTCCGGGGCAGCCTGACTGGTTTATTGGCCTTTTAGATGAACATGATAGCCGTATTGGCGTGCTAGATACCGGGCATTTGATCTTTGGAAAAACCAGAGGGCGGCAGCGAGATCGTGCAGAACATCCGTTTGCGCAAATTTTGATTACTGAAGATGCGCGTTGGGGACTGGCCTGTGATGAAGTGATGGACATCAAAAAAATCAAACCGGAGCAGATTCGCTGGCGAACCTTGCGTGATAAACGTCCCTGGCTGGTAGGCACAGTAATCGATGAATTAATCGCTGTGATAGATATTAATGAACTCATTCCCTGTTCCAAAAAGTAATCAACGCAGTGCTCTTTGCCCGGCTGTTTCAATCAGGGTTCTCTAAAATCTTAATAATTTCACTTTCGCAACTGCCGCATCCAGTATTAGCCCCTGTCACACTTTCAATTCTATCCAGATTATCATCACCGCGCGCAATGAGTTGCAGGATTTTCCCCCGGGTTGTTCCAGAGCAATCACAAATAATTTCATCCTGGTCAGAGGAGGGTGCGTTTGAAGACATGGATGCTTTAGATAGTAAATTGAATGCTAAATTCTAATACAGCTGTAAAAAAGATCTAACATTCTTCAGGAAAATTGTTAATGATCCTGTTTTGGCGTCGTTATGTTTGCTTACTCAAAGTGATATAAATTGAGCAATCAAATGAAATATGTTTACATTTATTTTACAATCTCTGAAAGCAAGGAACCACCTATCGATTCATGAACAAATTTCTATGGCCCGTTCGGGTTTATTACGAGGACACCGATGCGGGTGGCGTCGTATTTTATGCCAATTATCTGAAGTTTCTTGAAAGGGCTCGCACCGAGCTTTTGCGCAGTTACGGGTTTGAACAGGATGAACTCAGGGCCGAAGAAAATGTCATTTTTGCTGTGCGCTCTGTGCATGTGGACTATTTAAAGCCAGCGCGGTTTAACGACAGTCTGAATGTCAGTGCAGAGCTTTCGCAAAGCAAAAAAACCAGCTTTTACTTTACCCAGGAGGTGATGCGTGGAGATGAGGTGTTGTGCCGAGCCGAGGTCAGGATTGCCTGTCTTGCTGCGGATAGTATGCGCCCCAAAGCCATTCCCGCCATTATTATGGAAAAACTAGATGAATGATGAAATGTCGTATATTGAACTGATCGCCCACGCCAGTGTGGTCGTGCAGATTGTCATGTTGATTTTGCTGGTGGCATCAATCATGTCATGGACATTTATATTTAATAAACTGAAATTACTGAAACAGACCAGCCACATTGCCGATGAATTCGAGCAGGAATTCTGGTCGGGCATTGAGCTTAGTGAGTTATACCGAAAATTAACTGCTGACGATATTGAAGCGGAAGGGATCGAAAAATTATTTCTGGCGGGATATAAAGAGTTTTCCCGTATGCATCAAAAAAACCAGGTGCCAGCTGAAATCAAAATTGCCAGCGCGCAAAAAGCCATGGAAATTGAATTAAGCCGCGAGATGGAACGTCTGGAAGAAAACCTGCCATTTCTCGCAACCGTAGGTTCTACCAGTCCCTACATCGGCTTGTTTGGAACCGTGTGGGGTATCATGACAGCGTTCCGTGCATTGGGTAATGTTAAACAGGCGACGCTGGCGCATGTCGCGCCGGGTATTGCTGAGGCATTGATTGCAACAGCCATCGGCTTGTTTGCAGCCATTCCGGCGGTGATCGCGTATAACCGTTTTTCTGCACGTCTGGATAATTTATCCGGGCGTTATGAAATGTTTATAGACGAATTTACTGTGCTGCTGCAAAGACAGGTTTACAACTGATGGCAAGACGAACACCGCGAAAAAAACAAATGGCTGACATCAATGTCGTGCCCTATATTGATGTCACCTTTGTTCTGCTCATCATTTTTATGGTGACCGCCCCGCTGGTGCAAACCGGGGTGGATGTTGATCTTCCGCAAGCAGATACGCAGCCGGTTGAGCAAGTGGACACTCCACCTGTGATCGTCTCGGTCGATAAAAACGGCGGTTATTTTGTTGATCTGGGTGATCAGGAAAATGACCCGGTCGATGCACGTACCCTGCTGGTGAGAGTGGCTGCTGTACTCAGAAACAAACCCGAAACACAAATATATATCCGTGGCGATGAACATGTGGGTTATGGCAAGGTCGTTACCGTAATGGCCGCTTTAAAAAATGCCGGCGTAAATAATGTTGGTTTGATGACGCGTAGTTTTGAATAATGGATTTATTGCAAAAATATTCACTATCATTAGTTCTTTCAGTCGCGATGCATGCGCTCATCATTGTGTTGTTTGCGCTAGGATTTACGTCGCCAGAACCGATTAAAGAAATCATCAAGCCGACATCAGAAATCATTCAGGCGACTGTGCTGGATGATCAACAGGTTATTGCAGAGGCCAAACGCCTGCAGACCGCCGAGAAAAATAAACACGAGGTTGAACTGGACAGACAACGTGCTGTGAATGAAAAACAGCAACAGGAAGAAGCCAGATTGCGTCAACTGCAGGAACGGCGCAAACAGGAAGAACAGCAGGCGAAAAAACTGGCCGAACAACGCAAAAAAGAAGAAGCGCAGGCTAAAGCGCTAGTTGAAAAACGCAAACAGCAGGAAAAAGCAGAAAAGTTACGCCAGGCCGCATTAAAGAAAAAACAGGCTGAAGAAACCGCCAGACTGGAAAAAATCAAGCAGCAGCAACGTGAAGTGCAGCGTCAACTGGAATTACAGAAACAACGTGCGGCCGAGCAGGAAAAACAACGTAAACTGGCAGAACAGAAACGTCAGCAGAAGATATTGGCTGATCAGGCGGCTGCACAGGCCAGACAAGAGGCTGTGGCTCAACAACAGCAGGCGGCTGCACAAGCACTGGCGGCACAACAAAAACAGGCAACGGCTTCCGCCACCGTGGCGATTCAGCAAAAAGTAAACAATCACTGGATACGCCCGTTAAATACCAGCAAGGGCTTAAATTGTACGATTCAGGTAAAATTATTATCCAGCGGTGATGTAATGGAAGCTGTGGTGATAAGAAGCAGTGGTCATACGATTTTTGATCGATCGGCTGAAAATGCGGTCAGAAAAGCCTCGCCTTTACCGGTACCTGAAGATAAACAGTTATTTGCCCGAAAATTCAGAACCTTCACTTTTGTATTTAAACCAGAATAATCTATGACGAGACTATTATTTTCCTTGATATTGTTCAGCGGCTTAGTCTGGTCATACCCAGGCAAAGCAGAAATTTCCATAGAAATTACCAAAGGAGTGGAAATAGCAATCCCCTTGGCCGTTGTGCCATTTGGCTGGGAGCAACCACACCAGCTGACTGTGGATGTGGCGGATGTCATCCAGGCGGATTTAAGTCGCAGCGGCTTTTTTAAAGTATTGCCAGAGCGTGACATGCTGACGCAACCATCTGCAACAGAACAAGTCAGGTTTAGAAACTGGCAGGCATTAGGCCAGGATTATCTTGTGATTGGCAAAGTCACTCCGGCGATGAATAAATATCAGGTGCAGTTTCAATTGTTCGATGTCTACAAGGGTGAACAACTGATGGGCTATCGAATGGATGTGACGCAATCTGAATTGCGCAGTGCTGCGCATCATATCAGCGATATGGTGCTGGAAAAACTGACCGGTAAAAAAGGGGTGTTTAACAGCCGCATTGCATATGTTACTACGCATAAGCAACGTACAGGAAAAAGGCGCTATCAGCTTAAAGTGGCGGATGCTGATGGATTTCAACCCAAAACCATTGCTGAATCATCCGAGCCGATCATGTCACCCGGCTGGTCGCCAGATGGCAAACAACTGGTTTATGTATCGTTTGAACGTCGCCGCGCTGCAATTTACTTACAAACCCTGGCCAGTGGTAAGCGCGAGAAATTGACCGGGTATAAAGGAATTAATGGTGCACCGGCATTTTCACCTGATGGTAAAAAACTGGCGCTCACGCTATCTCGGGATGGCAGCCCGGATATTTATGTACTTGATTTGCGTACTCGTAAATTACAAAGAATCACACGAAATTACGCTATTGATACTGAGCCCTCCTGGTCGCCGGATGGCAATCATATTATTTTTACCTCTGATCGGGGCGGGAAACCTCAAATTTATTCAATTCCCAGTACTGGGGGGCGAGCGACTCGCTTGACATTCAGCGGAGATTACAATGCCGGTGCGCATTATTCCAAAGATGGCAGCCAGGTGGTCATGGTACATGCCAATCGAGGCGATTACCGGATTGCATTAATGGATGTGAAAACGGGCGCTATCAATGTGTTAACCGGAGGCAGACTGGATGAGTCACCCAGTTTTGCTCCCAATGACACGATGATACTGTTTGCAGCGAGGCAGGGCGGTCGTTCGGTACTTTCCGCAGTCTCTGTTGATGGCAGTATGCAGCAACATTTGGTATTTGATCAGGGTGAAATTCGTGAGCCTGCCTGGGCTCCTGCACTGTAATATTTGATGAGCACGATGTTAAGGTTTTTTGATTCAAGAGGAAAAGTAATGAAAATAAGCATATTTCAAATTATATCGGTCAGTGCAGCGTTGTTATTAACGGCTTGCAGCAGCACTGAAGAAAAGAATTCATCCCTGTTATCAGGGCCTCAGGGCCAACCGGTCGATAGTGCGTCAACCAACAGCTATCAGAATGGGCAGGGCGTCACCGGGACAGAGTTTAATCAGGCGGGGCGGGATTTAATGCCTGCGGAACTGGGAGCAGAATTTACTGATCCCAATAACCCGTTATCCAAACAAACGATTTATTTCATGTATGACAGCAGCCTGGTACAACAGGACTTTATCCCAGTGATCGCTGCGCATGCCCAGTATCTTGTTGCAAACCCCGGGCGGCGTTTAGTGCTTGAAGGACATGCCGATGAACGCGGTTCTCCGGAATATAATATCGCGTTGGGTGAACAGCGGGCAAAAGCAGTGGCCAGAATGATGAAGGTGCAAGGTGTGGCTGAGGCACAACTGGACGTAGTGAGCTATGGTGAAGAAAAACCCGGTGTCGAAGGACATAATGAAGCAGCGTGGCAAATGAATCGCCGGGTTGAACTGATTTATCAAGGTCAATAATTACACGGCAGGTGTGCAGTTTTATGGGGCAACAATGAATAACAAATTGATAGTTTTCGCTTTTCTATTGAGTTCCGCTGCCAACGCGGAACAAAAAGCACTTCCACCGGTGATTGATCAATCCACCTATTATTCTGGTGTTAATCGTACCGTCGCTCCTTCCAATAACGCCATTTACGAAGTACTGGGCCGGGTGGAGCAATTACAACTGGAAGTGCAGCAATTAAGGGGCGTTGTTGAAGAGCAGGCGTATTTAATTGAGCAATTGAAAAGTCGTCAGTCAACGATCTACACAGATCTGGATCAGCGTCTACTTGATTTGACAGGAGGCGCTCTTCCGGTGGCTGTTCAACCCGTGGCTGAGGGTACCGATAATGTTGTACCTGAAGCGGCAACCGAATCTCACCAGGACAATGCGGTTGCCGATACTGTAGCCCCCGAAGTGAATCAAAAGCAAGTCTATCAAGCTGCTTATGAAACCTTGCGTAATGGTCATAATAATCAGGCGATCAGTGCCTTCAATCAGTTGCTCAAGCAATTTCCTCAGGGTGAATATGCTGATAATGCGTGGTATTGGTTAGGTGAAGCATATAAAGTCAAACAGGATGTAAAAGCAGCAAAACATGCTTTTGAGCAGGTGGTTAAATTATTTCCAAATAGTCCAAAAGTACCGGATGCATTGCTTAAACTTGGCTATATCGAGCTGGATCAAGATAACAAGATTAAAGCGCGAGACTATTTCACCAGGGTGACTATCAATTACCCAACAACAACCGCGGCCCATTTGGCCACTAAAAAATTGCTGCAAATGGATAGACGCTGAGTATGGGGGAAGCTGAAAGCAGCGATGCATCTGATCAAGCAGATCATCAGCTGAGAATTACCGAAATATTCTATTCTCTGCAAGGTGAGGCGAATACCGTAGGTTTACCGACGGTTTTTATTCGTTTAACGGGGTGTCCTCTGCGGTGTAGCTATTGTGATACGGCCTATGCGTTCCAGGGGGGAGACAAAATATCTATCAGCCAGATCCTGCTTAATACGGCACAATATAATACGCCTTATGTGACAGTGACGGGTGGCGAGCCTCTGGCACAACCTGGATGTATTGGGTTATTGAAACAATTAGTCGAGGCAGGATATCAAGTATCTCTGGAAACCAGCGGCGCTATGGATGTGTCTGGCGTAGATGCTCGTGTGGTGAAGGTCATGGATTTGAAAGCACCGGCCTCGGGTGAAGAAATCAAGAATAATTATGCCAATATTGATTTTCTATCGCATCAAGACCAGGTTAAATTTGTCATTGCTGATGAAAATGATTATCAATGGAGTCGGCAGGTTTTGCAGCAATATCAATTAGCGGACAAATGCCAGATATTGTTTTCTCCTGTCATGAACGAAATGCCGGCGGTAAAGTTAGCGGAAATGATTTTGGCAGACCAGTTACCTGTGCGTTTTCAGATTCAATTGCATAAATACCTGTGGAATGATGCGCAGGGAAAATAATTGCAATGCAGTCGGTCTGAATTAGAGGCAGCGTTAAATAAAGACTATGAATGAGAAGAAAGCAGTTATCCTTTTATCGGGTGGATTAGATTCCATCACCGTGTTGGCTTATGCCAAATCACAGCGTTATCAATGCTATACCCTGAGTTTTGATTATGGCCAGCGGCATAACGCTGAACTGAATGCAGCCAGAAAAATTGCGGAACACTATCAGGTAGAAGAGCATAAAGTTATTAACCTGGGATTGAGTGATATTGGAGGGTCAGCGCTAACGGATGAAAACATTGCTGTCCCAGATACACCACAGGAAGGCATTCCAGTCACTTACGTTCCGGCCAGAAATACCGTGTTTCTGGCCTTTGCCTTGGGCTGGGCAGAAGTTCTGCACGCCAGCGATATCTTTATCGGCGTGAATGCGGTGGATTATTCTGGCTATCCTGATTGTCGGCCCGAATTTATCAACGCATTCCAAAACCTGGCCAATCTGGCTACCAAAGCCGGTGTAGAAGGGGAACAAATTAAAGTACACACACCGTTGATTTTATTCAGTAAAGCAGAAATTATTCAATTGGGCACACGCCTGGGTGTCGATTATCAAGCGACCGTTTCCTGTTATGCCGCTGATGCTGAAGGGAGAGCGTGTGGTCATTGTGATGCTTGTCGACTGCGCATCACAGGTTTTGAACAGGCGGGGATAACAGACCCTACCATCTATCAAGGGTGAACGATTGCTGGGGATTTTTTATTATCGCTAAAGGTATATTCATTTTGCAGGCAATGATTCAACCACTTTTCAAGAAAGTAATTGAGTTGCCATTTGTAATCACGAATCTCAATGGATTGTGACGGACAGCGATAGACTTTAAAGACTTGGGTTCGGGCATGATCGCTGAGTACTTCAGCCATTTTTGCATCGAGATACACACGAATTCTGACGGCCGGTTCCATTAACGCATCTGCCTGATCTGCAAAGCAGTGGCTTAATTCTATTGTCAACGTGTGATTGCTGCGTGATAGTACTTCAAGATATAAATCAGGCCTGACTTTAGTGCGGCCAATGACTGCATAGGTAATGCTACTCAATTGAGGGATCAGGCTTGAGAGTTTATGAAAGTTAGATTCACATAACTGTTGCAGACACAAAGACGTATTGACCGGATGTACCAGGCTCATATCAATTCTCGCGGTAGCACGCACTGGCACTTGAGGTTTCCCACAGAGTAACTTGGTCCACATTAAATCCCTGGGCGTGCAGGTAGTGATAAATCATTTTGCTGAGCACTTCAGCCGTAGGGTGTTCATTAAGCGCGGTAAAACGTTCATTGTTGGCAATTAAAGCAGGGATGAGGGGATCATCTTTGTGCAGTAAAAAGTTATGATCAAGTTCCTTCTCAATATATGTCTTAACGCATGCCTTGATATCAGAAAAATCGCATACCATCCCCTGCTCATCCAACTGCTCCGCTTTAATTGAAATAGATGCCTTGACGCTATGACCATGTAGATTTCGGCATTTGCCGGCATGGTTCATCAGACGGTGACCATAACAAAAAAAGACTTCTTTAGTAATAATGTACATATAATTTCAATTACGCTTGAATAAATCATGAGTCGTTAAATTAACAAATGAATGAAGGTTGAAAGATACTGATATAAATGTAAAAAATAAAATCATTTAGTGTGTTTATAAGTACACCTTAACCAGATCGGTTCAGAATTAATACGAAATGATTCTAATATGAATAGCATAGTTATTCAGCACGGTTAAGATATATAAAAAAAGCAAAAATGTGAAAACGGTAATATTACCACTGGCTTGCAAATATCTCTTTAATAACCATAGAATAGTGACCAGATATTCTGATGAATATTAATTAATAACCAGCCAGCCAGGGCTAAACGATGATTGCAAAAAAAATCTGTAATTTGGTTGTAGCAGTTCTTCTCACAATGTGCTCAGGGCAAACGCGTGCTGTTTGTTCACCTTGGCTGGCAAAAATTTTATCATTTGAAGGAATAGTAGAAAAACAATTCTTTCAAAAGCTAGACTGGCAACTGGCTTCAAACAACGATTTATTTTGTCCGGGTGATCGAGTTCGGGTCGCCAAAAATAGCCGCCTGGTTTTAATGTTGGGTGATGAAACCCGCGTCAATCTTGCAGAAAAAACCACGCTCACCTTTGTCCAACCCAATAGAAAGCAGAATCCCTGGATTATTGATTTAATACGCGGCAAGGCCTTTTTTCGTAGTCGTGAAAGACGCAAGCTCAACATTCTGACCCCTTTTATTAATGCTGTCCATAAGGGTACTGAGTTCCTGGTCGAAGTCGATAATGAAGAAACATTAATCAGAGTGTTTGATGGCAAAGTATCGGCAGAAAATGAATTAGGTCAAATTATGATCGACGAAGGATTTCAAGGGCGGGCACAATCGGGCCAAGCGCCTAAACTTGAGTCGTTAACCATCAAACCAGTGGATGCTGTACAGTGGACTTTATATTATCCCGGCATTTTAAATGTTAGTGAATTTGTAGCGGATAAATCGGCAAATTTAAAATCTGTTGCCGAAATTTATCAACAACACGGAGCGTATTCCGCTTTAAATGCACTTAATAATTTAAACCAGGATCAACTCACGACGGATTATTGGTTGTTACACGCTTATTTTTTAATTTCTCTTGGAAGTATTGAGCAAGCAGAATACAGTTTAAATCAGGTATTGCAATGGCAAAAGGATAATGCTCTCGCCTATGCGCTCAAATCAATACTGGCCGTCAGTAAAAATCAATCACAATCTGCTCTACAATGGGCGGAACAAGCGGTTTTGCTGGATAAGCAATCAACGGCATCTTATTTGGCATTGTCGTATGCCCATCAATCCATGCGAAACCTTGAAAAAGCGTTAGATGCGACTGAACACGCTTTCCGAATATCACCAGAAAATGCTCTGGTGTTAACTAGGTTGGCAGAATTGCAATTAGCTTCGGGGCAGTACAGTCAGGCGTTGGTTAATGCAAAGAAAGCGCAACAACTGAATCCTGAGTATGACCATGTGCAGATTATTTTAGGATTTGCCAGTTTGATGAATGGCAATAGGGATGAAGCTGTTCATGTCTTTTCTGCAGCAATCCAGCTTGATTCAGCCAATCCAGTTTCCCACCTGGGGTTGGGCTTGGCAAAAATTCGCCAGGGAGATGTGCAACAAGGTGTGACTGATCTTGAAAACGCGGTAAGCTTGGACAGTGAAAATGCGATTATGCGCAGTTATTTGGGCAAAGCCTATTACGAAATCAAAAACGAAATTCTGGCAGAAACGGAACTTGATTTAGGTAAGGAAAAAGATCCGAACGACCCTACCCCGTGGTTTTACAGTGCGATTTTAAAACAGACCACTAACCGCCCGGTAGAAGCGTTACAGGATATGCATCAAGCCATTGAGTTAAACGATAATCGCGGAGTATATCGGTCAGATTTACTTTTGGATGAAGATCTTGCGGCGCGTAGCGCCAGTTTAGGAAGAATTTATAATGACCTGGGGTTTCAACAGTTGGGTCTGGTTGAAGGGTGGAAATCGGTCAGTGAGGATCCTGGTAACTATTCCGCTCACCGGTTGCTTGCAGATAATTATGCAGCATTGCCACGCCATGAAAAGGCCAGGGCGAGTTCTTTGCTGCAGTCACAACTGTTACAACCCGTTAATATCACGCCGATACAGCCACGTTTGGCAGAAAGTGACCGACTTGCTTCCACTACTTTAGGGAGCCCATCATTCAACGAATACAACTCATTATTCCAGAAAAATCAATTTACCGTGCAAGGCTCAGGTGTGATCGGAAACAACGATGCCTATGGGGGTGAACTGGTCCATGCCGGGATTTGGAATGATTTATCCTACAGCTTGGGCTTA
The DNA here is from genome assembly GCA_006844705.1 of Methylococcaceae bacterium. Lineage (GTDB taxonomy): Bacteria > Pseudomonadota > Gammaproteobacteria > Methylococcales > Methylomonadaceae > Methylomarinum. The sequence continues at coordinate 75,152 of SPJS01000065.1, read as the reverse complement.
TATCATTTTGAAGATGATGGCATTCGAGAGAATAATCATATCCGTCAGGATATCGCCAATGCGTTTGTTCAATATCGAGTTAATGAGCAATTGAATGTCCAGTTTGAATACCGTTATAACGAATTGGACAATGGTGATTTAAGACAAAGGTTCGATGCCAGTAGTTTTCAAGCATCATTATCTGAAAATTACTCACGCAATTATGCGCGGATAGGGGCTACGGTAAAGCCATCAAATACGACAACACTATTGTTTTCAGGACTTTATTTGCATGAAGATTTCAACGCATTGACTACAAGCCCCTTATTCCAAACTGAAGAAGAAGCTGAGACGTTCAGTTTTGAAATGCAATTGATACAGCATTTTTTGAATTCCCATGTGGTTTTTGGCGGAGGTTTTAGCCATTTAGATCAATTGACAACAACGCATTCAGCAATTAACGCTAGTATTCCATTTACACCGCTTTCTACTATTATCGAAACCAACACAATATCAGACTTTGAACAGGATAAAGTAAATGCCTATCTGTATTTGTTTAGCGAATTTAATGATTTCAAAACAATTTTAGGCGTCAGTTTCGATTCAATTGCAAGTCATACCAACCCTGATAATCATAAATTTAACCCGAAAGCCGGAATAATATGGAATTTAACTGACAGTACGGTGCTGAGGCTCGCCTATTTTCAGTCTTTAGTGAGTGAAAGAAGAGGAAGTCAAACAATTGAGCCAACACAGATTGCCGGATTTGTTCAGTTAATGGATGAAGAATTCGGTACCGAAGTTGAACAGTATGGCATTGGTTTGGATCACAAATTTATTAGGGAGCTCTTTATGGGGCTGGAAGCCAGTGTAAGACATTCAGTCAAGTACACTTATAGTTTTCCTGAAAACTCATTAATCAACTTTTTGATTCCAGTCAATCGATTTGATCTAAAACCAGACGAGGTTTTTGACGAAGAAACCAATGAATTGTTTATAAGAAATTATTGGAACTGGACACCCTATAACGAATTAGCATTGGGGTTAGAGTACAACTTTACTATTAGCGATACTCAACTCAGTCCAGGTTCCGATCCAGGCGCATTAAAACCGTTGGATATATTTACGCATCGAGTACCACTTTTTGCCAATATCTATTTACCCAACGGTTTTTTTGCGAAATTCAAAGCGACCTATATCAATCAACACGTCAATAGTCTTTTAGCCACCAACAAAGGAAGTGATCAATTCTGGTCATTGGATGCGACCTTAGGCTTTAGATTGCCTGACAGGATGGGGCGAATTGAATTGGTGGGAAGGAACTTATTGGATGAAAATTACCAATATTCCGATCGGAATGTCATTACCGGTCTACCGACATCACCATCTTTTGAATCGGAACGGGAGGTATCTCTACAATTTATTTTTGATTTGGGTTTGTAAATTTATGTTCAATTGTTCGCGTTGTCTTTAATTGTTGTTAACTGAGAGAGGTAAATTATGAAAAAAGTAATCCTTGTTATATTTGCATTTGCAGGTTTATCGGCTTGTTCAACGGATAAATCTTACGAGCGGTCACCTTATAAAGGTTCGCTTGATTATTATTCTATTTTCGAACCGGTGTTCGAAAAAGGAAATATTGGCATCAAAAGAAAAGAAGACATGGAGAGATTAGAGGTGACGCCTTGTGGGGATGGTTATAAAGAACAGTGTGTGCCTGATGTACAAGGGTTAAAAAAAGTGGGGAAGCAAAAGATTGTGATGGAGATTGAAGCTTTTCAACAACCTAGTAACAGTGTGATTTGTTTTTATGTGGTGTCTACTCCAAGCGTACAATATAAAATTCAATTTCATCTTCCCGGAGATCAGTGCCCAACTGGACTCCATCGCTTACCATAATAAAATGGTTGTCGCAAAGCGTAGAAGTTTTAATTCCCCTTAATACTTTTAATACTTGCCGCAACCTGATATCCACCCTCTGGCTCTGATGTACATCGAACGACTTCGATATAGGCGATCATGGGGGGGGTCAGGTTGCTTTTGGGGACGATGCTGACCTCCATGGCGGTCCCTGCCTGAAAATTATTTTCTGCAATAAAAGAAAGACCCGCCCCACTCAAATTTGTACAGCGGCCCAGTATAAAATTGTCGGAATCAACGGCTTTATACTGAATATCACAATCCACATCCATTCGAATGTAATTTCGTTTTTCATCATATTCCAGCATTTTTTACCCTCTTTTGTTATTAAAAAACGACGTGTTATTTAGTGAATATAGTATAAAAAAATGCGATATGAAAGCTATCTGAAATTGACAGCTTGCCTTGCTCTATAGGTTATTGTCAGAAATATTTAATTTTTTTTAAGAAAAATTTTGCTCCATTGCAGAATTTTTAAAAAAATTTCTTAACGTCCGTCTAAATTTTTTTCTTCATCTACACTTTAACGTAATAAGGCACAAAGCGGCTTTACCACGTTTGATTTCTATTGAAGGAGAGAGTTGTGACAAATATTCTAGCAGTTGATGATTCTGCATCTATGAGACAGATGGTTTCTTTTACCTTAAAAGGTGCCGGGTATTCTGTTGTTGAAGCAGTAGATGGTGTAGATGCTCTAAATAAGGCCAAATCCGAGAAATTTGATTGTGTGGTCACTGATGTCAACATGCCGAATAAGGATGGCATTGCATTAATTAAAGATTTGAGAACATTGCCTGATTACAAATTCACTCCGTTGTTAATGCTGACGACTGAGTCGGGGATGGATAAGAAACAGCAGGGGAAAGAGGCTGGAGCAACAGGCTGGATAGTGAAACCGTTCAATCCGGATCAGTTATTAAAGACGATTAAAAAAGTCATTGGGTAACTCTGCTTGCATAACGATTAATCAGGACGGGTAGTATTATGTCGATTGATATGGCGCAGTTTCATCAGGTTTTCTTTGAAGAAAGCTTTGAAGGTCTGGATACCATGGAATCCGGATTATTGGATCTGAATACCGGCGATGTGGATGTTGATGAAATTAACATGATTTTCAGAGCCGCCCACTCAATTAAAGGTGGGAGTGGGACCTTTGGATTTACGGCAGTTTCGGATTTCACCCATGTAATGGAAACATTATTGGATGAAATGCGTGATGGCCGGAGGCTAGTTACCCAATCTGCAGTCGATGCGTTATTAGGCTCAGTTGACTGTCTGCGCGCCATGTTAACGGCGATTCAAGACGAACAAGCGGTTGACACCCAGAATGTTGCAGAACATAAAAAGGTGCTTGAGGTTGAATTGACTAGAGGCGCTGACAGTTCGCCCGTTGCATCTCAAGAATCCGCAACATCTGAACAAGTATCAGATCCTGTAGCGATAACAGCACATGAGGCAAACGTGGAAGGTTGGAATATATCGTTCAGCCCTCATCCAAATATGTTGAAAACAGGTAATGACCCTGTACGTATGTTCAGGGAACTTGCCGAACTGGGAGAGTTAACAAGCACTGCTGATTTTCTTGGTGTGCCGGATATCCATAATCTTGAGCCGGAAGAATGTGCGATCTCTTGGAAATTACATCTTAAAGGCAATACAGCAGAACAAGACATTGAAGAGATTTTTTCCTGGGTTGAAGATGAATGTGATTTTGCAATACAGAAAATTCAATCAACAGTGCAGTCAGTGTCTCCAGTTGCAGAAACCACTGATTCAACCACTACAGTTCAGCCTGATGAGCAAACGTCTAAAGAAGATAAAGAAACTACAGCTGAAGCTACAAAACCTGTAGCAAGTAAAAAACCCGTTAAAGACAAAAAAGAAACAGCGAAACCAGCGAACAAAAGCTCGGGATCAATTCGTGTTGATACCACTAAAATAGATACGTTGATAAACATGGTGGGTGAGTTGGTAATTACCCAGTCTATGTTGAGTCTGGTAGGAGAACATTTTGAAATCAACAAACTCGATCAGTTAAAAACCGGATTATCACAACTGGAACGACATACGCGCGAATTACAGGAAAGCGTAATGAACATCCGTATGTTGCCGATCAGTTTTGTATTTAGCCGGTTTCCACGACTTGTTCACGACTTAAGCAGTAAATTAGGCAAAAAAATTGAATTAAAGCTAGTCGGTGAAAACACAGAAGTAGATAAAACAGTGGTAGAGCTACTGAGTGATCCGCTGGTTCATCTGGTTAGAAATAGTCTGGATCATGGCATCGAAATGCCCGAAGACCGCATTGCTGCGGGTAAACCTGAGACTGGCACCGTCATCCTTGAAGCCTACCATCGTGGTGGCAATATTGTGATTGAGGTGGTCGATGATGGAAAAGGCTTAAACAAAGATAAATTACGCGCTAAAGCGATCGAAAAAGGCCTGATTGATGAAGATGCGATTCTGACCGATAAACAAACGTATGAATTGATTTTTATGCCGGGGTTTTCCACGGCAGAAAAATTGACCGATGTCTCGGGGCGCGGTGTCGGTATGGATGTGGTTCGCCGAAATATCCAATCTTTGGGCGGAAATATTGAAATCATCTCTGAATTGGGCAAAGGGTCTACCATTTCAATCCACCTGCCTTTAACGTTAGCTATACTCGATGGACAGTCCATTTCTGTTGGAGATGAACGTTACATCGTTCCACTCGGATCAATCATTGAATCGATCAATATCAATGAAGATATGGTTAATCGAATCGCCGGTAAAGGGGAAACCTTTCGTTTGAGAGACGAGTTTTTACCCATCGTCAGAATGCATGACATTTTTCATGTTGAATCTGCCAAGGCAACCAAGTTGACAGATGGGCTGGTGGTCGTGGTTGAAGGACAAGGGGTTAAATGTGGATTATTTGTTGATGATTTATTAGGGCAGCAGCAAGTCGTGATTAAATCGTTGGAAGCAAATTATCGCAGGGTTGAAGGTATATCAGGAGCGACCATTCTAGGCGATGGATCGGTTGCTTTGATCCTGGATATTCCAGGACTGGTCAGGTTGGCGAATCAGTAAAGGTGTAGGCAATATGACAGAGAATATAGAAGCCATAGACGATGAAAACGTCGAAAATATAACAAAAACGGCTAATTCAGTACAGTTTTTAAGTTTTACCCTGGGTAATGAGGAATATGGGGTCGATATTCTTAAAGTTCAGGAAATCAGAAGTTGGGAACCTGTGTCCAGAATTCCGAATGTGCCAGCATATGAAAAAGGTGTGGTGAATTTACGAGGTTCCATTGTACCGATTATTGATTTAAGAGAGCGGTTTGGGTTAGGGCATGTGGAATATAGCCCGTTAACCGTGGTTGTGATTTTGCAGGCAAATTTTGAAGACAGAAGCTGTGTCATGGGTGTGGTGGTCGATGCAGTATCGAATGTCATTAATGTGGATAAATCCACCATTCAGAATTCACCTGACTTTGGCGCAAGGGTCAGTACCGAGTTTATTAATGGGTTAACCAGTGTGGATAACAAAATGATTATGCTACTTGATGTCGATAAGTTACTGACACTGGAAGAAATTTATGAAAACGAAGATAACCCGCTTCAAGCAATAAGCTGAGAATAAAGGAGCAGAGCAATGAAAATAAATCACCCTGTCACTGATCATGAAGTGCATGTGAAAAAAGGGACCATTCTGGTTACCAGAACTGATCCCAAGGGCGTAATTACCTATGCCAATGATGCTTTTGTTGAAATCAGTGGATTTAGTCGGGAAGAACTGGTTGGCAAAAATCATAATCTGGTACGCCATCCAGATATGCCGCCAGCAGCGTTTGAAGATATGTGGAAATGTCTGAAACAAGGACGACCATGGACAGCCCCTGTAAAAAACAGAACGAAATCTGGAGACTATTACTGGGTAGAAGCTAATGTTACGCCGGTGTATAACAAAGGCAAACTGGACGGTTATCTATCTGTACGCTATGCCCCCAGTCGCGAGCAGATTGCCAAGGCTGAAACTCTGTACCAGCAATTGAATGCAAATCAGGCCCAGTTGAGACCGACGGGGTTTGCTGCAATGCTAAAAAATATTAAGGAAATGGCGATTTGGAAAAAAGCGGTAATAAGTTTATCGTTATTTTTAATCCCCAATATGTTTCTGTTATATCAATTAGCCCAGGCGCAAAACTGGGGCGTTTTTGCTCTGGCAGCCATCATGACACTATTCGCCGGCATCATTGGCGGTACCATGGTGAAAAAAATCGTCGATACCTTAGAACATGCCGTAGGTGTGTTTTATTGTCTGCAGGAAGATCATTTTCGAAACAAGATAGATATAGATCGAAATGATCAGGTTGGAGATTTTCAACGGGCGCTGTATTCGATGCAAGTTAAATTGAACAGTGATCTAGCGCATACCCGTGAACAATCTGCATCCAACTTGCGTATTAAACAAGCCTTGGATAATGTGCAATCTTGCGTCATGGTGGCGAACAATGATCTGAATATCATCTATATGAACAATACATTGATAGAGATGTTCAAGAATGCAGAAGCAGATATCAGGCAACAGCTACCTGCTTTTGATGCGTCTCAATTGATGGGCGCAAATATAGATCAGTTCCACAAAAATCCGGCGCATCAACGTGGCATGTTGGCCAAACTGGATTCAACGTTTACTTCGGAGCTGGTGATCGGCAGCAGGCACATGAAGTTTGTTGCCAATCCAGTCAGGAATGATGACGGCGAACGCATTGGTTTTGTTGTTGAATGGCTGGACAGAACGCATGAAGTCAAAATTGAAAAAGAAATTTATACAATCGTAGACGGCGTCAAGGCCGGTGAATTATCACAACGGATTGAAATGGCCGATAAAGAAGGCTTTTTTGAAACCTTAAGCGAGGGCATCAATGAATTTGCCGATGTGATTGAAACTGTATTTGGTGAAATCAGCACGACGATGAGAGATCTGGAACAAGGCGATCTGAGCCACCGTATTACCAGTGATTATCAGGGCGTCTATCTCGATTGCAAGAACAGCATTAACGGATCATTTGACAAATTAAGCGGGATAGTTTCCCAGATTAATGATTCTGCAGGCTTCATCAATAATTCTTCTCAGGAAATTTCAAGTGGTAACAATAATTTGTCACAACGTGCCGAGCAGCAGGCTGCAAACTTGCAGCAAACGGCTGCCAGTATGGAGCAGTTGACCAGTACAGTAAAAAATAATGCCGAAAATGCCCAACAGGCAAATCAGTTGGCTAATAACGCAAAAGACCAGGCAGAGAAGGGCAGCAGTATTGTAGATTCAGCGGTTTCAGCGATGCAGGAGATCAATGAAAGCAGTAATAAAATTGCCGACATTATTGGTGTAATTGATGAAATTGCTTTCCAGACTAATTTGCTGGCACTCAATGCGTCCGTCGAGGCAGCTCGTGCAGGTGAACAGGGGCGCGGTTTTTCAGTGGTTGCCACAGAAGTCAGAAATCTTGCTCAACGTAGTGCAACAGCGGCGCGAGAAAGCAAAGAGTTGATTCATACCAGTGTACAAAAAGTGAAATCAGGTACCGAGTTTGTCAACGAAACCGGTAATGCATTGAATGAGATTGTGAGCGGGGCAAAAAAAGTAGGAGATATTGTGGCTGAAATTGCTGCTGCCAGTGCACAACAGTCTACGGGTATTGAGCAGGTGAATCTTGCTGTATCACAAATGGATGAGATTACCCAACAGAATGCCGCGTTGGCTGAACAAACTTCAGCGGCAAGCATAACGATGAGCGAACAGTCTGAGAGTATGGTGGAACTCATTAAGTTTTTTTCAGTGACAGAAGGCGTTGGGAACCCGTCCAATCTGGAACTGAATACCTCAGTCTCCAAGGAAGTCCGAAATGTGGCCTCTTCAATACACGGAGAACGAGTGCTGGAAAAGAAGATGAGTTCTCCACAACCAGATAAACAAGAAAGTAAAACAGCGCCAAGTTTCAGTTCTACCCTGGATGATGATGAATGGGAAGAATTTTAGGTGAAGTTATATTTTCAAGTTTGCTGAATTTCCTTTAGGACGACAACATGGCACAAGATGTAGTAGACAATAATGCAGTTGAACAATTTCTAACCTTTGAAATTGATAACGAAGCATACGGTGTTGAAATTTTAAAAGTGAAGGAAATCAGAGGGTGGGAGCCTATCAGGGCTATCCCTAATACACCGGATTATTTAAAAGGAGCGTTAAACCTGCGTGGTGCAATTGTACCTATCGTTGATTTACGAGAACGTTTCAATATGGAGAAGGTGGAATATTCACCGGTCACAGTGGTTATTGTTCTTAGTGTCGAAGGTGAAAAAGGAGATACGGTTATCGGAATTGTTGCTGATGCGGTTTCAGATGTGCTTGATGTGAAAATGACTCAAATCAAGGAAGCACCTAATCTGGGGGCCAAAATAGACACCTGTTATATGCAAGGCATGTATGTCACGCAAGACAAGATGATACTGCTACTGAATATTAATAAGTTACTAAACCCTGATGAATTTGAAAACTTAGCTGATATTGCATGAGACCAAAAATTGTAGCGATATTGAATCAAAAAGGGGGTGTGGGTAAAACCACCACTTCTGTGAATTTATCTCATGCTCTGGCAAAGATGGGATATAAAGTTACGGTGATTGACCTGGATCCTCAAGGTCATTTAGCGGTGTCATTCGGACAGGTTTCATCACGCGTTTCCGGGATAGATGATGTGATGCTGGGGCAAACCCGTTTACAGAACCAGACATTTGAAATCAGAGAAAACCTTAAATTAGTTGTGGCTGGCCCAAGATTACAGGAAATTGAACAACTCAATGAAGGCGGGGTTCATAGAGGGCAGTTATTAAAGGAAGCCTTGGATGCAGACAGTGAGGATGATTATATTTTTATTGATTGCCCGCCTTCTTCCGGCATCCTGGTTGCCAATGCACTTTTTGCAGCGGAAGATATTTTAATCCCGATGACAGGGGATTATTTATCTCTGCAAGGGTTGGCGTTCTTGATGGGAACCATCAAACGATTTGAAAAAACACTAGGCAAAAAGTACAAAATATCATTGGTGATGTCGCGGTTTTCAACCACCCGACGTATGTCACGAGAAGTTCTAAATACAATTCGTAAACATTTTCCAACTCAGGTACTAGCGACAGTGATCAGGGAAGCGGCCCTGCTGGCTGAATGTCCTGGCCTGGGCAAAACAATTCATGATTACAGAGCGAGTAGCCGCTCAGCTCAGGATTTCAGAAATCTGGCACAAGACTTTGTAGAGAGCAGGATGATGTAATGGCAGCAAATGACAAAAGTACACTGATTGGGCATGATCCATTAGCCTGGATGGAACACGATTCCGGTACAGAGCAACGCGCAGATTCTCCGGAGGCTGAACAAACGTCGCTTGCTGAACCGGTTAACAGTAATCAATCAATAAAAAATGAAGTCATTGACCCGGATTCAAATGAATCAACCAAAGCTGAAGTTAAGCCAGAAATAAATTCGGCCGCTGAGATCGTTCAGCCGCATAGTTCTGAAGAAACTGAAGATGTCATTAGATTGGATTCAATATCGAATATACAAAATGTAAGTCAATTACATGACCGATTGATTAAACAATTTGACCAGAAAAACGCGATAGAAATCGATGCGTCTGATGTGGTTTCTATTGATGCATCAACGTTGCAATTGTTGATCGTGTTAAAACAATCTGCGATAAAAAATGGCAAGGAAATGGTTATAGACTTTCCCTCTGAAAACTTTATTGAAGCAGCTTCGTTACTAGGGCTCTCAGACTTGTTAGAAGTTGAGCAAAGTGCGGCAGGTTTTTTCTAAAGTTAACATATCGTCTACCCAAAAAAATAGTTATGTCGCAAAGGAATAATTCACGAGAATTTGAATATACCTGGGATGACTTTGATACGCTCCGACACATCTCAAATACCCATTCCGGTATTCTGGTACCTGATGATAAGTTTGATATGTTTTATTCCCGTTTATCGAAACGGGTGCGTATGCTGGGGTTGAAAAATTTTAAGGAATATTGCCAGTATTTATCAGATGAACCTGGATTAGAATTTACTGATTTCATCAATTCGATTACGACCAATCTGACGGCTTTTTTTCGCGAAAATCATCATTTTGAATACTTAAAGGATACGGTGATTCCTGACGTAATCAAACAAAAAAAAAGCCAAAAATTGATGAAAGTGTGGTCAGCAGGGTGTTCTACAGGAGAGGAACCTTATTCTTTGGCTATCACCTTGAAAGAGAGTCTCCCCATCGGTTGGGATATTAAAATTCTGGCAACTGACCTGGATACCAATGTATTACAGACAGCAGCTAATGGCGTTTATAACAATGACAGGGTAACCGGCTTATCCGACGAGCATCTTAAGAGTTGGTTTAAAAAAGGGACCGGCATAAATGCAAATAAAGTGAAAGTAAAAAATGAGCTGCAACAACTGATTACATTTAAACAATTAAACCTGATGAAAGAATGGCCGATTTCAGGAGTATTTGATGTGATTTTTTGCAGGAATGTACTTATCTATTTTGATAAACAAACAAAAGAAAATTTAGCGAACCGATATAGTCAGCATTTACGCAACAGGGCTCATTTGTTTATCGGTCATTCTGAATCATTGCATCAACTAGACACAGATTTCGAATTATTGGGTAATACGATTTATAGAAAAAAATAAGGAAAAGGATTGAAAAACATTATTCACCCGCCTTCAATTGATGAATTTGTATCAATAAAGCGCTATTGGGATAAAAGGAACAATATTGTTGCTGCCAAATTATTGCCAGGTGAATATTATGTAACGCATGACCACGAACTGATTACGACTGTGTTGGGGTCGTGCGTATCAGCGTGTATCAGGGATAAGGAAACCGGTTTGGGTGGAATGAATCATTTTATGTTACCCGAAACGACAGAGAGGAGATTGGCTAATAATGATGAAGTTGTTATTGGTAAAGCAACCCGCTATGGCAATTATGCTATGGAACATTTGATTAATACCATCATTCATTACGGGGGTAAACGAAGCAACTTGGAAATCAAGCTTTTCGGAGGAGGCAAAATATTGGAAACCCTGGGTAATACCGGGCAAAACAATATCAGTTTTGTTATGGATTACATTCAAACAGAAAATTTGAAGTTGGCATCACATGATTTGGGAGATAGTTATCCAAGAAAAGTCCATTATTTTCCACATACGGGAAGAGTAATGATGAAGAAAATCAAGGATCTACATAATGAAACGATAGTAAAAAGAGAAACGCAATACCGGGCAAGTCTCAAGGATATTGAAGTGGAAAGTGATGTGGAGCTGTTTTGATGAGTAAAGTTAAGGTTTTAATCGTTGATGATTCTGCTTTGATCAGGCAGATGTTAACTAAGGTGTTTGAAACATCTGATGATATTGAAGTGGTAGGGACTGCTTCAGATCCCATTCTGGCGCGAGAAAAAATAAAAAAACTGAACCCTGATGTTTTAACGCTGGATGTTGAAATGCCGCGTATGGATGGATTGACATTTCTCAGAAACCTCATGCGTTTGCGCCCCATGCCTGTCGTTATGATATCGACGCTGACAGAAAAGGGGGCAGAAGTAACATTAGAAGCATTACAATTGGGTGCGGTTGATTTTGTTGCTAAACCAAAAGTTGATGTAAGCAATACTTTACAATCTTATGCTGAGAATATAATCGGGAAAGTCATAATGGCTTCCAAGGCAAGGGTTAAAGCGGTGGAAGCTGTATCAACAAAGGGTTCTACAGAAGTCAAAAAAGCCGTCGGCGACAAAAATTCTACTGATGTTATTTTGCAGTCCTCATCCAGTAAACGGCATTTTAAAACGTCTGATAAAATTATCGCTGTCGGCTCTTCCACTGGGGGAACAGAGGCATTTAAAGAGATGGTCAGTCGGCTTCCGGCGGACTCGCCAGCTATTGTCTTGTCGCAACATTTACCGGCAGCGTTTAGTGCTTCATTTGCAAAACATGTAAATGAAGCGGGTGAAATGAATGCATGTATTGCCCAGGACGGACAGCAGATACTTCCTGGAAATATATATATTGCACCCGGGGATAAGCATTTGATGGTGTGTCGTGATGGTGCAACATATAGATGTAAATTACACGATGGTCCTCCGGTCAATCGACATAAGCCTTCGGTAGATGTCATGTTTCGTTCTGTCGCTCAAAATGTTGGTCCAAATGCAATTGGAGTCATGTTGACCGGCATGGGTGCGGATGGTGCAGCCTGTATGAAAGAAATGTTGGATCAAGGCAGTACAAACATTGTTCAGGATGAAGAGAGTTCTGTGGTGTGGGGAATGCCGGGTGAGGCTTATAAATTAGGAGCGGCATCGCATGTTCTGCCTTTAAATAAAATATCCGATCACATTTGCAAGTTGGTAGCATCATGAATATTGATCATTTTAAAAAATTAATCTACCCCGTCCTTACATGTGGGCTGGCAATCGTCCTGGCTGAATTCACTTCAATTGTTATTGCCTTTTGGGTAGCCGTTCCCGTATTGGCAATAGGCTGGTGTATCGCCATTTTTTCTGCGCAAAATACTCAGAAAGTTCAGGAAATTGACGGAAATCTTCAATCCGCATTACATCATGAGATTGATAATTACCTGGTTCAGTTGGAACAGTGTATTGAACAGGAAGTTGAATACATCCATCGTGAGCTGGATCAGCTTAAAACAGTCTTTTCGGATGCAATTGTTACCATGTCCGACAGTTTTAATAGCCTTCATGGCCTGACATCCGGCCAATCTGATTTGGTTTATTCTTTACTTGAAGATTTAGATAGCAGCAATGATACTGAAAGCGAGCGTGTCAGCTTTAAAGAATTTGCCCAGGAAACAGGTAATGTGTTGGGGTTTTTTATTGAACATATCCTGAGCATTAGCAAACAGAGTATGGAAATGGTTAATGTTATTCATGATGTTGGAACACACATGAATCACGTGGAAAAGTTGTTAGGTGATGTGCAGGGTATTGCCGATCAAACCAACCTTCTAGCATTAAATGCGGCGATAGAGGCAGCCAGAGCGGGAGAGGCAGGTCGAGGGTTTGCTGTTGTGGCTGATGAAGTAAGAAACCTCTCCAAGAACTCTGATAAATTCAGCGATGAAATCCGTAAAGTGGTCAATTCATCCAAGTATAATATAGAAGAAGCGAAATCAATGACTGAGAAAATGGCATCCAGGGATATGAATTTGGCCATCACGTCCAAATCCAATATTGACAAAATGATGGAAGAAATTGCACGCATCAATGATACTGTTTCTGGTAAGTTGGGAAATGTATCAGAGATTAACAATCAAATCGACCAAAGTGTGAACGATGCAGTGAGAGGCTTGCAATTTGAAGATATGGCGCGGCAGATTGTGGAGTCAGTCGATCAAAGTGCTTTGCATTTTAAAACGTTAATTGATGAAATGCGTGTTAGCTTAAACATATTCAAGTCAGAAGAAGTGACTCATCAAACACATGAGCTTGAAAGCAGTATTCAAAGGATCAGAGAGATGCAAAATGAATGGTTACTGCGGGAACAGAGAAAAGTGACTCAGACGAATATGGATGAAGGGGATATTGATTTATTTTAAGCTAAAGCTGCTCAAAAGGCGGTAACGAAACTATGTAGTCTATTAAGCAGCATAACTTAGAAGCTTGTCTTTTTGCAGGTTGGAAAAGAATATCCAGGCACTAAGAGAATGGCATACCTGAGTATCTTTATTGCAAATGCTTTCTTGCGATTAATCCAAAAACAAATGCCAGTCCGGCAACAGCAATAGCGGGCACAGGGATGCTCTCTGATGATGCGGGGGTTGCTACCGTCGAAATATTATCCACTAAAAATGATCCTGCTGTAATATCACCTTTAAAACTCGGCGCTGCACTATGCAGGATTCTGACTTCCTGAATGTTGTTCATAACCTCTGAAAGCCCGGCAGTACCGCTGACGCGTAGCAGGTCCTCAAATGGAAAAGTAGCTTGAGAAACAGTCGGGTTAGCATCAGTAATGACTACAGGTGTGGTTGATACATACCAGGTTGCGTTGCTTTGCGTGTCATCAGTGCCCAAAAATGCAAAGCGTACTGATAGATCCGGCCCCGCCTTCCAGGTTAAATGTGCTGTAATAGCAATCAAATCTGAGCTTACAGGGGAGGTCCAGACGGCACTTCGGTTTAGCGCCAATAACCGACTGCCCGCACCAGATTGACCAGATGCAATGATAGACAGGCTATGGTTATTGGTAGAAGAGTCAACATTAACTGTTGGCTCGAAATTATTAGTTCTCGGGTGCCCCCATCCTTGCACTGTATTATCTTCAAAGTCATTGATTAGTCCGGCATCCAAGGCGAAGCAAGGGGCAGATAATGCGACTAATGTACCCAGGAACAGCATTCTGAATGGTTTAATTGTGGTAATCATTTAAAAATATGTAAGTTGAGTAAACAATGAGACTGTATTATAAAAGGACGTGACGATAATGTTATTAAATTTTGATGACGAAGAATGGGAAATAAATGAGCAGGATTTTAGCATTTGCTGGCAGTGCCAGAAAAAAATCATTTAACAAGAAAATGGTCGCTATTGCAGCCAAAGGAGCAGAGGATGCAGGGGCTGAAGTAACCTTGGTAGACGTGGCCGATTATCCAATGCCTTTGTTTAATCAGGATGAAGAAATGGAAAAGGGGATGCCGGAGAAGGTTAAAGCATTTAAACAATTATTCATTGAACACGATGGCTTGTTGATCGCGTCCCCTGAATACAACAGTTGTTTTACCCCCCTGTTAAAAAACACCATAGATTGGTGCTCTCGCAAAGAACATGATGATGAGCCTAAACTTGCGGCGTTTCAAGGCAAAATGGTCGCTATTATGGCGGCGTCGCCTGGCGCGTTTGGCGGGATGAAAGGTTTGATTATGTTACGTATGCTGCTGAGTAGCATAGGCATGATTGTTTTGCCAGAACAACGCGTGATTCCGAAGGCTGCTCAAGCCTTTGACGATGCGGGGCAGTTAATTGATCAGCAGCAGCAACAATCCATTTTGGGATTGGGTCAACAATTAAGCCAGATGTTATCAAAGTACTAGATGCGTAACCCTAATAAGCCGAAATTTAACGAAGGGGATGAATTATCTCCCTGGCGTGAGTCGCTGAATACCATCATATTTGGCGCTGAAACCTGGCCAGCCAAATTGTTTGATGTTGTATTGATTATATGCATATTAATCAGTGTTTTATCAGTGATGCTGGGTAGTGTCGAAAGCCTGAATGTAAAATACAGTGTAGTTTTTTTATATATCGAATGGTTTTTCACGGCTTTATTCACTGTCGAATATTTTTTACGTCTTATTTCTGTTCGTCGGCCGCTGATGTATTGTCGAAGCTTCTTTGGTATTGTCGACTTTTTGTCCATTATCCCAACCTATCTGAGTTTTTTGATTCCTGGCGTGAAATATATGTTGGTCATCCGGGTGATGAGACTATTGCGTATATTCAGGATTTTAAAACTGTCAGAATATCTGAGTGAGTCTCATGTGTTGCTTGAGGCATTAAATAAAAGTCGTCATAAAATTCTGGTTTTTTTATATACAGTATGTACATTAGTCGTGTTGTTTGGCTCATTAATGTATGTGGTGGAAGGCAGCGCGTCTGGATTTACCAGTATTCCAAAAGGTGTATATTGGGCAATAGTGACGTTGACGACGGTAGGGTATGGTGATATCGCGCCGCAAACACCGTGGGGCCAATTAATTGCTGCCATGATTATGATTATGGGGTATGGCATCATTGCAGTACCTACAGGAATATACAGTGCTGAACTGATTAAAGTAAATAAACCTGATATTAATAACGATGCTTGTCCTGATTGCGGGTCTACCGGTCATGATTTTGATGCGAGCTTTTGTAAATTCTGTGGTCATGAACTGGATGAAGAATGAGCGTCATTCAATTGCAATCACGCTAAGTTGATTGACCGATGAAGATCCTGGTTGTTTCTGACTTACATTATCGACTCAAGCAATTTGACTGGATTCTTGTTCAGGCTGAGCGTTTTGATAGCATTATTATCGCGGGAGATTTACTGGATATATCTTCCAATGTAAACCTCTCGGTACAAATTGAAGTTTTAAACAAATATTTATGCAAGTTGAGACAGCAAACACAGGTGCTGGTTTGCTCAGGTAACCATGATGGTGATATAAAAAATCAATACGATGAGTTTGAAGCGAGATGGATACAGAGGTTAAGTTATGACAATATTCATGTAGATGGCACTTTTGTGTACTGGGGACAAACATTGGTATCAATCTTTCCCTGGTGGGATGGTGAGTTCAGCAAACAGGTGGTGAACAAGCAGTTTCAATCACAAAGTCAGCTCAATTTTCAGCAGTGGATTTGGGTTTATCATGCTCCTCCGGATAATTCTCCTGTCAGTTGGACCGGCAAGCGTCATATTGGAGATAGCGCCTTGAACGCATGGATAGACCGATATCAACCCTCAATGGTTTTTAGCGGCCATATTCATCAGAGCCCCTATACCAAAGCAGGCGACTGGAAAGATCAGATAGGTCACACCTGGGTGTTTAATAGTGGGAGCTATCTCGGTGATATTCCTCCTTATCTGGTAGTTGATCTGCAAAGGATGCAAGCTGAATGGCATTCCCTGGCAGGCAGTGAATATCAACTATTGGTTTAATAATCGGGGGTATCTCGTTTACTCTCATGGCGTTTTATGATTTCACTGTTCTGTTGATGTAACAAAGAATGCAAAACATCATCGACCATATCCAGATGATCGTGCCCTTCGTACTGGCGTTTAACATCCACCAGATATTGGCTTAAATTATATAAGCGCAGGGAAAGCACCTGGGCAATATGCCACATTACTTCAGGATGTGAGTTCAAATATTGCTTCGGTTGCGAAATATGAAAAAAAGTAGTGTCGGTCAAACATTGGACTGAAGCGGAAATTTCCGAATTGAGTAATACCGAAATTTCACCCAATACTGTTCCTTGATCAGAACGAATACCAATTTCATAACCGTCTTTGATGATGCTGACTTTTCCTTCATAAAGAAAAAACAGACTGTCGGTCTTCTCACCTTGTTGCAGTAAAAAATCTCCACTTTTCAATGCAAGCAACGGGAACGATTTAAGCGTTTCTATATTTAGCATGTTTATTTATACATTTAAACTGTCTCCATTTCTAACAGCTTATTAGGATATTTTCAACATGGAAATGAACACGGTACTGTTCAGTCAGGGGGTATACATTGAGTTGGATAAAATACTTAATCAAGGTAACGGGCCATAAATTCACTCTCGGTTATGATATCCACGTTGTTTTCCACCCGGTCTAAATACACGTTGCCAGATAAGTGGTCAAATTCATGCTGAAATACTCGCGCTGGAAAATCAGATAATTCTAAAGTGTTGGCTGTCATTTGTGGACTTTGAAAGCTGACTTTAATCGCTTGATATCGTGGTACCAAAGCGCGTATACCGGGAATGCTCAGACAACCTTCCCAGTCTTTTTTTCGAGTGTGCTCAATGATCTCATATCCGGGATTAATCATCACTACGGGCGGCATATCGGGTGCATTGGGATATCTTGGTGTGGGGCGTGAGGCTATTATTATAATCGCCAGAGAGATTCCGATTTGCGGTGCGGCGATACCGACACCATTGGAAACAGCAAGCGTAGCTAGCATATCCACAATGGTTTGCTCAACCTGGGGGGCAGCTGTATCGGTGACTTTTTGAGCGGTTTGGCGTAGCAGTGGATTGCCCAGCTGAACAATATCACATACCTTTCCGGTCAAGGGTAAGGTCTTATTGGCTGAAGACATCGACGCCTTCCGGTATGTTAAAAGAAAACAGCGTGTCTGATAACTCTGGGTTTTGCTGAAGATTGCTGAAATAAATACGTGTCAACTGGCCAAAATTATCGCTTAGTTCCATACCGGCAAGTATCCCCTTGTCCAGCCCGATCAAAATATAATTAAAACCGCTTTCTTCTTTTTTTGGGGTGAGTTTTATCCACGCCATGTCACCTTCAGTTTGGCCGTGTTGGATTACATGGAATTCTTCATTGAGTTTAACATTGCCACTTAATAAAAGGGCGGGGGTTGAACCTATCGAGTCTATTGCCGGTTTAATGGTGACTTGCTCCAGATCAGCATCATAAAACCATATTTTGTCGCCATTTGAGACTATTTCCTGAATAAAAGGATGTTGGTAATGCCAACGAAATCGTCCGGGGCGATTTAAATAAAACGTACCTTCGCTGGTTTCAGCCGGGTTGCCTTGTTTGTCAAAACTGACTTGCTGGAAATCAGCCTGTATGCTTGTTGTGTTTTGCAAAAACAAGGTTAATTGCTGCTGGACAGTCTCATCTGAGCTCACTAATGGCACAAACAAGAGAGTTGCACAGCAGGTAATCAATACAACAAATGTCTTCATAACTTAAAAATTATCGAGTAAAAAATCATTAAACCAGGTTTTGGCTTTGTCCAGGCTGGTTTCGACACAAGGCGAATGTTGAAGGGGTGCCGAGCCGGATACAAAAGGGTAGGCTGTGGCCAGGTCACATTCTTCATCCGCCAGCAAACCATTACTTGGGTCTATCCATTGCATTTCAATGGTTTCGGGGGGTATGAGTACGACTGGTTGACGTGCAATATGTTTCATTAATTCTATCCATACCTGCAATGCGCCACTGGCTCCGGTCAGCCCAGCCGGTTTGTTGTCGTCACGTCCAATCCAGACAACGGATAAATAATCGCCACTGAAACCGGCAAACCAGCTGTCTCGTAATTTATTGGTTGTCCCGGTTTTTCCGGCAAGATTCAGGGCGCTGGGCAGGTACAGGTAGGCTGATCGGCCGGTTCCTTCCTGCATGGCTTCCTGTAACAGGGTATTGGTGATGTAGGCCGCAGCAGGGTCAACTGTCTGGCGAACAGTGTAAGGGTAACTTTGCAGGCGTTCTCCATTTTGCGCGACAACTTCCCGAATTGAGCGTAATGGCGTTGCAAAACCGTCTCCGGCAAGCGTTTGATAAAGTTGTGTAACTTCCAGTGGCGTGAGGGGAGAAGCTCCCAGCAACAGAGAGGGGTAAAGTTTTACCTCGCGGTTAACACCCATATCGCGCAAGGTTTTGGCTGTGCGGGCAATGCCCACATCCATGCCTATGCGGACAGTAGCTAAATTGTAAGAGCGACTCAATGCGGTATGTAACTCGACATCACCATGTTCCAGGTTGTCGTAATTCTTGGGCGTCCAGTCTTTGCCTTTTGCCCCTTTCACTGTAATCGAGGTGTCACTGATTTTGGTGATTGCAGTGTATTTTTGTGGATACTCAAGCGCCGTCAAATAAATAACCGGCTTAATTAAAGAGCCTATCGGGCGGACAGCATCCAATGCACGATTAAACCCGGCAGCATCAGCTTTGCGACTGCCCATTAAAGCAACAATCTCACCACTGTCCCGACGTGTGACCAGGCTGGCAGTTTGCAGCTTGGATACTTTCGGTTTTTTCTCGAGCTGGGACAGTTTCTTTTTGATAGTGTTTTCCAGCTTGTTTTGCACAAAGGGGTCCAGCGTGGTGAAGATTCTCAACCCTTCCGAGGTAAGGTCTTCATTTCGATATTCCTGGCGCAGCTGTCTTTTCACCAAATCCAAAAATGCAGGATAACGATTGGCAG
The DNA here is from genome assembly GCA_006844705.1 of Methylococcaceae bacterium. GTDB lineage: Bacteria > Pseudomonadota > Gammaproteobacteria > Methylococcales > Methylomonadaceae > Methylomarinum. The sequence goes on along the minus strand of SPJS01000065.1, from coordinate 55,480 downwards.
GTCGATGGGTTTTAGCTACGACGTATAATTTAGATTGCTTGGCAGGTTGGGCTTCCAGTTCAGATATAAATCCTTGTTTGTACATTTCATCCAAGACCAGGTTTCTTCGCTGGATAGCACGATCTGGGTGACGTCTGGGATCATAATAGGAGGGGCCACGCACCATTGCGACCAGCGTGGCAATTTGAGGTAAATCCAGACTATCCAAAGGCCGCCCGAAATAAAATTCGCTGGCAAGGCCAAATCCATGAATTGCACTGGCTTTATCCTGCCCCAGATAAATTTCATTCAAATAGGCTTCGAGGATTTCGTCCTTGTTAAACCGATATTCAAGAATCAACGCAATAAGCGCTTCGTTGATTTTACGGATCAGGGTTTTTTCAGCGGAAAGATAAAAGTTTTTTACCAATTGTTGAGTGATGGTGCTGCCTCCCTGGACAACGCTACCAGCCTTTAGGTTTACATACAGTGCCCGCGCAATCGCTTTAAATGAAATGCCAAAATGCGAGTAAAAGTTTCTGTCTTCAGTTGCAAGCAGACCGTTGATTAAATGATCAGGTGCATTCTCCATTTTGATCAATACCCGGTCTTCTTTTAACGTGGGATAAAAGCTGCCAATTTGAACCGGGTCCAGACGGATGACAGGAATATCCTGTGATGTATCAAGTCGAGTTAGTCTCGCAACAGATTTTCCCTTGAATTGGATTTTTAACGCCTGGCTTTCCTGTTGACCATCCCAAAAAACAAATCGGCGGGTTTTCAAGTAGATGGCGCTATTTTTTTTATAAAAACTTCCCGGGCCGGATAATTGGTAATCGCGATGATAATGTAATTGCGCTAAGAGATTCTCGAAGTCTCTCGTACCCAATTCCAGCCCTGCATACAACTCAACAGGGCTGGCATAGACACGGGCAGGTATTGACCAGCGTTTACCAGCGAATTGTTGGCGAACGGTATAGTCCAGATAGCCCATATAGGTTGCGAAAACAAAAGTGCCAAAAACGAGCAGGTAGATAAAAAATTTTGTTAACCGGCCGGGGGGGGGGGACTTGGTTTTTTTCTTGTTTTTAGGTTTGGCGCGCTGATTTTTTTTTGCCATTATTTTTTGGTGAATGTCGTCTCACTCACAAAAGGGTGGTGGACGATCTTAATCGCAGGGAAATCTATCTTGGTGTTTAGCAGAATCAAAATAGCCGTTCGTTGAAATAAATCAAAGCAATAAATAATTTTATGTATTATCTATGATTTTATGCTTAATCGCGAATGAACGAGCCAACAAGGCGTGGCTGGTTGGCTTAACTATTGACTGAAAAAGGGGTTTGGTTAAGTGTGTTTTCTAACAGTTGATTGATTTCAACGCTGTCACTTTGCAACAGTTCCATGTTGGGTTTACCAAAAAAATAACCTTGTCCAAAATCGATACCAAATTCTCTCAATTTTTGAACAATAAAAGGTGTTTCAACGAATTCAGCAATCGTTTTTTTACCCAATTGACTGGCGATTTCTGCCATTGATTTTACAAGAACCTGGTCCGTTTCATCGCTCATCAGGTTTTGAATAAACTGGCCATCAATTTTTACATAATCTACTGGAAAACTTTTTAAATAATTAAAAGAACAAAAGCCAGCACCAAAATCATCTAACGCAAATTTACAACCAAGCGCTCGGATTTTAGTAATCATTTCCCTTGTTTTTTCAAAATTTTCGACGGCGGCGGTTTCAGTGATCTCAAATGTTAAACGGCCGGCATTGACCCAGGTTAACTCAAGTTTTTCTCTGATAGTAGGTAACAGTGAGGCATCTTGAAACGCCGTCCCCGACAAGTTGATAGCTAATGAAATATGAGAAAGTTCTGGTGGCAGGTTGGCCAGAAAATCAATGGCGGTTTCCACCACCCATATATCAATACTATGGATCAAACCCATGCGTTCCGCTGCGGGAATAAACTGATTAGGGGTAATGACCACGTTGTCCTGGCCTTTCATGCGAATGAGGGCTTCATAGTGGGAAATTTTGCCGTTTTCCAGTTCTACCACGGGTTGATAAACCAGAAACAGTTCTTTTTCTAGCAGGGCTTTTTTTATCAGCGGGGCCCAGTAAATATCGCGTCGACGTTCCCTTACCACATGATCGTTGTCATTGAATACCCACAGCATATTGCGGCCGTTTTCCTTGGCGGTATGGCAGGCTTGTCGGGCGCGTAATACCAACTCGCTGGGATGGTAAACATGATTACTTGGATTGATGGTGGATATACCAATGGACACAGTTACGCTGTAACAGACTTCGCCAGTGAAAAATCGGAATTCTTCAACAGCAGTCCGAATTCTTTCGGCAAAGTTGAGCGCCTGGTGTTCATTATTATCTTCAAGAAAAAGGCAAAATTCGTCAGACCCAATGCGCGCGAACAGACTGTTTGAAGATAAAAACTTTCTGACGAGCACAACCAATTCCACTAACAGCCGGTCACCGACTTCAAAACCTTCCAATTCATTAATCATACTGAATCGGTCAATATCGATGAAAAGTAAGGCTGAATTTTCTGAAAAATGGCTGTTGCGGTTTAACACCAGTTTTAATTGGCGTTCAAAATTATTTCGATTATACAGGCCGGTCAGTTCATCATGAACAACCAGGTATTTTAACTTTGAATCAACGACTTTACGTTCAGCCAGTTCATTAATCAGGCGTTCTTCTTGTTTATGGCGTAGTAAACGCTCATGTTTCATACCTAATTGAAAATCGATGATCAGTAAAAGCTCGTGATAATTTAGCGGATATTGGAGCGTATGAATCAAGTATCGCTGACTGTTTTCTGAATCATGTTGTAAATAAAATTCACTTGGTTTGCGAGGTGTTTGGCAGAGTATGATGAAAGGAACAATGGAGTCATTTGCAGTGTTACCGGCCAGTGCCTGGCACATTTCAGCCACTTGAGCCTGTGGTAAGTCTTCATTGATGATGACCAGGCCAACTTGATCCTGCTTATTATAAAAAGGTCTTAAAATTTCATAGATGTGGCTGCCGTCTTCAGCCACTCTAAGGTTCTGATAGCCTTTTTCTTTGAGTTTAGAACTGATGTCAAGCGCAGATTTTTCGACATGTTCTGCAATGATGATCAGTTTTTGTTTGAGATCAACGTAGTTAACCATGAGCAGTTTTGACTAAGCTATTTCCTATTCACGAGCTTTATTTTTTCCTTACAAAACGCAGGATTGTAGTATGTAAAGCAGTAATCCCGGCATTGAGCGACCACACTATTCAACAGCCTTGCATTTATCATAATTAAGACTACGGTTTGATATACCTATATTTTATCTCAAGTATAGGCCATTTTTTTTATTTTCAATATTTATTAGTTAAATATGCAAACTTCTTTACAACCAGATTTAACTGTTGCCGATATCTTGCAGGGAGATTTGAACCTGACTTCGCCTCCTAATGTTTTTTTTGAACTTAAAAAAATATTAGATGATCCTATCAGGCCGATGGAGGATGCGGCGAGCATTATCGAATATGATTCCGCGTTGACAAGCAAGTTATTGATGATTGTCAATAGCGCTTTTTATGGGTTTCCCGGGACAATTTCCAGTGTAAACAGAGCCATGACCATTATAGGTTCTCAGGAATTGCTAAACCTGGTATTAGGTACAGTAATAGTTGAAAAGTTTTCTGATATGCCGGGCGAAACCATCACCATGCATGATTTTTGGGCACGCAGTGTAAAGTGCGCATTAATCGCCAGAGAAATTGATAACCACCTGGGGAAACATTATAAAGATGCAATATTTGTATGTGGACTATTGCATGATATTGGTCAACTGGTGTTTTTTAGGCGATTGCCAAGTCTGGCGAGAGAAGTCGATTTACGCCTTCAATCAAAGCAGGCAACATTTTTTGAAGATGAGTATCGATGTGAACAGGAATTAATCGGCTTTGATCATTATCAGACCGGAACAGAGTTATGTAAAATGTGGAAGCTCCCTGCAGTAATTAGTGATAGTATTCGATTACATTATTATCCTGATCTCATGGCATCAAATTATCAAATAGCGGCGATTGTTCGTGTAGCGAATTATTATTGCAAACTTGAACTGGAGCATGATGAATTGTTGGCTAAATCGTTAGGAATTGAAGCGCAGGAAATGCATGAGATCTTAGAAAAATCACATGAGCAATTTGAAGAAATTTTTAAACTTTTTTATAGTGGGTAGACTTTGAACCATTACTTCGTATTATGAGACACTTAAATTTTATTATCTTTACTCTGGTGCTGTTACTACAGGGCTGTTCCACCGCTTATTACAATACTTTAGAAAAAATGGGCATCCCTAAACGTGATGTCATGGTTCACCGGGTTGAGAAAGCACGGGACACTCAGCAGGAAACGAAGGAACAATTTAAAACAGCTCTTGAGCAGTTTACTGAGTTGACCCAATTCTCGGGTGGCGACCTGGAAAAGGTCTATGGCAAATTAAATAAAGAATATGAAAACAGCGTGAGTCAGGCTAAAGAAGTCGAGAAAAGAATAAAGGATATAGAAGATGTCTCTGCCGCTTTATTTGATGAATGGAAACAAGAACTGAGTCAATATAGTAGTGCAAGCTTAAGGCGTAACAGCCAAAGAAAATTTGATCAAACAAAAATGCAGTATCAACAATTGATTTCAGCCATGCGACGTGCAGAAAGTAAAATTAAACCGGTGCTAGCTGTTTTTAAAGACCAGGTGTTGTTTTTAAAACATAATTTGAATGCCCAGGCGATATCTTCATTGAAAAGTGAATTGAGTTCAGTTCAATCGGATGTGGGCCGATTGATCAAAGCAATGGAAACGTCAATAGACGAAGCGAATGCTTTTATTCTTACAATGGAAGGTAAATAAGATTTCACTGAACTATGGTCAATATACTTATCTATACTGCGAATTTATGCCCGTACTGCACAATGGCCAAACGGTTATTGGAAAAAAAGGGTGCGGGTTTTACTGAAATCAATGTCGATTCAAAAGCAGGGTTACGAGAGGAAATGATGCAAAAAACGCGTCGGCGCACCGTGCCTCAGATATATATCGGTGATCACCATGTGGGTGGATTCGATGATTTATATGCCTTGGAAATGGCTAATGAACTGGACAATTTATTATTCTAAAAATAGAAAAGGGGGCCATTCATTCGTTCTACATTATCCCAGTTCCATATAACGCAATCCCATTGTGATAGAACCATCCAGGTTTTCTTTTTGCCACATGACTTTTCCAAGAGCCTGATATACCGCAACACCTTTTAATTGCAGATTTACAACGTCTCCATCATTTAACGAACATGTCTTGAGATCACCTGTAATAGCCAGTCCACCAATTGAAATATTAATACCTTGTGCAGGAATTTCGTTGTTTTCCATTAAAATACTGCAATCAAATGACTTTTGCTGACGATAGGCCATCCGTTTCATCCATAATTTTTGCGAATTGTATTGGACATCCTTGAATTCCAGTCCCATCATAATTTTTTCATTTTCCTGTTTGACCCATACAATTTTGGACTCCCCCGTCAGTTTTAATTCTTCAACAAAAATCTCGACGATTTCGTTGCTGTCGATGGATGCCTGGATATCGTCCAGAGATGACAGGATTTTTCCCGGAAATATTTCAACCATGATGCCTTTTACAGAAACATCGTAGCTTTTGATTTCAAGAATCTCCCCACCAAGGTGAATCTGGCCGGGAGAGTTCAGGTTTTTGCGATATTCACTTCGTTCTTGGAATGTACTCATAGTGTATATTCTAGTCCAGACTGTAAATCATTTTTTATGTCTTCCAGGTTTTCAAGACCCACCGAGATTCTGACAAGGTTGTCTTTAATGCCAGCTGCTGTTCGCGCTTCGGCAGACAAACGTCCATGAGTTGTGGTGGCTGGATGAGTGATGGTTGATTTGACATCACCCAAGTTGGCCGTAATTGAAAGAAGCCGGGTGGAATCGATCAATGCCCACGCATTATCTTTGTCACCTTTAATTTCAAAGCTGATGACGCCGCCAAAATGGCTTTGTTGTTGTGTAGCCAGTTGGTGTTGAGGGTGATCAGCAAGACCGGGATAATTGACTTTTTCTACGTTCGGCTGTTTATTGAGCCATTGGGCTAGTTTCAAAGCGCTATCTGAATGCGCTTGCATGCGCAGACTTAATGTTTCAAGCCCACTCAGAAATGTCCATGCATTAAATGGACTCATACTGGCACCGCCGGTACGTAAAAACGGGTAGATATATTGCTCAATCAGCTCGTTACTGCCAACAACAGCACCACCCACGCAACGCCCCTGACCATCCAGATATTTGGTAGCAGAATGCACAACAAGATCAGCTCCCAATGTGAGTGGGGTTTGTAATGCAGGGGTGCAAAAAACATTGTCGACGATCAACAAGCTGTCATGCCTATGTGCAATGTCGCTTAGTGCCTTGATATCAACCAGTGTAATTAACGGGTTAGAGGGGGTTTCAACAAACAGGAAGCGGGTGTTGGGCTTAATGGCAGATTCCCACGCATCCATGTCCGTTAAATCAACAAAGTCGGTTTGGACGCCGAATTTGCCAAAAAAATTCTGAAACAGCAAAAGGGTATTGCCAAACACACTGCGCGAACACACAACATGGTCACCTGCCTCTAATAAACCCATTCCGACCGCTTGAATCGCCGCCATGCCAGAAGCAAATGCGAGACAGCGCTCTCCCTTTTCCAAGGCAGCCAGCCGCTGTTGAAAGGCATCGACGGTTGGATTGGTAAAGCGTGAATAAATATTTCCGGGTTGTTTTCCGGTAAATTTTAGTGATGCTTCTTCGGCACTGGAAAACACATAACTTGACGTCGCGAAGATAGGAATGCTGTGTTCCTGTTCGTGTGTTCTTCGATGACCGCATCTGATTGCCTGCGTTTCCAGTGCGTATTCATCCATTGTTTTTGTTGTCATGATCCATTATGTCCTGTCACGCTGAATTTTGCATTTCAATAACGAAATTTTCACTTTTGCGTCGTGCAATGGAATCATCTCGTCGTAAGGTTTCTATGCGGTCAAGATAGGCTTTATCAATATCGCCGGTAATGTAATCCTGGCTAAAGCAGGAGGTATCAAAATGTTTGATATTTTTGTTGCCACGTTGTACGGCAGTGATCAAGTCTTCCAGGTCCTGATAAATTAACGTGTCCGCGCCAATCTCTGCGCAGATTTCGTCAATACTGCGCTCATGCGCGATCAATTCATGCGCGGCCGGCATATCGATACCGTAAACATTAGGGTAGCGGACTGGAGGTGCAGCGGAGGCCAGATAGACCTTATTGGCGCCTGCATCGCGAGCCATCTGAATAATTTGTCCCGAGGTCGTTCCGCGCACAATGGAATCATCCACCAGCATGACATTTTTGCCTTCAAATTCCAGTGCAATGGCGTTCAATTTTTGCTTGACCGATTTTTTGCGTAATTGTTGACCCGGCATGATGAATGTCCGACCGATATAACGGTTTTTCATGAAACCTTCGCGGTATTTTACCCCCAGTACATTGGCCAGTTGTAATGCGGATGTTCTACTCGTATCAGGAATCGGGATGACGACATCAATATCATGATCTGACCATTGTTTCTGAATTTTTTCAGCCAGTTTTTCCCCCATACGCAACCGAGCCTTATACACTGAAATATCATCAATAATCGAATCCGGGCGGGCAAAGTAGACAAATTCAAAAATGCACGGACAATGGTCTGTTTTTGTACTGCATTGACGCGTGTGTAATTGGCCGTTTTTTTCAATAAAAATAGCCTCGCCTGGCTCAATATCACGGATTAATTCAAAATCGAGAACATCCAATGCAACGTTCTCTGAGGCAATCATGAATTCCTTTCCTTTTTCAGTATCCCGTTTTCCAAAAACCACCGGGCGAATACCGTGTGGGTCACGGAAGGCGAGTATGCCAAAGCCTGCAATCATCACGACAACTGCATAGGCACCACGACAACGTTGATGGACCCGGCTGACAGCGGCAAATACATCTTCCGGGGTCAGTCGGAGTTTATGTAACTGCTGAAGTTCATGGGCAAAAACATTTAACAGAATTTCAGAGTCAGAATCGGTATTAATATGTCTCTGGTCGTCGGCGTACAGTTCTTTTTTTAATTGCTCGGTGTTGGTCAGGTTGCCGTTATGTGCCAGTGACAGGCCAAAGGGAGAGTTCACATAAAAAGGCTGGGCTTCTGCAGAACTGGTACAGCCCGCTGTCGGATAACGGACATGGCCAATTCCCATATGGCCATGCAGTTTCATCATTTGCTCTGTGGAAAATACATCCCTGACCAGACCGTTATCTTTACGCATGAAGAAGCGGTTTTTTTCACAGGTGACTATTCCAGCGGCATCCTGGCCTCTATGTTGAAGCACAGTAAGTGCATCATATAATTCCTGATTGACATTTTGACTGGCAACTATTGCAGCAATCCCACACATATAATAAACCTGACTTTAACGATAATTAATATAGTTACCCATGCCTGGCGGGATATGACTTCTCAACCATTCTGCCAGTGCCTGGAACGGCGGAATAAGCACCGATTCTTTCCACCATGGATCTTCTGGCAAAGGAGTTAAGCCTGCCATAACAATAATAAGAGATACTACCACCCCTCCTCTAATGATGCCGAATATCATGCCGGCAAACCTATCCGAACCAGTCAGCCCGGTTTTTTCAATCAGTTCTCCAAGCAAAAAGCTGATAATACTACCAATAATTAAGGTAAGAAAAAACAGGATGGCAAAGGATGCTGCAATTTTAGCAGAGGGGTAGGGAATGATCGACTCAAGAAATGTGGAGAAATCCCTGCTGAAATTCAAACCTACCCAGATGGCCACCACCCAGGTAAACAGCGAAAAGGCTTCTTTGATTAAACCACGCAATAAGCCGATGACTGATGAAATCAGGATTAATGCGACGATAGCATAATCAATCCAGATGAAATGGGTAAGATCCATAGCGTTTATTCTTCAAAAACAAAGCTGTTAAGCTGATTCAATTTATCAATTCTGGATTTTGTTGCTAATGCTCTCGGTTTTGTCAGTTCCGGGCCGACAATAACTTTATAGGTGATTTTATCATCTTTACTCTGCCGCGTAATTTTACTATCAAACCCTTGTTTGATCAGGGTGGTATGCAAGATATCAGCATTTTTTTGCTGACTGAAAAGGCCCGTCTGAATATACCATCGGACAATTTTTTTTGCTGAAGGTGCAGAGGGTGTTGTTTTTTTGAAGCTGCTGGTTATGTCTTTGCTGCTTTTGGGAATAGAAGAGTTGTCCTGCGCAAGATGTTGCGGTACAGCCGGGATTGTGTACTGGTTAACCCGTTTGGCACTGTCGTCTATCGGGTCATCAAACAGCATGGGGATGAAGATGACTGCCAGACAGGTCATCACAATTGCACCGATAATACGTTGTTTAAGTTGCTGATCCATATTAGTCTTGTCTGGTCAATTCAAGGTATTCAGATACCAGATAAAATGACCCGAATACCAGAATCAGATCATCCTCTGTTGTAGAAGCATTGACTTTGCGCATACAGTGATCAAGACTATCAAAACCGGTTTGTATTGAATCGATGCCTTGTTGAGTCATGCAGTTTGAAAGGGCATCACTTGAGGCGGCTCTGGGCGTGTTCAACAAGGGTAAAAACCAGCGGTGCACATAGGGCTGGAGTGTCGAAATGACGGTTGCATAATCTTTATCCTGCATCATTGCGAAAACCGCATAAATATTACGTGATGCAAATTGAGATTGCAAAAAATGAACAAGGGTTTCCGCAGCTTGTGGATTATGTCCCACATCAAGCAGTGTTGTCCGCTCATTGCGAATGATCTGGAACCGGCCGGGCAAAGAAGTGGAGCTGATACCATGTGCAATGCAATCATTTTCGACGGGTAAGCGGTCAGATAATGATAACAGGGCTTGAATCGCCACTGCGGCATTATCAAATTGATGTTCCCCACGCAATGAGGGGGGAGGCAGTCTATTCAGTGTGTCTGATTTAGAAACAAAGTTCCAGTTTGATGAATGGTGTTCACAATCAAAATCTTGACCGATGCAATTCAGTACAGCTTTAGTTTCAGCAGCCAGGCGTAATAAGCTGTCTGGTGGATTTCGGTCGCCCACTATTGCGGGTACAGAAGCTCGAAAAATCCCCGCTTTTTCCTGTGCGATAGCTTCGCGGGTGTCGCCGAGATAATGTTCATGATCAATACCAATGCTGGTGATGATCGCAACGTCTGTGTCAATTATATTAACGGCATCCAGGCGACCACCTAGACCGACTTCAAGAATCTGAACATCTACCTGTTGTTGCTGAAATATATCCAGAGCAGCCAATGTTCCAAATTCAAAATAGCTGAGCTTGGTGTCGTTGCGAACCTGTTCAATGTGTTCAAAGGCCTGGCAAATCAATTCATCCGAGCCGTTTTTGCCATTAATTTTTATACGTTCGTTGTATGCAAGGATATGTGGTGAAGTATAGGTACCGACTTTATACCCTTGCAGGCAATATATGCGTTCCAAAAATGCTACGCAGGAGCCTTTACCGTTGGTACCCGCAACTGTAATCGTGGCAGGTTTACGGTAGTCGGGTTGTAGTTTGCTAAAGACCGTTGCGGAGCGTTCCAGTCCCATTTCAATGGCTTTCGGAAAAAAACTTTCCTGCCAGGAAAGCCATTGTTGCAACGAATTAAAAGACACCATGCATTGTGGAAGAAAAGTCTCTCGTCAGACGGGTTACTGTTCTGATGAAATTTGATTGGGCTCTGCGGTGAACAGAATAGACAGGATATTATCAATTTTATCGCGCATGTCCCGGCGATCAATTATCATGTCTATGGCACCATGCTCTTGCAGAAATTCACTGCGTTGAAAGCCTTCCGGGAGTTTCTCGCGCACGGTTTGTTCAATAACGCGAGGTCCTGCAAAACCGATCAGGGCATTGGGTTCTGCTACATTAATATCACCCAGCATGGCCAGGCTGGCAGAGACGCCACCCATGGTGGGATCGGTCATGAAGGAAATGTAGGGAATGCCTGCATCAGCCAGACGAGTGAGCGCCGCGCTGGTTTTTGTCATTTGAAACAAAGAGAAAAGCGATTCCTGCATGCGCGCACCGCCACTGGCCGTGAACACGATGAATGGGGTGCCTGTTTCAATACTGGTATTGACACCGCGTACAAACTTTTCTCCAACTACCGAGCCCATTGAACCGCCCATAAAGCTGAAGTCAAATGCTGCGGCGACAATGGGCTTGCCATGCAATAAACCTTTCATCACAACCAGGGCATCATTTTCCTTGCTTTGCTTTTGTGCGGCAGTAATGCGGTCACGGTATTTTTTACTGTCCCTGAATTTGAGCGGGTCGTTAGGCTTTAATCCCACACCAATTTCTTCCTGATTGTCTTCATCAAGAAACATAGTCAGACGGGTACGTGCCGATATGCGCATATGATGATCGCATTTCGGGCACACGTTAAAATTCTTTTCCAGCTCGGCATTATAAAGAATGGCATCGCAGTTTGGACATTTATTCCATAAGCCTTCGGGAACACTGGTGCGTCTGTTTGATGCTTCAGTGCGTATTGTTGACGGGACCAGTTTTTCAAACCAACTCATGTCGTAACTCCGTAATGTTAGGAATCCATGGCTTGACGCATGGAAGATAACAAATCAATGATTTCCTGTTTTGCTGTATCTGGTGAATCCAGATTAGCTTCGATTTTTGCAATCAGGGCACTGCCAACGACAACCCCGTCGGCAATTCTGGCAATAGTTTTTGCTGTTTCGGCATCTTTTACGCCAAATCCCACGCCTACCGGCAAGGTGGTGTGTTGTTTAATCATAGCCAGTTTCTGTTCAACGTCTGCCGTATCCAGATGGCCAGCACCCGTTACGCCCTTCAGGGAGACATAATATAAATAGCCACTGCCGACCTGATCCATTTTTTGTACGCGTGTTGCATTACTGTTTGGCGCCAGCAAAAAAATCTGGTCGATATGGCGTTGTTTTAGCAGGGTGATACACTCAGATGATTCTTCCGGGGGTAAATCGACAGTCAGTACACCGTCAACCTCGGCAGCATGAACGGCATCGGCAAATGCTTCATACCCCATGATTTCAATCGGATTCAGGTACCCCATCAGAACCAGTGGAGTGTCGCTGTCAGTTTGCCTGAATTCCTGCGCCAGTTGCAGGACTTTTCTTAACCCCGTATGGTGTTTCAGTGCTCTTTCACTGGCCCGCTGAATCACAGGGCCGTCGGCCATAGGGTCGGAAAAAGGGACGCCCAGCTCGATGACATCGGCGCCCGCTTCAACCATCGCATGTAACATGGGAACAGTGAATTCAGGGGTCGGGTCACCTGCGGTAATAAACGGAATGAGTGCCTTGCGACCGGAGTGTTTTAATTGTTCGAATTTTTGTTGCAGGCGGCTCATACCTTGATGCCCTCTCTTTTTGCAATCGTATGCATGTCCTTATCACCGCGTCCGGATAAATTGGTGATTATGATTGAGTCTTTCGGGAGTGTAGGTGCCAGTTTTATGGTGTAGGCCATCGCGTGGCTGGATTCCAGTGCGGGAATAATGCCTTCCAGTTTCGTCAGCGAATGAAACCCTTCCAATGCTTCATCATCGGTGATATTGACATACTGAGCACGGCCACTGTCTTTCAGCCAGGCATGTTCAGGACCTACGCCCGGGTAATCCAGGCCGGCAGAAATCGAATGGGTTTCAATGATTTCTCCATCATCATCTGCCATCAGATAAGTTCGGTTGCCATGTAACACACCTGGTCGACCGGCACATAAGGGGGCCGAGTGACGTCCGGTGTCAACACCATCACCGGCTGCTTCAACACCGTACATTTTTACAGATTCGTTATTAATAAATGGATAAAACAGACCGATAGCATTGGAACCACCGCCGACACAGGCGACCAAAGCATCTGGCAGACGCCCGGTCATTTCGTTCAATTGTTGTTTGGCTTCGCGGCCTATTACGGTCTGAAAATCCCGCACCATGGCAGGATAAGGGTGAGGGCCGGCAACTGTGCCAATAATATAAAACGTATTGTCTATATGGGTGACCCAGTCACGCAAGGCTTCATTGAGGGCATCCTTAAGCGTGCGAGAGCCTGAGTGAACAGGGACGACTGTAGCTCCCAGCAGCTTCATACGATAAACGTTAAGCGCCTGCCGTTCAACATCGACCGCCCCCATGTACACCACGCATTCCAGTCCCAGTCTTGCTGCAACCGTTGCTGTCGCCACACCATGCTGACCGGCGCCGGTTTCGGCTATGATGCGGGTTTTGCCCATGCGTTTGGCCAGCAAGGCCTGTCCGACAGTGTTATTTACCTTGTGAGCTCCAGTATGGTTGAGGTCTTCACGTTTCAGGTAAATCTGTGCGCCTCCCAGTTCCCGGCTCCAGCGTTCAGCATGATATAGCGGCGAAGGGCGGCCAACATAATGTTGCAGGTCAGCATCCAGTTCAGCCTGGAATTCAGAATCTTCGATATATTTTTGATAGGCTTCGTTGAGTTCTGTAATGGCTGGCATTAATGTCTCGGCAACAAAAATGCCACCGTAAGGGCCAAAATGACCATCTTCCGTAGGCAGGTTATAAGCTTCTGTCATATTCTTGTGTTGTCGGTATTATTTATAAACGCAGTTATTTTTTCTTTATCTTTTATTCCCTTGGCAGATTCTACACCACTGCTCACATCAAGTGCATAGGGAGAAACGCCAGTTATGGCTTCTTTAACATTGTCCGGGTGTAGCCCTCCAGCAAGTATTATCGGATGAGATCGCTGTGGGGGAATCAGGTTCCAGTTGAATTGTTTGCCTGTGCCGCCTTTGCTGTCAGTTTCGTAAGCATCCAGTAATAATGCCCGAGCATCATGGAACTCGCTGGAAACAACATCAAGATTTGTAGTTGACTGCATACGAACGGCTTTAATATAGGGTTTGTTAAATTGACGGCAAAATTCGGCGGTTTCATCACCATGAAATTGCAGGCAATCTACAGGTACTTGTGAAATGATCTGTTCTATTTCTTCAGCTGATGCATCCACGAATAAGACGACTACGGTGACAAATGCCGGTAGGACTTTAACAATCGCTTTAGCTTGAGAAACTGTCACATGTCGGGGACTTTTCTGATAAAAAACCAGACCGATGGCATCAGCACCGGCCTTGGCAACGTCCAACGCATCCTGTTCCCGGGTTATACCGCAGATTTTAACGCGAGTTCGCATGTTTCCGTCTGAAATCAAACGGAAAATTCTACCATAAAAATGCCAGAGATTTGAATGCTTTAGATTTAATGCGCGTGATCGTCGTGTGAATGATGGTCGTGCTGTGAATGATCATGGTCATCTTGCTTGTCCTGTGTTGTTGGAACTTCATGGGAGTCATGTGAGTGAGGCTCATCATGATGATGTTCATGTGGCTGATTTTTTAAATAATCAAGCAGGTCAGAATCAACGTGAGGTTCTGATTGAACGGCCACGCCATGGTGAAAAACCATGTACCCCCCCAAGTCAGCGGTAAAAAATAATAAACTGAACAGAACAATATTTAAGAAGCTATGAAAAAAATTGGCAAAACCTTTGATCTCTTGAGAACTGATAATGCGCCAGATGGATAAAAAAAGGGCAAGACCAAGCACGGCGAATGCCAAGTGCTCATGATGTTCCATAATCTCGTGAATTTCATCGTTGTGATCTATACTGTGCGCTGCATCGAGCCCCGCCCAGACGGTCAGAGCACCGGTGACTGCGCCCATGTAGAGCAGCCAGCTGCCCAGTTCTCGCCATTTTTGCTGTGAAAAAAGACTGCCAAAAATATCAATGAAGACATACAAACTTAACAGAGCTATGGGAAAATGCACCAATAGAGGATGGATATTTACCATTGCGCTGATGCCGGGGAGTAATTCGGCTATAATTTCATCCGGTGATTTGTCGGAAATGGAATTGGCAAAAACCAGCAGGTTTTCCAGTAATTCTACGAGTCCACTGTCATGGGTTTGTTCACCGTGGACAGAGATGTTTGGATAAAAAGAATGAAACATATTAAATGTTAATCTACAAAATGGCGTCAATACTATCATCTAGTAAGATAAGTCTGAAATGTTTTTCAGAGCATGTTTTTGAAGCCTTACCTTAAGTATTTGAATTCTATATTACGCAACTTTTATCAGGAAAAATGAAAAGAATTATAATTACAGGCGGTGCTGGATTTATCGGATCAGCATTGATTCGGTTTCTTATTGAAGAGACAGAGCACGAAATACTTAATGTCGATAAATTGACCTATGCCGGAAATCTTCAATCACTTGAACAAATCTGTGAGCATCCGCGTTATCGTTTTCAACAACTTGATATTTGTAATGCTACGGGAATAGAGCAGGCTTTGAATCAGTTCGAGCCTGACTGGATCATGCATCTTGCGGCAGAGTCACATGTTGACCGGTCAATTGATGGGCCGGCAGATTTTATTCAAACCAATATTGTTGGCACCTATGTCCTGCTGGAAGCCGCCAAGAAATATTGGTTATCGCTCGCAGATGATAAAAAAGATTCATTCAAATTCCATCATATTTCAACAGATGAAGTATATGGAGATTTAGGTGCAACTGGGCTGTTTACCGAAACCACTGCTTACGAGCCCAGTTCTCCTTATTCCTCAAGTAAGGCGTCTTCGGATCATCTGGTCAGGGCATGGCACAGAACCTATGGTTTACCTGTAATCGTAACCAATTGCTCGAATAATTATGGTCCTTACCAGTTCCCGGAAAAACTGATTCCACTGGTGACGTTGAATGCAATAGATGGAAAAACATTGCCGATTTATGGTAAAGGTGATCAGATCAGAGACTGGCTGTATGTGGAAGATCATGCGCGGGCATTATATAAGGTGGTCAATGAAGGGACGTTAGGTGAGACCTATAATATCGGCGGGCATAATGAAAAGACCAATCTGGAAGTAGTCAAGACGATCTGTGCCATTCTGGATGAATTGAGACCCAATCACCCTCAAGGCATTAGCCGGTATGAGGAACTCATTACCTATGTGACTGACAGGCCAGGGCATGATATGCGCTATGCAATCGATGCCAGTAAAATTAAAAAAACACTGGGCTGGGTGCCAGAAGAAACATTTGAGTCAGGTATTCGCAAGACGGTTCAATGGTATCTTGATAATAGTCAATGGTGCAAAAATGTTCAGGATGGCAGTTATCAGCGTCAACGTCTTGGTTTAACATCTGGAGATAATAAATGAAAGGTATAATTCTGGCCGGCGGGTCAGGTACAAGATTACACCCGGTCACAATTTCGGTATCCAAACAACTGTTACCTGTTTACGACAAGCCTATGGTGTACTATCCACTGAGTGTGTTAATGCTGGCGGGTATTCGGGAAGTGCTTATCATTTCTACCCCAGCCGATATCGGGCGGTTTGAGCAGTTACTCGGTAATGGTAGTCAATGGGGCATTGATATCAGCTATACCGTCCAGCCATCACCTGATGGACTGGCTCAGGCATTTTTACTGGGTGAAGATTTTATAGGTGACGATCCCTGTGCGTTAGTGTTGGGCGATAATCTGTTTTACGGTCATGATTTTGGCGTTATGTTGGAAAATGCAGCTAAAAAACAGCAGGGCGCAACGGTTTTTGCCTATCCTGTGACCGACCCTGAGCGCTATGGTGTGGTTGAGTTTGATGAGAACTGGATGGCATTAAGTCTGGAAGAAAAGCCAAAAAATCCTCGTTCTCATTATGCTGTGACCGGGTTGTACT
Source organism: Methylococcaceae bacterium (assembly GCA_006844705.1). Lineage (GTDB taxonomy): Bacteria > Pseudomonadota > Gammaproteobacteria > Methylococcales > Methylomonadaceae > Methylomarinum. Next base: position 38,616 of record SPJS01000065.1, on the reverse strand, counting down.
TTTATGATAACCAGGTGGTGGATATTGCCAAATCAATCAAGCCTTCAGCCCGGGGGGAACTTGAAATTACCGATGTGAATACAACTTATCTGCAACAGAAACAGCTTTCAGTTGAAGTCATGGGGCGTGGTCTGGCCTGGCTGGATACCGGTACACATGACTCGTTACTGCAGGCTTCCCAATATATTCAAACCATTGAAGCCAGACAGGGGTTGAAAGTTGCCTGTCTTGAAGAAATTGCCTGGCGCAAACAATGGATTAATGATGAACAGGTTCGTAAACTGGCCGAACCCTTGGCAAAAAATAATTACGGTCAATATTTATTACATATTCTTGAGGAGAAATATTTCCGATGAAAGTCATAGAAACGTCCATTCCGGAAGTGTTAATCATTGAGCCGAAGGTATTTGGCGATCACCGGGGATTTTTCAAGGAAAGTTTCAACAAGCAACGGTTTGAAGAAATGGCGGGTGTAAAGGTTGATTTCGTACAGGATAATTTTTCCCGTTCCAGTAAAAATATCCTGCGCGGGCTACATTACCAGATCCAGCAACCCCAAGGAAAACTGGTCTCTGCAGGACGCGGAAAAGTATTTGATGTGGCTGTCGATATTCGTAAATCTTCTCCCACGTTTGGACAATGGGTGGGGGTTGAGTTGTCGGATGAAAACCACCGCCAATTATGGGTGCCTGCCGGGTTTGCCCATGGCTTTGTCGTACTCTCTGAAACGGCAGACTTTCTGTATAAAACCACGGATTATTATGCGCCGGAACATGAACGGTGTATCAAGTGGGATGATCCCGAGCTGGGTATTAAATGGCAGCATCAAGGAGAGCCGGTGTTATCGGGCAAGGATCAGCAAGGCATACCGTTTAATCAGGCAGAGTATTTTTCATGAAAATTTTGGTGACTGGTTGTAATGGGCAGGTCGGGTGGGAGCTTGAGGCGACACTCCAGGCTTTGGGAGACGTGGTTGCGGTAAGCCGGCAACAATGTGATCTGACTGATGCGGATAGTATTCGACACTGTATTGAACGCCATGCGCCCGATGTATTGGTGAATGCTGCAGCATATACTGCCGTGGATAAAGCAGAAAGTGAGCAAGCATTGGCATTTGCAATAAATGCAGAAGCGTCGCTGATCATGGCTGAAGCCATGAAAAAAAGGGCGGGTTTGTTACTGCACTATTCTACAGATTACGTATTTGATGGCAGTAAGCAAGGGAAATATGAGCTCAGTGACCCTGTATCTCCGGTTAACCTGTATGGGGAAAGCAAACTGGCAGGAGAAAATTATCTGCGCGAAATTGATGGTGATTATCTGATATTCAGAACGTCATGGGTCTATGCATCGCGTGCGCATAATTTCATGAAAACTATATTACGCTTGGCATCTGAAAGAGAAGAGCTAAACATTGTCGCTGACCAGTATGGTGCGCCCACCTGGGCGCGGTTGATTGCACAAACCACTGCACATGCATTATGGCAGTCCTGGCAGGAAAAAATGGCGGGGCAGTTTACTTCAGGTACATACCATTTAACGTCGTCAGGCAGAACCAGTTGGCATGGTTTTGCCGAAGCAATAGTTGAAATTGCTCGAGAATTAGAAATTGAGAAGCTTAAGGTTCAACAGATTCATGGTATTCCGACCAGTGAATATCCCACCCCGGCAGCAAGGCCGGTAAATTCTTCATTGGATTTGTCAGCATTGGAGCAAAAGTTTAACGTGCAAATGCCCGACTGGAAGGAGTCTTTAAAACTGTGTATGAGGGAGTTAGTTTAAAAGCTATGGATCATATGTTTCACAACGTCCTTGTTGTGAAGTATATGAAAATTTAAACGGGGAAACTGCCGCCCTGATTCATATCATCTGAGGGTGGAGAAGGCGGTATTTCGTTACTTTCTTCAACCGGTTTGGAAGATGCGGGTGGGTCTTTCGGTTCATCTTCCAGTTCAGGCGGGTCAATTTTTTCACCTTTCATCAGACGGTCGATCTGATATTTATCAATGGTTTCCCAGTCCATTAATGCCTGTGCCATATGGTGCATAATCTCCATATGATCAAGCAAAATCTTTTTTGCAATTTCATAGTTAGTATCAATGACATCGCGGATTTCATCATCAATCACCTGTGCCATTTTTTCTGACATCGGTTTTGCCTGGGGGCCCATATAGCCCATGCCTTCAGATTCACCATAATCCATGGGTCCCAGTTTATCGGAAAGCCCCCATTTGGTGACCATGTTTCTCGCCAGCTGGGTTGCTCGTTCAATATCATTGGAAGCGCCAGTGGTAACCTTGTTTTTTCCGTAAATCAGTTCTTCAGCGACACGTCCGCCGAATAAACTGGCAATCTGGCTGTTTAACTTGTCTTTGCTGGCACTGTATTGATCGCGTTCCGGCAGGAACATAGTAATACCTAATGCACCACCACGGGGCATAATACTGACCTTATAGACCGGATCATGCTCTGGAACGATGCGCCCGACAATAGCGTGACCGGCTTCATGATAGGCTGTCATCAACAAATCATCTTTATTCATCACCATGGAACGTTTTTCTGCACCCATTAATAATTTGTCACGGGCTTTATCCAGATCGTTCATATTAACGACACGTTTGTTGTTACGTGCAGCAAACAACGCACCTTCGTTGAGCAGGTTGGCAAGTTCTGCACCAGAGAACCCCGGTGTGCCGCGCGCCAGATCGGTGATGTTGACGTCTTCATCCAGTGGAATCTTTTTGGCATGCACCTTCAGAATTTGCTCGCGTCCTTTGATATCAGGCAGTCCCACGTTTACCTGACGGTCAAAACGTCCCGGACGTAACAAAGCCTTATCCAGTACATCGGCGCGGTTAGTGGCCGCAATTACGATAATGCCTTCATTGCCACTGAAACCATCCATCTCTACCAATAACTGATTGAGTGTTTGTTCGCGTTCGTCATTACCACCACCCATACCGGAACCACGGTGACGCCCGACCGCATCGATTTCATCGATAAATATGATGCAAGGTGCACGTTTTTTGGCCTGCTCGAACATGTCTCGCACCCTCGATGCACCGACACCGACGAACATTTCTACAAAGTCTGAACCGGAAATTGAAAAGAACGGCACGCCGGCTTCTCCAGCGATGGCTCGAGCAAGCAGGGTTTTACCGGTACCCGGAGGGCCCACCATCAATACACCTCGTGGAATTTTTCCACCTAGAAATTCATATTTTGCCGGGTCTTTCAGGAAGTCGACCATTTCGGCGACATCTTCTTTGGCTTCTTCCACACCTGCTACATCGGCAAAGCCCACGGTGACCTGGTTTTCTTCCAGCAATTTGGCGCGGCTTTTACCAAAGCCCATTTGCCCACCAGCGCCACCGCCTTGCTGTTTGCGGATATAGTAGATATATACCCCAATTAATAGCAGGATGGGCCCCCAGGACATGAGTAGCTGCATGATAATCGAAGGGCTTTCAGGCTCAGCAACTCTTATTTTTACCCCGTTGTCCAACAAATCATCAATCAGATGGTCGTCATTCGGGTTATGCGTGATAAAGCGCTCACCATTGGTTTTGCGTCCAGTAATTTTATTGCCATTAATAGAAACCTGGGTAATAGCCCCACTGCGGATGTCTTCAATAAAATCAGAGTAATTGATGGAATAATTTGCTTCATATTGTCGCCCGGGTGTACTGCTGAACAGGGAAAACAAAACCATGACAACCACGGTAATGACAAAAAATCTAATTATATTGTTCTTCATATAGCGTTCTCTCAGGGAAGACAGGACAGTTCGGTTTTAAAAAAAAATTAAACCGTGTGCAAAAAATAAAGCAATATACTTGCCGTAAAAAAATGAAATACACTATTCGCAAATATGTTTTTACATTTGATAATCACCAATGTAATACTTTATGACCTCTTTGTTAATATTTAATTCAATCATATACAATAAACCCCTTTGCAAGAAGGGCTAATAATTGCTTATGAAAATCATCTAACAAAGTATTTAAACGTAAGTATTCAACAATTCCTGATGATTCAGGAGTCATAATTAGAAGTGGTAGTTGATTTTTGGAGTCTATGAGTAAACTGAAATGTGCTGTGATAGGCAGCGGTTATCTGGGCAAGTTTCATGCAGAAAAATATGCAGATCTTGATGATTGTGAATTAGTGGCTGTTGTCGATATCAACGAAGAAGCAGCAAAAAGCGTGGCAGATAAATATGGCGCACAGGCGCTGACAGATTATCAGGTGTTATTAGGTAAAGTTGATGCGGTCAGTATCGTTGTTCCGACCAGCCTGCACTATTCGATATCTAAAGATTTTTTACAGCATGGGGCGCATGTGCTGGTAGAAAAGCCGATTACTGTCACCGTTGAACAGGCAGATGAGTTAATTGCGCTGGCCAAAGAAAAGAATGTCATATTGCAGGTTGGACACCTAGAACGTTTTAACCCGGCCGTGATGGGATTGGAGCAGGTTGACGATAAGCCACTGTTTATTGAGGCGCATCGACTTTCACCATTCAATCCTCGCGCCAATGATGTCAGCGTTGTGCTTGATTTGATGATTCACGATATTGACATTATTCTGGCATTGGTGGATTCAGACATAGAACGCATCGATGCCAGTGGAACTTCTGTTCTCACCCAGGGCGTCGATATTGCTAATGCAAGGTTGACGTTTAAAAACGGTTGTGTGGCCAACGTAACGGCGAGCCGGATCAGCATGAAAATGGAAAGAAAAATGCGTATGTTCCGTCCAAGTGCTTATGTCTGCGTTGATTTCCAGAATCGCGTACTGACCAAACACCAGACGGGCAAAAAGGAAATGTTTCCCGGTATTCCGGAAATTGAAACAGAAGAATCGGTATTTGAAAGTGGTGATGCTTTGCGCGAGGAAATCAAACATTTCGTGCGTTGTATCCAGATTGGTGAAAATCCGCTGGTCCCTGGCGAAGCAGGGCGACGTGCGCTGGAAACAGCTATAGCCATAACGCTTATGATGAACAAGGGATAGATCGCATTGGCATGAGTTGTATAATGGTCTGCAAATGCTGATTTTCTGCACTTCCGGCTTTCACGTACTTCATGTGCGCTGAAACTTCCGGTTATCAAAAATCACATTTTCGCCTCATTTTTCAGACATGACGACGCTATCTAGGAGTAAAAAATGATTCCAATGGTCAATCTTAAAGACCAATATGCAGAAATAAAGCAGGAAGTGGAAGCCGGACTTGCGGAGACGATGCAAAACTGTGCATTTATTATGGGCCCGAACATGCGCGCATTCGAGCAGGAAGCAGCAGAATATCTAGGTGTAAAACATGCAGTAGGCTGTGCCTCCGGTACCGATGCCCTTCACCTGGCGTTGCTTGCAGAAGGTATAGGCGAAGGGGATGAAGTCATCACTTCGGCGTTTACATTTATTGCAACGGCGGAAGCGATCAAATACGTAGGCGCTACACCGGTATTTGTTGATATTGATCCGGCTACATTTAACATTACAGCAGAAACTATTGAACAGGCCATTTCCCCAAAAACCAAAGCGGTAATGCCGGTTCATTTATTCGGACAACCAGCGGATATGGCGGCGATTAACCTGTTATGTCAGCAACGCGGACTGAAGTTGATTGAAGATTGTGCTCAATCATTCGGTGCCAGCATTGACGGCAAGCAAACAGGGTCATTTGGCAATGCTGCCGGTTTCAGTTTTTTCCCCAGTAAAAACCTTGGGGCATTTGGTGATGGCGGCTTGGTGGTAACCCAGTCTGATGACACGGCAGCGATGCTGAAAAAACTACGTAACCATGGGTCAGATGTCCGTTATTACCATGATATTGTAGGCTTCAACAGCCGTCTTGATGAAATGCAGGCGGTGGTGTTACGCGCCAAACTCAAGCGTATTAATCAATATAACCAGTCGCGTCGACATGCTGCACATCTGTATTCAGAACTGATGGCTGATCTGCCACTGACTACGCCACATGAGGATGACACGAGTGTCCACGTTTATCATCAATATACCTTGCTAAGTGAGCGTCGTGATGAGGTGATTGCGGCACTCCAGAAAGAGAATATTGGGTGTGCCGTATATTATCCGGTGCCGTTGCACCAGCAAAGCGTATTCAAGGATGATTGTGCCGGTGTCAGTTTGCCGGTGACCGAATCCGTCGCACAACACTGCTTTTCATTACCGATATGTTCGCACCTCTCTGATGACAATGTTGAGCTTATTGTAAGTCATATCCGCAAGGTAGTTGCCTGATACGTGACTGAATCAAATCAGCCTTATAAAGTGGTGTTCAGCGCCGGCGAAGCGTCTGGCGAACAGCATGCCGCCAGCATGTTTGATGAACTTAAGCGGCATCAGCATGATATTCGCGGGTTGGGCATGGGCGGAGAACACATGCGGCGAGTCGGGATTGACGTGATTATCGATTCCGCATCGATCGCCGTCATTGGTGTGGTCGAAGTCATCAAACATTATCCTGAGATCCGTCGTGCATTAAAGCGCATGAAACGGCTGCTGCAGGATGAACGACCTGATTTGCTGGTATGCGTTGATTACAAGGAGTTCAATCTTAAACTGGCGCAATTTGCTAAAAAGACCGGTCTAAAGGTGCTGTTTTATGTCAGCCCGCAAGTGTGGGCGTGGCGGCCGGGACGCGTCGTCACTTACGGCAAGGCGATTGACATGATGGCGGTGATCTTTCCGTTTGAAACGACGTTCTACGAGGCAGAAAATGTGCCGGTAAGCTATGTGGGACATCCCTCCGTGGATAAGGTGAAACCGCTTCAAAGTAAAGCGGAAGATAGGCAGAAATTCGGGTTGCAGAAGAATGCGCCAGTGGTTGGAATCTTGCCTGGCAGTCGTCTGAATGAAATCAAACGCATGCTGCCAGTGATGCTGCAGGCGGCGCACATATTAAGCGGGCAACATCCTCATATTCAGTTTCTGTTGCCGCAGGCAGAAAGCATTGCGGATGATTTAATCGCCCCTTATTTTGAACACACTTTGGTAAAGGTCAATGTGATTAAACAGCAGCCTTACGATGTCATACAATGTTGTGATGCAGTGATGACCACGTCTGGCACAGCCACGCTGGAAATATCATTGCTTACAGTGCCGATGGTGATTGTTTATAAATTGTCTGAACTGACTTATCGTCTGGGGCGTTTGCTGGTCAACACGCCCTTTATCGGTTTGCCTAATATTATTGCCGGGAAAGCCGTCGTTAAAGAATTGATCCAGCATCAAGCCAGTGCCGAAAATATAGCGGCGGAAATCAATCAATTATTGACAGACAAGGTCTATCATCAAACGCAACTTACTGAATTACAAGCAGTGAAACAAAAGCTGGGGCAGGGCGGCGGATGCCGAAATACGGCATTGCTGGCCTGGCAGATGTTGACTGCGGCAGAATAACACGCCATGGCAGAATTACTCTCAATCAATTCCGATAAATCATTGGGCAACCTGAAGGTGCCACCTCATTCCATACAGGCCGAGCAGTCCGTGTTGGGCGGTTTGATGATCGATAACCAGACCTGGGACAAAGTGGCCGATAAGGTGTCTGAAGTCGATTTTTATCGCAAGGAACACCGGTTGATCTTCACTACCATTGCCAAGCTGGCTGAAAAGCAGCAGCCGTTTGATGTGATTACCTTGTCTGAAATGCTGGATAACACGGAAGACCTTAAAGATGCCGGTGGAATCACCTATCTGGGGGTGTTGGTCAAAGATACGCCAAGTGCGGCCAATATTGTTGCTTATGCGGACATTGTGCGCGATAAATCCGTGTTGCGCCAACTGGTACATATCGGCACGGATATTTCAGACTCGGCCTTTAATACCGAAGGGCGTGAAACGGCAGAGTTGCTCGAAATTGCCGAACGGGAAGTCTTTAAAATTGCCGAACAGCGGCAAAGAGGGCGGAGTGGCTTCAACCCGATCAAATCCCTGCTGGCGGATGCGGTTGACAAGATTGAAACCCTGTTTGAGATGGAAGGGGATATTACCGGCGCCAGTACCGGATTTAATGATCTTGACCAAAAAACCTCCGGATTACAGCCCGCTGATCTGATTATCGTTGCAGGTCGTCCGTCGATGGGGAAGACCACCATTGCAATGAATATGGCGGAAAATATTGCCATCAAGGGTGACAAGCCGGTGGCGGTGTTCAGTATGGAGATGCCGGGTGAAGCGTTGGCCATGCGGATGATGTCTTCTCTGGGTCGCATAGACCAGCATAAAGTCAGAACCGGCAAACTGGATGATGATGAGTGGCCACGATTAACTTCGGCGATAAATATGCTGGCCGATACCAAGCTGTTTATCGACGATACGCCCGCCTTGACTCCGACTGAGGTCCGTTCCAGAGCGCGACGACTGGCGCGAGAACACGGGCAGCTGGGCTTGATCGTGCTCGACTATTTGCAGCTGATGCAGTCACCTTCTAGTGGCGACAATCGCGTGCAACAGATATCTGATATTTCACGTAGCTTGAAAGCACTGGCCAAGGAATTGAATGTGCCGGTGATTGCCTTGTCTCAGCTTAATCGTAATCTTGAGCAACGCCCCAATAAACGTCCGGTGATGTCTGATTTACGGGAATCAGGTGCGATTGAGCAGGACGCCGATTTGATTGTGTTTGTTTATCGAGATGAAGTATATAACGAGGACAGCCCGGATAAAGGCATCGCCGAAATCATCATCGGCAAGCAGCGTAACGGGCCTTTGGGTACGGTCAGGCTGACTTTTCTTGGCCAATACACCCGTTTCGAGAATTTCGCTGGCGCCAGTTACGACGAGGAATATGAATGATTCCTGCCGCTTATGCGCAGCTGGATCTGGAGGCCTTGCTTAATAACCTGAATATCGTCCGCAAGTATGCGCCGCATTCCAAAGTGATGGCGGTGATCAAGGCCAATGCTTATGGGCACGGGCTGGGACGAATCGCCCATGCGATTGAGTCACAAGTGGATGCAGTGGCAGTGGCGCGGACCGATGAAGGCGTGCGATTGCGCAAAGCGGGTTTCAACCGGCCGATTACGGTGCTTGAAGGCTTTGTGAACAGGCAGGAGCTGGATGAGCAGCTCAGTTTTCACCTGGATACAGTCGTGCATATGCCCGAGCAAATTCCAATGTTGCAGCACGTGGATGCTTCACAAGTTATCTCGGTGTGGCTAAAGATGGATACCGGTATGAGTCGGTTGGGATTACGTCCAGAGGAATTTCAATCGGCTTATCAAGCTTTAACCCGTTGTCGCTGTTTGAAACAAGCACCTGGCTTGATGACTCACCTGGCTAACGCTGATGACCGTGAGGATAATAAAACAGTTAATCAGATTGATGTGTTTCGCCACACGATTAATGGTTTATCTGGAGAATGCAGCATCGCAAATTCCGCTGCGATTCTGGGCTGGCAACAGTCTCTTGCTGAGTGGGTGCGTCCCGGTTTGATGTTGTATGGTTGCTCGCCTTTTCCGGATCTATCTGCAACAGAACTGGGATTAAAACCGGTGATGGGCCTGCATTCGCGTCTGATTGCGGTTAAGCAGCTGAGAAAAGGAGATACTGTCGGCTACGGTTCAAGCTGGCAGGCGCCTGTTGATACTCGGCTCGGCGTGATTGCGGTTGGTTATGGTGACGGCTATCCTCGTCATATAAGCCCGCAAGCACCGGTACGGGTCAACGATCGCGTGGTACCCTTGATTGGGCGCGTATCTATGGACATGATTACGGTTGACTTGCATGGCGCACCAGAGGCACAGATAGGTGATCCTGTGACCTTATGGGGTGATGGCTTGCCGGTGGAAGAGATAGCCAAAGCCGCTGCGACCATTCCCTATACATTGATCTGCGGAATTACTCAAAGAGTCCAGATTGTAGAAAGCTGATGGCCAAAAAATCCAAGACAGCCTTTGTGTGCACAGAATGTGGTGCGGATTATCCTCGCTGGACTGGGCAGTGCACGGCATGCGGGCAATGGAACACGGTCAAGGAAGTACAACTGTCTTCTGCAGGCAGCACGCGGAGCAGTGGTTATGCCGGCAGCCGCAGTGAAGTGCAATATTTGTCAGACGTTGATATCGCTCAGGCTGAACGCATTTTCACCGGGCTGAAAGAATTCGATCGCGTGTTGGGGGGCGGCATCGTCAAAGGCAGTGTGGTGTTGATTGGAGGTGCTCCCGGTGCTGGTAAAAGCACCATCCTGTTGCAGACCATTGCCAATATTGCGTTATCTGATATTTCTGTGCTGTATGTGTCCGGAGAAGAGTCTCTGCAACAGATTGCCGAACGTGCCCATCGATTGAATCTGAGGACGGATAATATCAAAATGCTGGCAGAAACTTCGGTGCAGCAGATTACCCAGACGCTGGAGACTGAACAGCCTCAGGTGGTCATTATTGATTCCATTCAGGTCATGTTTTCAGCAGATACTGATTCTGCTCCGGGTTCGGTATCCCAGGTCAGAGAATCGGCCAGCCTGCTGACACAGTTTGCCAAACGCCATCAGGTCAGTATTTTTATGGTGGGCCATGTGACTAAAGATCAGTCCCTGGCTGGACCCATGACCTTAAGTCATATTGTAGATGCCCAAGTGGTGCTGTCATCTACCGATGATGCCAGGTTTCGAGTATTGCGTTCGGATAAAAACCGCTTTGGCAGCGTAGGCGAGTTGGGCTTTTTTGCTATGGAAAGCACCGGATTGAAAGAAGTTAGTAATCCTTCCGCCATGTTTTTATCCCGTGCAGACAAACCTTCACCGGGCAGTGTTGTGACAGTCCTGTGGGAAGGCACACGTCCATTACTGGTTGAAATTCAGGCGCTGGTAACGGAAAGTCAATACGGAAACCCGCGTCGTCTGGCTGTGGGTCTGGATCAAAATCGTCTGGCGATGTTACTGGCCGTACTAGCACGCCACGGTGGCGTATTTACCGGCAATGATGAAATCTATACTAATGTTGTCGGTGGCATTAAAGTTAGCGAAACCAGTTCAGATATGGCGATACTGGTGGGCATCGTGTCCAGTTTGAAGGATCGGGTCATGCCTTTACAGGCAGTGTTTTTTGGAGAAATTGGCCTTAATGGTGAAATCCGCCCGGTCGCTAATGGCCAGGCACGCTTGAATGAGGCGGCTAAACATGGCTTTAAACGCGCGGTAATTCCCAAAGGAAACAAGCCAAGACAACAGATTGCCGGGCTCAAGGTTGATGCGGTGAGCAATGTGCAGGAGTTGCTGGACGTGATACAGGAGTTGCAAGGAGAGTAAACAAGTTATTCACGAAATAATTTATTTAAATCTCTTTCAAGTATGTCTCCATCTCCCAGGTTTAATTCCACAATCCGGCGTAATTGAGAAATGCTGTCGATATCAATATGTTCGCATTGAAGTCCTGCCATATTCTCTTGTTGATGACGTAAGCTAAGTTTCATTGTAATTTCTCTATCATCAGATAACTCAAGGTAAAGCTGATAATGCTTATCCGGCATAAGCAGATGGAATTGATCAATTTTCAGCATACATCCATTCAAAGATAAATCCATGATTTTGCAGGGAATAAACTGGTCCTCAACGGCTAGCTTTGCTTTGGCATTATATAAAATTCGATGAAATTGTCGCTTCTCGTCCGTATTGTCAAATTTCATGCTGAGCCCACGGTTAAGCAATAAAAAACTGCATTTGGGTATTATCCACAGCAATGATATCGTTGTTATGCAGAAGAATTGCCTTATCTCCTAACGGTTCAGCATTGACTTTTTGGTGTTGCTGATTGTCCAGAGCAGCGATAAAGTAGCCTTCTTTTCGTCGAGTGATAATTACAACTCCGGAGTTTTTGTTTCCAATCCGGGTCATTGTTTTCTTTAAAGTAAGAATACGACCAATATGTGGGCCATTCATCATTTGCAGAGTTGCTTCGCTGTTGGCATCCCTATCATCAAGCTTATTATTGAGGTTTGCGACGTCGCTATCTATTAAATTTTTCGCCGGGAAATTATTTATAGATTCAGTTTCACTGAAAACGATCGAGTGCTTGCCAATATTAATAACATCGTTATTTTGCAGGAAGGCTTCATTGGTCTTCGTTTCATTTATGATGAGCGGAAAATCATTATTAAGTTGTTTAATTAACGCCGCATTGTCTTTAATATTGACAACAGCGTGCGCAGGAGCGACAGCCAGGCTATCCACGGTGAGATCATTGGTATCGTCACTCCCAATATGAATTACACCATCATCGAAGATTTTTGAATCTATGGCTTTATCTTTAAAAAATACAGTAAATTTAGGCATTTGGTTTTGCACGGCACCCTATTCTGTAAATTAGTATAGACACAAATCTACATTTTGCTGGTGCAAACTGTGATGCACAAAACAGTCACATAAAACATACCCCAGGCTGATGATGTGATTAAAGAGACTGTTAAGAAGCAGGATGAAATTTTACAATTTTTACTGTATTTTCATCACATTTAATAATTTCCAGTTTATGGCCGTATAAATTAACACTGGTTCCTGTTTCAGGAATGTTTTCTAAAAATTCAATGATTAAGCCGTTCAGCGTTTTTGGACCTTCGGTCGGCAGTTCCCATTGGGTTATTCTGTTCAATTCCCTAATGGTGACACTGCCGTCTACGATATAACTGCCATCTTTTTGTGGCGTGACATCCGGTTCTTCTACCATCAGTTCGCCAATGATTTCCTGTAGCAGGTCATCCAAGGTGACAAGGCCCTGCACATCACCGTATTCATCAACAACCAGCCCGATACGCAGTTTTTCCGTTTTAAAACATTGGATTTGCTTATGTAATGGCGTGTTTTCTGGAATAAAGAACGGTTTGATTAAATTATCGGTGATATGTTGTTTATCCAGTTCCTCTGAAGAGGCAAGTGCGATTACTTTTCTGATATGTAAAAAACCTATCACACGGTCAATGCTTTTTTTATATACCGGCATGCGAGTGTGCGGTGTCGCTTTGATATTGGCAATGATCGATTCGATAGGTTCTTCCAGGTCAATGCCAATGATTTCGTTTCGCGGCGTCATAATGTCTTCAACGGACGCGGTTTCCATATCAAGAATACCTAATAGCATTTTTTGATATCTAGGCGGCATCAGGTTTTCAGCATCTGCAACGATGGTTTTTAACTCTTCTTTGTTTAAGGATTCTTCCTTAATTTTTTTTACGTTGATCCCAACAATTCTCAGTAACAGGTTTGTAATCAGGTTAACAATCCAGACCAGAGGGTAAAACACTTTTAATAATGGGGTATAGACCCAGGCGGCCGGAAAGGCGAGTACTTCAGGTTTAATTGCCGCAAGTGTTTTTGGCGTAACTTCTGCGAAAATAAGGACTACAAGCGTCAAAATTAATGTGGCTGCAAAAATGGCCTGTTCGCCAGCTAAGCGAATAGCAACGACTGTAGCTAAAGCAGCTGCCAGGTTGTTTACAAAATTATTGCCTAACAGAATGAGCCCAATAAGCCTGTCGGGTCGGGCAAGCAGGCGGCTTGCTTTAATCGCGCCCCGTTTCTTTTGCTTTACCAAATGTTGCAACCGATAACGGTTTAATGCCATTAAAGCGGTTTCAGAGCCGGAAAAAAAAGCAGAAAGTAAAACAAGAAGAGCCAGAAGGCTAAAAAGAATTTCCAGAGATAATTCGTTCAAGGATGAAGTGAAGGTTAAAAGAACACATCACTAGTTTCTATGTTGTGAAAAATTTGTCAAGCAAATCCCGTTGATTATCGAATTTGGTTATTTTAGACATTTATAAACAACATTAAATTATTAACATAAATGATTAAATATTCTACTTTTTTGACAATATTAACTTTCGGTGCTTAACTTTCAACTGCCAGCGTTAAAGGGGGTTCGCAGAATAGCCATTTACAGTATTCATAACATTAAGGTTGATTGCAGCAAAATGCAGGTAATGAGCTATCTTTAAATAGACGTAAAAAACATTTTCATCAGTAATTAAATTTTCGAATTTAAGGAAATCGTATTAACACAATGAGTGCTGAAGCTTTTTTTTCTGATAACAGCTCAAACAAAGGAAACGTTCTACTTATCGATGAAAATAAGGAAAGAATGCATCAGTTTGAGGCGATTTTTAGCTTTCTTGAATATTCTGTTGATGTTCAAACATATCAAATTCTAGAAAACAATTTTCAGCAATGTGATCATGCTGATTTGGTTTTCATTGGCTATGGTGAGAGACATGGTGCAGTTGTTCAGGCTGCGATAGAAAATCTCCCACAGTCACGTTTGTTTTTATTGATTGAAAAAAATAAATCGAATCAGGTTTCAAGTTCAATCTATAAAACGGTACATAAAGTCTTGGAATGGCCTACCTCACAACACATCATTTCGCAATTTCTTACCCCAAAAGACTTCCCCTCTCATCATTCAACACTTTCTGCTGGAAAGACAGTGTCTCAAAAGGGATTAGCAGGAAATAGTAAAAATATAAGGCAAACTCGCAGGTTAATTGAACAGGTCGCATGCTCTGATGCGACTGTGTTGATTCTTGGTGAATCAGGCACGGGGAAAGAGGTCGTCGCTCAGGCCATCCACAAGGAATCTTTACGTAAGGACAAACCTTTTGTGCCTGTTAATTGTGGAGCGATTCCTGGAGAATTATTGGAAAGTGAACTTTTTGGACATGAAAAAGGCGCATTTACCGGGGCTTTAAGTGCCAGGCAAGGCCGTTTTGAAATGGCTGAAGGAGGCACCCTTTTTCTGGATGAAATTGGTGATATGCCTATGCCCATGCAGGTTAAGTTACTACGTGTACTTCAGGAAAGAACGTTTGAGAGAGTAGGCAGTAATAAAACAATTGATTGCGATGTGAGGGTAATTGCAGCAACACATCGTGACCTTGAAGGCGCGATTGAGGAAAATAAATTTCGTGAGGATTTGTTTTATCGCCTGAATGTGTTTCCGATTGAATTATCTGCATTACGAGAACGTATTGAAGATATTCCCTATCTTGTCCAACATATCATTTCAAGGATGAAACGACAGGGTAGAGGAAATGTAAGTTTGAATAACCAGGTTGTCGGCCTGTTAATGCAACATAACTGGCCCGGTAATATTAGAGAGTTGGCTAACCTTATTGAACGACTGGCGATATTGTATCCTGATGGCCAGGTTGATGTAGCTGGGCTTCCTGAAAAATTCCAGGGTTATGACGTCCCTGAGGGGTTTCAAATCGCTGAAGTTGTGCCTGAAATTAAGGGCGAGCCGATTTCAAATTCAGTGGAGAAAATTCAAGTGTCTGTTGATACTACGGCAAGTGAAGCTGTTCAGGTGTTGCCAAATATACCGACTCAAGGGCTTGATCTTAAAGAATATCTGAGTGACCTGGAAAGTGGTTTAATCAAGCAAGCCCTTGATGAATGTAATGGCGTTGTCGCTCATGCGGCAAAAAAACTTAATATGAGGCGTACGACCTTAGTCGAGAAATTGCGTAAGTATGAGTTAAATTAGGCTCTACTCAGGGGACTGAATAGTCCAGGCTGTCTTTCAGCTGCTGATTATCTTCCCAGCTAATGGTGATGGTATCTCCTTTAACCGCATGTTTTAGCAAAAAAGTAAAAAAAGGGTCTTTGGATACACTGCCTGATAAAGTGCCTTCAAATACAATCTGCTCATTGAGTTTAACTGTGAGTTTTTCAATGTAATGAGCAGCGATGAGGTTGCCGTTTTGATCTTTATGGCGACCGTTATCCATCGGGTGCGCAATGAGCGTACGAATTTGTAATTTACCCACCAGCCATTTGCTTCTAATTTTAATACTGGACCGTTTAGCCACCACATCCTCCTTTGCTGACTTTGATGCGTTGCTTGGTTGATAGAAGCAATTTGTCACGGGTTTCAGCAATAATCACAACATGACTGTCGGCGGCCATTTTGATGCGTGCCTTCAAGAAAACGTCCAGTACAGGGGATAAAGTAAATTCTGCATTTAACGGAGAAGGATTGTCTTCAACCAGGATATAAAGTTTCGAAATGTTTTCCAGCGGACTGGAAATAGTAATCGGAACAACCGCACCATTCTCCGCTATATAGGGCGCTTTTAATTTTATTTTTCGGCTGGGGGTGATTTCTCTGCTTCCAAATAACCGGGTGAGTGTTTCCTTGAATGCTGCAGGGGGTCCGTCATTTGATTCTGAAGCCAATACGGTTTGGTCTTTAAAAAACGAATTGAAATAGGCGACAGAGAGGCCTGTTATTTGAATCATACGCTTGAAAAATTCACGTCTATACATGGCTTATTAGCTTTCAGAAGTAAATAACGCAGTATATTGCCGGGCAGCGGATTCTGGTTCACTAGCAAAGACACCGCCGATGACGGCGAGGATGTCTGCCCCTGCATGTAGTAATTGACTGCCATTGTCAGGTAAAATTCCGCCGATAGCGACAACTGGAACATGTAAAACAGATTTCGCTCTGCGCAAAGTATCAAGCTGTGCCGGACTGGCCAAGGGTTTGCTGGATGAAGGAAAGAAGCGGCCAAATGCGACATAATCAACATTCATTGATTGCATTTTAATGGCTTTATCCAGGTCGTTATAACAGGAAACACCTATGATCGCTTGCGAACCAAGTAACCTTCGTGCCTCAAAAACTGAATTATCATCACGGCCAAGGTGAACGCCATCTGCACCCGTTTCCCGGGCCAGTTGAATATCATCGTTGATAATTAATGGGATCTGGTATTGATGGCACAGAGCAAGCAGGTGTTGTGCCCGTTCTAATTCAGGTTTGGGTTTATCTCTATATTGAATGACTGAAGCTCCCCCTTTGATCGCAGCCTCAACCTCTGCATAAAGTTGTTCAGTCGTTTTGTTATTGGTCTGGGTAATAGCGTATAAACCACTGTGAGGAAATTTCATTATCGATTTTCAATCCAAAAAAACCGATTGGGATTCAATTGTCCGCCCCCTGTTTGGTAGGCGGATTCGAGCGCATTCCAGGTATATTCCTGTGCTTCGTTAACAGCCGTAAACGGGTCCAGACCATGCGCCAGTAAGGCGGCACTTGCGCTGGCTAAAGTACATCCAGAGCCATGATATTCACCTTGCAGGCGTTGGAAGGTAAATGATTCATTAAACCCATCCTGTTGATAAAAATGATTATGCACATGGGTTGAGTTTTCATGTGTGCCAGTAATGATAACGTTTTGACATCCCTGGTCCAGAAAATACTGTGCGCAATCATTGAGGTTTGAATACCCACTAATTCTTCTGGCTTCTTCACTATTGGGTGTGATGAGGGTGGTAAGAGGCAGTAGATGTTCACATATATGCTTAATTAATTCATCTGATGCCAATTCTGTTCCGCCACCGGCAGCTAATACCGGGTCAAGTACCACAGGTAAGTGTTCATGATGTGTTAAAAAGCGTTGTATTGCCGACACATTTTCAGAAAAACCAAGAAGTCCAATTTTACAGGCAGTGATGCTAATATCCTGCGCAATCGTCATGGCTTGTGTAAAAATGTTATTTGAACCCACTGGAGTTAAACATTTGACGTTGTGGGTGTCTTGATCTGTTAATGCCGTGATCACTGAGCAGGGGTGGCATTGGTGACTGATTAATGTTTCTATATCGGCTTGAATACCGGCGCCGCCACTTGGGTCATGGCCGGAAAAACATAATACAGCAGGTAAATGATGGTTCATGGGTTAAATGACATAAGCCAACTATTTGGAGCGGGAAACGAGATTCGAACTCGCGACCCCAACCTTGGCAAGGTTGTGCTCTACCAGCTGAGCTATTCCCGCAATCAGACATTGGGAGGATAAATCTTCCCAAAAATGGAGGCTGCGACCGGAATCGAACCGGTGTAGATGGCTTTGCAGGCCACTGCATAACCACTTTGCTACGCAGCCTTAATCAATAAAAAAGCCGCGATGTCGCGGCTTTTTGTATCCTTTTGGAGCGGGAAACGAGATTCGAACTCGCGACCCCAACCTTGGCAAGGTTGTGCTCTACCAGCTGAGCTATTCCCGCAAATCAATACATCGGAGCATTTTAGCGTTTTTTATATTATTGTCAATTGGTTTATTTTAAATTGATAGCTAAAACCCAGCCTTTCAAGCCTTTACATTCGCCTTCAGTCATTTCAACTTGAACGAAGGAACCTGATTTGCCAAAAGCATCTGCGGTTTGCAAGGCTTTAACTGGTGTGTGCGGTGGTAATACTTTACAACCCGTGCGATCTGCAGCTTCTGTGTCATCGAATGCTGCCAAAGAGCCAGGAGCTGCAACCAGCTTAATGCCAGATGAGACATCAGCTGCATTTGCACTGACCAGTTTATAGGTTTGTCCGGGCACAATATCAGTCGATTGATGCATAGGCAAGGCTTTATCTCCGCCTCCCATCATCATCAATACTAATAGTAGAAGGACAACGCCACCAATTGCGCCATAAAAAACTTTAGGGTTTGAGTCTTTCATCGCCAGGATGCCGGCTAGTTTGTTTTCGGATGATGCTTGTGTTTCAGATTCTGAAGTGTTATTTGGTTCTTCGCTCATTCTATATTCCTCAATAAAAATAAGTAATTATTATTGTTCACTACGGGCGTATAAATTAACCATGCTTAGACAACATTGCAAGTAATGATTCTGTATATAAACCAGAAATAGCAAATTTTAAAGAGATTTTATTAGCCGTGAGGGGGAATCGGAATAACGACAAAAGTCGCTTGAGAATTGAGTTCAAATGAAATCATACCCTTTTTTGTTTCTCTGTTTGTTTTGAGGACTGGTTTTATGTTCAGAGATAGATTTCTCTGCCAATCTTCGACATTCAAATTGCCAGTACCCTAAGCCAATATTTTTTCTATCTCTGATGATAATAGGGAAGTTATCCTGATTTAGATACATACGAAGTATATCGCCCTCCTTGTACATAAAGGAATCCATAATGATGTAACTTTTCTCACCTTCAGAAACTTTTCTCGCATAGAGTAGGGCTTTTTGATGTTCTACATCAGGAGCGGCATCGAGCGGGTGAAAATTGACCGCGTAAGATACAGGCGTGATGACTGATATTTCAAAATCAAGTCTATTTTCCTGTTTGGGGAGAGTGATCTTATTAATGACGCCAAGTAAGCGTTGATTTTTGGGTTGATCCGTTTTTCTCACGCTGACCAAGCTGCCAATTGATAAAGCACCATCAGTTTCAAAGGTACATGATAAAGAGGTTTTTGAACTGGATTCAGCAGCAATTTCAAGTTCATCCATGGTTGATGAGTTGACATTGTTTTGCAGATAGTAAGTGGGTTCCAGGCCAATCGCAATATATCGGTCAAGACGGTCACTAAATAACAATGAACCATGAAGTAACTGTCCCTGCCATCGAGCTAACAGGTAATTGAAAAGTTCAGAGGATAGTTTGTATTTCTTGTCCTTTTCAACTTCCATCAAGCTGTAGCGGGGCAGTGTGTCGCTGCAGTATTTCTCGGGGAGTTGGCATGCTTTATAGAGTTTACTCAAGTCCAGATAGCAAGCGGATTCATCCTGTTTCCCCCCGTTTTCTACAAAATCGGGCGCAACATCTTCGTCCATTAAAATCACACATTGAGGGCTGATGAAGTCTACTTCTTGTTCGGAAATTCGAAGGTAGGGAATAAGTTTTTCTATAAAAATAAAAATACTCTGAAATTCCTTTTGCATCAAACCAGCCGGGTTAGTCAGGCTGAATAACAGGATTTGTTTATAACTGTCTTCAGGTGAACACGATTTTCCTTGCAGAAATGTTTCATCGTTGACTTTGCTTGACTCTTTTTTAATTTTGACACTGAGTTTATATAATGAATGCAGATCTATCCATATCCAGTCCGGTACGACAGAGTTAAACATATAATACGTGATAATGATATTGCTTAACCCTCTGATGGTGCGCTGAATAGCTAACGCAACGTTTTTTCCTTTAAACCAGCTGATTTCCCGGCGCGTGAGTTCACGGACAATGATCCAGTAACCAATGGCGTATTGTTTTTCTATTGAAACCAGGACATTCATGATTTTTCGTTCGTTTGAGCTTTTAGGAAACCCGGTTTTAATTAATCTTGAACGAAGATAATCTTCAATGATGAGAAATTGTGGGCGGAGTTGCTCTAATGCGCTCAAACGGTTTTCTGCATCCAGCACCAATGCGTTCATTTCAATCAGTAAGTCATGAAATAATCGCGTTGACAGACTTGGGTTTGCAGAAGGAAGTTCATGTAACCATTGATTAAGAGAATTCTCCTCAAAAGAAACTTGGAGTTCCGGGTCATTTTTTTGCTCGGGGATGACCAGAAAAAAAGAATTCTTCACAAACGTCCTTTATTGATTGCTTTGAAAATGGGGTTATTGACATTTAAAACTATAAAACGAGTTGTGTTAATTGAATTAAGCCAAAATTAATGGAAGAACTTAACACGACGTAAAATAGTTGTATCTAAAGTTTAAGGATAGTCGGTTATTATAGTTTCAAAAGAGGGGGCTTTGATGTTTTTCATAATTTTACAGTGTAATTATGATATTCAGCTTTAAAAGATACACATGCGCAAGCTTCGAAAGATCAATGTAATGTCTTATTTTTTTTAAAACAACGTATTCAATGTTCAATTATCAATCTTTTTATTATGCAATACAATAACTTAGGAAACAATGAATTAAGCGTCAGTGAAATCTGTCTTGGCACTATGACATTTGGTGAACAGAATACGGAAAGGGAAGCGCATGCGCAGTTGGATCTGGCGCTTGAGTACGGGGTTAATTTTATTGACACGGCTGAAATGTATGCCATTCCACCAAAAGCCGAAACCTATGGCAGAACCGAAGAGATGATCGGCAACTGGTTGCAGAAAACCGGCAAACGTGAAGACCTGATCATTGCATCGAAAGTGATTGGCCAAGCAGAATGGATGCCACATGTGCGTGACGGCAAGGCCTGTTTGAACCGGGAAAATATCCAGCAGGCGATTGAGGGCAGTTTACAGCGCTTGCAAACGGATTATCTGGATTTGTACCAAGTGCATTGGCCAGACCGGCAAACCAACTTCTTCGGCAAGCTGGGTTATGCCTATGCTGAAGAACGTCGCCTCCAACCTCAATTGAGGAAACACTGGTTGCGCTGGCTGAGCTGGTGGACGCAGGCAAAGTGCGCTACATCGGGATATCAAACGAAACGCCGTGGGGTGTTATGCAATATCTTAGATGGAGTGAAAAATTGGGGTTGCCGAGAATAGTTTCGATTCAAAACCCGTACAGTTTGTTAAATCGCAGCTATGAAGTGGGACTGGCAGAAATTAGTCATTTAGAGAATATACCTCTGCTGGCGTATTCACCGCTGGGGTTTGGTGTGTTGACAGGAAAATATCTTCAAGCCACTCCGAAAAACTCAAGACTGGACTTGTTTCCCAGTTACAAACGCTATATCACAGAGAATGGGGTCGCGGCGACCCGTGAATATGTCGAGCTTGCACTTCAACATGGTTTGTCGCCTGCGCAAATGGCATTGGCGTTTGTGAATAGCCGAGCGTTTATGGGGGCCAATATTATCGGCGCCACGACACTTGAACAATTACGTGAGAATATCGAAAGCGCGACGCTTGAATTGTCTGCAGAAATCCTTGAAAGTATTGAAGATATTCATCAACGCTATTCCAATCCGTGTCCGTAGGAGGTCTAAATGCCTTTTTTATCATTAAATACCAACATCGACCTGGATGACAGTCAAGCCGCTGGCTTGCTGGAAGAAATGACGCAGGTCATCAAGACGGCCACCGGTAAATCCGAACGCTACATCATGACTGAAGTAGAAAGCAGCAAGCTGATGATGTTTGCGGGCAGTACTGATCCGCTCGCCTATCTTGAATGCAAAAGTATCGGGTTAACGCCCACGCAGGCAAAAAACCTGTCTGCGTCAATCAGCCAGCTATTGCAAAGTGAATTGAAAATACCGGCTGAACGTATATATATCGAGTTCAGTAATTGCCCGGCTGAATTGTGGGGATGGAACGGGAATACATTCGGCTGATTTTATGGGGTGTGCACTGTTATCAAGTCGGGTTTGTTGATGAGATCTTGCAGATTAGTTTCTGCCCCTGAAGGCAAAGGGAGAGCGGCATGAAAAATCCAGTGTGCAATATCATTCCAGACCTCCTCTGCCTGTAAATCTCTTAACAGCATGTGATAGCCATCAGGGTAAAAGGCCAGTGTTTGCATGTGTTTTTTTGATTCAGGGAAGTGATTGATAAACGCCAGAGTGGGTTCTTTAGGTACAATGTCGTCTTTTTCGCCATACAGTAACAAGAGCGGGTGGGAGAGCGTCTTCGCTGCCATCTGTGCTTTATCCATCAGATTGGTAATGCCATAAATGGCATCAACCCGGGTTTCCTTGATAACAAGAGGGTCTTTCCCCAAAGCGCGCAGCATTTCAATGTTATCAGAAGGCTTAATATCAAGCCCTTCGCCGGTTAATGTTAACCAGGGAACGCTGTAACTTAGTGCCCAAAGTAATGCCGTTTGATACCAGGGCATGGTGTGTCTGCCCCACACTGCAGGTGCACATAGAATCATGCCATTAATCAGCGATTCAGGTTGAAATTGATTGCTGTTAACAACCACTGCTCCTCCCATGCTTTCCCCTAGCAGATAAATGGGTATTGTGGGGTGACGCTGCTTGATCAAACGAGTAAATTCAATGACATCTTTACTGTAGGTATCAGCACCTGCCCAATAGCCTCGATAACTAGAGTCACCAAAACCGCGCTGATCATAACTGTAACTGGTGATGTGTTGTCGCTGCAGAAACTCTCCAGCACTGTGGAAAAAATGGCGATAATCATTAAATCCATGCAGGGCAATGATAACCGCTTTGGCAGAGGAGGCGTTCCAGGAGGAGTAGGCGAGCTTCTCGCCATCAGCTGTTATAAAATGCGATGCAGTCAAACGCGGGATATGCATGTTGATTCCCGGTTTGATAACAACCGGAGCACAGCCAGTCAACAAGGTTGTCAGAAAGAAGCAAAAGTAAAGGGGCCGTAATGAGATGCGCATGGCAATTCAGTTTATTGAAGTGATAGAACAGGAACACATTGATCAGGTCGCAAGATTAGCGAAAGTTATCTGGCAAGAGCATTACCCTCCAATTATAGGTCAGTCTCAGGTTGAATACATGCTGGATAAATTTCAATCACCTCAAGCAATTCAGCAACAGCTGGATGTCGGGTATCAATATTTTTTGCTCGCAACAGAGACTGACTTTGCGGGTTATTTGTCAATCCTGTGTGATCAGCAAGTGTGTTCCATGCAATTAAGTAAAATTTACGTGCTGAAGGATTATAGATGTGCCGGGTTGGGGCGCAGCTCAATTGAGTATTTGATTGAATATGGACATTCACTTGGCATAAAGTCACTTTGGTTGACGGTCAACCGGCATAATGAGGCAGCGCTGAGCTTTTATCACAGAATGGGGTTTAGCAGGAGTGGAACTGTAGTTCAGGATATCGGGAGGGGCTTTGTCATGGATGATTTTTCATTGATAAAAAAGATCACAGTGTTATAAAAAAAATTTCAAAATCATCTTGTTATTTTTAATATATTGTGAGTTAAGGTTGTGATAAGACTGGGAGTTATACACAAAACCTTATTTTTACAGGTATGCTGCCCGGATTTTCTGTGTTCGCCTTAAGAAGGTTGTGTAAGTAATTGAAATATAAGCTAATACAGGCTTTGATGTAAATTTGAACAAGTTAACAAAAATGCAATAAAAACACGGGCTTAGCGTAAAAGTTTACATGCTAATCCACAGAGTTATCCACAGCTTGTGTGGGTAATTTTTTAGTAGACTTAATTTTGATTTTATGTGTTTAAAATCGTGCTTTGGGCAACTTGTCCAACAGTTTTAAATAGCGCTGGTAGCGACGATTAAAGAGTGAATTTTCTTCCGCCATTGCACGGATACGACAGCCTTTATCATTGACATGCTGGCAGTTATGAAAACGGCATTGTTCAAGCAACGGTTGAAATTCACGGTAGCCCCAGGCCAGTTGTACAGGGGGCGTGTTGGCCAGTCCAAAAATGGCGACCCCGGGGCTGTCGATTAAATCTCCGCCAGAGGGTAAATGGTAAAGCGTAGCAGCCGTTGTCGTATGCCGGCCATGACGGGTGGTTTCCGAGACAGTATTGGTTTTGATGTCTTTGTCGGGCAACAATGCATTGGTCAGGGATGATTTACCCACACCAGACTGGCCGGTAAAGATGCTGGTATGTTGTCCCAGATCGGCTTTTAATCCATCAATGCCTATGCCTTTTTTAGCACTGACCTGGTGTAGCGAATATCCCAGTGATTGATAATAACCCAGGTCTATTTGCAGCGAATCACTGCCAGGGATATCGACTTTGTTGTGCACAAGTACAGCCTCAATCGACAAGTTTTCACAAAGGGCAAGGTATTGGTCGATCAACAGGAAGTCACAGTTGGGTTCAACGGCAAATACGACATAGACATGACTGATATTTGCGGCTACTGGTCGCGTTTTATTATTTCGCGAGGGGCGGGAAAGCAGGGATTGACGTGGCAGTATAGATTCTATGCTGCCCTGGTCAGGGGCAGTTTGTGAAAATTCAACGCGATCCCCCACCGCAACGGTGTCCAGCTTGCGGCGGGGATGGCACAGAATGATCTGGTTGTCATATTCAACAGCAATGCCTTTGCCCAGATGAGAGACAACCAGACCTTCCTGCACATCAGCCATCAGGCCGTTTGCATTTTTTCTTCAATATGCGCAATGCGAATAGCTGCAGGGGGGTGACTGTAGTGAAATGCGGAATATAAAGGATCTGGTGTCAGCGTACTTGCATTCTCTTCATACAGTTTGACCAGACCGCTGATCATTTTCTCGGCCTGCGCGTTGTTGGTGGCAAATTCATCAGCTTCAAATTCAAATTTGCGCTGAAAATAAGCGGAGATAGGTTGCATAAAAATAGTAAACACAGGCGACACCAGGGTAAACAGCAGCAATGCCGCCGCATTGGATTGCGTGGTGACACCCAGACCGCTGTAAAACCACGGTTCGTTAATCAGCCAGCCAAGGATGGCAAAGCTGATCAAGGTCATGACAGAAGAAGCGACCAGCATTTTGATGACATGTTTGCATTTAAAATGCCCCAGTTCATGCGCCAAAACGGCTTCCAGTTCATCATCATCCAGCGATTCGATCAGCGTGTCATAAAACACAATACGCTTGTTATTTCCCATGCCGGTGAAATACGCATTACCATGCCCGGAGCGGCGCGAACCGTCCATGATGAAAATGCCATTACTGCTGAAACCGCAGCGCTCCAGCAGGGATTGAATACGCACCTTCAGCGAGCCATCTTCCATCGGCGTGAATTTGTTGAACAGCGGAGCAATGACCGTTGGGAACAACCAGCTCATCAACAGAGAAAAACTGATCATAATCGCCCAGGCGTACAACCACCACAAATCACCGATGGTATCCATGACCCACAAGATCAAAGCCAGCAAAGGTAATCCGATGACGGCAACCAGTATCAGTGCAATCAGCTGGTCTTTGGCAAATTGCGCAACGGTACTCTTATTAAACCCGTATTTTTCTTCAATTACGAAGGTTTGATAAATATTGGTAGGGAGCTCAACTAATGTCATGACGACAAAAATGCTGGCAACCGCGGCCAGACCTGAGACCATAGGCGACCAGCCAAAACCCGCCCAAAAGTCAAAAGCGATACTGATACCGCCGCCCAGCGTCATCAATAACAGCAGGATAATGCCGATCACGCCATCCAGATCGCCCAGTTTGCCTTTTTCAACAGTGTAATCCGCGGCTTTTTGATGAGCAGCCAGCGGCACTCTTGAGCGAAACGCCTCGGGTACCGCATCGCGGTGATTTAAAACATAAGATTTCTGGCGAAACGCCAGCCAGAATTGGATACAGTAGGAAATTACTAAAGCAATTAAAAATATAATGGTAAAAGTGTTCATGATTGGGAACATCGTTTTTATAAGTTAGCTATACAGATTATCCAATGCTACAATTTACCGCAACTTTAAATGTACTGATCGAGTTAGATGTCAAAGGATTCCAACAACCTGATCTGGATAGATCTTGAAATGACCGGGCTTGATCCGGATACAGACCTCATTATTGAAATTGCCACCATTGTGACAGACAAAGACCTGAATATTCTGGCAGAAGGGCCGGTATTGGCAGTCAAACAGTCTGATGAAGCGCTGGCTGCCATGGATGACTGGAACCAAAAACATCATGGCAAATCGGGCTTGATTGACCGGGTGAAAGCGTCAGCGATTACTGATGAAATTGCCCAGGCGCAAACCATAGAATTTCTTCAGCAATGGGTACCTTCAAATAAATCACCGATGTGTGGCAACAGTATTTGTCAGGACAGGCGTTTTCTTTATCGTTACATGCCCGAGCTGGAAAACTATTTTCACTACCGCAACCTGGATGTCTCTACATTAAAAGAACTGGCCTCGCGCTGGGCACCGGTAATCCAGCAAGGTTTCAATAAAAAAGCCGCGCACAAGGCTTTGGATGACATTATTGAGTCGATTGAAGAAATGCGCTATTACCGCGAGCATTTTATAAAATTCTGATGAACCAGATTGTAGCTGTCGCATGCGGCGGAGCGTTTGGTGCAGTGATGCGCTTGCTGGTATCCAATGGCGTGTATCAATGGCTGGGGCGCGGATTTCCCTACGGTACATTGGCTGTGAATGTACTGGGGTCATTTTTGCTGGGCTTGATGACAGAAGCATTGATATTGCAGCGTATTGCTATTTCGCAGGAATACCGTGCCGCCGTGTTGGTTGGCTTGTTCGGTTCATTCACCACGTTTTCAACATTCTCACTGGATACCTTAGGTCTGCTGGAACAAGGTGATATATCCAAAGCGGGTCTGAATATGATCGTCAGCCTGGCCAGTTGCCTGCTGGCTGTCTGGATTGGCCTGCAACTTGGCAGGGTTTTATTTCAACATGCCGGTGGCATGGTGCGCTGGCATGGATGGAGTCTGCCGTACGGTTTAATATTGGTCAATGCACTGGGCGCATTCATTATTGCGATGGTGAGCACCGTACTCATACAGAAAAGTCCGGTTTCCATCGAGTACAGTATTACCTTCAGCATTTTGATCACCGGCTTGTTTATTACCCTGTCCAGCCTTTACCTGGTGTTACATCTTTTGGAAACAGAACATACTGTACAAGATCATCTAAATACCATGAGTGCTGTTTGCGTTAGCAATGTGCTGGTATGTGCGTTCACCCTGTGGCTGGGCTGTTTGACGGCCAGGCAGATATAGTTGGCGCCATTCAGGCAAATTTCAGTAGCCGAAACTAATCATTAAATTTTAATAAAGAAGACAGAACATGTTAGATCCCCGTTTATTCAGAACTGATATAGAACTTGTCAAACACCAACTGCAACGCCGTGCATTTGAATTTGATGCGGCCAGTTATGAACAACTGGAAACCCGGCGAAAAGACATCCAGGTAAAAACCCAGGAATTACAAAACGAGCGTAACACCCGCTCCAAATCCATCGGGCAAGCCAAAGCCAAAGGCGAAGACATTCAACCGCTACTGGATCAAGTGGCCCATCTCGGTGACGAATTAAAAGCGGCAGAGGCGGAACTGTCAGAAATTCAAAACCAGATGAATGCCATACTGGAAGGCATTCCCAACTTTCTTGATGAAGCCGTACCTGCCGGAAAAACCGATGAAGACAATGTCGAGCTGATGACTTGGGGCGCGCCGCGAGAATTCGACTTTGAGCCCAAAGATCATGTCGATCTGGGGGAAGGCATCAAAGGCATGGATTTCGAGCTGGGTGCCAAAATCGCCAGTGCGCGCTTTGTCGTGCTAAAAGGTGAGTTGGCCAGTCTGCAACGCGCAATTGTTCAATTGATGTTGAATACACACATAAACGAACACGGGTATGATGAAACCTATGTGCCGTTCTTAGCCAATGCAGACAGCCTGCGCGGCACCGGTCAGTTGCCAAAGTTTGAAGAAGACCTGTTCAAAGTCAACAACGATCCAGCGTTCTATTTGATCCCGACCGCCGAGGTACCGGTGACCAATATCGTTAGAGATGTGATTGTCGATGCTAAACAAATGCCGCTGAAGTTCGTCTGCCACACGCCGTGTTTTCGCAGCGAGGCCGGTGCCTACGGCAGCGACGTGCGCGGTATGATCCGCCAACACCAGTTTGAAAAGGTTGAGTTAGTGCAAATCGTCAAGCCAGAAGACTCTGCCCAGGCGCATGAAGAACTCACCCAACATGCAGAAAACATCCTGCAAAAACTGAATCTGCCGTACCGTAAAGTTCTGCTGTGTGCTGGCGATACCGGTTTCTCATCCTCCAAAACCTACGACCTGGAAGTGTGGTTGCCGGGGCAGGGCAAATACCGCGAAATCTCCTCTTGCAGTAATTTTAGAGACTTTCAAGCACGCCGCATGCAAGCGCGCTGGCGTAATCCGGAAACCGGCAAGCCGGAACTGGTACACACCCTCAACGGCTCCGGCCTGGCCGCTGGCCGCACCCTGATCGCCGTGCTGGAAAACTACCAGAACGCAGACGGCAGTATCACTATTCCGGATGCGTTAAAACCATATATGGGCGGCAAAGAAAGCATCCTGCCAAACAGCTGATTTATTTGAAAATGTAGTCGGGTCAGCGCCGCGTGACCCGACTTAACAATTTGATATTAAAGTAATTTTTTATGATTACAGGGCATAATAATCAGCGCCTCACAGCGACTAACACCTTGTCATATAAAAAGGAATCAGGGTAGAATCCAGTTGACAGCATTATCGAGAAAACAATGGATCGTTTCGACCGCATATTCCGATTACATACGTTACTATCTAGCCGTAAATACCATGTTAGTCTGGAAGACATTATGGAACAGCTGGAATGTTCAAAATCCACCGTAGAACGCGACATCCGAGATTTACGGGATTACCTTAATGCTCCTTTGGAATACAGTCGCGAGCATCAGGGATACATTTATAACCAAAAAGATTCTGCAACACCCTTCGAGTTACCTGGCCTATGGTTCAGTACAGAAGAATTGCATGGCCTGTTGATCACCCAGCATATTCTTGCCAGCCTCAGCCCAGGTATTCTCAGCGAGCAAATTGCCGGCCTGCAAAGGCGGATTGATGTCATGCTCAATCAACGGCAACAGGCAACACCAGTCATAGCCGAGAAAATTCAGATTGCCAGCATAGGTCGGCGCATGCAGGACGATAGCCAGTTCAAGCGCATAGCCACAGCGTTATTTAATGGCAAACAAATACACATAGAATACCACCCCCGTGGATCAACTAACGGAAGCAGTCACAGAATCATCTCCGCACAAAAGCTGCTCTATTACCGCAACAACTGGTACATCGTCGCCTATTGTCACCAGCGCAATGCGTTAAGAACCTTTGCCATAGACCGCATTAGGCAGGCTCGCCAACACATCAAAGAAGCTGTCATAGTCAAACAGCAAGAATTGGACAAGCATATCAATGCCTCTTATGGCATTTTCAGTGGCCAGGCAAAGCATCAGGCGGTACTGCAATTCAGCGCCCGACGTGCCAACTGGATTGCCGACGAACATTGGCATCCACAGCAACAAGGGCAGCGGCTGGAAAACGATGACTTTCAACTAAGCATTCCGTTTAACGACAGTCGAGAATTGGTCATGGACATCCTCAAACACGGCAGTGAAGTCACCGTCATCTCCCCTGAATTTTTAAAGACCGCCGTCATGGAAGAAATAAATAAAATGCAAAAAAATTACCACACCCTCACCAAATGAGGGTGGTACCCAGGAAAATATAAACCAACAAGACCACACAAGCATATTATGACTCTACCTGCGTATTACCACTATTGGGGCAAAGCCAAAAGCGATAAGGACACCGGTGAAACAAGTTATCACCTGTTACCGTATCATTGTCTGGATGTGGCGGCGGTGGCTGTATGTTGGTTAAAACTATGCCCTAATTTATTAGATCGTTTTTCAGCAATTACGAAACTAGACCATAAGCAAACTCAAGCCTGGATATTGTTTTTTATTGCATTGCATGATTACGGAAAATTCGATTTACGTTTTCAGCGTAAAGCAAAACAAGCATGGCAAACGGTAAATCCGGGGTTGAGTAAAGTGCCCGACCAGCTTAACGGCAAGGAGATTAAAGAGTACCACCATGGTTTTGCTGGTTTGTTTTGGTTTTATCAAGACCAAAAAGCACGTTTCGATACGGATCAGGAAGATGATTATTGCTTTGAAGAAAACGAAGAATGGGAAGCATGGTATAGCTGGTTAGCGTCGGTAGTGGGGCATCATGGCATAGTTCCGGAGGATAGCGAAAAAGAGAATAGCTCTGAATATCAGCTTCGAGCTTCCGATGAATTAGCCGCTGCTTTCCGGCAAAGCCGCCTGCAATGGTTACAATTATTAGAGCAATTATTTTTAATTCCGGCAGGCTTAAACTTATCAGATAATCCACCGAAGTTGGAAACCGGCAAATACCAGCAAAGTTCTGCAACATTGCTAGCTGGGTTTTGTTCGGTAAGCGATTGGCTGGGTTCTTCCGATGCATTTGATTACCACGACCAACCTTGTCAGAGCTTGCAGGAATTACAAAACTGGTATCGGAATCGCTTAGCCATTGCCGAACAAGCCTTAATAAACGCTGGTCTCACTGCACATATTCAACGCTACCAATCTGTACAAAGGTTGTTGGAAAAAAACCATCAACCCAGACAAGTTCAATGTTTGGTTGATGAGTTACCTGATAATCCCGGATTAACCCTCATTGAAGCAGCAACCGGTTCCGGCAAAACCGAGGCCGCGTTGGCGTACGCCTGGAAATTACTGGGTAGTGGATTGGCGGACAGTATCGTTTTTGCCTTACCAACCCAAGCGACGGCTAACGCCATGTTGTCCCGACTGGAAAAAGCCGCGCCCATTCTGTTCCAACGGCAAACCAATCTGGTATTGGCGCATGGTCGCTCTCGATATCAACAAGACTTTATCAATTTGCAACAAGCCTGTCGTCCGCAAACCGTTCAGCAAAAGGAAGAAGCCTGGGTGCAATGTGGGCAGTGGTTGGCGCAAAGCCGCAAGCGGGTATTTTTTGGGCAAATCGGCGTTTGTACCGTCGATCAGGTTTTGGTATCGGTGTTGCCGGTCAAACATAAATTTGTACGCGGCTTTGGCGTAGGTCGTAGTGTACTGATTATTGATGAAGTCCACGCCTACGACAGTTATATGTATGGTTTACTGGAAGCGGTGTTGGAGCAACAACGCATGGCGGGCGGTAGTGCTGTTTTGCTGTCGGCCACTTTGCCGTTTCAACAAAAACAACAATTGGCCAAGGTATGGGATTGTACTTTAGCCGAATCGCAGCGATCATATCCCTTAATCACGCATTGTCAGAGCAATAAAACTGATTACTTCAATTTATCTCCCTTGCCTGAACAACAACCGAAAAAAAGCGCTGTCGGAATCGAGCTAATCAAAACCGAGGATTTGTTTCCGAATCAGGCTGTTATGAAACGGATGCTGGATGCTGTGGAATCGGGGGCGCAAGTCTGTCTGGTTTGTAATCTTGTTGCCGATGCGCAAGCCTTATATCAACAATGTCTTGATCTGATTGAGCAATCACCTGAGATTAACAATGACCAATGTTTGTTATTCCACTCGCGATATCTTTTTAATCATCGCCAGGACAAAGAAAAAAAGGTATTGGATCTATTTGGCGCAAAACCGAATCCGGGTGACGCCCGAAAGCGTGGGCATTTATTGATTGCTACGCAAGTGGTCGAACAGTCTTTAGACCTGGATTTTGATTGGTTGATTACGCAACTGTGTCCGGTCGATTTGCTGTTTCAGCGCATGGGGCGATTGCATCGTCACCAGCACAATCAGGCACAACGGCCTGAAAATTTTCAATCTCCTGTTTGCACCATTTTACTTCCCACGGAAATCGATTATGACTTGCATGAACTCATTTATGGCAATAGCCGGGTGTTATGGAGAACCGAGCAATTATTACAACAGGCCGTTGCTGAACATGGCGCTAAGATTAAATTTCCCACCAGTTATCGAGACTGGATTGAAAAGGTTTATCAAGATGGTTGTTGGCCGCAGGAGCCGGAAAGCGTACAGGCCAGTTACCAAGCCTATGAAGATGACTGTTTCAGCAGCAAAATGCTGGCTAAACAATTGATTACCAGTTCAATGCAGGCTTTATCTGATAATGACTCAAATGTTTCAGCATTAACCCGCGATGGCGAAATGAATTTAACAGTCACCCCTGTGTATCACAATGCAGCCGGACAAAACTGTTTGCTGGACGGACGGTTATTGGATGACCTTGATGAAAGTGAAAAACCTGAAGTCTTGAACCTAAACAGTGTTGCCGTTCCTAAGAGTTGGGGGAATCGGGGGCGTTTATCTGAACCGGATGAAGATGGGGTAATTTGGTTGAGTATGCAACACCAAGAAAACAACTGTTTTCACGCAACAATAAATGAATTTATTTATCACTACCATGCCGACAGCGGCCTTACCCGTACGACAGAAATTGAGGAGACGCCATGAATCTATTGACTGATGCCTGGATACCTATCCAGCAGCAGGGAAAAATCCAGAAGCTAACGTTGCAGCATTTGCTTTGTAATGAACAAACGGGAGAACTTTGCCTGCCACGCGATGATATGGAACTGGCTTGCCTGCAATTGCTGTGTGCCATGACACAAGTCTTGTTTACGCCAGAAGACAAAAAAGCCCTGGGGCAACGTATCCGTCAGCCTTTAACCGAAATCGGATATCAACAAGCCATTGAGGAGAAACAGGGCTGGTTTGATTTAAATCATTCGGAAACGCCGTTTATGCAAATTCGCGGCGTTAAGGCAACGGCGGCAACGGAGCTGGATAAGCTGTTGGCTGGCGTTGCCGATGGCACCAACAAAGCCTTCATGAACCCGTTCGGATTAGGTGAGGCATTATGTGGGGGGTGCTCTGCAATTGCGTTGTTTAATGTGGCGAATAATGCCCCCAGCATGGGCGGCGGGTTTAAAGGGAGTTTACGCGGCAGCACGCCAATTACATTAATCATAAAAGGTAAATCGTTGCGCCAAACCATATGGCTGAATGTGTTGAGTGAAAAAAGTGCAAAGTCCATGATGCCGTGGTATCAGGAGACTTGCTCACAAGTACCCAATTATCTTGAACCCATCTCTGCTGGCAGTAAAATTCCGGCCAGTCAAATCGGTTTAAATCGAGGTTTATTATGGCAACCGGCGCATTTTGAGCTTTTGCCGCCGGAAAAAGAAGGTCGTTGCAGCTGTTGCGGTTGCTCAGGTGAAGTCTATACCGGGTTCAACAAGGCTAAATTTAATTACACCGTTGAAGGCATATGGCCACATCCGTTATCGGCTAGAGTTTTCAAAATCAAAAAAGGTGAAAAAGAAGAAAAATTTCCATCCTTCACAACGACAGCCCCTACCTGGACACACCTGGCGCGCTTAGTGGTTGACCAGCAAAATGCCAAAGAAGGTCATCAAGCTGCGCCGGTATTACAACAGGCCAAAACCTTTATGGCCAGCGACAAAATCCAATTGATTGTCGGCGGCTACCGAAACAACCAAGCCACTGTGTTGGAACGCCGCCATGAGTTATTCAGCCTGGCGCAAGGCTGGGCGCAACATGGTGTGGTTATTCAACAAATCATTACTGATGCCTTGGCTTATAAAACCGCATTACGCAAAGCCTTTTATCTGTTTGCGGTTGGCATTAAAGACAAGGTACACGGCGCGGGCGTGAATTTGTGCGATGTAGTCGAAAGTAATTATTTTCAACAATCTGAAAACGTATTACATACCAGTCTGGCTAGTGTGAATTTTTCTCAACCTGATCATGCGCTCAGGCAACAAAACAGCCAATTGAAACGCTTGGCAATGGATTTATTTGAACAATTTACAGAACCCTACAGACAAGAACCCAAAATGTTAAAAGCTTTGGCCTTGGCCAGAAGATCACTGCACAAATCCCTGAAAGAATTGGAACCCGAAGGAGCTGAATCATGAGTAAAACAGAACATAAAATACCGGATTTTATGGCCTTGTATGAGCGTTACCATCAACTCAAACCTGGCCCACAAGCTGAACTTCGGCGCGTTGTCGCGCCGGAAGCATTATTGGAAATACCGGCATTTTTTCGGCTGTTGCAAGGCGGCAGAGCTACGCCGTCCATGCAACGCCTGGTGTATTGCCTGCCGTTGATCAAACATAAGACTGACGGAGATTCTTTGGGTAAAGCTCTGGCGCGGGCAAATATTAATGAAAAACGCTTGTTTATGGTGATTCGCTCGCAAGCCTCGAATGATTTAATCCAGTTGCGACGTTTACTCAAACAGGCTGAACCGACAATAGATTGGCTGCAAGCCGCTAAAACGCTTTATTACTGGAATGATCGTGCCAAACGCCAATTGCTGGAAGACTTCTTTTTTTATCAAAACACGCAACAATCCGCTTAATACAACAGGAACCTGAATCATGAACGAAAACTTTATCAACTTTCATATTTTGATTTCACACAGCCCATCGTGCCTAAACCGGGATGATATGAACATGCAAAAATCGGCAATTTTTGGCGGCAAACGGCGGGTGCGGGTGTCCAGCCAAAGTCTTAAACGAACCCTGCGACAAAGCGATTACTACCGCGAGCACTTGGGCGAACCCAGTGTGCGCACCAAACATTTATCGGCTTATCAACAACAAGTCATTGATACCTTGTCAAACAGATATGACGCAATGGTCATTCAACAGGCCATTGCAGTGATTTCCGGCAAAGACACATCAGGTGAGTCAGAAATCAAAGCGGATGCTGTAGCACCTTGGGTTGCAGAGGAAGTCGCTTATTTTTGCGAGCAAATCATGAACGGTGAAGATGAAGGCGTTGATGCTAAAAAACTGCAAAAACAGATAGAGAAAGACAGCCAACCCTTCAGACAGGCTTTAGCTAACAGTGCTGACATTGCCTTATCTGGGCGTATGGCGACCTCCGGGTTAATGAGTGAGATTGGTAAAATTGACGGCGCACTTGCCGTAGCACACGCAATAACTACCCATGCCGTCGATGCCGATATTGACTGGTTTACCGCCGTGGACGATTTGCAGGAACTCGGTTCCGGCCATTTAGACACTCAGGAGTTTTCATCAGGCGTTTTTTATCGCTACGCCAGCTTGAATCTCAAGCAACTGCAAACCAATCTGGGTTTAATTGCCACTATCAAGAGTGAAGATACCACTGAATCTCGTCAACAAGCCTTGGCAATTGCCGCCCATGTGCTGCATATGCTGGCCACTGAAGTCCCCAGTGCAAAACAACAGAGCTTTGCCGCGCATAATGTTGCGGATGTTGCGATGGTCAGTTTTGCAAATCAGCCGATTTCACTGGCCAATGCCTTTGAAGAACCCATTGCCGCTGATTTTAGAAATGGCGGCTTTCGCAAGCCGTCGATCAAGGCGTTTAATGACTATTGGGAAAAAGTACATAAAGGCTATGGTTTGCAAGAACGCTGTGCGGAATTTGCGCTGGATGAAATTTCACTCCCCGAAGCGATGGCTAAAAAAGATTCTCTTCCCGATTTAGAAGACTGGGTGAAAAAGAACGGCGAGGGGTAAAACAATGAATGATTATTTATTACTCAAGTTACAGTCCCCTTTGCAAGCCTGGGGGCGCGAAAGTTTTGAGGGCTTGCGGCCTTCTGAATTATTCCCTGGGCGCAGTGCATTGTTGGGCTTGCTGGGTGCTTGTTTGGGCATTGACCGAACAGAACAAATTGAGCAAACAAATTTGGCCGCAAGCACTTTGTTTGCCGTGCGAGTTGATCAGCAAGGCCAAAAAATGACCGATTACCATACCGTTAAAAATGCGCGTAAAGACTATAAGGGATTAAAAAGCCATGAAACTATCCAGACCTGGCGGGAATACTGGCAGGATGCCCGGTATACGGTCGCCATTTGGAGCAGCGAGTCCACATCCATTAGCTTGCAACAGATTGAAAATGCCATTAAACGACCCATTTATACACCTACTTTGGGGCGGCGTAGTTGTCCTTTAGCCAGACCGTTATTCGATAAGCGGATACAAGCAGAATCTTCATATGCTGCTTTAAGTGCTGTTGATGTGGGTGGTAAAGTCATTTACAGTGAGGAATACAGTTCTGATGCTATTCCAATCAGAAAACGCGATAACCCGATTATTCATCAACCCAGACAATTTGCCAGCCGAATGATTTATATGCGCAATGTCGAAGGAGTCGCTCATGTATCTGAGTAAGGTTTTTATTCCCTGGCAACAAGCGAAAAACCCGTATCAACTGCATCAGGCGCTTTGGAGTTTGTTTCCGAATCGGGAAGAGCTACAACGCGACTTCTTGTTTCGTTTGGAACAGCAACAAAAAAGCGTAGGTTTTCATATCCTGATGCAATCGCAAACAACGCCACAGATGCGGGAAAACACACCGCAAATATTGGCGCAGCGCGATTATGAGCTTGTTTTACAGCCATCACAACGCTTGCGTTTTCGTTTACGCGCCAATCCGATTAAAACGATCAAAGACAGTAGCAAAGGAACGGTTACAAAAAAAGGCAAAGTATTTACTAAAACTGTACGTGTTCCTTTGCTTCAAGAAGAGCAGCAACAGGCGTGGCTTGAACGGAAATTTAAAGATTTTGCGCAATTGGAAACACTGCTAATCCAGTCTGAGCCAATCATCTATTTTCGTAAAAGTAAAGAACAACGTAGCGGTAAAATTCAATCTGTCTTGTTTGACGGGGTCTGTTCAATCACGGATGCCAATGCATTGAAACAGGCAATGGTTGAGGGTATCGGCCCGGCTAAAGCTTTTGGTTGTGGGTTGCTTTCGGTAGCCAGAGTTTAATGCTAAAGTGCTATGACAGGTGTCATACAAGAGAAAAAATGCGCGTTAATGCACGATTAGATAAAAAAAACGAACAGGATTTGCAGTTCATTAAGAAACAAACCGGTGAACCGATCACCCGGATTATCAATGAATTGCTGGCTGAAAAGGCCGCGCAGCTTAGGAAAAAGCAACCAGCGGGGGCAAAAATGAAAGATCAATTCCTCCGATATGTGCAACTCCTAAACCTATCGCTGGAAAAACCAGCAACCGTTTAAAAATGTATTACTGCCGGAGAGCTGATGGACGACCCCATAATCGAACAGCTTAAACAGCTTGCCGAAAACGACGATGAGATTGTCGGGCTATGGCTGTATGGGTCTCGCGCCAAAGGTGCCGCGCATGAATCTAGCGACTATGATTTAGCGGTTGCTTTTAAAACATTTATTAAAGACGATCCTCTTGCCGAACGCTTACGGCCTGAATGTTTGGCGCTAGATTGGCAACAAGCGCTGGATTTGTCGGAAAAGGCGCTGTCGGTTGTTGACATCAATCAAGCGCCGATTCCGCTGGCCTTTGAAATTGTCGATGCCGATAGTGTGTTATTCAGCCGGGATGAAAACCGTTTATGGCGGGAAACTTTACGCATACATAGCAGAATGGAGCTTGATTATGCCTGATTATTTATTTGCTATTGTAGAGCATGCGCGAGAATGCAGGGAAGATTTGGACGCCTTGGCGAAAACAGCAAGCATACGAAGTCTAAATCGAATGGAACGCCGCGCCGCCGAACGCGCTTTGCAAGTGTTGATTGAGGCTTGCATCGGTGTCGCCAAATATTGGCTGAAACAGAAAAGTCTACATTTACCATTAAATGCCTATCAGTGTTTTGCCAAGCTATCGGAATTACAAGTGATCAGTATTGATGATTTAAAACAATGGCGGCGAATTATTGGTATGCGTAATGCGTTAGTCCATGATTATCTCAACATTGATCTAGTCTTATTGCATCAAATCATCAGTGAAAAAGCCTATATGTTTTTATTGGATTTTATAGAACTGGCCGAACAACAGCTCGCGCAGCAATAGTTCATGACCCAACTGCTACCGCCACTTAAACCCATTGCCATGAAAGAACGAGTCTCGATGGTCTTTATCGAAAAAGGCCAGATTGATGTCAAAGACGGTGCGTTTGTCGTGATTGATGAAACCGGCATTCGCACCCATATTCCGGTCGGCACCATCGCCTGTATCATGCTGGAGCCGGGAACGCGCGTCTCGCATCATGCCGCAGCGTTAGCCGCCAGAGCAGGGACGCTGTTAGTGTGGGTGGGTGAGGCCGGGGTCAGGCTTTACGCTTCCGGGCAGCCGGGCGGGGCGCGTTCGGATCGCCTGCTGTATCAGGCCAAGTTAGCATTGGACGATACTGCGCGCTTAAAAGTTGTGCGTAAAATGTATGAAATCCGCTTTGGCGAAGCCGCGCCAGAAAAACGCAGCGTGGAACAATTGCGCGGCATTGAAGGCAGCCGGGTGAAAAAAACCTATCAACTGCTGGCCAAACAATACGGCGTTGAGTGGAAAGGACGCAATTATGACCGTAATCAATGGGATAACAGCGACATGCCCA
>SPJS01000001.1 GCA_006844705.1 Methylococcaceae bacterium | reverse complement strand
CAAAGCCTTCGCGAAAAATGTTTTCGCCATTCAAGGATAGAGAGCCCATGGTTAGTCCATGATAACCATGATCACAAAAAACAATGTTTTCTCTTTTGGTGACATAGCGTGCAAATTTGATGGCGGCTTCAACGGCTTCGGTGCCTGAATTACAGAAAAACATTTTATTCAGGTTGGCCGGTGTGGTTTTCAGGATACGCTCTGCGAGCAGGCCGCTCAGCAGTGAAACATCCATTTGTACCAGGTTTGGCAATTCCAGTGTCATGGTTTCCTGCAGAGCACTGATCACTGTCGGATGGTTACGCCCAATGGCAAAGACACCAAATCCACTGAGTAAATCAAGATACTCATCACCCGCATCGTCATATAAATATTGGCCGACGGCCTTTTTATAGTTGCGGTCATAGCCGATGGTTTTTAATACACGAACCATCTGGTTATTAAGATGCTGCTCATGCAGATCAAATTTTTGTTCAAAGTGCTGTGAAAAGAGATCAGCGATACTGAATGTCATGATGTCCTCAGATTGAATGCCGGTGATTGTAGAATGCAGGTAACACAAGCAAGGTACAAATAAGTGTAATGGTTATTCCAATGGCCAGCAGAACCCCCATGCTTGCTGTTCCCTGATGGGGGACAAAGGCCAGGCTGGTAAAGCTGCAAAACGTAGTTAATGAACTGAAAAACACGCCGCGAGCGGTATTGCTGCGCAATACATCGGCTGCCGTGGAATGTCCGTCATGCAGGCGATGCAGTATATGAATGCCACTGTCTACTCCCATGCCCATTAACAAGGGAAGGGCAATTATATTGGCGAAGTTGATTGGTGTTTCGGTCAATACGGTGCTGGCGCCAGTTAATAAACTCGCTAAAAGTAGCGGGCCGAGCACCAGCAACGTGTTTTTCAGGCTTTTTAAAATAAGCAATAGCAACAAAAATATGGCGATGATGGCGCCGCTGAATGCTTCGACAAAAGCAAGGACGACCGCATCTCCCGATGCCAGGTCTGCCACTGGCAGGCCGGTAGCCGCCGGGTCTATTTCTTGTACATCATTGACGAATTGTTTCAGGTTTTGCGGCAGGTTTTGATCCTGCGACGGCGAGATCAGAATTTTGTATACACCGGATTTTCCAATCCATTGCGACGCAACCTCTGCAGGAATATCGTCAATATTATAAGGTTGGGCGGTAAAGCTTGTTTTTAATTGTTCAAGCGTAGATGGAAGCAAACTAAGTACGCGCTCTTCAAATTGTGTGATGTTGTCACCCGCATTGCTTTGGGTGGAAAGCAGATCTAAATTATCCAGCAAAGATTGCAGGATAGTCTTGTTGGTAGCGTTTGGACGTGTCTTTAAATAAAATTCCATATTCCGGGAAAAGTCCGCGATGGCTTGTTGCGCATGACCCTGTTTTATTTTGCCTGGATAGCTTGAGAGTCTATGACCCAGAATGAAATCCAGATCATCGATGACAGCCAGTTTTTCGTCTTGTTGATCTGTGACCAGATCCTGCAGGGTGATCGCCTGATGCACAGAATCTAAAGCTGCAATTTTCTCTGCTTTATTAATAGCTTCCGGCAGGTTGTCTGCTAACGCCGCCAAGGCAAAAGGCGAATCATGATGCGATTGTAATAATTCGCGGATGGTTTCGACTGACTCGCAATCCGGATTACGCAAGTTAATAGGATTGGAATCAAACATGGCTTTAGGGACAATCAATAAGGCAATCAATGCCAGGATGAATGACCATAGACGAATTGCCCAGGCTTGGTGAGATGGAAAAGCCACCAGTGCTTCAGGGAAAAAACAGTGTAAAGGTGTCGTTTTGGCCTTGTCACGAAGCGGAAATAATTTCAAAAATGCAGGTAGAAAGGTCAAAGTAACAAACAGACCAATAAACATACCGCCGCCAGAAATCACGCCAAATTCGGAAACGCCGGAATAATCTGTCGGGATAAATGCCAGAAAACCCAGTGATGTGGTCAGGGCGCACAGAAAAAGTGACACGCCGATGGTTTTTACGCTGTGCTGCAAAGCACCTTCATTATCTAAATCCAGTTGCAGGGATTCACGGTATTGTAAACAGAAGTGGATGGCAAAATCGACACCCAGTCCGATATATAAAACAGCAAAAGCGATAGAGATAAGATTAAGATGACCAATGCTTAAGGTGGCAAAACCGGCAGTTAAAACTAGACCGAGTATTAATGCAATAAAGGTTGCGATGAGTAGTCTGAAGGAGCGCAATCCAGTAAACAAGGAGAGACAGACAAGAACCAGGGAAGCAATGCCGGCAAAAATGGAACCCTCGGTAACACTTTCCATTTCTTCATGTTCCAGGGCAGGCTCACCGGTAATGCGGATAGTTGCGCCTGGGTATTCTGCTTCCAGCTGTTGAATCGCATTGCGCGCTGCTGACATCGCCAGCCCAGCAGGTAGAATTTCATTAAAATTCATAAGAGGCCTGGTCAACACGATGCGCCGCTTACTCTCAATATGTTGTGAAGTGGAGACTAACAAGTGTTGCCAGGAAAGTTTACCGGTTTTTCCTGCTAGCTGTTGTTCAGCCTGATCATTCAATGCCTGTAATACAGGCTGCAAATTCATAGTCTGGGAGTGACTGTTCTGTTGCAACAGAGCCATAGAGATGATGTCAAACAACCCCTTGAGATGAAAGTTCTCTGCCAGATACCCGATAAACGGTTGGGCGCTAGACAGTTTTTCAGCCAGTTCATCCAGTTCGTTAAGATCCAGAAATAGTAATGCCTGTTGTCTGAAAAAGTGATTGTCTGCAGGAATATAGGCCGATTGAAAATGTTCGGGAAGAGTAAGGAGTTGTTGTTTTAGTTTGACCGCCAGTTGCGTGGTTTCTTCCGGGGTGGGGGCTTCTACAACAAAAATCAGTACGCCAGAGTCCTGGGGAAATTCCTGTTCAAGTCGTTTGCGGTTGATTTGAAAGGGCAAATCCGGGGACAGCATTTCTGCGGTGTTGGTATTCAGTCCCAGGTTGTGCATGGTGTATAGCATGCTTATGCCAGCCAAAATAGTACAACATAACAGTACCAGCACGGGAAAGCGGATGATAAGTCGATTCCATGCGCAAAGACGGTTTTCTATAAAGGTTACGGGTGAAAAGCTCATGAGATATAGAAATATAATTACCCTGCAAAACCGGTAATTTTATCAAGTTGCGTTGCAGTCGCGCTTAATGTTTTTTTAGCATTGGAAAAATGCTGTCCAATATTGATTAACGAAGGTATCTGCTGGGGGTGAAAAAATAATTTCAATAGAAGTTTTGGGACTGACACTTCTCCCTCTGAGTTCATCGCTTGTTCAATAACCGGTGGAAGTTGAGTGTCTGAGGTATCAGCAATGGCTCTGATGGCCGTAAAGTTAAGCTGATTCGATTGTGCAACTCGGGCAATAGCTTCGCTTTCCATATCAACCGCCTGGGCTGAGGATTCTGCAAAGCAGGCCGACTTTTCTTCCCGGGTGTTAATTAATGTACGCGCGCCTAGCATATCGCCAAGAATTACATTAATCTGTTGTGATTTTAAAATGTTGGCAATATGGGTTGACCAGGCCGCATCAAAACAAATGTCATCATTAGTCATGGTGACGATTCGGCTGGTGACCAGGCATTGGCCAGAGGCTAGTTGCGGAGATAGTGCACCGGCACAGCCCCAACTGATCAGTTGTGTTGCACCGGCGTCAATCAGGGATTGAGTAGCTTGTGTTGCGTTAGTGAAACCAACACCCGACAGACAGACCAAGGTGGTGTCATTTAATGAATGAATGCGTCCTTTGCCGGGTTTAGCCTTGGTCAGTGTGGTTAATTCATCGGGCAAAGCAACGATGATTCCAGTAATCACTTCTGGTTGAGCTCGTTACGAAATCTTGCCAATGCCCAAAGCGGGAAGAATTTATCATAGCCGTGGTATTTCAGATAAAACACTTTGGGAAAGCCGGGCGCAGTAAAACAAGGATCATCCCACAGGCCATCAGCGTTTTGGGTTTTCAAAATAAAATCAATACCGGCTTTGACTTCAGGACTGTTGACTTCACCCGCTGCGATCAAGCCTAAAATAGCCCACGCCGTCTGGAAAGCGGTACTGAAATGATAGCGTCCACGATAATTGATTTCATCATGATAACTGAAATTATCTTCTCCCCAGCCACCGTCTTCACGTTGGACTGATTTCAACCAGGCGGCCGACCTGGTAAACATAGGGTCGGTTTTAGGCAGATCGGTTTGTTCCAGCCCCAGCAAAGTAGACCAGGTGCCATAAATATAGTTGGTTCCCCAACGGCCAAACCATGAACCATCTTTTTCCTGATGCGTGCGAATGTATTCAATTGTGCGGTTTAATGCGTCAGAATAATGTGGATGATCTTTGTCGGCCACGTGTGCCATTAACATGGCGCAGCGTGCACTAACATCAACGGTAGGCGGGTCAAGTAGCGCGCCATGATCTGCGAACGGGATTTCATTCAGATAATAAAAGGTATTATCAATATCGAATGCGCCAAAGCCGCCGTTTTTGGATTGCATGCCGACAACCCAGTTGGTTGCACGGTGAATTGATTCGTCCAGCTCGGGCAAGCCTGATTCTGCCATGGCAAAACCGGCAATTGCCGTGTCATCAACATCCGGGTAATGTGGGTTTTCAAATTGAAACGCCCAGCCGCCGCCCGCAAGACCCGGATTGTTGATTTGCCAGTCGCCCGGCTCGTCAGACAGCTGTTTGCTTTTTAGCCAGTCGAAACAACGAATCAGATGGGGTTTAAATGCATGTTTATCAGCTTCAATCAATGCCATAGAAGC
Organism: Methylococcaceae bacterium; assembly: GCA_006844705.1. Classification (GTDB taxonomy): domain Bacteria; phylum Pseudomonadota; class Gammaproteobacteria; order Methylococcales; family Methylomonadaceae; genus Methylomarinum. The sequence goes on along the minus strand of SPJS01000001.1, from coordinate 6,834 downwards.
CAGTGCGGTATCCCACACGGGGGACAGACATGGCTGACAATAGGCGTCATCGTCATTGATAACCAGCAGTTTATCGATCGCTTTTCGGGCCATGACCACATCAGGGTGATCTTCAGGCATGCCGAGTAACAACATGGCTTCATAGGCATTGACCATAGCAGGAAAAATGCCGCCCAGTCCATCTTCACCATTCAGGCGTTCTGTGAACCAGCTCAATGCTTTCTGGAGGGCGTGTTCACGCATTTTAGTTGGAATCAGGGATTCGGTTATACGGCCCAGTTGATCAAGTCCTAAAAAGACTTTGTTCAATAGGGTGCGCTCGGGAAAATAATGGCGCTCTTCATCCGGATGCGTTACAAACAGTTCCAGAATGTCTATATTATGTGGATTTTTTGCTTTCGCTTTAAGCGTACACAGAATAAACAAAGGTACCATCACGGTTCTTGACCAGTACGAGACCTTGTCCAGATGGAAGGGAAACCATTTTGGCAGCAACATGATTTCTACCGGAATGTACGGTACGCCACGCCAAGGCAGTTGCTCAAATATCGCCAGCGCAATGCGGGTAAATACATTAGATTTTGCGGCCCCGCCCTGAGCAAGAATCCAGTTTTTAAGGACAAGCATGTGCGGTGCGTCTGGCGAATCGCCAACCATTTTTAATGCATAGTAAACTTTAACGCTACAGCTGATGTCACCTTCACCACCAGTATACAACGGGTAACTGCCATCTTCAGATTGGCGTGAACGCAGATACACGGCCATCTTGTTTTGTAATTCAACATCAATATCATCCAGATAATGCATCATCATGATGTATTCAGACGGGATGGTACAGTCAGCTTCCAGTTCAAACAGCCAGTAGCCATCTTTATGCTGCAGATGCGCCAGTGCATGCTGAGCCTTGTCTATGGCAGTCTGCAATGGATTATGTGCGTGCGTGATCGGGCCGCTTTTTTTGGATTCGATAGATGATGTGTCGATGCTGGAATCAAACATATTCTTTCCTTTATTGCTCTACAGGCAAAGATGGTGAATATTGCCAATCGGGGGTCGGCAGTGATTTACTGGTAAAATTAAACAATTGGGTAAGTAAAAAATTGCTGCGTACAGTCAACTGTGTAGTCGCAATCGTTGCTTTAACGCTATTCCGGGTAATCTTGACTTGGCTGGATTCGGTAAAATCCAGATTGTTTTTGATCTTGTTTAAAGTCAAAACCGCCATTCCCAAAGCCCACAGACAAAACTTGCGGATGCCTGTTTCATGGCTGGGCAGCAACAGAGTGTAGGTTAAGGCATTATGTAAATGGCCGTGTGCGATGCTGATCAAGTGCTCCAGGCCATGCTGAAACTGGGCGTTATTGGTGTCCTCAGTCAGCTCGGCCAGGTCATAACCGGTTTCAGTAAAAATATCCTGCGGCAGCCAGCAAACGCCGCGTTGCGCGTCATCCCAGATGTCTTTCAAGATGTTGGTCATCTGCAATCCCTGGCCAAATGAAACTGATAATTCAAGTAATTGGTCGTGGTGTTTATTGATTTCGGGCGAATAATGACAGAATAATTTGGCCAGCATTTCGCCGACACAACCCGCGACGTAATAGCAATACTGGTCCATGTCAGCCATGGTATTCAATCCGGCATGCAAATCAATTGATTGATAAATAGGCATGCCCTGCGCCATGGTTTCCACGCAACAGGCCAGTGCATCAATTTGTTCCTGGGAAAAAGAATGTGTGATTTTGATGACCCGTGGCGTCACCTGAATTAAAGCATGTTCCGCCACTATGGTTTGTTCGGAAAGTAGTGGAGCCAGCTCATCAGCAAACTGTTCGGAATTTTTTCCAGACTTGGTAATCTCTATGAATAAATCGCAAAAGTATTTTTTTTGCTCGGCGGATAAGGAAATCTCATCCTCAATGGTATCTACAATCCGGCATAATAAATACGCATTGGCAACCGCATCATATAATTGCTTAGGTAGTTGGGGAATGGTCAGAGCAAAAGTTCTGGACACACCTTCCAGTAATACAGCCTGAAATTGATCATCAGAAAGATTCAGCAATGTTTCAGGTTGCTCAAGAGAATAATTCAGGCTCGGCATATGTGGCAGATTAAATAAAATTTAAACCATATTATACACGTTGTTGGGGTTTTGCAAAGCTTTGTTGTGTAAATGATAATTTATGAAAAATGCAGTTGTGTTGTTTATAATGTATTGAATGTTAAAAACTTTTTTTTCATTTTAACAAAATGGAAACTGAAAGGTGGATAGAGTTATTGTAGATTTGAATGTCTTATCAGGCTGTTAATAATGTAATTGTAAGTATTTGAATTTAATTTGTTAATGTTGTGGGTTAAAGGAAAAAACCTGTTTTTGTTTGGAATATAAGATGGCTATTTAGCAACAAAATGAATGTTTTGTCTGGAGTTGAAGATGAAAAAGTAGTATTCTTATTCCCTGAGTTTTGATGATATCAATGAAAATAATGACTTGTGGTAAAGGTTGTGGTTTGGCTAATTGTTGTTTTACTGCAACAATGTAAGCTGGTTAGTGTGTTTTGAGGAGAGTGTTGTGAGTGTTCCATTACGTCAGCAGTTAGCGGTAGGTGCGTATTTGATTAAGCAAAAACTGAAAGGGGTGAAAAAATACCCTCTGGTTTTAATGCTTGAACCTTTATATAGATGCAATCTGGCCTGTGCCGGTTGCGGGAAAATTGATCATCCCGATGACATCCTGAACAAGCGTTTGTCTGTACAGGAATGTCTGGACGCTGTTGATGAGTGTGGCGCTCCGATGGTTTCGATCCCAGGAGGCGAACCTCTTATTCATAAGGAAATGCCACAAATTGTAGAGGGTATCGTTGCCAGGAAGAAATTTGTGTATCTGTGCACCAATGCGCTTCTTCTCAAAAAGAAAATAAATGATTACCAGCCGTCGCCCTATCTGACATTCTCAGTTCATCTGGACGGCAATAAAGATCGTCATGATGCATCCGTCTGTCAGGAGGGTGTCTTTGATATCGCTGTTGATGCGATTAAACTGGCTCTGGATAAGGGCTTCAGGGTCACCATCAATTGCACCTTGTTTCAGGGTGAAACATCTGAAGAAGTTGCCGAATTTCTTGATTATGCGACGGCACTGGGAGTAGAAGGTGTCACCATTGCACCTGGCTTCAGTTATGAACATGCGCCTCAACAGGATATCTTTATCAAAGGGCGTGATGTTAAAGAACTTTTTCGCGATATTTTCAGAATCGGAAAAAACCGCAAATGGAACTTGAACCATTCTTCGTTATATCTCGATTATCTTGCCGGCAACCAGAGTTATGACTGTACGCCGTGGGGAAACCCAACCCGCAATGTGTTTGGCTGGCAAAAGCCTTGTTACCTGCTGGCTGATGAAGGCCAGGCTGATTCATTTCAGGGCTTGATGGAGGAAACGCCATGGGAAAAATACGGTACAGTGAATAACCCTAAATGCTCTAATTGCATGGCGCATTGTGGCTATGAGGCAACGGCTGTTGAAGATACGCTGCGTAATCCGTTAAAAGCTTTCTGGACAGGGTTGATGGGGCCTAAAACCGAAGGTGATATGGTGCCAGAACAAGCGCCAGCATACGCTGAAGAAGAAAATACATTCAAAGGTATTCCGGTAAAATCTGAAGTGTAAACTATGCAGGGAATGGATGCATGGCTTTCCCTGCTGACACTGATGTGTTGGGCAGGAATGCTTTTTTTACCCTGGCAACCATGGAGAGTCAGGGAGGTTCTGGAAGCTGCAGAGTCGGATAATGGATACGATCTAAGTGACATTACTGTTGTTATACCGGCACGTAATGAAGCTGAAGTTATTGGAGAAACACTGTCAGCCCTGCAACATCAGGGACAGGGCTTGAATATCATTGTCGTCGATGATGATTCTGATGACGATACGGCACACATTGTTGAAAATTTTAAATTGAATGATTTGCGCCTTATCAGGTCTCAACAATTGCCCGCTGGATGGAGCGGTAAATTGTGGGCGCAGGAACAAGGCGTGGCAGCTGTTTCAACACCTATGACCCTGTTGCTTGATGCTGATATCAAGCTGGAACAGGGAATGTTGAAAAGCCTCAAACAAAAGTATTTGCAAGAAAACGTTCAATTCGTTTCGTTGATGGCTCAGCTGAGATTTGGTTCTTTCTGGGAAAAATTGATGATGCCCGCATTTATCTATTTTTTTAAAATGCTTTATCCGTTTGCGTTGGCCAACAACAGATCGTCTTCAGTTGCTGCCGCTGCCGGAGGCTGTATTCTGCTTGAAACTGAAGTCATTAGACAAATTGGTGGTATGCAATCAATCAAGGATGCACTGATAGATGATTGTACCCTGGCCAAAACAGTCAAACAAAAGGGTTACGCCATATGGGTTGGCTTAACCCATGGGGTTATCAGTCAACGCCCCTATGTAGGGCTCTCCGAAATCTGGGACATGGTCGCCCGCACCGCCTTTACTCAATTGAAATATTCCATTGCCTTATTGCTGGCCTGTACATTTATCATGCTGGTAATGTACTGGTGGCCACTGGTAGGTCTAGGACTGGCCGGCATTGAAAACCTGCAATTCAATTTTGTTGCTCTCTTATTATTGTTTGGTTTATATCAGCCGACGTTACGTTATTATCAGTTCAAATGGTATTGGGCATTTGGTTTGCCTTTGACTGCCGCTTTATATTTATTAATGACCTGGACATCAGCCATTCGTTATTGGAAAGGGGAGCGCTCCCGCTGGAAAGGTCGAAGTTACAAAACAGACGTATGACTCTAGTTACGGTGAAACAGATAATGAAAAACATGTTTTTTTTCTTTTCGCTCATTCTATCTACACTTTCCCCTGGCGTTGTGAGTGCGAATAATAGTGCAGACCAACAGGCGGCGCAAAAAATTGTGGAAGAATTCCAGAACGAACTGATTGCCACCATGCAAGCAGGCCAGAAACTGGGTTTTCAGGGACGTTATCAACAATTGGAATCAGCCATTAAAAACAGTCATGACCTGGTCAAAATTGCACGCATTGTGGTTGGACGCGAATGGAAGCAATTATCAGAAGAACAACAGACCCGGTTGGTAGATGCTTTCAGTCATTTGAGTGTGTCGACCTATGCGTATAATTTCAAGCAATATGATAGGGAACAATTCAAGTTTCTGGGGCAGGAAGAAACAACCAGAGGCGGCGTGATCATTCACAGTGTATTATTAATTCCGAGTGATAAGGATGTTAAATTCGATTACATGCTCAAGAAAAAGGGCGACAAATGGAAGATCATCAATATAATAGCTAATGGTGTCAGTGATCTTGCCTTGAGACGGTCTGAATATACCAGTGTATTAAAAAGACAGGGTTTTGAAGCGTTAATTGATAAAATAGACAGCAAAAGTAAAAGTTACGCTGAAAAAAATTAATCTTATGAAAAATTCAGATTTAAACAACAAGGTTGTTATGAGCAAATCATTCAATGTGTTATGTATCATCATATGGGTTGCGTTAACCGGGTGTGCAACAACAGATAAAGAACCGTTGTCTGAAGATGCTTCCTATTTGTCGAGCGAAGGCATTGATCCGTATGAAAATTTTAATCGGGATGTTTATGGTTTTAACGAAACGGTTGATGAATATGTAGCGCAGCCGGTTTCAGATGCCTATCGTTGGGTGACCCCGCAATTTGTTCAAACCGGCGTGTCCAATTTTTTCAGTAATTTGCAAGATATCAATGTCATGTTGAATGGCATGCTACAAGGTAAATTTGAGCAGGGCGGTGCGGATGCCGGTCGTTTTTTGCTTAATTCAACATTCGGTGTATTAGGTTTGTTTGATGTGGCCAGTAAGGCCGGACTGGACAAACATGAAGAGGATTTTGGCCAGACACTGGCTGTGTGGGGTGTGCCCCAAGGGCCATATCTGGTATTACCTTTTTTGGGGCCAAGTACTTCGCGCGGTGTACCTGGTGGCATTTTTGATACCGCAGCAAACCCGACATCTTATGTAGGCTTACCGGTGCAATTGGTATCCATGCTTAATGCTCGAGCAAACGCAGAAGGCTCTTTACAACTTATTGATGAGGCTGCGCTGGATCCTTATGTCTTTACACGAGAAGCGTTTTTACAGCATAGAAAGTATTTGATTTCTGATGGAGAAGTCGAGCTTGATGAAGATGTAATGGACTTGGAAGATGCTCTATATGAAGACGAAGAAAAGCTGGAACCCAAAACAAGCAAAGAGGATGAAGAGGCTTCTGCTGACACGCAAAGTAACAACCTTGAGAATACCAAGCCAGCGGTTGCCGTTTCAACTTCCACATCTTCAGATCAACTGAAATATGAGAAAGCCTTAAAAGGCTTTAAGCGAGCAACTTACAAATACGATCAGGCTGCGGAAGAACTGGATGAGGTCAAGTCCAACCGTGGTAAACATCGGCATTAAATATTAGAATGTTTCTGCCGTAGCACACGAATTGACCCGCGGCACGGTTCCTACTTCACCGCTACCCTGCATACCCCATCCAATTTACCTGAGTTTTAGAATCCGGGCTGTTTACGCACAAAACGCCTCAATCGAACCGATCAATCCGTTTTTATCCAGTTTGCACAAGGCCAGGAGCTCTTCACGGCTGCCTTGCTCGACATACTCATCCGGCAGGCCGAGGTTGAGTACGGGCATCAAAATCTGCTGTTGTTGCAAGAACTCATTCACCGCACTGCCCGCACCGCCGGCAATGACATTCTCTTCCACGCTGACCAGTACATCATGGCTTTTTGCCATCTCCAGAATTAATGTTTCGTCTATCGGTTTGATAA
>SPJS01000002.1 GCA_006844705.1 Methylococcaceae bacterium | reverse complement strand
CGCAAGTGATTGAGCTTGGCCCAATCAATGAAACCATTCATAAAGTCAATGAATGTATTGCGCTAGAAGAACTGGATACTTTGAGTGAAATTTATGAGAAGATTTTGCTTGAGTTATTAGCAAAAAACCAACATTAAATTGGAGACTCCACCTATGCAATGCCACGAAGTCGATTACAAAATTATTGGTCATGATATTCAAATGGTTGAAGTCGCGCTGGATGCGGATGAAACTGTGATTGCCGAAGCCGGCACCATGACTTACATTGAACAAGACATTGATTTCAATGCCAAAATGGGTGACGGATCAGGCGGTGTAATGGGCAAGTTGTTTGGGATTGGCAAACGCATGCTGACCGGCGAATCCATATTCCTGACACACTTCACTAACGAAGGCAAGCAAACGCGCCATGTCGGTTTTTCTGCCCCGTTCCCCGGCTCGGTGATTCCATTAAACCTGGCCGAACTAAATGGTGAAGTGATTTGCCAGAAAGACTCATTTCTGGCGGCCGCTTACGGCACTTCAGTTGATATAGCCTTCCACAAACGCCTGGGCAGTGGTTTTTTTGGTGGTGAAGGTTTCATCCTGCAACGTTTAAAAGGCGACGGCATGGCGTTTATTCATGCAGGTGGCACGGTCATTCGTAAACAACTGAATAATGAAACCCTTCGTCTGGATACGGGCTGCCTGGTCGGTTTCAGCGGCGATATCGATTACGGCATTACCCTAAGCGGCGGCTTAAAAAGCATGTTCTTTGGCGGTGAAGGGCTATTCCTCGCGACCCTCAAAGGCACCGGTTCGGTGTGGATTCAAAGCATGCCATTCTCACGTTTGGCTGAGCGCGTACTCAGCAATGCTATGTTTAGCGATCAAGGTGAAAGTTGAACACTATTTCTCTACCGCCAACCCCGCCTTGCGCCAGGCCGACATGTGACCATCCAAATAGGTGATATTTTTGAATCCGGCCATTCTGAACCCCAGTTTGGCCAGACTGGCGCGGGGGCCGTGTTCGCAGTACAGAACCATAGGGCGCTCTGTCGAAATATCATCCAGCTTACTGGTGGTAAATGCGCTGGTGAAAGGGATATGCAATGCGCCAGGGATATGCCCGGCTTTATACTCGCCTCCACTTCGTACGTCGATGACCAGCGGGGGATGTTCGGACGCCATTTTCTCCAGCAATTGATATTGCTGCAGGTCTTGTGACCCATCCATGCCACAGGCGTTAATAAAAGTGATACTTAAAAGACTCAATAACATTCTGTTCATTTTCTTCCCATTGGCTTGCTTAATGATGGTGTCTCCACATTAATTGAATACGCCTGTCCGAACCCTTTAACATAATGCCCGCTGACTGCGGTCAGTTGTAGCAAATGGAAGTCCGGCAGTGACTTTAGCAAGGCAATCATATCCCCGAATTTATCTTGCATGCCCTGCAATCGTTTATCAAAGTCTTTATGCTCCCGCTCAATCTCCTGTAAACGGCAATTAAAAATCACGCGTTCCCTGGCAAAGATATTTTCTGTTTCAGCTTCGGGTTGAATAAACATGATTGAGGCTTGCTTTTGTTGCTGCATGATGACGGTATGCGCCGCCAGCTCGCTGACAAATATATAAAAATCCAATCCTTCACGAATAAATGGCGCATAACTGATCTGTGCACCTCGCTCCGGTGAGTCACTGGATATGTGCAGTGATTGCTGGCTGTCGATTAATTCAATATACCGCTGATTCAGCTCTGCATGTGTTGCTTGAGTCAAATTAAATCCTTATGTCTTGGACAGCTCACCAAATGATCATTCACCATACCTACCGCCTGCATGAAGGCATAACAAATAGTTGGGCCGACGAATTTGAAACCGCGTTTTTTCAGGTCTTTACTGATAAGATTGGAAAGTCGTGTTGAGGCGGGGATTTCCTGCATGGTTTGCCAATGGTTATGCATAGGGCGATAATCAACAAACAGCCAGATATAATCGTCAAAACTGCCAAACGCTTGCTGGACTTCCAGATAGGCCTGTGCATTTTTCACCGCACTACGGATTTTAAGCTGGTTGCGGATTATCCCGGGGTTTTGCAGAAGGCTGTCAATTTTTGCTTCGTCGTAAGCAGCGACTTGTTCGGGTTGAAAATTATCAAAGGCAACGCGATAGTTTTCGCGTTTTTGCAACACGGTGCGCCAGTTCAACCCGGCTTGAACGCCTTCCAGAATTAAAAACTCAAACAGCAATCGATCATCATGCACTGGAGTACCCCACTCGTTGTCATGGTAGGCTTCTTCAATCGCAGAACCCATTGCCCAGTCGCACTTTTGCATGATGGGGCTACTTGTTCATTAAGTCTTTCAAATTGGCGAAAGGGCTGAAGGTTGCCTCATCACCCGTGTTTTCCTTGTTGGAGGTAGCATAACGCACCTGTTCTTCATAGCGTTGATGCTCATTATCATGACAATAAAGACACAATAACTCCCAATTGCTGCCGTCTTCCGGGTTGTTGTCATGATCATGATCGCGATGATGCACCGTCAGTTCGCTGAGGTTTTTGTGGTCAAATTCGCGGGCACACCGTCCACAAATCCAGGGGTAGAGTTTTAAGGCTTTTTCACGATAGCCTTTTTCGCGTTCTTCTTTGTAGCGTCTGGCCTGGGCTATGATTTCATCCGCTTTGCTCATTTTTACCTGCCTGTTGATTTTGAACAATGTGCCCGGGATTTTTAACCGCCTTATCCGCCGGTCGCACTCATATGTCGCATAATAACAGGCTGTTCGTGAAGATTGAATTCATGTTTCTCTGGCTTGATCTGCATCGCATCAACAATGACCTGTTTAAGCCGGTCGCTGTCCCCCGGATAGCGGCGCAATACCTGCTTCAAATCGACTGAATGTTCATTCCCCAGGCACAGCAACAAACGTCCTTCTACCGTCAGGCGAACGCGATTGCAACTGGCGCAGAAATTATGGCTGTGCGGAGAAATAAAGCCTACCCGGGTATGTGTCTCCTTAACCCGGTGATATACCGACGGCCCGCCTGTTGACTCAATCAACGACAATAATTCAAAACGTGATGCAATATCCTGCTTGATTTGATCACTGGGATAAAACACTTCATCACGCTGATGACTGTCAATAATACCCAGCGGCATTTCCTCAATAAAGCTGATATCCAGTTTCTGATCAACTGCAAACTGAACCAAATCACCCACTTCGTCGTGGTTGCGACCTTTCAGGATCACCGCATTCAATTTTATTTTTTCAAATGGCAGCTGCCGAGCGGCATGAATCCCTGCCAGCACCTTATCAAGTTCACCAACCCGGGTGATCTGCTTGAAACGCTCCGGTTTCAGGCTATCCAGACTGATGTTTATGCGCTTAACGCCCGCAGCATGAATATCTTTCGCCATCTCTGCCAGACGCGAAGCATTGGTGGTCATCACCAGTTCGTCCAGGCCATCCAGCTGACCGAGTTGTTGCAACAAGCCGATGACACCTTTCCTGACCAGCGGCTCGCCACCTGTCACCCGGATTTTGGACACACCGAGCTCAACAAAGGCCTGACATATTTGCTGAATTTCTTCCAGAGTTAAAATCTGCGCACGGGGTAAAAAGGTCATGTCTTCTGACATGCAGTACTGACAGCGAAAATCGCACCGATCCGTCACCGATACCCGCAGATAAGTCACCTGACGGCCAAAACGATCAATTAACGGGGTAACGGGGTTTTCATTCATGATGGTACAAAAAATTCAATGGGTCATATTAACATAGATGACAATATTCTCGCCCGCAGGCAGTTAGGATAAAATAGCACTTATTTCAGGGTGCCTCTACTGAATGGTTTTAATTCGAGAGAGTAAGGCGACAGCGCACGAAAAACCGCAGTGTATAATGCATACATTAGGATTCGAGTACAATGCCTACGCCGCTATCGCGGAAATTGCATTTTTAGAGATGCCCTTTAAACGTTTCGTTTTTCAATCCACACTCAGCTTTATGACTTGTAAAACCCGCTCAGGTTTCCATGCCTTTTTTATTACCTCCCTGTTATTGCTTTCTTTCCCCGGTCAGAGTGCCGATAAACCAAGTATTCGACTAGGCGCTCTGGCTTTCGGTACGGTCAATTGGGAATTGGCGGCCTTAAAAAATGAAGGCTTGCTGAATACAGCGGAATTCACCTTGCACATCGTGCCAATGGCCACCCCGCAGGCCGGAAAAATTGCCTTGCAATCCAATGCCGTCGATGTGATTGTATCAGACTGGATATGGACTTCCAGAATGCGCGGTACTGGCACAGGCTTTACTTTTTATCCTTATTCCGCCACTTCTGGTGCTATCGTTGTTGCCGCAGACAGCCCGGTAAACACGTTGCAAGACCTTGCCGACAAACGTATCGGTATTGCCGGAGGCGAACTGGATAAAAACTGGCTACTGTTGCAGGCTTTAGCCCGTGATAAAAATATTGATTTGTCGGGTGTCAATAAAATATATGGCGCGCCCCCGTTATTAAACCAGCAACTCAAACAACAGCGTATTGATGCGGTAATCAATTACTGGCATTTTGCCGCGCGTCTGGAAGGTGAGGGTTACCGAACTATAATGAAGGGCACTGACATCATCCGCAGCCTGGGCATTCCGCAAACGGTACCCACCCTGGGTTATGTGTTCCGCCAGTCCTGGGGCGAATCTCAATCAGAAGCCATTAATGCGTTTCTGCAACTGACCCGCAACGCAAAAAATTTGTTATGTACAAATGACGCTGCCTGGCAAAAAGTCGTACCGTTATCACAGGCGAACACCCCTGAAGTTCAACAAAAGCTGCGCGAACGCTATTGCCAGGGGCGCGTTCAGCAATGGGGCATCGCTCAACAGCAGGCCGCCCAAACCATTTACCATCATTTGCATGCGCTGTCCGCTGGCAAATTAACCGGTACATCCGATACCATCACCCCGGGTACTTTCTGGCAATTACATTAATATGTTGAACACTGCGCTCTCCCGTCTTGGCGGCGCACATACGCTTGCCCTGCTGTCATTTTTATTATTACTGGCAAGCTGGCAGTTGCTCGCCATGCTGTTACAGCAGAATTCTTTGCCCGCCCCCGCTATTGTTGTTCAGGTCTTATGGCAGCACATAATCTCTGGCGAACTGCCTTTTCATTTAGGGGTGACCCTGCTACGCCTGTTGGCCAGCTTCACTATTGCGATGGTATTGGGCAGTGCTATCGGCATTGCGCTGGGACAGCACCGCATACTGGACAGGTTCTTCGACAACTGGTTGGTGATCTTTTTAAATATCCCGGCGTTGGTAACCATCATCCTGTGCTATGTCTGGTTTGGACTGGTCGAGTCCGCAGCCATTCTTGCCGTCGTCGTCAACAAACTGCCCAATGTAGTGGTGACAATTCGAGAAGGAACGCGCGCACTGGATAAAGATCTTCTGGAAATGGCGCAATGTTATAAATTTGGACGTAGCAAAACTTTTTTTCATGTCATCTGGCCACAACTGCATCCCTTTGTTATGGCGGCCATGCGTTCCGGCCTGGCACTGATCTGGAAAATTATTCTGGTGGTAGAGCTTCTGGGGCGTAGCAACGGCATGGGCTATCAGTTGCATATCTTTTTCCAGTTGTTCGATGTCGCCAGCATTCTTGCCTATACCATTGCTTTTATCACATTAATCCAGCTCATTGAATGGGTTATTCTAAAACCGCTGGATGAACGCGCGTTAAGGTGGAAGCGATGACCGCCATCACTATTCACATCCAGGAAAAAATTTATCCTGCTCCACATGCCAAACAAACACCTCATCACGCCATCAGCGAGCTGAAATTACACATCAAAGCTCACGAGTTTGTTTGTCTGGTGGGGCCTTCTGGTTGTGGAAAAACTACATTACTTAATATTCTGGCAGGGCTTGATGCCAGTTTTAAAGGCAGCATTCACACCGATCATGCACGCGAACCCGATATCGCTTATGTATTCCAGAATCCACGCTTATTACCCTGGCATACTCTGCGCGAAAACATTGAATTAGCCGCGCCTGATCTGCAAACCGATGTGCTTGATGATTTTCTGGACATTATGCAACTCACCGGTGCCCAGCATACCTACCCAGCTCACCTGTCGCTGGGAATGAGTCGACGTGCAGCCATCATCCGCGGTTTCGCCATCAATCCGGAACTATTATTAATGGATGAACCTCTAGTGTCTCTGGATGCCCCCACTGCACGTACAGTACGTGAATTATTGATAACACTGTGGCAGCAACGCCCCCACACCATTTTATTTGTCACCCACGACCTGCGTGAAGCCATTCGACTTGCCGACCGCCTGGTATTTTTGTCACCTCCTCCTATGCAGGTTATCCATTCTGTGCCGATAGAAAAAAACCAGACTCAACGCAACGATGAATTTGTAGATCAATTTCGCCAGGACCTGCTTAATCAGCACGCCATCATTCGCCAGCATCTGTAAGATATCTTGAATATTATTGAGCAACCGGTTTCGGCAGAAGAGATCATCAAAAAATCACGCTTTATCGGATTGATGCTGCCTTGTCAAAGCGAACAATCTGTCAAGCAACACCTTGTTACTGCCCAGCAGCAGCACCCCAACGCCAACCATATCGTTTTTGCCTACCGCATACACACCGAAAAAGGGCTGATCAGCCGCTTTCATGATGCGGGGGAACCTTCCGGTACTGCGGGGAAACCAGTATTTCAACATATTGAAGGCAATCAACTGATCAATGCATTACTGATCGTGATTCGATATTTCGGTGGTGTAAAACTTGGTGCAGGCGGATTGACACGTGCATATGGCAACGCTGCCAAACAACTGGTGGAAAGGGCGACAATCAAACCCTTTATAGAAATGACGGAAATTCAGTTGTCAATCAAATATGATCAACTGCAACATCTCACGTATCACCTTAAAAAACTGAATGGGGATATTATCGAGCAAAATTTTGCCGATAATATTCATATAAAAATCCGTTTACCGAAAGAAAAAACCGAGTATTTTTCTCAGGTAATCAAGCAATTATAGTCAAAAAAAATCATTTTTTTGGCTTTTTAATGACAAACCAATGTAATTTTGTTTACTATAAACGAACAATTAAAAAATATTTTGCCTACTAGTATGCTTTCTGTTTCCAGTTATAATTTCTCCAACTCATTTAGTATGGAATCAAAATCATGAACAACTTAAAAAGAGACATCATTAACGGTCTGTTTTTTGTAACAGGCACTTTTGTTTTTATCTCAGGTGCATATATCATTTCTACGGTTTTATTTGCAGCCGCAGCAATCCTGAGCAATATCGATTTTAAAAGAAATATTCAGGCCCACTAATTTTTAGTTCCTTGAATAGTGTTCCTCCTTGTATGAAACCTCAATAACAGAGTAATTCTGTTAACTTCGCTCCTCACACTGTATTTTGTGGAGGAGTTTTTTTTGCCTGAAATTTATATCTGGGATACTACATCCAACGCCAGCATCACCGCATCTTCACGCCCTTCTTTTGCAGGATAATAATCCTTACGAACACCGATCTCTTCAAACCCCAAACTGTTATATAGCTGAATAGCTTTGGTATTTGACGGCCTGACTTCAAGAAATATTCTTTCTGTTTTTTTGCGAACATATTCAATCATATGCTCCAGCATCTTACGCCCTGCACCTTGTCGCTGTACTGCAGGGTCAACACAAAGATTCATGATGTGCGCTTCTCCAGCCGCCATCGAAACAATACAGTAACCAATGAGGCCTGTTTCCAGTTCCTCACAAACCCAGCACAGATAATTTGATGCTCGCAAACAATCGCGGAAAATATTTTCAGTCCAGGGATAGTTATAATTTTTCCCCTCAATACTTAGCACATCATCCAGATCATCCACTTCCATATAACGGATTTTCATCAAATCCTTTCGTGACACAGAGCCTGGGAATACTTTGGCATAAAATTCTCTGTCTGCATCGTAGGTCAACATATCCTTTAGTTTGTCTAAATATCTACGCATTTTATTTATCCCTGAAAGCCTTCAATGCAAACTGTAAATCCTGCCAGGCTTTTCGTTTCTCCAATGGTGATCGTAACAAGTAGGCAGGATGATATATCACAATCACTGGTTTTTCACCCCATTGATGTATTTTTCCTCTCAACTTTGCCAACGGCTCCTGACTTTGCAACAGATTTTGCGCGGCAATACGACCGACAGCCAGGATCATTTTTGGTTGCACCAGATCAATCTGTTGTTGAAGATAGGCTCTGCACGCTGTCACTTCATCCGCTTTAGGATCTCGATTGCCGGGCGGCCTGCATTTAAGCACATTGGCAATATAGACCTGCTCTCTGGCAAACCCCAGCGCGCGAATCATTTCCGTCAGTAATTGTCCCGCGCGCCCGACAAATGGCAGGCCTTGCTCGTCCTCACTTTGCCCTGGTGCTTCGCCAATAAACATCCAGTCAGCCTGTTGATTACCGCTGCCAAACACGGTCTGGGTGCGGGTAGCACACAATTCACATTGCTCGCATGATGCGACTTGTTCCTGTAATGTTGTCCATTGATCTGCAAGCGAACTTTGCGGAGCTGCAACTTCTTGCCGAAGCCCCGGCTTGACCTGCGGCGTGCGCTGCACCCACACATCAATATCCATGGCCTGCAAATAGGCCAGACGGCTGACATCATCCAGTGGAGTGCCAGCCATCTTCGTTAAACCTCGCCTTTTTGCGGATGTTGCCGCGCATCAGCAGATTGTAACTTGTTCACTGCACTGATGTAGGCCTTGGCCGAAGCGATCACAATATCGGTATCAGCACCTAACCCATTGACTATACGACCCGCCTTATCCAGCCGTACTGTCACCTCGCCCTGCGCATCGGTGCCACTGGTAATATTGTTTACGGAATACAACACCAGGGTAGATTCTGTATTTACCAGACTTTCAATCGCCTTTAAAGCGGCATCAACTGCACCGCCACCGCTTGAAGTGCCGGTCATTTCCTCATCTCCCACGCGAATGGTGACTTCCGCGCGAGGCGTTTCACCCGTTTCCGAGCACACTTGCAGCGCAATCAGCTTTACCTTTTCATCATCCGCATCCACACTGACTTCGGACATCAATGCCTGCAGATCTTCATCAAAAATGTCATGCTTTTTGTCTGCCAGCTGTTTGAAGCGAAAAAAGGCATCGTTCAAATCAGCTTCACCTGCAAACTGCACACCCAGCTCATTCATACGTGTCTTGAATGCATTACGACCGGAGTGCTTGCCCAGCACCATACGATTAGCCGACCAGCCGACATCTTCCGCTTTCATGATTTCGTAAGTCTCGCGGCTTTTCAGTACACCATCCTGATGGATGCCGGATTCATGCGCAAACGCATTGGCCCCTACAATCGCTTTGTTCGGCTGCACAGGAAAACCGGTAATGGTTGAAACCAATTTGGAACAGGTGACGATTTCCGTGGTATCCAGTCCGGTTACACAAGGAAACATATCCTGGCGCGTACGTACCGCCATCACCACCTCTTCCAGTGAGGCATTTCCGGCGCGTTCACCCAGCCCATTTATCGTACATTCAATCTGGCGGGCACCGTTTAATACTGCGGACAGTGAATTAGCCACCGCCAAGCCCAGATCATTGTGGCAATGCACAGAAAAAATGGCTTTATCAGAATTTGGGATACGCTCAATCAGGTTGGCAATAGTGGCACCAAACTGATGCGGCATGCTGTAGCCAACGGTATCAGGGATGTTCAATGTGGTCGCACCGGCATCGATCACGGCTTCCAGAATCCGACACAGAAAATCTTCTTCCGAACGCCCGGCATCTTCCGGTGAAAATTCAACATTATCGGTATATTGTCGCGCACGCTTAACCGCATTCACGGCATATTCAATCACCTGCTCCGGTTGCATCTGCAGCTTCATCTGCATATGAATAGGAGAGGTAGCGATAAAGGTATGGATACGGGAAGATTCAGCGCCCTTTAACGCCTCACCGGCACGGTCAATGTCTTTGTTCAGCGCACGCGCCAGTCCACAAACAGTGCTGTCTTTAATTGCGTTGGCTACCGCCTGCACCGATTCAAAATCACCTTGACTGGCCGCCGGAAAACCAGCTTCAATCACATCGACTTTCATGCGCTCCAGCGCCGTTGCGATGCGTATTTTTTCATCACGAGTCATTGACGCACCGGGGCTTTGCTCGCCATCACGCAGCGTCGTATCAAAAATTATTAGTTTATCTTTCATGAGAACTCCATCATGGAGAGTCTACGACCTTAAGGGTCAAACAGGGTTAGATATTATTTATATAAAGAGAGATTAGTTGCCCATCAGGGCAATAATCTTAGTGGCAGGCGCAACGAGCCATGAACATTTGCCGAAAGCAAATGTACTGTGTTGCTGAAATGAGATATGCCGGTGATCATCCGCTAAATATACTGCATCCGCTTAAGATAAACAAGCGTGCGAAACAGACTTCTAACGACGACTGCCGAGTCTTGCATTGGAATACAGGCTGAATGAAGGAATAACGGCCACGATCAAAGAAGCCATGATCGTGGCGGCAATCAAATACACGCTGCTCTCTGTAAATATATTCGTTTTAATGAAAAGCCCAAAATGTGACGCTAACACGTCTTTTGCAAGTAGCAGACTTAGCATCAGTAGCCCTGTACCCAGGATAAGGCTACATAAGGTGATCAGCAAGGCTTCCAGCTCTACCAGCATGAACAAAAAACCTGGTGGCGCCCCAACCGCCCGCAGCAATTGAATTTCCCGCTCGCGTTCACGGATAGATGATAACAACATTGCACTCATTCCCAGACAGGCCGCCACAAAGACCAACGCTGACACCAGGAGCAATGTATTTTCCAGGATGGCCATCATTTGCCAAAGCTCTGATAACGCCACGCCTGGAAGAATGGCCAGCAATGGCTCCTGCTTGAAGTTATTTATCTGCCTTTGAACCCGGAACGTCGCCATTTTTGAATTCAGCCCCAGCATAAACGCTGTAATGCTTTTGGGTTGTAAATCAATTGCCTCTACTTCTTTCTGGCTGTTGACTCTGCCTGGTATCCTCACGCCGTGTTGCCAATCAACATGAATAGCTTCTATGCCTTGCAGACTGACGTGCAAGGTCTGATCCACCGGGGTTCCGGTCGGCTTTAAAATGCCAACCACGGTAAAAGGCCGATCATCATGCAGGCTAAAACTGGTTGTCGCCACTCCGTGCGCCAGTACCACTTTATCCCCCAGTTGATAGCCCAGCTTTTTTGCCACTTCTGCGCCGAGGACAACATCAAACACTTGATCAAACACGCGCCCTTGATCAAAAGCCAATGCGTGTTGATGTCCGTAACTGAAATAGCGAAAATAATCGCGGCTTGTGCCGAGCACACGATAACCTTTATGCGAATCGCCCAAAGAAACAGGAATCGCCCATTTTACTTTTGGGCTGCTGGCGATACGTTGAAATGACTGCCAGCTGATATTATTGGTTGGCGAGCCGATTCTGAACACCGAATACAGCAACAAGTTGAGGCTGCCTGTTCTTGCCCCTACGATGAGATCAACACCCGACAGGGTATTGGAAAAACTGTCTTTAGCCTGGTGGCGAATATGATTAACCCCAAGCAGAACAAAAATACTCACGGTCATGGCCATCAGTGAAAGCAAAACCGAGCCTTTGCGATCAAGTAAACTTTGCACTGCCAGTTTTACAAACATCAAGCAAGCCCCTCTATATGATTAATTTCCTTCAGGTCATCAACGCGATTAAAATACCCGGACAGCGACAAGTCGTGACTAACCAGTAACAAGCTCATGTTATTTTCAGCGATCACCGACATCAATAGCGACATAAATACATCACGATTGGCTTGATCAAGGGATGAGGTGGGTTCATCCGCGATCAGTATTTGTGGTTTATTGATTAACGCGCGCGCAATCGCCACGCGTTGCTGTTGCCCGATACTGAGGTTGCGTGCGGGTAGCCGCCAGTCCTTTTCGCTCAGGTTTAAAGCAGATAACAACGCCTTGATTTCATTATCGTTTGCACCGGCCTTTTTCCGACTGGCAAATTGCCTGGCCAGGCGAATATTGTCCAAGGCATTAAGATAAGGAATCAGATTAAATTGCTGAAAAACATAGCCGATGTTGTTCGCACGAAACCGGTCACGTTGCCGGCTGTTCATTTGCTCCAGGCGCTGCCCAAGAATCGTGACACTGCCTTCACTTGCAGGCATTAATCCACTGAGAAGATTGAGCAAGGTTGATTTACCCCCCCCTGATGGACCGTGCACGAAGACCTTTTCGCCCGCTGACAGCGACCATGACGGAATATTCAAGACCCATCGCTTTGGACGTTCGGGATAATGGAAGCGGACGTTGGAAAGCTCAATAGTCATTGCATTTCATTTAAATTCAACGTTGAACAGGATCATTTCAAAACTTAATGATACGATGTATCATTGCGCTTAAGGAATCTCTGATTAAGTTGGTTAGAATTTAGCGCAGAAAAAACTGTCGCTATTTTTCGCGAAGTGAGCAGTAATAGTCATTCTATTGTGCCGATCTTCGTGGAAAATAGCGACAGTTTTAGCACGCTAAAAATAATTGGACTTGATCAGAGGTTCCTTAAAAAGCCATGTTTTATTTTTTAGCGGATGGTGAACATGCTGCACCCCCTTAACCCCATTATGTTGATCGTTCTGATACTGGCCCTTTCATTTGTTGCGCAAGCAAACGAGCAACAGCCCGCAGCAAAGACAGCTTCACCCCTAATCTTCAAAATGGTTGAATGGACCGAATTGATGCCAAAAGAGGATCTGGACGCATTATTGAATCCGCCCGAATATATCACCGAGGTTGAGGACGGCTCGTTTGAAGACCAGATCAGCAGCCAGATTCAGAGTACCATTGCCGCAGCCAGTGATGATCGTTACCAACAGGCGCTGGTGTCCACCCGCATCGTCCCCGAAATGGATGGCCAGGCGATTCGGATTCCCGGCTTCGTTGTCCCGCTTGAGTTCAATGATGATAAGGCCGTGACACAGTTTTTTTTAGTGCCGTACTTTGGTGCCTGCATTCATGTTCCACCGCCGCCGCCCAATCAGATTATTTTTGTCAATGCTCCACAGGGGCTCACGATGGATAATCTTTATACGCCATTCTGGATTTCCGGTGTTATCAAAACCTCTCTGGTAGAAAATGAAGTGGCAAGCTCTGCCTACACTTTGCAAATGCATGCCTTTGAAGAGTACACAGAAGAATAGTCAGTCCAGGAAATCAACAATTAATGGAGGCAGTAATACAGCCCACTAATTGCGCTTCCAATGCTTCGTCAGCAAGTACAGAAATGATTTCAATCCGGCTTTCCATGCATTCATCCAGTGCATATTCCATTAACGCATCAGAAGTCAGGTTGTAGGCAAACACGCCCTGGTCTGTAATAAACACGGCTTTCATTCTTTCTGCCTG
>SPJS01000006.1 GCA_006844705.1 Methylococcaceae bacterium | reverse complement strand
GAGTCTGATTAGGTGAGGAATGCGCGGATTCCATCAGGGCTAGAGGTATTAGACAACCTCTTACAAAAGCCGGATATATGGATGCAATATTTCTTTATGTTACGATCAGAATTTTACTTGCAATACGGGGCGGACCATATATGACCCCATTGGTTTTTCCATTGGTTTTTGGTTTGGAGACCCCATTGGTTCACGGTACGATTGATGTCAGCCGTCATTTCACCGCCATCAGCCTCACAACAGCTGTTCACGATAAAACAGCCTTTGGCTGATAATTCACCACCGATCAGACCCGCCTGGGCATGCAGGTAATTTTCCAATCGTTGCCGAAAGCTCAGTTTGTCTGAACCGGTCAGTTCTGTCATCGTCGGTGTGCTGTATTGCCGGGCGTAATGACCCAGGCTGGCTATGCCCAGTGCACTGGTCAGATCAGCCAGAGAAGTGCCAGCATAGCCATTATTCCAGAATACCTTAATTGCGGTATCCAGTGCCTTGTCTTTATCGAAGCTGCGTTTTCTGCCGGCTGTTTTCATGATGTGAAAGTTTTTTGGCTTAACCTGTTGACATTATGTGCCAACCGGTACATTGTTCCAATGCTTACCTAATGGTACAGAATTAAAAAGTAAAACGAATTATCACCAAAACAGACAACAGGAGTAGTCACATGTCATCAGTAGAAAATCGTATCGCCCTGGTAACCGGCGCAAACCGGGGTATTGGAAAAAGTATTGTTGAATCCTTTGTAAAGGCAGGTGTTACCAAGGTGTATGCCGGTTCGCGCAATCCGGAAAACCTCAATGCCCTGGTATCACAGTATGGCGATCGTATTGTGCCCCAGCATATCGACTACAACGACCCGGCGACGATTACCGCTGCAAGCGAAGCAGCTGGTGATGTCGAAATCGTTGTCAACAATGCAGGGATGTTAAATGTCGCAAACCCACTGGCCGGTGACGCCGTTGAGTTAATGCAGCAAGAAATGGACGTTAATGTTTACGGTCTGATGCGCATGGCACAGGCATTTGTACCTGCGCTAAAGAAGAACGGAGGCGCACTTGTGCAGCTGAATTCAGTCGCCTCGATGAAAAGCTTTGCTGACTTCTCTACCTACAGCGCCAGCAAGGCCGCATCCTATTCAATAACACAGGCATTACGTGATACCCTGCTTGATGAAGGTGTGCATGTCGTCAGTGTGCACCCCGGGCCGATTGCCACAGATATGGCTACCAATGCAGGCCTGGGCGATTTTGCCGAGCCGGCAGACCTTGTTGCGCAATCAATCATTGCGGCGATAGAAAAGGGTGATTTTCATGCCTTCCCGGATACCATGGCAAAACAGATCGGTGAGGCCTATCGTAGTTACGCCACGGGGGTGGTTGAAGCGAATATTATGGAAGGATAGTACTTACCCTTGAAATCAATGGGGCTCGAAGAAAGGGGTCAACAAGAAAGGAAATAGGGGACAGACCACGATTAAAAAGGAAATAGGGGACAGACCACGATTAAGGAACAATAAACGTGGTCTGTCCCCCGTTTCACTCCGAATAAATACTTTATCAACTTGGGGCTACCTTCACTGGTGGCATGATAAATCAACGCAATAATAATGAACCGCCATTACGTGATCCGTATGCCTGGTGGTGTGGGAGGAGAGATGAAGTGAGGCATCTCCCTATACCGATTATGTGTTGAAATTATCCACTTAAATAAATCTACTGCTTTTAAAAAACTCTTGAGAAAAAATAAAAAATGTCTACAATAAATAGACATATTAATAATTATCATTAGGAGTGGTTATGAAAGCTTCCATAGTTGATTTAAGGTACAAAACAACTGATATTCTAAAAGCACTTGATAGAAATGAAAGCGTTACAGTGCTATATCACGGTAAAGTTAAAGGCGTAATCAAGCCTGCCAGAGAAAAATCAATTTTCAAAGTTAAAGACCATCCTTTTTTTGCAATGCACAAAGATGGTGAACAAACTGTATTAGAGGAATTAGAGAGTCTAAGAAAGCCCAGATATGATTTATGATACTGATATTCTGATATGGGTTCAGAGAGGAAATGAGAAAGCTGCCAAACTTATCGATAAAGATGAAGAAAAATATCTTTCAATCCAAAGTTATATGGAATTGCTCCAAGGTGCAAAGAACAAAATACATCATAAATACGTGAAAAACTTTATCTCTGAGTTTGAGTTTTCTATATTGCCAATAACAGAGAATATAGGGCACAGGGCATTGATATATGTAGAGGAGCATGCACTTTCATCAAATATGAGATCTGGAGATGCTATTATTTCCGCTACAGCGATTGAAAATAATATGACTCTTGTTTCAAGTAATATAAAACATTTCAAAGTTGTAAAAGAACTAGAACTAAAGGCTTTCAAACCATAAAACACCTAACAAGTGACTATGGTGTCAATAAGTGATTAGTTAGAGAAATAGGGGACAGACCAAGAGAAATAGGGGACAGACCACGTTTAAGGAACAATAAACGTGGTCTGTCCCCCGTTTCACTCATTTCCTTTAGCGTTAGAAAGAACATCAGATCGTCCGCAAAAAGCTGTTGACTGAGACTGATTATGGGCGTGCGTCCCCTTTTTTCGACTTTCTATCTGCCAGACGTTCTTAGATGCGAGCCATTAATTCCTGCTTTTTACTATCGAATTCGTCTTGTGTCAGCACGCCCGCATCGCGTAAACGACCTAAGTTTTCAAGCAACTGAATAATATCATTGGGTTGTGTGCTAACGTTTTGAACGGCTGGTTCGGGCGCAGGTTGATCTTGGTTCGGCATTTGTGGTGGATTAGCAAAATTCGATTGCGGTGGCTCGGAAACGGTAATACCTGATACAACGGGCAAACTGTTTACTGAAATAGTACCGTATTGGCTGCTAAACGTGAGAGAGGTATCGCCCCCTTGCTGTTGACTAACACCGCCAATTTGGTGGTCGAGGGTGTCGTACACTACAACTTGACCATTGTGCTCGACTGCCAACCGGTTTGGAAACACGGCATAACGAATATTGTTTTGCCCACCGCTGCTAAACGGTCTGCCCAACTCCATTGGCCACCATTGGTTACTGCCGGGCGTGCCTGGCTGTATGACCGGTAGCATCTGATTCTGAGCCAGTGCCGAAGAGAGTTCATTGCATAGGTTATCTACCGTGGCTTGTAAGCCATGATTGAACATATCGCCAACCATGGTCATACCTCCCTGCATCCATTGTCCCGATCCTCCGAGTTCCGGGCAGTTAAATTGCGCCATTGTGCCACCGCCATTGTTTACGGCAAACAGCATATGGGTGACGGCATCGGTGCTAAGGTTATATCTCGCAGAAATATCGGCAACGATATTCTGTCCTACAGGGGTGAGGTTTTGCATCTTCGTGTGGCCTTTTTGAGTAAGGCGTATAGCTTAACACTCTCAGGTGATCAATAAGTTACAGGTTTACGATCTGACTGCAAATAATTGGAGTACTGGTGGAGTATTGGGGACAGACCACGATTAAGTAAGATATGATGCCGCCAGATTTTAATTGACCCCAGTTTTTTTATGCCACGTCGTCCCCG
Source organism: Methylococcaceae bacterium (assembly GCA_006844705.1). Lineage (GTDB taxonomy): Bacteria > Pseudomonadota > Gammaproteobacteria > Methylococcales > Methylomonadaceae > Methylomarinum. The sequence continues at coordinate 10,074 of SPJS01000006.1, read as the reverse complement.
TTTGGTTCAGCGAGGTAATAATCGGCAAACCTGCTTTGCAGCGACTGACGATTATAGTGCTTAGGTGCCTGAAAAAGTGGTTGTTAATTTGAATGAAAGCAGAGTGTAGTTGCATCGATTTTAATCCGAATCAGGTTAATGATTGTCATGCCCAATTGAATGCCAGTTATGAGGGTGGACTGATTATTTTGGCTGAGCCATGACTTTTCTGAAAGTCAGATTGATCCGGCCAGTGTCAATGTCCGGGTCTTTTGGAACTGCATGCAAAAAGTGTTGTTGAAAACCGGGGAGCATGACGATAAGACTTCCGTGAAAAAGCTCAATGCGTTGTTGCTGATGAGATTGTTTATGGCGCATCAAAAATGGTCGCGTACCTCCCAGGCTTAATGAAGCAATCAGCGCTTGCTCCCCCAACTCTATTTCATCATCCGCATGCCAGCCTACATAATCATGGCCATTGCGATAATTATTTACCAGTACGGCATTAAATACATAGTTAAGTTCAGCTTCGACTTTTTTGCGAATTTCTGAAAGCAATGATGTCCACTCACGGGTGACAAGCAAATTGTTGTTGTAGCTGTACACGATACCCGGATCAGCATGCCAGGTTTGCTGACGCGGCAGGGTAAAAAAGCGTCCAGCCACCTGGTATCTATTTTCAGGCCAGGGGTGGTGTTCACTCAGTGTCTGGAACAGCCGGGATGCCTGTGTTGCGGGATAAAAATCATTGATTACGTGCAGGAAGTCATGCGGGTTCTCGCTCATTGTTGTTTATTGATATGTGCAACCAGTGCACTGTCCATTGTCGATACATGCAGTTGAAACCATTGTGGCAGTTGTTCTTTAACAAAAGCACGACCAAATGGAATCAGCCCCTTATCCACCCGCTTTTTGAATTGTTTGAAATCTGCCAATACCCGGCCATGTTCACCTTTGTGTTCAGTTTTGGCTGGAAAACCATAGTGTTCCATGAGCTGGTTTTCCTTTTCGAAATGGTGTTCCGTATGTTCATAAAGTTGTCCGAACAATGTTTTGAAAGCACTGTTATCTGCTATCGCAAGTTGATTGATCAGATTGACAAATTCCTGATGGTCATGATCCAGGGTTTCAAAATCAAGCAGCATGAAATCCTTATCTTCAATTAAGGGCATAGCTATTCATAATGAGTAAATAAATTGTCAATGCACAGTGTATGCCAACATTAATGTCTGATTTTGTGCGGCTTTGTGAGGAATTTAGTTGTTGGCTTTACTACATTTTTCTCTGTGTCGGGTGATTTTTCTTGAAGTTTATCAACTCAGGACACATATCAGTTTTTCACGCCAACGAAATTATTCTTTGATTTTTAAAGAAAAAATCATGGATTTACAGCGATGAAAAAAATCAGAAGACAATTTATACATTGTGGCAAGGCTATTGCTTTGTCACAGTAAAAGATGAAAAGGTGAAATTATGGCTATATTTATTGGTGCATACATGCCGGACAAACAACTGGATGAATCACTGTTCTGCAAAGCATTGACCAAGGTGGCAATGGATCTGGCGCAGTTCAGGAAACATCCCCTGCAGCACAGTAAACCTAATCTGGATTTATATTTTTTAATGCCAGGCAACGAAGAGAATCCTGATTTCCAGGGGATGCGTTTACATTCTTATGATACGGCCAGTAATACATTGAAAATAGAATCCTCAGTACCTCGCAAAATGTTGCAGTCATTGCATGCTGAAGATTATGTGGTGGCCGCATTACAGGATGCGGTTGACGGTGCCTCGGATTTTTTTGAAATGCAGTCTATCGGATTTGAGCGTGATGGCTATATGAATCTGGTGGATACATTGAATACTCCGGAGAATGTTTCAATCCATTAACAGGGTTTGCCAAATGAATCAGACTTGTCTCTCAGATAAAAAAGTGACGACCGAGGTGTTTGCATATAGTGCGGACGCTGCATGGGTTTCATTTTTCCTTGTCTTGAGTGCATTCAATATCATTCTGACAACCTGCTAAAAAATCTCTTTAACTACAAACTATTTTGAGGAATTTCCATGTTATTAGATCAATACAACGAACAAGGTTTGTTAACTGTTACGTCAGTACTCGGGGCGACAGGCGAAAATGATACGTATGCATTTCGCGGTGACCTGGTGTTGAAAGAAGGTGAATTGAGAGAAGGCTCGGATCGTGACCGTAAAACGCCCGAGCTGGTGATTCATCAGGCCGTTGTATTATCTGACCAGGAAAAAATACTGTTTGCAGGCGGCTTAATGTATGAAGTGGAGCATCTGCCGGTATTTGTTGAGAAATACAAAGAGGCATTGAGTGCGGACAGCCTGCTGGTGATGTTTGTAGAAAATATAGCTGAGACCTTGCTGGTGGAATATGAAGGTTTTAAGTTTCAAATGGTGCCTTACAAAGAAGGTATGATCTGGAATGAATTTCTGGATTTATTTTATCTGGAAAAAAGTGATCTGAAGGGACAGTCAGCGGAACAAAAAGTAGTCACAGTATTTGATTCTGCAAAGGACTATAAAGGGGCCGTTGATGCGATCGCTTATGAGGCCGCACTGGAAAAAACCATTGTTGTTGAGAAAGACATGGCGGTAGGCCCGGTCTAAGGCGATCCCGTCATGAAGAAATTTAAAACCATTTCAGCGGCAGAAATGCAGCCCATGCTTGGTGAGCAGAATGTATTGTTGCTTGATTGCCGTGACAGCAAGGATTATCGCGAAGCGCATATTGAAAATGCTATGCACGTGCATGAAGGGCTGAAAGAGTCGTTGATTACAAAGGGCGATAAAAGCAAGAAACTGTTGATTTATTGCTACTACGGTCATGCCAGCGAGCACCTTGCAGAGATGTTTAGCGACTTCGGGTTTAAGGATGTTTCCAGCCTGGCGGGTGGGTATGCCAGCTGGAAGGATTTCGAGAAAGAAAGTTCTGCGGGATAGCCACAATGTCTGTTGAAGACTGGTTTACCCAGCAAAGTGCGGATATCCATCGCCCTGAACAAGTCACTAATGATGACGAATTTCCATTAATCCTGGCCTGTCGTCAGGGAAGGCAGGATATAGTGCAGTGGATGATTGAAAATCATGTGCCTTTGGACAGTGTAGACACATTTGGAAACAACGCATTGTGGGCTGCGTGTTACGCCGAAAGCGAAGCCTGTATCCGTCTGCTGGCAAGAAACGGTCTGGAGATTGACTTTGTTAATCCGGCAGGGAATAGCGTACTTGCCTATGCCGCATCCAGTGGAAAGGACACGATGGTAGCATTGCTACTGGAACTGGGCGCAAATTGCTGCCTGCAGAATCAGGATGGAATGAACGCACTGGATCTGGCCGTCACCCGGCCAACATTTAAATTGTTACGTGCGGCAACGGCACGTTGTTAGGTAATGTTTGACGATTACAGACATTCTTCTGGTTTATATTATCGGCAGCCTGTTTGATCCGAACCCTCGGTGATATATACGGCTGCAAGCAATGAGGGTTTACTATGGAACAACTTGATCGCGACCTTGCTCTAAGAATCGCTTTGGCTACTCGAATTTTGCCCGGGGTGACTGTGCCAGAACTGGTTGAAATTCTTCACCAACGAGTAGGGCCGCCACTAACTGACGAGAAACTGAAAAGTGTGACCGTCACCAATCTGAAAACCGGTATCGGCAGTCATGATGGAGAAGAAGATGGCGAGGATATTGGCATAGGTTTAGAAAATATCAAACTTGCTGTGCGCTATCTGTGGGGTGAAGAAGCGGAAGATGCTGACATACCTGAAATAGAAGTCTATACGGAAGGAGAAATGCCCGATTCAATCCGTGTGGCTGTGGCGTCTAACAGCGGGGCAGAGTTAAATGGCCACTTTGGTTCCTGTATTCGTTTTCTGGTATATCAGTTATCCCGCACGGATATGAAACTGATTGATATTCGTTCCACCGTGGAAGCAGATGATGCGGATGACAAGAATCTTTTCCGCGCCAATTTAATCAAGGATTGTCATGTCATGTTTGTACAATCTATTGGTGGCCCGGCGGCTGCTAAAGTGATCCGTGCGGATATTTATCCCATCAAGATTCCTGATCCGGAGCCTGCGACAGATCAGTTAACAGAATTCCAGAAAGTGTTTGATGCGCCGCCACCCTGGTTTTCGAAAATTCTGGGCGTGTCTGCTGAAGAGCGTAAACGCTTCAATTATTCAGAAGAAGCCTGAGTTAAACGCATCAGGACAACGCATTCTCCTTCTTGTCCCCTGGAGGAGAACACGGATAAAAGGGGGCGTCCAGCAAGATTCATCATGATTGTGCAGCATGGAATGTAATCACTAAGGGTTCGTTTTGCTGCCAATGCCACGTTTGGGAGAACAGTGTGACCGACTTTGAGAAACAGATCATTGAACCGTATGCCACCGGATTGGTGCCTATTGTCGTGGAGCAGACAGCGCGTGGTGAGCGTTCGTTTGACATTTATTCACGGTTGTTAAAGGAACGGGTGATCTTTCTGGTCGGTCAGGTGCAGGATTACATGGCTAATCTGGTTGTCGCCCAGTTATTGTTTCTTGAGTCGGAAAATCCGGACAAGGATATTCATTTGTACATCAATTCTCCGGGCGGCTCGGTGACTGCGGGAATGGCCATCTACGATACCATGCAATTTATCAAGGCTGATGTCAGTACCATGTGTATCGGCCAGGCCGCCAGCATGGGCGCTTTATTGCTGACAGGTGGCGCTAAAGGGAAGCGTTATTGTCTGCCACATTCGCGCGTGATGATTCATCAACCGCTGGGTGGTTTTCAGGGTCAGGCATCGGATATTGCTATTCATGCGCAGGAAATTCTGAGTATCCGCGAAAAACTGAATAGAGTTTTGGCGGATCATACTGGGCAGCCATTGGAAAAAATTGCCCAGGATACAGACCGGGATAATTTTCTCAGTTCACAAGAAGCCGTTGATTACGGTCTTGTGGATGAGGTGTTAAGTGCGCGCTTGCACCCGCAGGAAGACAGTACTGAATAACAAGGTGCCCCATGATTCAGCAAGCCTATTCTCACTTTTCTCAATCCACGTATATTTGCAGTGTGCAGGAGCTGGCAGAAAAAATATATCATCGCTGTGATATTTTTTACAAAAGCCAGCCGTACACAGCCATTCTGTTTTCCTATCAGGACCGTGTGTACGGCTATCTGAATCACTGTATGCATATGAATCGGCAGTTGGACTGCCATGCAGAAACCATATTTTCTGACGATGGTAAGTTGCTGCGCTGTTCCATGCACGGTTTTGTTTTTGAACCCACCACCGGTGAATGTTTGAGCCCGGTTTGTGCGGGTGAGAAATTGCAGGCATTAAAGCTGGCCGTGGTCGATGGTCAGGTCTTCTTTTCCGACAAGCGTGTGCAGTATGCCGTGCCGCAGTGATATCTCGATTCAGGCAATCCCCCCCGATTCCTGTTGTAGGGGGGATAAAGCAGGCACTCATAAAAGCCTGAAATTGTAAGCTTTGCTACACGTGGGGCTTGTTAAAACTATATGTTTTTCAATAGTTTAATATAGTTTTCATCTGGCGCATTATTTGCACAACGGTCAGTATGAAACTGTTTCTCAACTGGTCATCCTATCAAGACGCCGGCATGGGCGATGCTTATGCCGATATTCCCAAAACCGGCGGAAATTTTGCCAAGGCGGTTGCTGTATGTATTCACAGCGGTCAATGCGAAAAAACCGGCAGGGGGGTGATGTGTCCCAGCTACCGCATCAGTGAAAATGCACAACTGTCTACCGGGGGGCGGGTAAAACTGCTGAAAGCTGCATTAAATGGCGAGTTGGGGGGTAACTGGATCAACGATCCTGAGATCAGGGAAGCCATGGCCTTATGCGTGAGTTGCAAAGGATGCAAACGCGAATGCGAAAACGAAGTGGATATGGCGTTGATTAAGGCAGAATACCTTGCCCAGCGCTTTCAGTCAGAAGGCATTCCTTTACGTCATCGATTGTTTGCATCAGTCCCGTTATGGCTGGCGCGTTTTCGCCCATTATTGGCGATGATCATAAAACGGCGTAATCAATCCACAATGCTGAGAAAACTGGGAGAAAAAACGCTGGGCATCAGTGCCGCAGTGCCCCTTGCAGAACCGGCTGCTCAGGCTTATCAGGACAGTGAATTCAAGCACACCGGCATACAGGATGATAGCAAGGAAGAGCTGGTGTTACTGGTTGACAGCTTTAACCGTCACTTTAATCCGCAAGCCGTAACATCCGCCATCAATGTTTTGAACCGTGCCGGCTATCAGGTGCATACCTTGCAACCCGATGCGGAAGATGCCGATGCACAGCGTCCGCTTTGTTGCGGGCGCACCTATTTTGCCAATGGCATGATTGAGCAGGCTCGTGATGAAGCACAACGTTTTCTCAAGGCATTACAGCCGCATTTTGCTGCCGGTCGTCGCATCATTGGCCTGGAGCCATCCTGTATTCTGAGTTTGCGCGATGAATATCTCTACCTTGATCTTGCAGACAAGGCCGAACTGCTGGCCAAAAATATTCTGTTGTTTGAAGAGTTTATCGCAAGAGAAAATACCGCCGGTCGCTGGCAGTTGGAACTCAAACCGCTGCCGGATGACTATCTGGTGCATTCACATTGTCATCAAAAAGCAGTGGGTGCCAGCAAAGCCATGCGAAAAGTCATGCGTTTGATTCCCGAAGCCAACAGTAAAGCAATTGAGTCTACCTGTTGTGGCATGGCCGGATACTTCGGCTATGAAGCGGAACATGTCGAACACTCCCGGCAAATGGCCGAGCAGGGATTGTTTCCTGCATTGCGGGAACAGCCGCAGGCCAAAGTGATTGCCAACGGGTTTTCCTGTCAGCAGCAGATTATCAACGGCGGATTTGCCCGCCCTCAGCATATTGCCGAGCTGCTTGATGCAGCCAGTGTGTGACGAGGTCTGGTGATGAACAGATTACCGCTATATCAGATCAACTGGCAACAACCACTGACCGATTTACCGGCATCGTTTTATCAACAAATAGCAGTGCAACCCTTGCAGCAGACGTTTGTGATTCATGCAAATGGGGAAGCGGCCAGATTGTTGGGCGTGTCCGCCAGTGGGTTTATCGGGCAGACAGTGCTGGATATTGCCAACGGAAAGTTGTTGCCCGGAATGCAAACAGTCGCGACCGTGTATGGCGGGCATCAGTTTGGTATTTATACCTCGCAACTGGGCGATGGTCGTGCCTTGTCACTGGGAGAAGCTCATTGTCGAAATGGCCAGCGTTTTGACATTCAGCTGAAGGGCGCCGGGTTGACAGCCTATTCCAGAACGCTGGACGGTCGTTTGCCATTAGCGTCAGCCATCTATGAATATCTGGGTGGCGAGGCATTGGCAGGTCTGGGTATTGCCTCCACCCGTTCGCTGGCGTTGGTCGGTAGCAAGACGACACTGCAACGCGATGAAAATCAGTCGGCAGCCATCATGATGCGCATGGCACGCTCGCATCTGCGATTTGGACATATTGAATATTTTCATCACCGCGATCAATTTGATGAAGTCAAAAAGATGGTGGGTTATGTGGTTGAGCAGCATTATCCGGAACTGTTGACATTCAATGAAGCAGAGCGCCCGTCCAGAGTGCTGACGTTGATTGTACGCCAGACAGCAGAACTGGTCGCACACTGGCAAAGTGAGGGGTTTACTCACGGCGTCATGAATACAGACAATATGACACTGACAGGCGAAACACTGGATCTGGGGTCGTATGGTTTCATGGAATGTTTTACCCAGGATTACTCGCCTAATCCCAATGATGATCAACATCGCTATCAATTTGATCAGCAGCCGGAAATCGGGCGCTGGAATTGTCTGGCACTGGCTGAAGCGTTTTCCAGTTTATTACCGAATAAAACAATTCCCGCGCGCTTGTTACGCATTTATCGGCAGCATTATCAACAAACGTATTTGCAGCGTATGCGCACTAAATTGGGGCTGTATCTGCAGCATCCTGATGATGCGGGGCTGATAAAAAACGGCCTGGCGACCTTACAACTCTGTGGCATTGATTCTCCGCTGTTTTTTCGCAGGCTGGCGACCTTTCAGGCGGGGGCGCGTAATAACTATCTGTTTGAGTTAAGTCAGCAGCCTGAACCCTTACGGCAATGGTTACAGCAATATCAACAACGGTTGGCACAGGAAATGGTGGCTGCCGATATCCGGCGCAAACGTATGTTGCAGATCAATCCGGCCTATGTGCTGCGCAAACATTTAGTGGACAACGTGTGCCAACGCGCGGTTCAGGGGGATTATGAAGAACTTGCCCGTATCATGGCGTTGTTGAAATCACCCTATGAAGAAGTGGCCGGAATGGAAGCCTATGCCATGCCAGCAGAAGTGCAGAAGCCTTCATTGCAACGGGTAAGTTAAGGAACCTCTGATCAAGTCCAATTAGTTTTAGCAAGCTAAAAATAATTGGACTTGATCAGAGGTTCCTTAATTGAGAGCGTTATTATTTCAACCAAAATAAGTCGCGCAGGGTGTGGGTGACGAAGAAACCGCTCCGCAAGACAAATAGTGAACAACGTTTAAACGATTAATGGTTGTTATTTACAAGCATTGACCCACAGGAATCAACATGAAATTACAGATCGAAAAAAATTATGTGAATGCTCTGGTGGAAGAGTACCCCAGTCTGTCTTCATTAAAAGACCAGTTACGCTTTGGCAATCGGGCGGAAATTCCATTTAACCAGCTGTCCAGTGATGAGCTGGGTTTTTTACAGAAATTATATCAACAGTCTGGTGTCGATATGCACAGCCAGGCGGCCATGATTGCCACCCTGCAGCATGCACTGAATGATGATGCCGAACTTTACGGTGCGGATGATCTGGAACAAATGGTCTCGGCGATTGCCGACTTTCTGATAGACAATGCCATCCGCGGCTGGTTGTTCAAGGTATCCAGCGCTGGTCGGTTGATAGCCTACCTGGTAACCCGGCTGGATTACACACCGCCCGGTGAAGAAGAAGCCGGACGTATTTTGTTGGAAGTTAAAGCCAATAGTCGTGGCAAAATTGCGACAGAAAATATCATTATTCGCAGTAAGGACTTAACAGGAATAAGCGTCAGTGAACTGTTCGCCATGAAAGGCTATTTAAAAGAAACCGATGCATTAATCGCCGCTTATGATGAACTGACAGAGACCTATTTTGACTGGCGAGCTCGATACAATGCCCAGTTTTCAGCGCGCGGCATCGGTATTTATGCCGAAGACCCGACCGCCAGCCATCGCAGCAGCGACTGGACGCGCAAGAATGATGTCGTGCTTTCCTCCGGAGGGGGGTGGGCACGCATGGTGAATGACGAACAAATCATAGAAGAACGTGTATTAACCCTGGATGCCACCGGCGACATTCTTGGCGGCTATCTGCGCAAGGCCGGTAAAAGTATGCGCTATGACAGCGATGTGGAAAAACAGGTGGAAGCCAGTCGAGGCAAAGTGACTAAAGGCGCATTCACCGAATTGCCGGTACATGGCTATATTCTGATGTTTCACCTGGAGCTGCATCATCATGTCTGGGCGCATGTGGATCAGATGAAATTATATGAATACCAGCCGCAACTGAAAGACAAATTAGTGTTGCCGCCGGAACAAACCGATTTGATCGATATATTAACCGCGGAAATGGATGTGCTGATGGATGACATCGTTGAAGGCAAATCCGGCGGCACCACGGTATTATGCGCCGGGCCAGCCGGGGTGGGTAAAACCCTGACCGCCGAAGTGTATTCAGAAATCATCAAACGTCCACTTTATCGTGTGCATTCAGGGCAACTCGGTTTGAATGTCGCGGAAATGGAAAAAGCGCTGAAAGACACCTTAATCCGCGCGCAACGCTGGGGTGCAGTGATGCTGATCGACGAGGCCGATGTTTATATCCGCAGGCGGAGTGACAGTATCTCATCCAATGCGGTGGTCGGCGTATTTTTGCGCGTACTGGAATATTTCAACGGCCTGCTGTTTTTAACCACCAACCGCATTGATGACATAGATGAAGCTATCGTCTCGCGCTGTATTGCCTTGA
>SPJS01000138.1 GCA_006844705.1 Methylococcaceae bacterium | reverse complement strand
GGCAGCCCTTCACTTTGACCTTCCACCGGTACCATACCGGCAAATTTTTTGGATTCTGAAGTTGCTTGCACCACTTGATTCTGTATGGTTGCCTGCTGACCGGTTTCAACTTTGATTCCCTGCGCCAAACTCTGAATCAAAATATAGGCGCCAAAAACCAGAAAAAAAACACCCGGTCCAACCTTGCTCATCACCACCTTGATACCGGGAAACTCAAACTCCCCCTGTTGATCATCAATATAGGGAAACTGGAAAAACAAGCGATAGCCCAAGTAAATTGACAAGCCCCCAAAACCGACAATGAACAACCGTTCGATCATACGCAACGACGGGATCAATAAATCGTCCATGCAGACTCCTTGTATAATTAGCCCAAAGGCTTGGTATCAGGTTTCTTCACCCTCCAACAAACGCTGGATATTACTGCGATGTCGCCACAGCAGTATGGCAGACAACAATACAAAGGTGATGACCACGTTAATATCACCGACAATAAACCAGACATA
>SPJS01000275.1 GCA_006844705.1 Methylococcaceae bacterium | reverse complement strand
GGCAAACATCAACCCGTACCAGCGAATCTGTACGGCACCGAGATTAAGAAGGATGGGATCTGTATCCCAGACTAAATATTGCATAATGATCTGTAAAAACTACTTTATTGTTATTTCTGTGAGGAAGAGATGCAGGGTAACTTTATATCTTAATCCCAGCGATCATCTCTGACTTGCACCTGCCCGTCGACAATTTGTATGGGAAATATATCTAGATTCTCATACGCTGGCGGGCCTTTGACTTCGCCAGTTTTAATGCAAAAACGCGCACCATGACGGGGGCAAACGATGTCATCCCCTTCTATCTCGCCACTGGCGATTTCCGCGCCATCATGGTTGCACACGTCTTCAACGGCGTAAAATTCGCCCTGTAATTTAAACACCGCGACTTCGGTGCCGTCGACATCGACAACGACATGCTCGCCATCGGCCATTGCCTCGGCTTTAATCACATCAACCCATTCAGACATTCTGATTTTCTCCGATCAAATACACATCATATCTTACCAAT
>SPJS01000277.1 GCA_006844705.1 Methylococcaceae bacterium | reverse complement strand
AGCCAGGAGCTGACTGAAGCCACTCAAATTGACCCTGAATGGATAGACTGCGGGCTGTTAATTTCAAAAAACCCGGATGTTGATGACGCCGTACACTGGTGTGAACAAAGGAACATACATTACAGCACAGATCTCGGTCATCGTCTGGATTCATTCAATACCCGGGCACAACACCCCCTATGGCTACCGGATATTGCTCAGGCGCGTAATCCGCGCTTATTAAAATCCCTAATCAAATTTCTGGCGGATTCTGGCATTACGTTTATCGAAAATTGTCAGATTGAATCTTTACAACAGACACAAGGAAGGGCCAGCCGGCTATCGTCTGCACATCACACCTTTAGTGCCGACAATATCATTGTAACGACAGGTGCCTGGACTGATGATTTTTTAACCCGGCATTTACCCCGCTTACCCAGCGTGAACATTCAACCGGTGCGAGGCCAAATGCTGTTATTTGAAGCCCACCCTGACACTCTGTCCCACATGATTCTGGACGCGGACCGTTATC
>SPJS01000261.1 GCA_006844705.1 Methylococcaceae bacterium | reverse complement strand
ATTTAACCGCTCAGGCGGTAGCCGCTGCCTTTGGCCGACCCTTGCAGATGGATGAGGTCGCACTACAGCAAATCAAACAATACTTTGCCCATCGACAACGCGACATGGCTGATAGCAACCGCAAACAAGCCATGTTTCCGCAGGGGGCAAGCCGGCTGGATAATCTGTGGGGTACTGCGCCGGGTTTTGCACTCACACAGCAGCGATGCCGTTTTTACTTTACCCCCGGCGTGCCCAGTGAAATGAAAGGCATGTTCAACCAATTAATTAAACCGCAATTGCTTGATCAGTTCACCCTGCAACCTGATCATCTGCTCATCATTCGCACTTTCGGCACGGGTGAATCTGATCTGCAACAACAAGTACAGGCCGTGTCGTTACCGCCGGACGTATCACTGGGTTTTTGGACATCGCCGGATGAAAACCAGGTCAAACTGTGCTTTCCTGCCGGCTATGACGAAACGCACATGATGCAGACCGGTCAGCAGGTGGCCGAACACATCGGTGATACCG
>SPJS01000263.1 GCA_006844705.1 Methylococcaceae bacterium | reverse complement strand
ACATCATGCACCTGCCGTAGTGATGGGCTTATTACCCGGCATCGCAGCCTGGGGTGCGTTTATGGCCAAAAGTGGGCTGCGTGCCGCAGACTATGGAACACAAGAGATGACGGCATTTTCGGCATCGTTACTGGATAATTTCAAGCAGGCAGATCTGTGGATGCATGGTGCATTCGCTCTGGAGCAAGGCTTTATCTTAACCGCCATGATCTTGTCTGCATTAACCGTTTGCGTTATCGAACGTCGCTTTGTTCAGGCCGCCTGCTGGAGCACGGCGGCATCTGTTCTATCATTGGCAGGTTTGATTCATTCCTACCAATGGACACCGGCAGATACAGCATTATCATTGACCCCGGCCTGGGAATGGGGGATGGCGTATGCCGTGGTTGCACTGGTATTTGTCAGCTCGAAATATTTAGTGATCAAAGACTAAAGCCAGTTCGAAAACCAGGATGGCCAAATGAATGATTATCGTTTGTTCAAAGACAAGTATCCGAATACGGATCCAGCAAGCAA
>SPJS01000269.1 GCA_006844705.1 Methylococcaceae bacterium | reverse complement strand
AGCGCGCGGCGATATCCCACAAAGTATCACCTTCCTGAATTTCGACCTTGATTGTTCCTGCAGCCGGAGGCGGTAAAATGTTGATGTCGTCTATGTCATCCTGATTATCACCTTTTCTGTTAGCCGCGTTTGAAGAGGCATGACTCCGGATGTTTTCTGCAGGAGATTGCTGCGGCGAAGCTTGATTGGTTTTATTGTCTTCTGCCAGAGAAGTGAACGCCAAACCGGGAACACCGAAAGGCAGTTGCCCAAAAAATTGTGGATCATAAAAATTACGCAGTATGCCGGAAGAAATATCCTGACTTTGCGGCCCTAACTGTAACTGCGCCCGTCCGCCTTTGGCGTTGCTGGTAAAGGTCGCGTAATCACCGACCAGCACATCATCTCCCAGATTGCCGAAAATTCTATCCGGCCCAAAGCCGCCAAACATAAAATCTACACCGCTGCCACCAATCAATACATCGGCGCCGCCATGGGTTGTATCCAGCGTTTCAAAATGGAACGGCTCATTGCGGAAGA
>SPJS01000007.1 GCA_006844705.1 Methylococcaceae bacterium | reverse complement strand
TCAAACAACACACAAAACATATCCACCAGTTCTGCAATATCTTTGCTCAACGCATGATGCTGATTTCCACACCCCAGCAATTCATTGATTGCAGCTTCAGCATTTTGCGGGGAAACAGTCATGGCTGACCTCAATGCACGACCAGATTTCATTAAAGCAGCAAGATCGTGCTGTAACGCCATAGACAGATCTCGTTGCCATATGCTGATATTTGTTCCATCCTGGTAAATGTCGGCAAATACAGTGGACTGCCCACTTTCTATTGCACGGTGATAAGTTACGATTTCAGGTGAATTCAGGTTGTTTTCAAGCAAAGTATTCTCTCAGGTGACTAGGTTGGCGGATGCCTTCAGCATTCCAAACACAATAGATATGTTACAACATATCTATTGTGTTTGGAACATCAAATCCTCAGAAGGAACCAATTCCTAATAAATACTTATCGTTTCGGACGTTGATGAACAGACGCTTCACTCCAGCCTATCGCGCGAAAATACGCATGCGTCAACACCCTTGCGGGCGTCATCTCAACCTAGTGCCTGGGGGACTGTCGGATTGTGGATAATTCTACTGCGGGGACGGGGGTAAGAGACACTTGCAAAAATAATGGAGGTTAATACCTGCCAGCAATAGTTTTTGCTGCTTGTCTCGATCAAACCACACCCTGAACATAAGTGATGAATATGGGATGTCCCTAACAATCACCCTTCTTGCTTACGGCTTTGCCATTTTTTTCGCAATACCAGGGTAATTGCCGGGCCAGATAATGCATATACCAAGGCAATGATAAATAACATGGTTTGCGCCTGCGCCATGATGAAACCGATAACCAGCATAATCAGGATGGCCATGAAAAAAGGCACTTTGCCTTTGGGGTCAATTTCTTTGAAACTGGAGTAGCGGAAGTTGCTGACCATTAACAACCCTGTACTTATAGTCAACACCAGCACCAGATATTTGATTGATTCAACCTCCAGCCCGTATTCCTCACTCATCCATAAACCGCCTGCCAAGATACCTGCGGCAGCCGGGCTGGGTAAGCCCTGAAAATAACGTTTGTCCGCCACTTCAACCTGGGTATTGAATCGCGCCAGCCGTAACGCCCCGCCGGCAGTATGTACAAATGCCGCAAACAAACCGATTTTCCCCATCGATTCCAATGCCCAGAGATACATCACCAATGCCGGCGCGACCCCGAATGAGACCATGTCTGACAAACTGTCATACTCCACACCAAACTCGCTTTGCGTGTTGGTCAGACGTGCAACCCGTCCATCCAGACCATCCAGAATCATGGCGACGATCATAGAAATAGCCGCGGTCTCAAAACGTCCATCTATTGCTGAAACGATCGCATAAAATCCGGCAAACATCGCACCGGTGGTAAATAAATTGGGGAGGAGATAAATGCCTCTGTGGCGGGGTTGTTTAATATTTTTTTGCATGGTCATTTCACCGTTTATTATCCACCGCGATTGTACTGGTTTAAGGCATAAAAAAAACCCATCATAAAGATGGGTTTTTCCTTGAACATCAGCTACTTTTAGTGACTGGTTTCAACTTTGGCGCCTTTTACCTGATCAATATCAGACAGCAATTCCCCAAACCAATCGACATCGATGTCAAATGGTTTGCCGCCTTTGATGCGCGGGAATTCAATTGCACGTAATACAAAGTTGTTATCGTCATCATGTCCCATGACACCCGATTCACGTTTGAAAGCACATTCCACTGCCAAATCAGCACATGATTTTATCAGGCGAATATCTTCCGGATTAGAAGCAGCTGCACGTGAGTAATAGCCTGACTTTTGGATCAATGTCTTTTCAGCACCAATCATTGATGCGAACTGCTCACCAAACCATTTACCGGGATTGACGGCATCCAGCTTGACATGACCAAAGGCATCGCGCGGCACTTCCTGGCCTTTTGCCTGCATTTCTTCAACAATGGCTTCAACACCTGCGCCTTCAGAAATAAAGATATTTACGCAATCCACTTTGTCCATTACCTCGCGCAGACGTTTGGCTTCGGCTTCAAGATTAATTTCCATTTCTGGAATGAAAACACCGTGCACTTCATAAGCATCACGATTTAAACCTAATTCCGGCAGCCATTCTCTTTGATCCAGCAATTTGCGATATTCTACCGCTGTTGCCGCCGTTAACCAGCCACAGCTGCGCCCCATCACTTCATGCACAATCAGCATTCTTGGGTTGGCATTGCTTTCTGCCACCACATTTTGAAAAAAGGTTGCGCCATGCTCAGCCGCTGTCCACGCACCCAATGATTGTCTGATTGGAAAAACATCATTATCAATCGTTTTAGGCAGTCCGATTACGGTTAAGCCGTAGTCGTTATTGGCCAGAAACGCCGCCAAATCAGCGGCTGCGGTATTGGTGTCGTCACCACCGATGGTATGCAATACATCGACGCCATCTTTAACCAACTGGTCTGCGGCGACTTTTTGCGGGTCTTCACCCTCTTTAACCAGGCCGCGCTTAATGCAGTCGGCAACATTAGTCAGTTTAACGCGGCTGTTGCCAATAGGAGAGCCGCCAAAAGCATGTAATAAGCCCGCTTTTGCGCGAATTTCCGGCGTCACTTTATAAGAGTCGCCCAGTAACAAACCTTTATATCCACTGCGATAGCAAATGATTTCGATACTTGGATCAATTTCTGTGTAACGTTCGATCAAACTGCCGATGGCGGAGCTTAAGCAAGGTGCCAAGCCCCCTGCCGTCAATATTGCAACTTTATTTGGTTTACTCATCTGTTTTAGACCTGTTTTTAATTTTTCGCTTTATCAACAATTTTGTTTGCCTCAATCCAAGGCATCATGGCACGTAATTTTGCGCCCACTACTTCAATTGGATGCTCTGCATTTAAACGGCGTTTAGCGGTCATTTCAGGATAGTTTGCCTGGCCTTCCAGAATAAAACGTTTAGCGTATTCACCCGTCTGGATGTTTTTCAACGCTTCGCGCATGGCTTGACGACTCTCGTCATTAATCACTTTAGGGCCTGTGACATATTCCCCGTATTCAGCATTGTTTGAGATTGAGTAGTTCATGTTGGCAATGCCGCCTTCAAACATCAAGTCAACAATCAGTTTCAACTCATGTAAACACTCGAAATAAGCCATTTCCGGCTCGTAACCGGCTTCAACCAGTGTTTCAAAACCCGCTTTAACCAGGTCTACTGCGCCACCACACAATACCGCTTGCTCACCAAATAAATCAGTTTCAGTTTCATCACGGAACGTGGTTTCGATAATACCGGAACGACCACCGCCAATAGCAGACGCATAAGACAAACAAATGTCTTTGGCAGCACCTGATGCATCTTGATGAATAGCAATCAGATCCGGGATACCGCCGCCACGAACAAATTCTGAGCGCACGGTATGACCCGGTGCTTTTGGCGCAATCATGATGACGTCAAGGTCTGCACGCGGCACGACCTGGTTATACAAAATCGCAAAACCGTGAGCAAATGCCAGTGCAGCCCCTTGTTTCAGATTTGGTTCGATGACTGATTTATAAAGTTGTGATTGAAACTCATCCGGCGTCAAAATCATGACCACATCGGCACCCGCCACGGCTTCAGGCACTTCTTTAACCGTTAAGCCAGCGCCTTCAGCTTTTGCAACAGAAGCGGAACCGGCACGCAAGCCGACAACGACATCCACACCGGAGTCTTTCAGGTTGTTAGCATGCGCATGGCCTTGGGAGCCATAACCAATGATGGCGATTTTTTTGCTTTTGATAATCGAAAGATCAGCGTCTTTATCGTAATAGACTTGCATAGGTTTTCTCGTTTTGATTAGTAAATAAATTAGTGTTAGTGGATGCCTGACATTAAACCTGCAATCCTTTCTCGCCCCGGGCAATCCCGGTCGGCCCGGAACGTACTACTTCCACAATGCTTTCTTCACTCAATGCATTGATAAATGCATCAAGCTTATCTGATGGACCGGTCATTTCCACCACATAAGTATTGGGTGTTACATCAATAATTTTGCCGCGAAAAATATCCGACAGGCTTTTGACTTCTTCCCGAGTCCCTTCCGTGGTGCGGATTTTAACCAGCATGAGTTCACGCTCGATATGTACGGATTCAGCCAAGTCGTTCAGTTTTACCACATCAACCAGCTTGTTCAGCTGCTTGGTGATTTGCTCAATGATCTGATCATTACCGCGTGTAACCAGCGTCATACGCGACAGGCTGGGGTCTTCTGTCGGCGCAACTGTCAGCGACTCAATGTTATAGCCACGCGCAGAAAACAGGCCCGAAACACGAGATAACGCGCCCGATTCATTCTCAATCAATATGGATATGATATGCCGCATTATGACAACTCCCTGTCTACCGGCGCTCCGGGCGCACGACGCAGTTTCATGTCATTATGCGCTTTACCTGCTTCGATCATCGGATAGACGTTTTCGGTCCGGTCGGTAATAAAATCAAGAAAAACAGTGCGTTCTTTCATCGCAAAGGCTTCTTCCAGCGCCGGCTTCACATCGGCCGGTTTTTCGATCAGCATGCCGACATGCCCATACGCTTCAGCCAGTTTGACAAAATCCGGAAGCGTATCCATGTAAGACTGTGAATAACGGCTCTCGTAAGTAAATTCCTGCCACTGTCTTACCATGCCCATGTAACGGTTATTCAGGTTGATCACTTTCACCGGTGTATTGTATTGCAGCGCTGTAGACAACTCCTGAATACACATCTGGATGGAGGCTTCGCCGGTAATACACGCCACCTCCGAGTCAGGATGCGCCAGTTTCACGCCGATGGCCGCAGGTAAACCAAAGCCCATCGTGCCCAGACCACCGGAATTGATCCAGCGACGCGGCTTGTCGAAATGATAAAACTGCGCCGCATACATTTGATGCTGCCCCACATCCGAGGTAATGAAAGCATCACCGCCTGTCACTTCATACAATTGCTCAACCACATACTGTGGCTTGATGATGTCAGAATTGCGATCATAATCTAGGCAATTTATTTCGCGCCATTGATTGATACGGCCCCACCACGCCTGCAATGCATCTTCGCTCGGGCGCTGCTTACTTTCCCTAACCAAATCAATCATTTGCTGCAGAACCGGTTTAACCTGGCCAACAATGGGCACATCAACCGTGACCGTTTTGGATATTGAGGCAGGATCGACATCTATATGTACTATTTTTGAATTAGGACAGAATTCCGTCAGCTTGCCTGTCACACGATCATCAAAACGTGCGCCCACAGCCAGAATCAAGTCGCTTTCATGCATGGTCATGTTGGCCTCATAAGTACCATGCATGCCCAACATACCGATAAACTGCCGGTCTGTTGCAGGATAAGCGCCCAGCCCCATCAGCGTATTGGTAATAGGAAAATTCAGCATTTGCGTCAGTTCGCGCAATTCAGCGCTGCCTTCACCCAGCACCACACCACCGCCAGAATAAATCACCGGGCGCTGGGCTTCCATCAGCATATCGACCGCTTTTTTGATTTGCCCTTTATGACCCGTCACTGCCGGATTATAGGAACGCATATTTACCGCTTCCGGATAATGATAGGGCACCTTGATATTCGGGTCTGTAATGTCCTTAGGCACATCAACCAGTACCGGCCCAGGACGACCGGTGGAGGCCACATGAAACGCTTTTTTCATTGTTTCAGCCAGATCAGTGACGTCCTTGACCAGAAAATTGTGTTTGACGCACGGGCGGGTAATCCCGACGGTATCAACTTCCTGAAATGCATCACTGCCAATCACCGGTGAAGGCACCTGGCCGGAAATAATCACCATTGGAATAGAATCCATATACGCCGTCGCGATACCGGTAACCGCATTGGTTGCGCCCGGCCCTGAAGTGACCAGCACCACCCCCGGCTTGCCTGTTGCGCGCGCATAAGCGTCCGCCGAGTGGGTTGCTCCCTGTTCATGTCGAACAAGGATATGTTTAACGTCGTCCTGATGAAAAATTGCATCATATAAATGCAAAACTGCGCCGCCGGGATAGCCGAAAATATATTCAACTCCCTCATCTTTCAGGCACTGGACGATGATTTCTCCGCCGTTGAGTTCCAATGATTTATCCTCAAAAAACAAATTCTGTTTTCACATTTCAAAAACGACACGTTGAATTCCTGTCGTTTTCGTTTTAAGCTAGTTTCTACGGGTGACAATTCTCTTAATCACCTACGGCCAAGGGATTCACCTCAAAAAGCCGTCAAGAAAACACACCATTATAACAAACTATAATTTTCTTTGAAAACCTACCTTTTTGATCATGAATTCCTCTCCTGCTGACAAACTACGTCTTCTGCTGCAAAAACCGGGACTTCTGGTCATGCCTGGCTGCCACGACGCCCTCTCTGCCAGCTTATGTGAACAGGCCGGATTCCCGACCGCATTCATGAGCGGTTTTGCGGTCTCAGCTTCTCGCCTGGCACTGCCCGACACCGGTTTGATTTCTTTTGCCGAATTACTGGATCAGGGCCGTAATATCTGTGCAGCAGTGAACATTCCTATCTGGGGTGATGGCGACACTGGCTTCGGCAATGCCATCAACATTAAACGCACGGTAAAAGGCTATGCTGATGCAGGATTTGCCTGCATCATGCTAGAAGATCAGGTGGCTCCCAAACGCTGCGGCCACACCCGTGGCAAATCTGTTATCGAGCGGAAAGAAGCCGCAAGCCGTATTCAGGCCGCCGTTGACGCGCGCAATGAAGGTGCCGACATTCTCATTATGGCGCGTACCGACGCCCGCGCCACACACAATCTTGACGAGGCTCTGGCCCGCGCCAATCTTTTTCATGACATCGGTGCGGATATTAATTTTCTTGAGGCCCCGGAAAGCATTGAGGAAATGCAGACGTATTGCCGTGAAGTCCCCGGCCTTAAAGTTGTTAACCTGATCGAGCACGGCAAAACTCCGTTACTTCCCCATCAGGCATTGGAAGAAATGGGCTTTAAGATTGCAGTCTACCCGCTAACCCTTTTGAACGTTAGCATTCTGGCTATGCAACAGGCATTGAATAGTTTAAAGCAAGAACAAAAACCTGAGGTTCTTGATTTTGCCCGCCTGACAGATACGGTCGGGTTCACTCATTATTACCAGGAAGAAGAAAAATATAAATTAACTTAGTCTTCCTACCCGTTCATGGCACATGCTACCTCAGGAAATTGTAAAAAACCTGTGACTTCTTTGTGATTCTTTCGTGAGAATTCAAGTTTAAAGTGGCTTTCGCCTTTGGCGATTTCCAATATTATTCGAGGATTTTTCATGAACATTTCACACAAATTAATCTATGCCAGCCTGCTGGCAATCAGCGCAGCTGGAACAGCTCATGCCGCGCAAGTTAAAGTAACTATCACCAACAATTCACCCACGGGTGGTGTTGCAATTACGCCTGTTTGGGCAGGCTTCCACGATGGCAGCTTTGACAGCTATGATGGCGGCACAGCTGCCAGCGGCGCGCTGGAAAGAATTGCTGAAGATGGTAATCCTGCACATATTTCTACTGTATTTTCCGGCACGTTGGTACCTACCGGATCAACTGTAGGCAACCGGGTGCAAGGTGTTATTGGTAGCGCACCGATTACAGCAGGCACATCAGTCACCGAAACTTTTGACCTGTCCGGTGACATGGATAATGTTTACTTTTCCTATGTCAGCATGGTTTTGCCAAGCAATGATTATTTTATTGCCAACGGAAACCCTTTAGCGCATAGCCTGCATGACTTGTTTGCCAATGGCAACAGCATTTCATTCAACATCGGTACGCCAGGCACAGTAAATGATGCCGGCACTGAAGTGAATGACTTCACCACCTCTGCAGGTAACGGCTTATTTGCAGGATTACCCCCAATGCAAAGCGGTCCAAACACTGGAGCAGACGAAAACGGCCTGATTACAAATGTTGCAAATCCATTTGGCTCATTTCTGAATACGCCAGCAGGATTTGATCTTAGTGCATTTGATTTCAATTCGTCTTCGCTGTATCCAAATGGTATCGCAACTGTCACCTTGACATCTGTCCCCGTTCCAGCCGCAGCATGGTTAATGGGCAGTGCATTAATTGGTTTATTTACGGTAAACCGTAAAAAATCAACTACACTTGCCTAGACAGGTTTAAATAATCTGTCAACTCACTTGGCATTTATTGCAACATATTGCGATAAGTGTAACCACTCATCCTGCCAGCGGATTCTCTCCCCCTTCTATGATGGCTGGCAGGATTTTTTTACTTTTTCTCTTTCATGATCTGGTCAATTTTCTGATCTGTTTTATATTGGCTTAAAGAATAAACCGCCCAAATTGCAGCAGGTAACCAGCCAACTAAAGTAATCTGTAAAATCAAACAAATGATGCCTGCAAAGGGCCTGCCGATGGTAAAAAACACCATAAATGGTAGAAAAATAGCCAGAATAAGTCGCATAACGCCTCCTTTTTATTATTTTCTGGAAAAACGAAACTGCCGTTGTCTGTATTCAAACACCGCAGAATCTTGCAAAATCTGTTTTATGACCAGGCCCGAGGGCAATTCATCCCCCGCGCGATATTTTGTCCAATCAAGCATTACGAAACTTTCCTGAACATTATCTGAATAGACAAACACATTGAATTGAATTTTGGGTACAGACCGTTTAAATTCCAGCGGCATTTGGTGCAACCATGGCATCTTCGATTCTTTCTCAGGCAAGCTGTCGTGATTTTGTTTTTGCACGGCAGATTCAAGTGGAGACTGCACCGCCTCCATGACATCTGCTTTAACCGGGTTTTCTTCAACAGCATTGTCCCCCTCTTCGTCCTGCACCTCAACCGGCTTGTCTGGTGCTGGCTGGCGCTCACGTTTTTGCTGCTGCATCAAACTGGCAATGCTTAGCTGATCAGTCTTGCCCGACAGAATAGCATGCGCCTTTTTTTCCGGTATCGGCATTAAGATATTTTCAGGCTGCCCAGCCTCCTTCCGAGGTAACGACTTGGGCTGCACGTTGATGTCCTGAATCGATTCTGGCTGCTCTTCTCCTTCCTGTTCACCGACAACCAGGAACAATACGACTCCACCCACCACCAATATTGCATTTACCAACAGCAATACGAATATCCAACCACGCCCTTTGCTGTCAGGCGCTGTTTCTGAAGGCTGCAAACGCATCGCCAATGTTTGCGGCGTGACCTGCTGTCTTTCCTGCTCAGACTTTCTCAGCGCTTTAAGGATATAGGACATATCAATTCTCAACCCTTAAACGCGGGAGATCTGACCCATCCATATTCAGCAGATGTATAAATGTTCTTGGCCCCAATATTCCATCCGGCTCAAGATAATGCTGCCGTTGAAAAGCGACAACGTGCGCCTTCAGCTTTTGATCAAACAAAGGAGACATACTACCTTCTGCATAGATAGCATTTTTCTCAAATTGCTGGCGCAGCCATAAAATTGCAGGAGAACTTTGACCAGGATAAACCAGAGTGACACCTTGCTCAGGCGGCTGCCAGGCAAGAAAAAATAATCCGCGCCATGTTTGCAACACATCAAATAATGGAAAACTCAGCGCGTCCTGATTATGCAAAAACACCGGGCGACCGTTTTCCACGCCTGTCATTAACAAATGATACCTTTCATCATCAGACAGCTGCAACTCAAGAATCACCGGTCGATTTAGTGTCAGCACATCCTGCCATTGGCCCTGGTCTGCTAGACAGGAGATTCTAGAATCCTTGCAACGCTGAATCTCGATTTCAGGTACTCCCCAGAGGGTCATCAACGCAGAAAAAGCAGATGTTAGCCCCGGCTTTTCCTTTGCCAAAAACTGACTCAGCTTGAGCTCTGGAATATCGTCTCTGTCCTCAGCCTCTTTTTCAACCGGCACAGCGGTCTCTTCGGCCAACTCAAGCTCAGCAGGCTCAGCAAAATAGCCGGCGCCAGCAGGTGGCGACTCAACAGGCAGATGATAAACCAGCGCGCCTATCAAACTTGCGACCAGTAACAACAGCAGTATTTTCATGCGTGGAGACTCGCAATGTTGCAAAAGCCTCTCGTCCACTTCCAAAGCCGCCTGATGAATATGCGGCAAGGAAACCTTGTCTTCCTCGTCAACATAGGCACCGAGCATAGCTCTGTCACACAGCAAATTTATGATTCTTGGCACCCCGTTCGATAACTGATGGATGCGGCGACAACAGGCCTTGCTAAATAATTCAGTTTCGCCCTGACTTCGTTTAAGCCGGTGATGAATATATTGCTCTGTTTCAAATTCATTAAGAGGACGCAAATGAAATCGCGCAGTTATCCGTTGGTTCAGTTGCCGTAAGCGGGGCAATTGCAACATATCCTGTAATTCTGGCTGGCCTACCAAAATAATCTGCAGTAATTTGTGTTTGCTGGTTTCAAGATTGGTCAACAACCGAACTTGCTCCAACACATCAAAACTCAGGTTCTGTGCCTCATCAATGATTAATACTGTGCGCCGCCCTTTGGCATGACCATCCAACAAAAACCGGTTTAACCGATCAACCAACTGTTTAATACCCATATCAGGCTGGTAATCGATGCCCAGTTCATCACACATTGTGGCGACCAGATCAACAGCATCCAGCTTCGGGTTTAATACCAGAGCCAAATTAACCTCTTCGGGCAATTGTTCCAGCAAACACTCACACAACGTGGTTTTTCCTGTTCCCACTTCGCCAGTTAATGAAACGAATCCGCCACCTTGTCTGATACCATATAATAGATGCGCCAGCCCTTCCTGATGACGCGAACTCATATAAACAAAATGAGGGTCGGGGGAGATGGTAAACGGCAATTCGGTTAAATGAAAAAAATCCTGATACAAGTGTATAATTTTTCCGGATTAAATAATGTAACAAGGTATTGCATATGCCCTGCAAAAACAAGTCTGTAGCAAAACCTGATTTTCAGGATCCAAATACAAAAAAAGCCAAAAGAATTGCCGCAATCTTTTATTTAATCGTCATGACTTTCGTGCTGGGGGGAACACTTTGGCACCAACATATGAATAAACAATCAGCGGTTCCCAACGTGCAGAAAGAATTTTAAAACAATGAATTGAGAGCAAATGTTTGTTTCCGCTGTAGCGGCGTTGATAGCGGAGTCAAATCCTCATGCACAAATGACATGCATGTCGTGAATGCACATTTTGCTGGCGCAAATATCTGCCTATACACAGCTACCTTGCTCTATCGAAAAAATGACTATTTTTTTAGAGGTGCCCTTGAGTTTGCTGTTAGATCACGCGAAATCTGTTGCTTTTCGCCCACACAATGACCAAATTTGTCACAATTTATCCAAAAATGTGCTTTTTTGCACCAAAATGGGCAGATTTATTACTGTTTTTTGACGACTTATATATACAAAGCAAAATACACACCAAACCTAGCGTCATATTGTCGCGCGACACTATGTCACATTCCCAAATGCGTTTACAAACACTAAACTGATAGCAACTCAAATATGCGCTCCCTCCTAAGCAGTTTGAGTTTACTCCTTTTTAACGACCCTACCGGGTCGTTTTTTTTGCCCGCCATCCCCCTCTGTTCCGCATTATTGATTTGGGATATACGACCACTCTCGATAGAATAACCAAGAATAGTAGAACATTCTTTCATCATGAAAAAGACTGAACCGAGATCGTGCGAACTATGCAGCCTGCCCGTAGAAGTTTATGGCTTTACATTAACCAGCAAGGAAATGAAAACCTTGTTTTTTTGTTGTGAAGGATGTAAATCGATTTTCCGCATGCTTCACCCTGAAAAGCTTGCTGACAAACCGTCCTAAAAAAAGCGGCCAGGATGGCCGCTTGAAAGGAAGGACTTACAACTCCATACCCTGAAAGGGCTGCATACAAGAGTCGCAGTTAGTTTAATTAGCAATACTTCCACTGAAAATGTGGCATATTGACGCGCGGCAATATGCCGTCAAGCATGGCATGGCTTTTGATGGGTATATATTTTGGATACCGGTAAATCCTTAATATTTCATGCTTTTTTACTTAAGCTATCACTTTTATATGCGATATGCCTCCATTCATCAAGGCATATCACCCACTTTTCTTAACATTGAAATTTGTTTAAATAACTAGCCTCCACTTTATATTTTTTTAACTGGCAATCATTGCAACTTAATTTTGGCAGCTATGCTTATGAGCACTATTTTTTAAATCAAAAACCTGAACGATGTTACTGAGAATTGTCACAGTTTGTTTGCTGATTTCGTACCTGCCCTGCAGCGCTAAAAAACTATATAAATACCAGGATAAAGATGGATTATGGCATTTTACTGACCGCAAACCCTCGAAAGAACAGGAATACGAAACCAGGCAACTCAAAGTCAAACAGGTCAAACGCCATGTGTGGCTGGAAAAAGCGGGCCCAGACAAAACGCCGGAATACGCCATACGCAACAATTACAGCGGCCCTATTGAAGTCGAGTTCAGCCTGCTTGATCAAGAAAATATTCGCTCAACGCCTTCTTTACCGGCACGTTTTGTCGTCGAAAATGGTATTTCAGATACACTATTCAGCATAACCGGGGAAAATCAGTTCAAATCCTGGCAATACACCCTTCAGTATCGCTACACTCTTGGAGACCCCCGCGCCTCTCACCAAAACTCCGCCACCTATATGCCTCCTCTGGCTCCTGGTGCCAGATTTGCCATTTCACAAAGTTTTGGTGGTCAATTCAGCCATCAGGATGATCAAAATCATTTTGCAGTCGATATCGTCATGCCGGAATATTCCCCGGTACATGCCGCCCGTTCAGGGGTTGTGATGAATGTGGAAGATGATTTTTATAATTCAGGAACCCATCAAGCCTATAAAAGCCGGGCAAACAGTATTCGCATATTACATGGTGATGGCTCAATGGCGGTGTATGCGCATCTGGCACTGGAAAAAGCCCGGGTATATCCTGGGCAGGATGTTGGCGCAGGACAACTCATCGGCTATTCCGGCAATACAGGGTATTCCACCGGGCCGCATTTGCATTTCGCTGTTCAGGTCAACAATGGGATGAATTTGTCTTCTGTGCCGTTTACATTTACGAGGGCAGACGGCACAACGTTTGTACCCGAAGCAGGGCAGTGGCTGGAAGGTTATCGCGCGCGCTATTAACAACCAGGCTATGGCTTTGAGGATTTTCTAGCGCGTTCCGAATACAACAATGGTTTTTCCATGCGCAGTAATTAAGCCTTTGTCTTCCAGCTCTTTTAATACGCGTCCCGCCATTTCACGCGAACACCCGACAATTCGGCCAATTTCCTGACGGGTAATATGAATCTGCATGCCATCCGGATGGGTAATGGCATCCGGCTCTTTTGCCAGGTCAAGCAAGGTCCGAGCGATACGCCCTTCCACATCCATGAACGCCAGATCACGATACTTACGACTGGTAATCAACAGCCTGGAAGAAATCTGCTCGCCCAGCATACTCAAAATTTCTGGCGCATATTCTTTCAACTCCCGTTTCAGGGACTGTAAAAAACGCTCGTAGGTAATTTCAGCCAACTGACATTTAACCCGGGTTTTTACCGATACGGTCCTTGTCTCCGGTCCCTTGAATACCCCAACCTCACCAATAAACTCATGTTTATTCAGATAAGCAAGAATCAGCTCGCGTCCGTCCTCATCTTCCACATTGACACTGACAGAACCATCAATGATAAACAACAACTTGTCGCCCACATCACCCGGCCTGATGATTGTATATTTTGCTGGATATGATCGTGTATGACAAAGTCTTAAAAATTGCTCTAACGCTTCGTTATTAATCATGTGATCAGTAATTAGTGCCATAAGAGTTTTTTCCTATCCTTTCTTCTGGTTGTTTCGCCACAATTTTAAATCTTTGTTGTCAATTCACAAGACACATGTTGCAACGGTTGTTGACTATAAAGCCGAATTCAGGAAACCATACAAAAACTTGCCATAGATATCAACCACTTAAAAACACACGCGTTCAGCTTAATGT
Organism: Methylococcaceae bacterium; assembly: GCA_006844705.1. Taxonomy (GTDB): domain Bacteria; phylum Pseudomonadota; class Gammaproteobacteria; order Methylococcales; family Methylomonadaceae; genus Methylomarinum. The sequence continues at coordinate 2,213 of SPJS01000007.1, read as the reverse complement.
ACGTTCTTAAGTCAATTGAAAAAAGAAGTTTTTTCCTTTCTCCTGAAACAGCATTTTGACTATATAATCATAGCCGTTTATTTCAAAAATATAAGACTGATTCACAAAATAAAGGTAAAAAAATGGAAGCAACAGTTAAATGGGTTGATGGGCGCATGTTCTTGGGCGAGAGTGGTAGCGGGCATACAGTGGTTATGGATGGCCCGCCTGATCATGGTGGCCGCAATATGGGGATACGCCCGATGGAAATGCTATTATTGGGTATTGGCGGATGCTCATCTTTTGACGTTATGGACATTCTGGAAAAAGGACGACATCAGATCACCGATTGCAAAACAGAAGTCACCGCCGAACGTGTAGATACTGTCCCTAGTGTCTTCAGCAAAATCCACCTGCATTTTATGGTCTCTGGCAAGACCTTAAAGCCTGCCGTCGTTGAACGTGCCGTTAAATTATCCGCAGAAAAATATTGCTCAGCCAGTATTATGCTCAGCCAATCCGTTGAAATCACACATAGTTTTGAAGTTATAGAGGATTGACAACTTTGAACAAGCTACAACTTCACGGTTTTAATAACTTAACAAAATCGCTCAGCTTTAACATTTACGATGTCTGTTATGCCCCGGAAAAGCAACAACAGACCTATATAGAATATATTGATGAAGCCTATAATTCTGACCGCCTGACCCACATCCTTCGTGATGTCGCAGAAATTATTGGCGCACAAATATTAAATATTGCGCATCAGGATTATGACCCCCAAGGGGCCAGTGTGACCATGTTGATCGCAGAAGATGATGTCATCCCATCCGGCATGCAAACGCTCGCACCCGGCCCGCTACCAGACACCATCCTCGCCCATCTGGACAAGAGTCACATTACCGTACACACCTACCCTGAAAGCCATCCAGACAACGGCATCAGTACATTCAGAGCGGATATTGATGTCTCAACCTGTGGCCAGATTTCCCCACTAAAAGCGCTGAACTATCTAATCCACAGCTTTGAATCAGACATTGTTATCATGGATTATCGGGTGCGTGGCTTTACTCGCGATATTCAAGGCAACAAACACTACATCGACCACAAGATCAACTCCATCCAGAATTATATTGCCGACGACACCAAGGAGATGTATCAAATGATTGATGTCAATGTGTACCAGGAAAATATTTTTCACACCAAAATGATGCTCAAAGAAACCGAGCTGGACAAATACCTGTTTGAAAAAGAAAGCAACTTAAGCAGCGATAACAAAGCAGCCATCCAACAACAAGTACAAGCCGAGATGGCAGAGATTTTTTACGGGCGAAATTTTAACTAAGGAAATGCTGGTTTAATCCATCCCTGGTTAAAATCAACACGCCCCTAACTGTATTTGTATGGGGCGAACCACGCTATTCACGATCATCAAGGGGCGACATCAAGGGGGTCAGCCAGCTTGATTTCTATAATTTTCACTTTTCCTGTCTCCACCATGCGCTGTTAGCTTTGTTGCTCTTGAAATTAATCTGCTTACCTCTTGATGAAACCCATCGGTACCATAAACCTCGCCTCGCATCGTTGCGTCTGTTATTTGTTGCTCTTGCGCTGCGGTGTTTAACGTATTAAATATTTTCTGATAATTTGCAGCCCTTAGTTCAGTGCTATCACCCAAATCTTGGTATAACGGGTGCTCAGTGATTAAAGTGTTTGTTTCGCCTAACGCATTATGCCGATAACTTGACCACCGATAATCGGCAATATTTTTAACCATATTAGCCTTAACAGGATTCATTTCAATATAACGATAGAGAGTGAAGAGATAATTCTCGCTATCTACTAAGCATGACTTAAATCTACCTTCCCAAATAGTTCCTGTTCTATTACGTGTGGCATTAAAAAAACGCACATATCGATTTGCCATCGTTTGCATAAATCTACTCAGCTGACGTGGTCAACTTTTTTAATACAACCCAGTTAAGCGGCTTCTTTCATTTCTATTAATTGATGTTCATAATCATTCGGGCTCATATAGCCCAAGGTTGAATGCAGGCGATAGGGGTTATAAAACATAGAAATATAATTCAATATATCCTGCTGTGCTTCATAACGAGTCTGATAATTTCTCCATTGAACGCGTTCCTGCTTAAGACTTCCGAAGAAGCTTTCCACAACAGCATTATCCCAACAATCTCCTTTACGACTCATGCTGCCTTTAAATCCGTTTGTTT
>SPJS01000018.1 GCA_006844705.1 Methylococcaceae bacterium | reverse complement strand
GCTGAGCACAATTGGACAGCCTTAATAAAACTGATGACACAGTACGCGCAAACCTTATTGATGCAAGGGCAGCATGCCTTGCTTGCTGCCTGGTTACAGCGCGTGCCATCGGCTATTGTGGAAAATAACGGCGGGTTGATTGCACTGCAAGGACATTGTCTGATGGCAGCCGATCCCCATCAGGCGCGTGCGAAATTCATTCAGGCCTACCAACTTCACCGGCAAAACGGCGATTTGGCCAAACAACTACAAAGCTGGACATTTATCATCGACACTTACTTAATGGTGTTGGATGATTATAGTGAGTTAGCGCAATGGATTGATGAAGTTCGCCCGTATTACGGGCACCACAATTTTGCCGATCAAAACAGTGAAGCGCGTTTTTTTACCGCGTTATTCGGCAGTTGTATTCATCGTTACGGACACCCGCATGATTTTGAAGGACTGCTTGATCGTTGTTTCACTATACTGCCAGCAGTGGACGGCAATCAACAAGTTGCCCTCGGCGCATTGTTAATCAC
>SPJS01000017.1 GCA_006844705.1 Methylococcaceae bacterium | reverse complement strand
CGTATGGTATAACACCCGCAATGGTTCCTTACTGCCGCCATATAACATGTCGCAATTATTTTATACCTACTCTTGGGATGGGGGTAAAAGCTGGAGTGAAAATATCCCCGTAACGCCCTTATTTAACACCCACACCCCATCTCGCATTGTCAACGATAAGGAGTATCAGGCCGATAAAATAGGCGATTATACTCATATGTTATCTGATGACCACGGTGCGCATATTGCTTATACCGGCACTTACAATGGGGAACAGGATGTTTATTATCTACACGTCTTTCCAGATTGTAATGATAATGGACGCTCTGATGTCAGCGATATTGAATTAGAATTTAGCCGCGATCAGGATAATAATCATATCCCCGATGAATGCGGAGACATAATCGGTAACGCAGTCAGCATACCGTTGCCCTGGGCGTTTTTGATCATTCTTTGTGCAATGATTTTGCGGGTTGTTCGTTATCAGAGAGGCGTTGCTCGTATTGTGAAGTAGGCGGGACAGTTGATTAAAGATAGAGCAAG
>SPJS01000021.1 GCA_006844705.1 Methylococcaceae bacterium | reverse complement strand
ATCAATCACTTGAATATTCTGGAAACCACAGCGCTGCATCCAGCCGACCAACGTATCCACAGACGGAATAAACCAGACATTTCGCATTTGCGCATAGCGGCCAGCAGGCACCAGGGACTCACCTTTTTTTCCTTCAATAACCAAAGTTTCCAGCAATAACTCGCCACCATTGCGCAAACACCCTTTCAGCTCCATCAAATGATCAATGGGGGAGCGCCGGTGATAGAGCACCCCCATAGAAAATACAGTATCAAACAAGCGATTCCCGGCCGGCATATGCTCAATACCCAACGGTAAAACAAACACCGGGGCATCTGCCTGCATTTTTTTTACCACCTGAAACTGCAATACGCTGAGGATAGTCGGATCTATCCCTACCACCATGTCTGCACCCGCACCCAGCATGCGCCAGCAATGATAGCCATTGCCGCAGCCGACATCCAGCACAAAACGTCCGTTGAGCGGGCTGATATGATTTTTCAGTCTGTCCCATTTCCAGTCGGAACGCCACTCTGTATCAATGG
>SPJS01000020.1 GCA_006844705.1 Methylococcaceae bacterium | reverse complement strand
GGGTCAGACGGGAAAAAAAGTTGGACCAGGCCAGCGATCCGGCATAGGCATTGGTGACGTTAATTTTAACCTGAGAAATGATGACAAAAAGGGTGGTGACCAGCAAAGCGGTATCGGCGTTTTCAATGATATGGCTGTAGGCCGCCAGATACATGCGTACCGGTTCGTGCGCCTGGGACGAGTCTATGCCTTGTTGGATAGCAAGATGCGCCAGAAATGCACCACCCAATTGGCGGGCCATGCCAAAAAAAATCCACCCCGGGCCGGCAATAATGGTAGCTGTCCACCACCGAATGCGGTTGGATTTTTTCTTCTCAGGCATAAAACGTAGAAAGTCGACTTGCTCTCCAATCTGCGCAATCATGGAAAACGCCACCGTCGCGGCACTGCCAAACAATAACCAGTCGAAGCCTTGACCGCTGCTGGCAATGCCAAAATAGGCATTGAGTGTGAGCAGGGCTTCCGGTTCTTTGGTGAAGACGGCGTAATAGGGGAGGAACAACAGAATCAGCCAGACCGGTTGC
>SPJS01000019.1 GCA_006844705.1 Methylococcaceae bacterium | reverse complement strand
TCTCTCAAGCCAATGTCGGTGGCGTAGACGCCTTGGTGCAAAACATTGGCTGGATGCAGGCTTTCTTAGGCAACATCCAAGGCTCGATTGGCGAAACTTCTACCCTAATGATCTTTATCGGTGGCGCCGCGTTGCTACTCACACGCATTGCCTCATGGCGCATTATGTCTGGCGTGATGCTTGGTATGATTGCAACATCTAGCCTATTGCAGTGGATTGGCTCTGACACTAACCCAATGTTTAGCGTGCCTTGGTATTGGCACCTAGTACTTGGCGGTTTTGCGTTTGGCATGGTGTTTATGGCAACTGACCCAGTGTCTGCTTCACTAACGAACAAAGGTAAATGGTATTTTGGTGCATTGATTGGCTTTATGGTGGTCATCATTCGTGTGGTTAATCCTGCTTTCCCAGAGGGCATGATGCTGGCCATTTTGTTTGCCAATCTGTTTGCCCCACTCATTGACCACTTTGTGGTCGAAGCAAATATCAAACGGAGGTTGTCTCGTGGCTAATGAATCTACCCAA
>SPJS01000025.1 GCA_006844705.1 Methylococcaceae bacterium | reverse complement strand
TCGCTGGCTACATCTACACCTTCAGGATAATCGGGCAACAAGGCTTCAAAATTGTTGAATAACGGATGGCTGACCCGCAGATTTCAGAAATTGAAGGCATCACTGTTCCGCTATGTGATGAAACAACCGTTGCTTGCCTTTTCTGTAATTTAGTACCTATCGACATCCTTTAGGCGCACGCGATTGAAGTGATTGCTCTTCTGCTTCTCAAGACTATTGGCAGCAGGAGAGCTGCCGCCAAGACGATATGGATGTCTTTACGCCGTGTCTTGAGAGGCTGGAGGGAAACAACCTGTGGTTTGTATATAGCCATGTACTTTTATTTTTCAGTACTTGCCTGTCTTATTATTGCCAATCTAATGAAGATGAGCCCCATTAACAGCATTGCCCACATTGGCAATGGAACCTGAAAAATTTCCTCCACCGGGAAACTGTTTTTATCTAACGGATCTGTTCCAGCCTCAATTTCTTCTGAATCACTGAAACTATCATCATCTGTATCGGCTTTTAGTGGATTTGTCCCAT
>SPJS01000024.1 GCA_006844705.1 Methylococcaceae bacterium | reverse complement strand
CACAAATCCGCTCCCCATTCATTGATAGCTTACACTGTTCCTGACTATTATCTGATTATCTATTTACTTGGAGTTTAGATATGAACATACCTCCCATGGGCAGTGCACTTAATCTGATTAATACCGCACAAACCAAAGCCAGTGAAGCGGCACATACCATTGCGACCTTACCGGTAGATAAGGAAGAAGTGGGTGGCATTAATGATTTTAGTTCAGATGAACTGTTCAAGCCCGTCATGCAATTGAAAGAAGCTGAAATCGAAACCCAGGCGGCCGTTAAAATTATTCAGACAGATGAAGACATGAAAGACAGCCTGTTTGATGCATTTGCCTGACTGGAAAAGCCTTGCATATATTGTCTATTTCCCTTATTTTTGATATTTTCTGAACATATTCAGTTCCATTCAATGTTTTACAATGAGTTCAGATGACTCCAGAAAAACCCCCAGGCGTAACCACGAACGCCGTCACGACGAACGTCGCAAAATCAAAGAACCTTTTGGTAGCCCGGAATGGCTGGCTGCC
>SPJS01000008.1 GCA_006844705.1 Methylococcaceae bacterium | reverse complement strand
ATATTATTTTTTTCATTTAAGGTGCTTTGTACGTGTTTTTAAAATTCATATTTCCCCTATCAACTATTCCAAGATCAAGGGGTCCAAGATCAAGGGGTCCAAGATCAAGGGGTCCAAGATCAAGGGGTCCAAGATCAAGGGGTCCAAGATCAAGGGGTCCAAGATCAAGGGGTCCAAGATCAAGGGGTCAGCCAGCTTGACTTTTATAATATTCACTTTTTCTATCTCCTCCATGTGACGCCAGTTTTGTTGTCCTTGAAACTAATTGTCTGATTTTATAGTGAAACTGACTGCTGCCATAAACCTCTCCTCGCATCGTTGCTTCTGTTACTTGTAGTTCTTGCGATTTGCTATTCGGTGCCTCAAATATCTTCTTATACTTTTCATTCCGGCTTGCAACACTTTCGCCTAAACTCAGATACAACTCATGTTCAGTAATTAAACTATTTTCTTCGCCTAAAGCATTGTGCCTATAACTCGACCATGTAAGACAGTATCTGACCCCTTCCAGATTTAAGTGCCATTCTATCCTGACCCAAATTATTAATTATACCAGTTCAATCAGTCTCTTCATCAGTTGCACACGCAGACTGCTTTTTCGCCAGACCAGACCAATTGTCCGTTTCGGTGCCGGTTTTTGAAAGGGAATATAACAAATATCTTTATCCTCTTTTCTGATCGCAATTTCGGGCATCAAGGTGACACCTGTTCCGGCAATAACCATTTGCCTAAGCGTTTCAAGGCTGGCTGCGCGGACACCCAACTGCTCTTGTGCACCACTCCACTGACAGAATTGTAAAGCCTGGTCGCGCATGCAGTGACCCTCATCCAGTAAAAGCAGTGGTTGCTCTTGTAGTTCAAAAGCGCTAATCACCTGCTTTTTTACCAGCGGGTGATCCGGAGTAACCGCCAGTTTAAAAGCGTCATCAAATAGTGGCTGACTGGTGAGAGCGGCCTCTTCTATCGGCAGTGCGAGGAATGCCGCATCAATCTCTCCCCGTTTAAGCTGGCTGGTTAAAGTATCGGTTTTTTCCTCTACCAGAATCAGTTTAATTTTGGGTAGCGCCTCTTTGATGGCTAAAACCAAATCGGGAAACAGGTAGCTGGCTAATGAAGGGAAGGCTCCCAACCTGAGTTCACCGGCCAGAGGATCTTGAGCATGGGCGGCCAACCCCTTCATTCTCTCTATTTCGTCTAAAATAGCCTGCGCAGAAACGACAATGCCTTTCCCCACTTCGGTCAGCATCACCTTTTTATTGGTGCGTTCAAACAGCTTTACGCCCAAATCATTTTCCATTTTTTTAATTTGGGTGCTCAATGTTGGCTGGCTTACAAAGCAGTTTTCCGCAGCCTTAATAAAGCTACGACGCTCGGCAACAGCAACAATATATTTCAAATCCCTCAGGTTCATCCGAAACACCAATCAATAAACATAAATAGATTTTATCTATTGTTTTAATAAAAACAATTCATTTTACTAAATTCAAGCACTCATCAATACTGATTGCACGTTCGAGGCATAGCCCGAACTTTTCTTAACTTCGGAGATAAAGATGAAAACGACTGTTCCAGAAATAACCTTTAAAACACGCGTTCGTGATGAGAGCCTTGGCGGAGACAACCCTTTTCGCTGGCAAGATGTTACCTCCAGCGAACTGTTCAAAGGCAAAAATATCGTTGTGCTTGCGTTACCCGGAGCCTTTACCCCAACCTGTTCCAGCACACATCTCCCCGGCTTTGAGGGAAAATATGAGGCACTCAAGGCACAAGGCGTTGATGAGGTCTATTGCCTCAGTGTGAATGATGCCTTCACAATGTTCCAATGGGCCAAACAGTTGGGCATCAGCAAGGTTAAAATGCTGCCCGATGGTAATGGCGATTTTACCCGCCTGATGGGGATGCTGGTTAAAAAAGAGAACCTTGGTTTTGGTGATCGCTCATGGCGTTATTCGATGCACGTTGTTGATGGCGAGGTAAAACAGCTTTTTGCAGAACCTGGCTTGATGGATAATTGCCCGGATGATCCTTTTGGTGTGAGCGATGCCGACACCATGTTAGATTATCTCGCTAATTAGCCGTTTACAGAGCCGCTTGATCTTTTCAGCGGCTCTGCTTTCAGAGAGAACAAAATGAAATATGATTACGACCTTTTTGTGATTGGTGCCGGCTCAGGCGGTGTTCGCGCAAGCCGCATAGCCGCCTCTTTTGGGGCAAAAGTTGCCATTTGTGAAGACCGTTATATGGGCGGCACCTGCGTGAATGTCGGCTGCGTTCCTAAAAAACTGTATGTCTACGCTTCTGAATATGCTTCTCATTTTGAAGATAGTAAAGGTTTTGGCTGGCAAGCAGATAGTGTAACGTTTGATTGGCCAACGTTGCGCGCTCATAAACGCGCTGAAATAGGTCGCCTGAATGGCATCTATGAAACCATGCTCGATGGTGCAAATGTTGAGGTGATTCACGGCCGAGGGAAAATCATCGATCCGCATACGGTTGAGGTGTCGGGCAAAACGGTTACCGCGGAGCGGCTTTTGATTGCGGTTGGTGGCTGGCCATTTGTCCCTGATATTATCGGCAAAGAGCATGTGATCAGCTCCAATGAAATCTTTGATCTCGAAAAATTTCCAAAACGGCTGGTTATTGTCGGCGGTGGCTACATCGCGGTTGAGTTTGCCGGTATTTTTAAGGGCTTGGGTGCCGAAGTGACCCAACTCTATCGTGGCAACCTGTTCCTGCGTGGCTTTGATAATGAAATACGCGAGTTTGCTGCCGAGGAGATCAGAAAAAAAGGCACCAACCTCCGTTTCAATTGCGATGTTTCCTCTATTGAAAAGCAGGCAGATGAGTCATTAAAAGTTAACCTCAATGACGGCACGTTTTTCATCGCCGATGCTGTGCTTTACGCCACGGGTAGAAAACCCCATCTTCATGATCTCGGCATGGAGAATGTCGATATCAAACTTACCGATAGGGGCTATATTGCCGTCAATGGGCAGTTCCAAACCAGCGCGCCTTCAATATATGCTTTGGGCGATGTCACCGGCGGTATGGAGCTGACTCCGGTCGCGCTGGCAGAAGGGATGGCGCTGGCCAAATCGCTCTATAACAATCAGCCCTGTAAGGTGGATTACAGCAATATCGCCACCACCGTTTTTTGCCAGCCCAATATTGGCACCGTTGGCCTGAGTGAAGAGCAGGCCCGCGCTGAATATAAGAATGTTATTAAGTATCGCTCCAGCTTCCGCGCCATGAAGCACACCATCAGCGGCTCTCAGGAACGAACATTGATGAAGCTATTGGTCGATGGTGACAGCGATAAAATTCTGGGCGCGCATATGGTCGGGCCCGATGCCGGGGAAATTATGCAAGGACTCGCCATTGCGTTAAAAGCCGGGGCTACAAAAGCAGATTTTGATTCAACTATCGGCATCCACCCAACCGCTGCGGAAGAATTTGTGACGATGCGTGAGCCGGTTTCAGATTAAAGCCCGTTAGGTTGGGGAGAGGTACTAACCCCAACATTTTCATAAACAAAGAAACAAAATACCATGCAATATCGACGGGCCAATATTCCGGGAGCTTGTTACTTTTTTACCATAAATATAGCAGAGCGAAAGCGATCTCTTCTCGTACCTACGTGTTCTATGTATGAAGACATTAGAATTTATGATGAGGTGGTGTGTAAATTGCCGTTTCGATAAAAAGTAACGGTCAGCGGCTTTTCCAAGGCAGTGAAGGCATTTTTTAATCCTTGCTTATTCACGCTGTCCAGCCCATTTAAGCACGCCAGCCACTTTATGCCATGTAGAGGTCTTCTGTGAGCTACCGCAATGACGGCATATTCTGGCCTGTTCGGGAATGGGGAGTAAGCATTTATTACAACAAGATTCACTATTCTCTCTCACCCTTGTCTCCTCGCTTTAGGAATATCGGCAACTCATCATGACCCTTTTATAGATGATGTGTTAATTCAAAGCTTATCAATATACAGAACAGCTTTATAATACGCCTGAACAGCCCACTGCAAACGATTTTGATGATATCAATAAAACAACTTTTCTACGCATTAACCGTTGAAGAAACCCTGCATTTTAAAAAAGCGTCAGAGATCTGCAATATCAGCCAATCCGCACTGAGTGCGGCATTGAATGAACTGGAAAAGCAACTGGGCCTGCAAATATTTGAACGCGACAATAAAAAAGTACTGGTAACACCTGTAGGCAAACAGGTGTTACAACAGGCCCGCTCTATCATGGTTCAGGTAAACGACTTGCAACATTTTGCCGAAACCAGGAAGTCACCCCTTAGCTATCCTCTGAGCATTGGTTTGATTCCCACCGTTGCTCCCTATATTCTGCCCAAAATACTGCCGGTTTTAAAACAGGAATATCCGCTTGCAGAGCTGGATCTTGTGGAAAGCCAGTCGCACATTCTGGTTGATATGGTTAAACGGGGAGATCTGGATGCCGCGATTATGGCCTTGCCATATCCATGTGATGGCTTGCTCACCCTGACGTTCTGGGAAGAGGATTTTTACTGGGTCACACTTAAAGGCAATCCGCATGCCGACCAGCAGGAAATTTCCAGCAATGACTTGAAGAAATGCAATTTGCTGCTGCTAAAGGAAGGTCATTGTTTAAAAGACCAGGTGTTAAGTGCGTGCAACAGAACCAATCTGGAAGCCCAGCAACGTTTTAGCGCAACCAGTCTGAATACGTTGATCCAGATGGTGTTGGGTAACCTGGGTACCACCTTGATACCGCACATGGCTATCGAAGCACTGACTGCGCAACATCAATCACTTTCTGTGGTGCATCTTAACGAGCCCGGCCCACACCGACAACTGGCCTTTATTCTACGCCCCAATTTCACCCGCATGTCCAGTATTGAAGCCCTTATCGACATCTGCCGGCAAGAGCTCAAGCATCATTCTATTTAACTGAACATCAACTTCAATTTATCCCAATATACTTCTCGCTTGCACAAACTTACACTTTGTTTCACTCCCTGGAGCTTATTTTCAACACATATTGGAGGAAACAATCATGACAACCAAACATACAACTCAACTTGCAGCCGCGATAGCACTTGCCTTAAGTGCCAACATGGCGGCAGCCAACAGCTTGAAATCACCTTCATTCTGGTGGCCGGATCAACTCAACTTGAGCCCGTTACGCCAGCATGCAGCCGAATCCAATCCGCTGGGTGAACATTTTGATTATGCCAAGGCATTCAATACACTGGATCTTGCCGAGGTAAAACAGGATATCAAAAAAGTGCTGACCACCTCCCAGGACTGGTGGCCTGCTGATTATGGCAACTACGGCCCGTTTTTTATCCGCATGGCCTGGCACAGCGCCGGTGTTTACCGAATTTTTGATGGACGCGGCGGCGCTTCGGGCGGCCAACAACGCTTTGACCCTTTAAACAGCTGGCCTGATAACGGCAACCTGGATAAAGCGCGCCGACTGTTATGGCCGGTAAAACAAAAATACGGACGCAAGATATCCTGGGCTGACCTGATGGTTCTGGCTGGCAATGTGTCACTGGAATCCATGGGATTTAAAACTCTCGGTTTTGCCGGTGGCAGAGAAGATGACTGGGAACCGGAGCATGTCAACTGGGGTGAGGAGAAAAAATTTCTATCCGATGCTAAACGTTATCATGGCAACAGAAAACTGAACAAACCGCTTGCCGCAGTGCAAATGGGATTGATTTACGTTAATCCGGAAGGCCCGGGTGGCAATCCTGATCCCTTACTGGCGGCTCAGGATATTCGCGTTACTTTTGCACGCATGGCGATGAATGATGAAGAAACTGTCGCCTTGATCGCTGGTGGACACACTTTTGGTAAAACCCATGGCGCTCATAAACCGGAGGAATGTCTTGGTGCAGAGCCTGCGGCAGCACCGCTTGAAGAACAGGGCTTTGGCTGGAAAAACAAGTGTGGCACAGGCAACGGTGCAGATACTGTCACCAGTGGTCTGGAAGGCGCATGGACCATCACCCCGACAGCCTGGAGCATTAACTTTCTACAAAACCTGTTTAATTTTGAGTGGGTACAAAGCAAAAGCCCAGCAGGTGCGATTCAGTGGATTCCCAAAAACGCACATGAAGTGAAATTTGTACCGGATGCGCATGATGCATCCAAGCGTCATGCCCCGATTATGCTGACCACCGACCTGGCGTTGAAATTTGACCCCAGTTATAAAAAAATCGCACAACGCTTTTTGAACAATCCGCAGGACTTTGATCAAGCGTTTGCCAGCGCGTGGTTTAAATTAACCCATCGCGACATGGGGCCAAGCGCACGCTATTTAGGCAGTGATGTCCCGACTGAACGTTTCATCTGGCAAGACCCGATGCCTACCGTTACGCATGCATTGATTGATGAGGATGATATGGCGACATTAAAAGACAGCATTCTCGATTCAGGTCTGACTGTACCTCAATTAATCAGAACGGCGTGGGCTTCTGCATCCAGCTTTCGCGCCACCGATATGCGCGGTGGCGCCAATGGCGCGCGTATTCGTCTGGCCCCCCAGAAAGACTGGCCGGTCAACAACCCGCAGGAATTAAGCAGGGTCTTGACACAATTGGAGAAAATCCAGCAGGGTTTTAACAAAGATGCAAGCCAGCCCAGCCTGTTCGGCTTTGCCAATGATGCTTCAACGGGCAAGCAGGTTTCACTGGCGGATGTGATTGTGCTTGGCGGCGCGGTAGCTATTGAGCAAGCAGCCAAAGCGAGAGGGTTTGACATCTCTGTACCGTTCACACCGGGCCGCGCAGATGCCAGCCAGGCCAATACTGATGCTGAATCGTTCACTGTACTGGAGCCGCTTGCCGATGGCTTTCGCAATTATTACGACAGCAACAGCCCGTTGTCTCCGGCAGAAATGTTGATCGATAAAGCCCGCTTCCTGAATTTAAGCGTTCCGGAAATGACCGTGCTGGTGGGCGGAATGCGAGCACTGAATGCAAATGCTGACGGATCATCCTATGGCGTATTTACTGATCAACCCGGTACATTAAGCAATGATTTTTTCGTTAACGTGCTGGACATGGCGACCCGCTGGAAAAAATCTGAACAGGACAGCGCTGTCTATGAAGGCATGGACAGGCTATCGGGTCAACAAAAATGGAAAGCAACCCCGGTTGACCTTGTCTTTGGTTCAAATTCGGAGCTGCGTGCCGTTGCAGAAGTTTATGCTTCCGATGATGCACACCAACATTTCGTTAATGACTTTGTCCAGGCCTGGGTAAAAGTGATGACGCTGGATCGTTTTGACCTGAGCAGAAAATAGCCTGATTAAGCCTTGCACCCGGCATCGGTTTACTGATGCCGGGTGTGCGTTTATTCCCGGTATAAAGACCTCATAACGGATGGATCAGTTGTAATTCCTGTTTTTAAATGTCCATTTGCCCAGGCTGTCAGTCTGGTAATTTTCCGCTTTAATCCACATCGGTACAAAATCACCCTGAGCCCAATAGTGCGCATAATCCTTGTATTGCGGTGACATGACATGGCCGCTTTGCCCGGTGTTTTGGATGAATAATGATTGCTCCAGATTGGCGAAATCATACACTGCACGATATGCCGCCCCTGCCCGGTTATAAAAGGGATCTGCTGCATTAAAACTGGTTTGTCCCCGCAATAAGGTATACGGCCCACCGCCACTTTCCAGCTCGGTATTAAACCACTTCGCCAGCCATTCCACCTTGGCGAATGGCCGGTGTTCGTTGTAGGCGATATGCGCCTTACCCCATTGCCATTGTTGCCAGTTGGCACCATATGCCTGTTGCAGGTCTTGATGGCTGTGTTTGAAAGCCGCATGAATCTGCCATTCGCACGATTCAACGTACGTTGTATTTAAGTCATCACACCAATCACGCGCAGCGTTTCCTGCCAGAATATTCAACACGATGTTGATATCCAGTTCGCGATTGATGCGGACAAAGTCATCTCCCAGTTCATCGATTAATATGTGGTCGGCCAGCTGTTTAAACCAGCCCATCATGACTAAGGGTTCCGGCCGGGTCATGTTCATGCGGCCATCCCATTGCTGTAGAGCATCCAGCAATTCAGGCTCATCATCGGTTGATTGTTGCAGCACCGGTAAAACCGCATCTCTCAGGAGCACCAACGGCGGAGAATAATCATCCGTCACCCCTGCCAGCATAGAATTGACCGTGTGTTTTTGTGATGAGCCCTGAATGATCGCCTGAATACGATAATGGCGATATTGACGCGCCCAGTCATAGGACAGATGATGAGGATAATCGTCATCAACAAACTTGTAATTGGCTGAAAACAACACGCCTTGTTCAGGATTTTCCCAACTCGGCCATTCTGCATGTTCCAGTTTGTCCTGCCATGCATAGAGAGGCAACCAGCCCGGTACCGGCGCACGTCCTTTTATCTGGTTTTCAGGGTGCCGGACAACGATTTGCGACGGTGCGATCATGCCTATATTGCCTTCAACATCTGCCACGACGATCGTCTGCATGGGTGAAACCATGGGTTTTAGCGCCTGTTTGAAGTGCTCGACAGACGTGGCTCTGGTAATTCCGACCAAGGCATCTAGCGTGGTATCTTTTTCAGTCAAGGATGTCCATTGCAAAGCCACCACATGCCCTTCGGGCACGCTTTCTTTCATCCCCTGAAAATCTTCGGGTAACACCGGGCCGTGGCGAGAATGCTTGATCTCCAAAGCATAGGGCTCAGCATTTTTTATGTTGATGTTTTCAACGGTTTGCTCAAAATTCTGCCATCCATGCTCGGTTAAATATTGATTTACATCTTCACTTTTAAGCTTTTCAATAAACAAATCCTGTGAATCAAGATAACTGGTGGTAAATCCCCATGCGATTTGATCATTTCTACCCAGTAAAACCAGCGGTATGGATGGAATGCTGGCCCCCGTCATGTTCATGCTTTTACCGTCTTGCTGATAGCTCAGATGATTTAGATAAAAGGTTGATGGCGTGGTCAATCCCAGGTGGGGATCATTGGTTAACAAAGGAAATCCGCTTTCAGTCCGTTGACCAGAGACCACCCAGTTATTGGACGCCGAGACCCCGATAGGCCAGGGTAATTTATAGCCGGATTGTGCGACTTGCACTGCAGGAGGCAAGACCGTTTTTTTTGTCGTTTGCAAGGAGGTTGGGAATCCAAATATCTTGCGTAAATCAGGTAATGCGGGCGGATTATCATCCGGCGCATATCGGATCAGATCATTAATTTCTTCCGGACTCAATCCACGCGCCGCAAACGCCAGCCGGTTGATTTCAGGTCGCATATTCGCGCTCAATGTCAAATCCATCAGCTTAACCGTCAACAAACTATGCCAGGGCTGCCAGGGTTCAGGCTGATGCCTTAGTAATGTGAACTCCGGAGACAACCTGGAAACCAGGCTGTTTTCATGGAATTCAAGATAAGCATTTATGCCCTCTGTGTAGGCTTCCAATACCGCACGGGTGTTATCTTGCAACACGCCAAACGATTTTTCTGCATAACGTTTAAACCCCAGTGTGCGTAAAAAAATGTCGGTCTGCAGTGTTTTTTCACCAAAGATCTCGGATAAACGCCCCTGGGCCGTCATACGAAACATTTCCATCTGCCACAAACGGTGCTGCGCATGCACATACCCCTGGACTCTGGCGGCATCCAATAATGACTTCGCTTCGATATGGGGAACAGCATGTTTGTCGTAAACGACAGACACCGAGTGCTGTAAATCGGCTAGCTGTTGATTACCCTGATAACTCGTTAAACTACAACGCAGGTATAGCCCGCCTGCGATGGGGATTGATAGCAACAAAAAGCAAACCAACCAGACAATTTTTTTTATATTCATCAGCTAAGAAGAGTCGAAGTCATATACGCGTTAAACAATAGACATGAACCGTTTTCCATTATCCGACAGCCTCATAGCCAGCTGCCGCTTCTATCCAAGGCCGATTGCCAGCCGCCTTTGATCTTTGCAATATCTGACACGGACATCACCGGACTGAATACCCTGTCTTCCTTCCACTTTTTAGCAAGCTCGGCTTGTGTCCAATAACCTGCGGCAATGCCCGCCATGCAGGCAATTCCCAGTGCGGTAGACTCCAGATTCTGTGGGCGGGTAATCTTCATTTCTGCAATGTCGGCCTGTAACTGCACCAGCAGGTTGTTGGCGACGGCACCGCCATCAATGCGCATTTCATTTGTCTTCATCCCCGTATCCTGCCGCATCGCCTGCAACACATCATCGACCTGCAGACAAATGCTTTCCAGCGCTGCCCTGCAAATGTGAGACGTGTTGGTTCCACGAGTCAAACCAAAAACCGTGCCTCGCGCATCTGCATCCCAGTGCGGTGCGCCCAATCCGGTTAATGCCGGCACAATGACCACCCCCCCATTATCCTCGACCTGTCCGGCCAGAGCTTCACATTGCGCCGCAGAATCGATTAATTGCAAGCCGTCACGCAGCCATTGAATCAGTGAACCCGTGGTGAAAATACTGCCTTCTAAAGCATAATGTGTGACCCCGTTGATCTGCCAGGCCAGCGCCGATAACAATCGATGCTTTGATGACACTCGTTGAGGCCCGCTGTTCATCATCAAAAATGAACCGGTTCCATAGGTACATTTCACGCTGCCGGGTTGCCAGCATTGCTGGCCAAACAGGGCGGCATGCTGATCTCCTGCCATCGCATAGACGTCGATGCCGGGCAATTCATCCCATGTGGTGTGTGCAAACAATTCAGCATTGGATCTGACTTCCGGCATCAGGCTGGCCGGGATACCGAATAATTCGAGCAGTTGCTCATCCCATTGCAGCGTATCAATATTAAACAATGAGGTGCGAGATGCATTGGTAACGTCGGTGAGGTGCACTTGACCATCGGTGAGCTGCCATAACAACCAGCTGTCTACCGTGCCAAATGCCAGTTCGCCGCGCTCGGCCCGCGCCCGGACACCGTCAACATGATCCAGAATCCAGCGAATTTTGCTGGCGGAAAAATAGGGATCAAGCAACAAACCGGTTTTTTCAGTCACCAGAGATTCATTGCCCGAGCGGCGTAACTGTTCGCAAAAACGGGCCGTCCGTCTGTCCTGCCACACGATGGCGTTGTATACCGGATGCCCGGTATGTTTGTCCCAGATCAACGTCGTTTCACGTTGATTGGTGATGCCGATGATCATGGTGCCCCGTTGTGCATCCGGCACATTGTGAATCACGTTGAGTAAGGCTTGTCTTTGCGATTGCCAGAGAGCATCAGGGTCATGCTCTACCCAACCCGGCTGAGGAAAGTGTTGTTCAAATGTGTGTTGAGCAACGTCAATAAGCTGTAAATCCTGGTCAAATAACAAACACCGGGAACTTGTTGTTCCCTGGTCCAGGGCAAGAATATATGTCATGCCAACAGATATTAATTTCGACAGGGCAAATAGGCTAACACAATATGATTGTTTTTCATGTCCAATTATTTACCCCGTATTGAAAAAAGCAGGAAATAATCTACATTAATTACTAAATTGTTCACTAAAAAGTGTGAACATTTTTCAGGAAATTCTTTTTTACATAGGTTAGTCAGCAGGAACTCCCTATAACCCACATGGTAATCCATATCACTAACAAGCAGATCATATGAGTATTTCTGTCGGCATCATTGGCATGGGCCGAGTAGGACGTGCCATTTTACGTAGTAATTTTATTCAAAAAGCACAGGGCCGCTTTAACATACGTGTGCTTTGTGATGTGATGCCGATATCTCAGGTGGCCTATTTGATTGCTCATGATTCTACCTATGGCGCGCCTCCATTCACCGTTGACCATGATAATGACTATATCGTCATTGCCGGCATAAAAGTCCGTTATATTCAGGTTGATCGTCGCCACAGTGTGCGCGAAGACTGTGGCCTGGGGGAGCTTATCGGCATGAACATTGATGTCCTGGTTAATGCCACTGGCACGGCCCAAGCCGATGATCTGCAACGACTGATTGATAAAAACATCACCAAAAAAATACTCTGCAGCTGGAATATCAAAGGCGGAGACATCAGCCTGGTTTATGGCGTAAATGAAAAAACCTACGACCCGAACCAGCACAATATTATTTCTGCCAGTACCTGTACCGGCAATGCCATGGTTCCGCTGGCCTATGTGCTGGATAAACACATCGGCATTGAATATGCCCGAATTCTGACCATACACCCGGTATTGGCAGACCAGCACATCCTTGATGGTTTTCATCCGTCTTCGCATCTTGGGCGCTCGATCAATGGCTCTATCATCCCGACGGCGACCAATGTAGGTGCTTCTACCAGCATGGTGCTCCCGTCCTTAAAAGGTAAGCTGGATTCATTTTCCTATCGCGTTCCGACAGAAATTGTCTCGGTTCTGGATGTCACCGCCACGTTATCCCGCGATACATCACGGGAAGAATGCAGCCAGTTATTGAGTAATGCAGCAAAATATGAATTATCCGGCATCGTCCACTGTGATTACGGCGCCTGGGGGCATGAACGGGTCAGTATCGATTTTATTGGCGCTGAGTATTCCTGCATCATCTTGATGAACCCGTTGTCGGTGAGCAATAAACGACATATCGGCATCTCAGTCATGCATGATAATGAACGGGGGTATTCGTGTCGGGCACTCGATATCCTGGGCGTCATCGGGAAAAAGATCAGCCTGATCTAAAGTATAAATAACGCAGCAAAATGCTATAAAAACAGTCGCCCCATTCATTTAAAACCATCACTTGCAAACAAATGAGCCTCTATTCACTCAACCGCAGGATAATTTATGAATTATAAACTGCTGTCAACCTCAGCCTGCCTGCCTTGAGTCTGCCTAAGACAAGACCTCATTTACACCATGTCATGGATGGCCATTTTTATTTTGGACAAGGCTTTAACTTGTAGAATCAACAGAGTTGAATTACTCTTTATCTTACTCATTTGTTCTACGCGTTAATTTTTTATGAACAATCTTTAGGTCAGCAACCACCCAATGAGGCCAACCCACTCTTCAAGAGCGCTATTTCTCTATTTGCAATATATGCTGTGTTCACCTGCGTATAGTGTTACAGATGATTTTTTTGACTTGTCTCCCCACGAACTCGCCCATATTCATGTCACTATTGCAACCGGTACCGCCAAACCAGTTTATCAATCTGCTTCTGTAACTTCGGTTATTACCGCTGAAGAAATAGAACAAATGGGGGCTACAGAACTGGCCGAAGTGCTAAACACCATCCCCGGCATGCACATTAAAACCCAAGCGATTACTTACGATGCGGTTTTTTCTGTACGGGGAATACGCAACGAATTAAATTCCCAGGTTTTATTGCTGCTCAACGGCACCCGTATCAACGTGCCTTATAAAGGCAGCCCCACATCCAAACTTAATTTTCCGGTCGAGGCCATACAGCAAATTGAAGTCATTCGAGGCCCGGGCTCTGCAGTCTATGGCGCTGACGCGTTTGCCGGGGTCATAAACATCAAGACTAAAAAAGCAGATGATATTGACGGTACTGTGCTGGGTGTCAGAGTAGGCGAGTGGGACACACAAAGTGTATGGGGGCAACATTCTCAACAAGCCCTGGGCTGGGATTTGGCTGCCACAGTGCAATATACCCATAATAATAATGATGGTGATCGTATTATTACGTCTGACGCGCAAACAGCTTTTGACGATTTATATACAACCTCGGCCTCATTATCTCCAGGAGAAATGCAAACAAAAGCCGAACGCTGGAATGCGCATATCAATCTGCAACGCTCCCACTGGGACATCAATTTCTGGACCTTCCATTCAAATGATGCGGGATTAGGCGCGGGTGTTTCTGGCGCATTGGATAATAAAGGCCGGGTTGATTCAGAGGTTTATCTGCTCGACGCGTCTTTTTCCAGTGAAGACAACATTCAAGACTGGGAGATTTTTGCCGACACCAGTTATTTATTATCCGATGTTTTTGTAAATTCCTACCCTTTTCCCAGCGGCACCCTCTTGCCCATTGATGGTAATGGTAATGTAAACCCGAATCTTCCTTTTCTATTGACGCCAACCTTTTTTGCTGACGGCGTAATCAATCAGCTTGAAATTGAAAATCAGGTGTTCTCATTCGACACTGGTTTTTTTTACAAAGGTTTTGATGATCACTTATTGCGATTCAGTGCCGGATTTCGATACGAACAATTACAAACCAGTGAACAACGCAACATTGGCCCAGGAATCACCGTTGGCAACTTGACCGATGTAAGCAACACCTCACTGGTTTTTTTACCTGATTCACAGCGCACCATTTTTTCAGTCAGCCTGCAGGATGAATGGCAAATCGCACCCGACTGGTTGCTCACCGCTGGCGTTCGCCTTGATGACTATTCAGATTTTGGCCACACCATTAACCCACGGGTCAGTCTGCTCTGGAATATGACCGAGCAGTTAAATCTCCGTCTGATCTATGGACAAGCATTTCGTGCGCCCAGTTTTACTGAACAAAAACAGCAGAACAGTGCTATCTTCAACGGCAACCCAGATCTGGAACCGGAAACCATCGACACCGTGGAACTGGCATTTGACTACCGACCACGTCCTGACCTGCGGCTGGCCAGCAACTTTTTTTATTATGAAATTGATGATTTGATTGATAATCCTGCGGGAATGACGTCACCTGTCAATGCATCCGGACAATCGGGTTACGGCAGTGAGCTGGAATGGCACTGGGACATATCCTCCCACTGGAATATCAAAGGCAACTATGCCTGGCAATACTCAAGAAATGACCTAAGCAACACCCGGGTGATCAATGTTCCTGAGCATCAGGTTTACCTCGCCACAGCGTGGCAGTTTTTGCCACAGTGGCAATTGCAAAGTCAGCTTAACTGGGTGGGCCACCGATTTAACTTTTCTCCAGAAAATGACCCCCTGAAAGACTACGCAACAGTAGACATTACGCTCAATGGCAAACGTCTATTAGGCTATATCGATGTCAAATCTTCGGTTAGGAACGTGTTTGACAGTCATGGTAAAGACCCGGCAGTGAGCGCATTTAAGTCCAACCTGCCTGTTGCAAGTCGCAGCTTTTATGTACAAGCCAGCATTCAATTTTAATTAACGATACCAAACGGCGACCAGTCTTTGACATTCTGCACGCCAATGACAGTAACGCTCAGGGTTGTTACACGGCGTGTCTTCATCCGGATGATAACACGGCATTTCATTAGACATCCGCTGGATGGCTGTGATGATCTCTGTATTGGACGTGGCGGTGCTTACGTCTTCCAAGCCAAGAGAATAGGCCAGATTCTGCAGTTCCTGCAACGACATTTCGCCATCTTCCCTGGATTGTAAAACAAATTGATAAATCAATTGCTCGCGGAATTCCTGTTCTGCCTGCAACCAGTCATCCAGCGCCCGCCCAGGTCCAAATCCGCGCTGTTCAGCCCTGAAATAAGCTGCTATTGAAACCCATTGATAACGGACCTGTTGTGTTATTTTTTTAGTCATTACTTTCTCCAATATGATGACACACGAAATCTGTGCTCAATTGCAGCGCATAAATTAACATTATTTTATTAAGGTTTTTTTTACACTTTAGTGACTCTTCACCTGGGAAATAGTTTATATTTTATGTTCTCAACGGTCTTACACAACCTAGTATATCGATTCACCAATACATTTACAAATATTAGAAAAAGGACTATCCTGTTAAAAAATAACGGAGGTAGTCATGGCGCGAACAACCAATCGAGCAAAACTTTACTTAACAACCGAACAAAGAGACAAGCTTGATCAGCTTAGTCATTCGCGCACAGCGCCATTGAGAGAAGTTCAACGGGCTAAGATTTTACTACTGTATGCAGACGGGATGCCCATTTTACAAATCCAGAAACAGGCAGGTGCCAGTCGTCCTACGATATACAAATGTATAGACAAGGCGTTAGCTGCCGGTGCAGATGCCGGGTTGAAAGATCACTACCATAGACCCTTTGAGCCGACTATCGACGATGCAGCAAAAGCTTGGGTAATTAATTTGGCTTGTACTAAACCTCAAGATCATGGCTTAGCGGCTGAACTTTGGTCGCTCAGAGAACTTGCCAAATATACCCGCGAGCACGCGCCCTCAGCAGGGCACGTTGCTTTATCCAGAGCGGCAAAAGCTACGGTTTGGAGAATACTCTCAGAGAATGAAATTCGGCCGCATAAAATCAATTATTACCTTGAGCGCCGGGATCCCGATTTTGAACTAAAAATGCGGGAAGTGCTGGTAGTCTATCAA
>SPJS01000009.1 GCA_006844705.1 Methylococcaceae bacterium | reverse complement strand
GGACGAAGTCCACGGCTTCTTTCGTGGTCAGATGCTCAAGCACGATGCGCAGGTTGGGAAAGTTCTTAACGATATCGCTTAATTGTTGTTCTAAAAACAGTTTTTCCCGGTCAAAAATATCGTATTCACTGGCCGTCACTTCACCATGAATCAGTAAGGGCACATCAAATTTTTCCATTGCGGCAAGCACTGGATAAACCCTGGTGACTTCGGAAACCCCGGCATCAGAATTTGTTGTGGCACCTGCCGGGTATAGTTTTAGTGCATAGACATGTTCGGATTCAGCCACTTTTTTGATTTCTGCCGGCGAAGTATTGTCTGTCAGGTACAACGTCATCAACGGTGTGAAGCTTGAGCCTGCAGGCAGGGCATCCAGTATTTCACGGCGATAATCAAGTGCCATCGCGACTGTTGTGACCGGCGGCTGCAAATTAGGCATGATAATGGCCCGGGCAAATTGACGGGCGGTGAAGGGCATGACCAGTTTTAACAGGGCGCCATTGCGTACATGTAAATGCCAGTCATCGGGTT
>SPJS01000010.1 GCA_006844705.1 Methylococcaceae bacterium | reverse complement strand
GCTATGCCCCCGGCGCCAGTGTTCCGGCTCACGAACATACCGGTCTGGAAAACATAGTGGTACTCAGCGGCAGCCAGCAGGACGAACGAGGCAGCCACGAAGCCGGTTCCATCATCGTCAACCTGCCCGGCAGCAGGCACAGTGTACACAGCGAAAACGGCTGTATCGTGTTCATCATCTGGGAACGACAAGTACGTTTTATCGAGTAGCGCATGAAAGACACATGGAACCCCATCAATGGCAGCCTCGACCTGTCGACACTGAAGGCGATTTACACAGACGGTACGATTGGCCCCGTCGATGTCATCAGCGCCGTCATCGAGAGGATCAGACGCAGAGGCAATGACCATGTATGGATCAGTCGTATCGATGAGAGCATCTTACTAGCCAGGGCGCGCAAGCTCGAGGAACTGCTGCATGACGACAGGAGCATACTGGACAGGATGCCGCTGTTCGGTATTCCCTTCGGCGTCAAGGACAATATAGATGTCCTCGGTCTCGAGACCACTGCCGCCTGTCCCGGCTTCGCCT
>SPJS01000015.1 GCA_006844705.1 Methylococcaceae bacterium | reverse complement strand
CGCCGACCTGATCGGCACTCAACTACCGTCTGCACAAACGCTGGCGACATTAAAAAGTCAGCTAACCCGGCAACTGGGACAACCGGTCAGTGTCGATTTTGCTGTCAGGCTGGTTACGCAGAATTGATCGTTTTTCGTCGGATTACGACATCGTCTAAGCCAATCCACCAGGAAAAAACACCCACCTTGGGGTAGGCCGTAGTTAGCGCAGCATAACCCGACAATTCCGCAAAAAATATGCTATAAAGCCCTGCCTGAACACGAAGGGGAATCCCATGCTTGAAAAAAATCAATGGTTTACCGAAGTCTATGCGCCTGATGGCTCGGCCTTCTCATTAAAAATCAAACGAAAATTGCACGAAGAACAAAGCCCGTTTCAGTTACTGGAAATTTATGAAACGGAACATTTCGGCTATTTAATGGTCATCGACGGCTATGTGATGCTGACCAGCCGCGATAACTTTTTTTATCATGAAATGATGAGCCATACGGCACTGTTCATTCATCCCGATCCGAAAACAGTGTGGATTATCG
>SPJS01000016.1 GCA_006844705.1 Methylococcaceae bacterium | reverse complement strand
CACAATATGCCTGTTTTGATAAGAGTAGAAAGCCTAAGGGCTGCAGGAAAAACAGAACGGATCAGGTTTTTTCAATAAAATTAAACAGTGTTAATTGGCTTGATCGGTAAGCTGCAAATCCCATGCTTTTTAAAATGCTCAAGTTATTGCATCAGTTGGCTTGGGTTATAATAATGAACTTTTTGTAAAAGAATTCAGTGTCCGACCTGTTACAACAACTCGCCCGCCAGATTGCCGACTGCATGAGTGCCGATCAGCATGCCTGCAGATCGCAGTTAAACCGTTTGAAAAATGACTATCGCAAAGGCAAACTTGCGCCGAATAAGGTGCAGGCCTTGGCGGATAGGGTTTCTCGCTCTATTGGACGTAAACAACAAAGGCAAGCCAGTGTGCCCGCGATCAACTTCCCTGATTTACCGGTCAGTGGTAAGAAAGATGAAATAGCTGAGCTGATAAAAAACAATCAAGTGGTGATTGTCTGTGGTGAAACCGGCTCGGGGAAAACCACTCAGTTGCCAAAAATTTGTTTATCTGTCG
>SPJS01000014.1 GCA_006844705.1 Methylococcaceae bacterium | reverse complement strand
AATTCAAAGGACTTCTGATCCGTAGGGGGCGAAAGCGGGCCATTTTTGCATTAGCACACAAGCTATTAAAGATCGTTTATTTGTTAATCGAGCGAGGCGATTATTACCGGGATGCTGAGATTGATTATGAACCAATGGTGAACCAATGGGGTCAGACTCGATCGATATGCTATAATTCGCCAAACTATCAAAAAGAAGGCTCGGATTATGGCACGTCACCCCCGTTTTGTTCTCCCCGGTCAACCGCAGCATGTAATTCAACGCGGCAATAACCGCTCCGTTATTTTTGTTGCAGATGAGGATTATCAGTTTTATTTAGACAAGCTGAAAGATGCTTGTGATAAATATCAATGTGATATACATGCTTACGTTCTGATGACTAACCATGTGCATTTGTTGATGACGCCGCATATGGAAAATGCTATCGGCAAAGTGATGCAAACACTAGGTCGTTATTATGTTCAGTATTTTAATTATCAATACCGACGTACGGGTACACTTTGGGAGGGGCGTTATAAGGCCACTTTGTTGGATAGTG
>SPJS01000013.1 GCA_006844705.1 Methylococcaceae bacterium | reverse complement strand
GTAATGGCCAGCGCGAGCTGGTTGAAGTGCTTGCCGGACAACGTGATATTGCTAACGGCAGCATCAGGTTACACGGTGAAACATTCGACGCGACACGCAGACAGGCACGACTTCACAATTTACACTGTCTGCCGGAGGAACCACTGAAAAACGCTTGCGTCCCCAATATGAGCGTGGCGGAGAACATGGCCTTCAATAACTTCGACATACCCCCTTATGCACTCAAGGGACTGTTGATCAACCGTGGACGCATCCGTGAGCGTGCGCGGACGCTGATCACAGCGTTCAAGGTGCGCACCGAAACCGAGGACACCCGTATCGGCGCACTATCAGGCGGCAACGTGCAACGCGCGGTACTGGCACGCGAACTGTCAGGAGACATCGACGTACTGGTGGTGGCCAACCCGGTGTTCGGCCTCGACTTCAAGGCTGTGGAGGAGATCCACAATCGCATCATGGCAGCACGCAACAATGGCACTGCTGTGTTGCTGGTAAGCGAGGACCTTGACGAGCTGCTCGAACTCAGCGACTGTATCCACGTCA
>SPJS01000011.1 GCA_006844705.1 Methylococcaceae bacterium | reverse complement strand
CTGTGGCCATTGATGCCTGTGGGCGCAGTGCCAATTCTGCTAGCGCGCTTCATCATCAAGACGGGATGCCTAGTCGTGGTGAAGCGGCCTGTATCACGCAGGCTGGTGCGGTGTCTGGCTGGCAGTTGGCCAGGGAATACCTAAGCAGCTGGCGCACATCGATGCCATTGGCAACACTCTTTGCAGATGCGATTAACTATGCAAAAACGGGTGTTGTTGTGACCAACTCCTATGTTGATGCCAGCCATAAGATTTTAAAACAGGGCGCGGGTAATCAGGCGTTTAAAGAAATTTATACCCATCAAGGACAGCCATTATCAGCTGGTGACATCGTCACCAATCCACAGCTGGCAGAATTGCTTGTGCGCTTGATTGATAATGGTCTGGCTGATTTTTATCAGGGGGAGGTTGCGCAAGCCATTGCTGAGTATTTTAGTGGGACGCAAAGCCCACTGGCTATTGGGGATTTTGCTGAGCATCGTGCTCAACTGGTTGAACCTTTATCCGTCAACACAAGCCAAGGCACCCTTTATAATTTACCAGC
>SPJS01000012.1 GCA_006844705.1 Methylococcaceae bacterium | reverse complement strand
TGGCAGATTGTCGGATTATGGATGATTCTACTGCGGCGATGTCCCACTTACCTCGCTACGAACGCCATAACCCGACAGCCTCCTGGCAAGTTTATCATAGCTGGTTTGCTGTGTTGACTGTTGTGAAAGGCTGGTGAGCTATGATTTCTTTTTCCTGATTTCTTTGCGTTCTAGTGAGATGAGAAAGCGTGCGAGTTTTTTCTGGCTTTCGTTAGAGAGTTTTTCAATGGTACCGCCAATTAAAGCGGGTTGTGCGCCATGTTGACTGCGTTTTGTAAACCGAACCTGTAAATCAAATTCCATACGGTAACCTTCTAACAGAATGGAACAGCCTTTGATCATATCGCCGCGCATGACGCGGGTATTCGCACTGTTTAACTGGATGCCAATGCCATTTCGTGAAATATCATAAACGCTTCCACTGACCGAAGCATCATTTTTACTGATACGGCCACTGAATGGGACATTGGACACGGTCAGTTTAATTCTGAGTGATTTCCTTCGTTGTGGGTAAAAGATGCGTTCCGGGTAACTGGCTTTGTAGTAGG
>SPJS01000003.1 GCA_006844705.1 Methylococcaceae bacterium | reverse complement strand
TGCGCCGATTCCATCAGGGCTAGAGGTATTAGACATCTTCTTACAAAAGCCGGATATATGGATGCAATATTTCTTTATGTTACGACCAAAATTTTTCTTGCAATACGGGGCGGACCATATATGACCCTATTGGTTGCATTGGTTGGACCCCATTGATGCAAGATTTTCAGCGATTGATGAAAAAAAATGATGCTTTTAAATGTGCTGAGTAAAGCTTATTTCATCCGCTGAAAATATTCATTTTCTTTATCACTGGTCAAAAGCAATTTATCTGTTGAACGGGTCATGGCAACATAAAGCAGTTTTGCCCCTTCAACAGCAGACATGTGATTGCCGGGGATATAACCCACCCCGGACACCGCTACAATCGGGAATTCCAGCCCTTTGCTGCTATGCATGGTCATTAGCTTTACAGTGTTCTCTGTCGTGTTAAATTGTTTTTTTGCTTTTGCATCACTTAACCATTGGACAGGTATCTGCATATCGCGGAAGGCTTTGTCTAATGCCTTCCCCATCCAGTTCTGGCTGTAGGTAACACACATATCCGACCATAAAAACCCCTGTTCATTATGTAGGCGCTGGAATATTCTGCTGATGTAACCAACTTCATCAGAATAGCTTTCAAAACATTTGATTGCCGGTTGCGATCCGTGTCGGCCCACCGCTTCCGGCTCAATCAATGGCACATGATCGTCGTCTATTTCTTTGGGCTTGAAGTAATAACAGGCAAAGTTATAGGCAAAGGTGAGAATTTCTTCAGTATTTCTATAATTTAATTTCAGCACGGTTGTTCGTCCACGCGCCTGAATGCCTACGCTGGATAGACTGAAATCCAGCTGGTTTTTCTTGTTATAAATTGATTGCGCATCATCATACAGCAGAAGCAATGAGTTAGTCTCCGGGTCGACCATTTTGACGACCAGTGACAGCCAATCCGGTTCAAAATCATGGCCTTCGTCGATCATCACCGCGCCGTACTGGGCACGGGGTATTCTTCCCTGATCGACTGAGTCGATGACTGTAGCGACTAATTTTTCCGTGTAGTTCTTTGCATAGACAGGCTTGTCTATGTGATAGCTACGTAATTGCTCCCCGCACCAGTCATGAAAATGATAGATATTCACTTTATGCGAGAGATCACGTTCTTCAATAAGGCTGCGCAGTCGGGCTGCCAGCGTAATGTTGTAGCACAGCACAAGAATGGGTTTGTTCAACACTTTGGCCAAATAGAGACAACGATAACCCAGGATTAATGTCTTGCCAGAACCGGCCACCCCATGGATGACCCGGTGTCCTTCACCCAGATTACGCGCCAGTTGCTCCTGCTGTTTGTCCATGACTTTGACGATATCAGGGATGATGATTTCAAGTGAGTCATCCTCCTCTGTGCTAAACAAGTCTGCCTGGTTGCTGGCATCAATACGAATTTCTGGAAAAATATGCCAGCGCATTCGGTCGATTTGCGGCAAGGTCAGCGGCTGATTAAACTGATAATCAAACATCTGCCATAGGCGTTCCTGAAAGACTTCAGGGTCAACTGACTCCAGCATTTCATCTTTGCAGATCACGCGATGCTCGGGTAAGACATCTCCAAGGTCGGTTTTCTCAAATTGCTGGCGTGTAATATTGCTCAACACCACGCCATAACCATAAGGAAAAATCAAATTTCCCAAATACTTTCCGGACGAATGAATTAACTGAGGATCTTTTTGTAGGCGAGAGGTTAGCTGATAAGTACACTGCCTGGCCTGTTCAATAGGGTTTGCCGTTGTTTTAAGTCCATTTGCAGTTAACAGCGTGACGGATTCTTTATTGAATTCACGAATAGACTCAAGCTTCCAGTCTTTAACTTCCAGTAACAGCAAGCCTCTAAGCGGGTGAAGAATAATAAAATCGGTATAGCGTTGTCGTCTGCCCACCGGAAGTTCATACCAGCAAATGTAATCATCCTCAAGATGACTTTCCAGGCGTCTTGCAAAGCGTTTCTCGCCGGCTTGCATGCGAGAAAGACAGTTATTTAATGAAGGAATCAAGCTTGCCATCAGCACTATTAATGATTATTTGTAACGTAATAGTAAAGGGAAATGGCATAAATACAAGCGCACAGACTGATGTGCAGATGAAAAAATGAGGTCAGGCTTTACAGGCAAACATACGCGCGTTATTTCTGATAACGCATAATCTGAAAACGGTTTGAACCAACGAAAGGTGTGCTGATATGATCCAGATTTTCGGGTTTGGATTGGTGATGGGAATACCCCAGATTCACCATGTTTTTGCTGAACCGGCCACGGTACGGACGGCCTGGATCAATAATTATGATGCTGCAATGTTGGTTGGCATGACCATCGATAAAACTTGATAATAGTTCTGCGTGTTCTTTTTCGTAAAGCAAATCACTGCCAATGATGACATCAAATTTACCCAGCTCACTCTGCTTATCATTCCAGTCTGCTCTCACAAACGGAATTTCATTCGCCTGATTGAGTTTGGTATTTTCATTCAAAAACCTTTCGACTTCCGGGTGATAATCTGTAGCGGTTATATCTGCCAAGCGGCTATTCAGCACTAAACTGGCAAGAGCAATACCACACCCCACTTCTAATATTCTTTTCCCTTCAATATCATAACTGTACATGAGTTGAGCCAGTATCTCCCCCGATGCCCAGATGATCCCGAACAGCGGCCAGTTTGCAGAAGACACACCCAGTTTTGAGGCAATCCCGTCCGGGTCAGAATATTGTTGATTATCTCTTAGCGTTCTAACATGAATATCAGTGTCACCAAACTCAATGGTTTGATAACGGAAGCGCAATGCCGCCATAAAATTACCTTAAACAAGCGAAGGCGCAGTAGGCTCATTGTATGCAGGTTTTCCACGCGGGGTTCATATACTACACTAAATCAGATCTCCGCAAAGAGTAGATCAGTGTTCATCGGGGGTCTTAAATTTGCCTATCCCATGTGGAGGCACCTTGTTAAACCTTGCCCAAAAACGGGTAAATGGAATACAGGTAACAGGATCAAGACTTTCAATTCTGTATGAAAACAAACCCGACTCTTTTTTGACACTTAACAATCTATGTTGAAAAGCAAACGATACATGCGGGTTTAGCTTATAGAATACGAAAAAAGCATGGTATTAATTTTGCTTCTTCAATTCAGGGGGATATCAATTGTAAAAATCGATACGTCTTTGTACATGCAGTCTGTTGAAAATTATTGCACTGGCCAATTCGGCGTTAAAGAATGGCTAAAAATGCGCTTTTTCTTCATTTTTTGCAGCATTTTATTCCCGATATTTTAGCGAGATTCCATTCTTTTATTTAACGTTCAGGAGTAAAAAATGAGCCACACAATACTGTATTCACCTAAAGAAGTGAGTGAAATGCTTGCTAAAGGCGATGCCATTATAGTTGATGTGCGAGATGAAGCAGATTTCAATAAAGGACATATACCAGGGGCTGTCAATATTCCTGAAATATTTACCACATTGTCAATGACAACGCCTGAGGGTATTCAGGAAATGCAGGATATTTTTACCCCGTTGTTTAGAAAAGCGGGCATTTCACATGACAAAACGGTGATTGTGTATGAGGATTGCCTCAACACACGTTATGGTGGGTCTTGTCGGGGGTATTTTCAGTTCTGTCTATTTGGTCTCAAGGATGTTGGTATTTTACATGGAGGATTATCCAAATGGTTAAATGATGGCTTGCCTATGACCACTGAAACCACGACACCTGCGCCCTCCACTTTTGAAGCAAACATCCAAAAAGAATTTATAGCGACCGTCAATGACATGCTTTCAGCGATTGATAACGCGGATATCAAACTGTTGGATAATCGAGATGAAGACGAGTGGCGCGGGATGAGTTCTTCACCTTATGGTGTTGATTTTGCTCCTCGCAAAGGGCGTTTGCCGGGTGCGCACTGGATTGAATGGCATAAATTTATGGATGCTGATGCAGAAATCCCCCTGTTTAAATCACCGGAAGAAACACGCGCTTTATGTGCTGAAGCAGGGTTGGATGTGAATGATGAGATTATTATTTACTGCTTTAAAGGTGCGAGAGCGTCAAATACCTATATCGCACTTAAAATTGCCGGTTTTAACAACATTCGCAATTACTATGGTTCCTGGAATGAATGGTCTAGAAATCCGGCGCTTCCTATTGATGATGAAGTACTCACTGCTTAATCGGTGGCGCTGAACGATTCAGGGGAACGCTACATACGTCACCCAAAAAGGTGCGCGCCAGCCCAGTATGGTGCCAATGATGGAGGCGACTAAAAGGTTTGCTCCTGTCCGTAGCGGCATAGCAATAAGGTATTCATGGCTTTATAGCTTCCCACGCTGGCTCGTGGGAACGATGCGTTTTTTGGTGGAGGGAGAATCAATGCGCCTCATCCCAGTTATCGCCAGTGCCAACATCCACAATGAGCGGTACATGCAGGGTCGCTGCGCTACTCATAATGGTATTGATTTCTGTGCAATAGCTGTCCAGTTTTGATTGGTTTACTTCAAACACCAGTTCATCGTGTACCTGCATGATCATTTTCAGGTCGGGTTGCTGGTGTTGTATCCAGTTGTCGGTGGCGATCATGGCGCGTTTGATGATGTCGGCGGCGGTGCCTTGCATGGGGGCGTTGATGGCGGTGCGTTCGGCGTATTGGCGGCGGGCGGCGTTGCGCGAGTTGATTTCTGGCAGGTACAGGCGGCGGCCAAACAGGGTTTCAACGTAACCTTGATCTTTGGCCTGAATGCGAATGTCATCCATGTATTTTTTAACACCGGGATAACGGGCAAAATACATGTCGATATAAGATTGTGCTTCGCCACGCGGCAAGCCGAGTTGTTGTCCCAGACCAAAGGCAGACATGCCGTAAATCAAACCGAAGTTGATGGCTTTGGCGGAGCGGCGCAGTTCGTAGGTGACCTGGTCGATGGCCACTTCAAACACTTCCGCGGCGGTGGCACTGTGAATATCAATGCCTTGTGAGAACGCGGTTAGCAGCCCTTCGTCGCCGGATAAATGCGCCATGATGCGCAGTTCAATTTGCGAATAATCGGCGGCGACAATTTTATAGCCTTCGGGTGCGATAAAGGCCTGACGTATTTTCCGTCCCTCTTCACTTTTAATCGGTATGTTTTGCAGATTGGGATCAGACGAAGACAAGCGGCCGGTGGCGGCTACAGCCTGATGATAGGAGGTGTGTACACGCCCGGTTTTGGGGTTGATTTGCAGCGGCAGTTTATCGGTATAAGTCGATTTCAGCTTACTCATGCCACGAAAATCCAGGATTAATTTGGGCAACGGGTAATCGAGTGCCAGTTCCTGCAACACTGATTCGTTGGTTGATGGCTGGCCTTTCGGGGTTTTTTTCAAAACCGGCAGTTCGAGTTTGTCGTAAAGGATGTCCTGAATCTGTTTGGGTGAGCCCAGGTTAAACACCTGCCCGGCTTGTTCGTGTGCATGTTGTTCCAGCGCATTGATCTGGTTAGCCAGTTCCATGCTTTGCATGGCCAGCATGTCGCTGTCGATGAGTACACCGTTAGCTTCCATGCGGGTTAAAACCGGTAATAACGGCATTTCGATATCACGGTATAAGGCTTCCAGTGTGGGTTGCTGGCGCAGTTTTTCTGACAAGGTTTGATGCAGGCGCAAGGTAATGTCGGCATCTTCTGCCGCATACGGCGCGGCTTGTTGCAGATCGACCTGTTGAAAGGGAATTTGTTTGGCGCCCTTGCCAGCCACGTCTTCGTAATGGATGGTGTCGTGATTGAGATAGGTTTTGGCCAGGTCATCCATATTGTGTTTGCTGGCCGTGCTGTTGACCACATACGAGGCGAGCATGGTGTCTTCCTTAATGCCTTTCAGCTCAATGCCATGATTGGCCAGCACATGCGCATCGTACTTTAGATTCTGACCTAACTTGGCCTGCTTCGAGTCTTCTAATATGGGTTTAAGCTGGTGCAGACAATGTTCGCGGTCAAGCTGCTCTGGTGCGCCGGGGTAATCATGAATGAAGGGCACATAGGCGGCCTTACCTTCTTCTATTGCAAAGGAGACGCCAACGATTTCCGCATTGTTGTAGTTTAGGCTGGTGGTTTCGGTATCGAAGGCGAACAACGCGCTGGTTTTAAGTTGTTGCAACCAATTGTTGAAGTCTTGCTCACTGAGCACAGTTTCATAGTCTGTTGTGATGGCTTTGGGCGCATCATCAGTGGCCTGTTCAGCAACTTCACTGGCCGGATCTTGTAGCATTTTCAGCCAGGTGGAAAAGCCCAGCTCTGCAACATGCTGCTTTAATTCGGCACGATCAGGCGGTGTGCATTTCAGGTCGTCCAATTGATAGGATAAATCCAGTTCGCATTTAATCGTGGTCAGCTGCTTGGACAGCGGCAATTGATCCAGGCTGTGACGCAGATTTTCGCCGACCTTGCCTTTTATGTTGTCGGCATTCTCGATCAGGTTTTCCAGAGTTTCATATTCCCCCAGCCATTTGGCCGCCGTCTTGGGGCCGACTTTGGGCACGCCGGGGATGTTGTCCACCGTATCGCCCATCAGGGCAAGGTAATCAATAATCTGTTCCGGCGTTACGCCGAATTTGTCAATCACGCCTTGTCTGTCCATCGCGGTGTTGGACATGGTGTTTTCCAACGTAATGTATTCTGTGACCAGCTGCGCCATGTCCTTGTCGCCGGTGGAAATAATCACCTGAAAACCGGCCTTCTCCGCCTGTTGTGCCAGTGCACCGAGCACGTCATCCGCTTCTACATCAGGTTCCATGATTAACGGTAAGCCCATCGCTTTTATCAATTGGTGCAGCGGATCAATCTGTTCGCGTAAATCTTCCGGCATCGGTGGGCGGTTGGCTTTGTATTCCTCGTACATGGCATGACGAAAGGTTTTTCCAGGTGCGTCAAATACCACGGCAAAATAGTCGGTTTGGTGGTCTTTTTGTAGCTTGCGCAGCATATTGGCGACGCCATAAATCGCATTAGTATGCAGCCCTTCTTTGTTGGTTAAAGGCGGTACCGCGTGGTAAGCGCGGAATAAAAAGGATGAGCCATCGACAAGAATCAGGCGTTTAGCGGTGTGTTCGGACATGCTGGAAATATATTCATAGGAAGGTACGCGCACCATACAATGCGATCAGGCTTTCGGCAAGCGGGAAAAAGCGTCAACTAATGTGATCAGTTTGGAAAAAATCATATTTTAGCTGGCAGTAAACGTGCTCAGTTCGCAGATTAAAACGTCTTTCATTGTAAACACCACTGATAACTCTAGACTGCTTAGCGTGCGCACCAGCTTTATAGAAAATTTTTAACTGCTTAAGAGGTAATGAATATGAAATATCTTTTGGTTTTAACAAGTTTGCTTTCGTTTAATGTACTGGCAGCACCAGTCAACGTAAATAAAGCAGATGCCAATGCTATTGCTGAAGCACTCAATGGCATAGGCCAGAAAAAAGCGGAAGCGATTGTGAAATTCAGACAGGAACACGGTAATTTTAAATCACTGAATGATCTACAAAAGGTAAAAGGCATTGGCGAAAAAACGGCCATGCAAAATAAACAGGATATTTTGTTTAAAGATATTAAGGTGAGTAAAAAATAGATCAGATAACATAACAGGGAGTCTAGCAAGCTAGACTCCCTTTTTTATTCAAGAACGTCCGTAATTGTCATTAAAGCGGATAATGTCGTCTTCCCCTAAATAACTTCCCGATTGCACCTCCACCATTTCTAAAGGAATAACACCCGGATTTTCCAAGCGATGTGTCGTTCCCAGCGGAATATAAGTGGATTCATTTTCAGTCAATAACATCGACTCTTCACCCTTGGTAATTTTGGCGGTGCCTTTCACCACAATCCAGTGTTCCGCACGATGATGGTGTTTTTGTAAAGAAAGCTTGGCACCGGGTTTAACCACAATACGTTTAGTTTGATAACGCTCGCCATTATCTACTGAATGGTAATGCCCCCAAGGGCGATAAACCGTTTTATGAATGTCAGCTTCACTGCGTTTATCTGCTTTTAATTGATCGACCACTTTTTTAACATCCTGTACCCGGTCTTTGGCGGCGATCATCACCGCATCATCTGTTTCAACGACAACAAGATTGTCTACACCCACGGTTGCAATCAATTTACTGCTGGAGTGCAAAAAGGAATTTTTGGTCTCCAGAGAAATGACATCGCCGCTAATAGCATTTCCGTTAACATCTTTATCCCTCACATCCCATAAGGCAGACCATGACCCCAAGTCATTCCATTTTGCATCTAACGGGATCACAACGGCTTTATCAGTTTTTTCCATGACCGCATAGTCAATTGAGTCGGATGGGCAGGCGAGAAACTCTTCCTTGTTTAGACGAACGAAATCGACATCTCTTTCAGCATCTGAAAGGGCTTTTTTACAGGCATTCAGCATATCGGGGTTAAATGTCTCCAGCTCAGTTAAAAATGCCCCGGCTTTAAATGCAAACATGCCGCTGTTCCAGTAATAATCACCACTGTCCACATAGCGCTGAGCAGTGTTTAAATCCGGTTTCTCAACAAATTGCTCAACATGAAAACTGTGATCATTAAAATTGGCCCCTGCTTTTATATATCCATAACCGGTTTCAGGTTCTGTCGGTACAATGCCAAATGTGATCAGGCTGCCCTGTTTTGCCAGTTCATTGGCTTTAATCACCGCACTTTGAAAAGATGAAATATCTGCGATGACATGGTCGGCAGGCAGGATCAGGATAACGTCATCCAGTGAATTCGCTGTAAGTGCTGCTAGCGCAACGGCCGGAGCGGTGTTCCTCCCGGCTGGCTCCAGAATGATGGCGGTCGGGTCGATGTTTATTTCGCGTAGTTGTTCCGCCATCATGAATCGATGGTTTTCATTACACACACCAATAGGAGGCTTGAGCCCTGGAATACCTTGAAGACGTAATACAGTATCCTGAAACATGGTGTTGCTTGAAGCCAGAGGCAGGAACTGTTTGGGGTGTTGTCCGCGGGATAAAGGCCATAAGCGGGTGCCGGATCCCCCCGACAAGATAACTGGAATCATAAAAATGTACTCCTGATGGTGTTAAAAAAGAAATAGCAAACAGGTTGATAAAATCTGTCGTTATGTAATCGTAATGTGATTTTAATATGACAGAATGTAAGATATAGCAGTTTTGTTAGTTCAATATGAAAATAGTTTTCCAATGTAGTAAGACAGTTTTTTCACAACCGGCTAACAGGCTGTTGAAAAACTAGTGCGCTTGCCAATTCGGCGTTAAAAAATGATTCAAAATGCTCATTTACTTGATGTAAACTGCACTTTTTCATCGCTTTTGCCTTGTCTTGACTACGCTCATCACGTTTTTCAACAAACTGCTAAGCTTTAAATAATAGGTTTAATTATAGGGTAGATATGCAAATAGATGTATTTAACGGTGATGCTGATGGAATATGCGCATTAGTGCAGTTACGTTTGGCAGAACCCAAAGACTCAACGCTAATTACCGGAATAAAAAGAGACATACAACTGTTAAAAAAGGTTGAAGCCGGTGCAGGGGATTCGGTTACCGTGCTGGATATCTCAATGGAAAAAAACCAGGATGATTTACATCGACTGCTACAGGCAGGAGCCCGTGTATTTTATGTTGATCATCACCGCTCGGGCGACATTCCGCAGCATGAAAATCTGCAGAGCATGATTAACACTGATGCGTCTGTCTGTACCAGTTTGTTGGTGAATGATTATCTGCAAGGGAAATACGCAGCCTGGGCGGTGGCCGCCGCATTTGGAGATAATCTTAACAAGAGTGCAATCCAGGCTGCTCAATCATTGAATTTGACAGAAGATCAACTGGAGAAATTAAAGGAACTGGGCATTTGCATTAATTATAATGGCTATGGCAGTTCAGTTGATGATCTCCATTTTGCACCGGATCAACTTTTCAAAGAGTTGAGTAGCTATAAATCTCCCTTCGAATTCATGCAGAATAATGCCGATATCTATCATCAACTGGTTTCCGGATATACAGAAGATATGGCTAATGCGGATAAAATATCTGCCGAGCACAGTACTGATAAAGTGGCTGTTTTCGTATTGCCAGATGAAATCTGGGCCAGACGCATCAGTGGGGTATTTGGTAATCATTTGGCCAATCTGTTCCCTGAGCGGGCCCATGCAATTATCAGCAATAATAACAAAGGGGGCTATCAAGTCAGTGTGAGAGCACCATTAAGCAATCAAATTGGCGCCGATGATTTATGTTCTACATTTGCTACAGGTGGAGGCCGTAAAGGTGCGGCTGGCATCAATCACCTTCCAATGGAAGAACTGAACAAATTTGTTGCGCTATTTGAGCAGCATTATTAAACGCAGGAATCATAATGACACAAAAAAGCAGTAACACCGTCTGGCATCACGCGACCGTTGAGAGAGAACACCGGGAAAAACTTCATCACCATAAAAGTGTTGTGCTCTGGTTTACCGGCTTGTCCGGATCAGGCAAATCTACACTTGCCCATGCGGTAGAAGACCGGCTACATAAAATGTCGGTGTCAACCTTTGTGCTGGATGGTGACAATGTAAGGCATGGTTTATGTGGTGATCTTGGGTTTAATGACAAAGATCGTGTTGAAAATATCCGTAGAATCGGCGAAGTCGCCAAGTTATTTACTGAATCGGGGATTATTACGCTGACCGCATTCATATCCCCGTTTAGAACAGACAGGAATTCAGCAAGAAAACTAATGCCGCATGGTGATTTTCTGGAAATTTATTGTGAATGTCCGTTAGATATTTGTGAAAACCGTGATGTTAAGGGCTTGTACAAAAAAGCCAGATCTGGAGAAATCCCCTTTTTTACCGGCATTGATTCGCCTTATGAAGCGCCGGACAGAGCCGAATTAACGGTTCAGACCGGTACCAAACCTTTAGAAGAATGCGTGGATTCAGTCATCGAATTGCTGGTGGGGCGCGGTATTATTCCAAGTAAATAAGATGACTTCACAACGACCCGCAGTATTTCTTGATCGAGATGGCACGATCAATGTAGAAAAGAATTATTTGCATAAAATCACGGACTGGGCATGGATTCCCGGGGCAATTGATGCCATCAGAATCATTAATGAGACAGGTTATCTTGTTATCGTGATTACCAATCAATCGGGGATTGCGCGTGGATACTATGGCGAGGAAGATGTAAATCAGCTCCATAATCAGGTTGATGAACTTCTCGCAAAGGAAAATGCACATATAGATGCCTATTATTTCTGTCCTCATCACCCTGATATCAGCGGCGCATGTAATTGTAGAAAGCCTAGTCCAGGAATGATCATGACCGCGCAAGCAGAATATAACATTGACTTAAGCAAGTCATTGATAATCGGCGACAAAAGTAGTGATGTTGAAGCTGGGCGGAATGCAGGGATCGCACAATATCTTGTGGGAACAGGTTACGGGAAAATGCAGCAAGGCCTGGATTTGCCGCATTTTTGTATTAAAGAAAACATTTTAGATGCTGTTAATGATTTTGATTTTATAACGTCTTGATTATTTAAATCCCCTGAAGTGTCAGGTACGAGATAAGCACGGCGTTGAACGTGTAAGGAACCTCTGATTAAGTTGGTTAGCATTTAGCGACAGTTTTAGCAAGCTAAAAATAATTGGATTTGATCAGAGGTTCCTTAATTGCAGCCAGCTTGAAAAAACTGTTTTCAACAGTATTTTTGATCTTGCGATATTCGTGCATTCTCATTTACCAATAACGTTTTGCTGTATTAAATTAAAGTGAGTACGTTCTCCTTCCTGTTAATGGGAAGGAGAAACAAACATCGGCTAACCAGCCATTACAGACCATGGTACAACGTGTAGCTACATTATCTGCTTTGGCGTTTAAAGCAAACCAATAAGGCCGCTAAAGCAGGCATAAATAATAAGCCGGCCGCGGGTATGGGTACCGCAGAAAACTCGATTGTAGGAGAAGCCCCGACCCCATCTACACTTAGAGGGTCACTGAATTGAAAAGACAAGAACTCTACAAATTGTGGCACGGATGTGGTGACATCCATTTGATACTGTAGTCCAATCCGCTGACCGGGATTTAATACACCCAAGTCAACCGATTGCAGACTAACCGGAATCTCTACGGAGTGCACCCCGTCAAAAACGGCCTCGATATCATCTCCGCGGGAAACAAATGTTGTACTTTGATCAAGCTCGCCGGATAGGGTTCCAAAAGACCGAAATACACTTCTGTCCGGAAAAAGAAAGTCCGCACCAGAAGTTGGAGAGTCATCAATAAATAAATTTAACTGATACTCAAGGGTTGCGCCAGGTGCAGCACCAAGCACAAATTCGCCGCCATCAATGATGAAATTAGCTTTAATTCGTTGAGGTATTCCAGTGAAATTGACAATATCATCGTTAGCAATGACCACCTGAGTTTGCATACTGTGAGCATTTATGGATTGTGACCCCTGAATACCATAATTACCGAAACGGCCTACACTCCCCGAAGCACTATATCCCGGGCCGGAAATGGCCGCGTTAAGTGCGCGATTGATCTGGTCGGGAGGGCCTGTAATGGCATCACTATCCCGATCTTCACCCGGTTCGCCAATACCTTGTTGTGGATCAAAATCGACAACAATTTGCTGATGAATTTCAGCCAGGGTCATATTTGAAAATGACAGCAAGATAATACATAGACCCAAAAAAACTTTCTTGAGAAAAAACTGTAGAAAAAATATTTTAAGCATAATTTACTCCATGAATACCCATGTCTAAGCTGAAATACTAACGCTGACAACAATTACTTTCAATTAAAACTTTTCCTGGTGATGACTTGATGATTTGTTGCTCGGCCATTTCTTTCCTAATGAAACAACGGGTACTATAGCTACGTTTTCAGCTTAAGAAAAACAACACAACATGAAAAGAATCCTGATCGTAGGCGGCGTTGCCGGAGGTGCGACGTGTGCGGCGCGTATCCGGCGCTTGTGTGAGCAGTGTGAAATCATCATTTATGAAATGGGTTCATATGTGTCCTTCGCCAATTGCGGTCTGCCGTATTTTATTGGCGATGTGATTGTTGAGGAAGACAAGTTGCTGGTCGCCACGCCGGAGCTGTTCAAAAATCGTTTTAATATTCAGGTATGTACGGACAGCCAGGTGACGGCGATTGATCGCGAGAATAAAACCATCGTGGTGCATAACCTTAAAAGCGGTAAAAGCCGGGTAGAGCCGTATGACGCCCTGGTGCTGTCCACCGGCGCAGAAGCCAAAAAACCGCAGATCGAGGGCATTGATCTACCGGCTATTTATGCCTTGCGTACCATTCCAGACAGCCGCAAAATTCGCGCGGCGTTACATGATATTAAACATGCGGTGGTGATGGGGGCGGGGTATTTGGGCCTGGAATTGGCAGAAAATCTGATTAAACGCGATGTAAACGTCACATTGATTCAATCGTCCGACCAGATCATGCCGACCCTGGACAGGGAAATGGCCAGCTTTATTGAAAAGCATGTCACCCAGCATGGGATGGTTTGTCAAACCAATGCGCAGGTAAAAAAGTTTACCCAAAATACAGATCAATCTCTGACGCTGCATTTGCAAGACGGCGAAACCCTGCACGCCGATGCGGTGATGATTTCGATTGGCGTGAAACCACGCATCGCTTTAGCGCAACAGGCCGGTCTGGAGATTGGTGAACTCGGCGGGGTACGGGTGAGCGATACCATGCAAACCAGTGATCAACATATCTGGGCGGTGGGCGATATGGTGGAAGTGCGTAATTATATCACCGGGCACTGGCAATTATTTCCACTGGCAGGCCCGGCCAATCGACAAGGACGACTGGCTGCCGCGCATATTGTTGATCACGAATCTGCCGGCGCATCCACGCACATGACCTATCGCGGCGTACAAGGCACGTCAGTGTGCGGCTTGTTTGATATGACGGTGGCAGCAACCGGCGTCACAGAAAAACAATTGCAGGCCGCAGATTATCAACATTACGAAAAAGTCTATCTGCACCCCGGTAACCACGTCGGCTATTATCCCGGTGCCAAACCCATACACATAAAGCTGATTTACGATAGCCGCGACGGACGCGTACTTGGCGCGCAAGCCCTGGGGGAATCCGGCGTGGCGCGGCGGATTGATGTCATTTCTGCCTATATTCAAATGAGTGCTACGGTGTATGATCTTGAAGAAGCGGAATTATGCTATGCCCCGCAGTTTGGTGCCACCAAAGACCCGGTCAACCTGGCCGGCATGCTGGCGGCTAACCAGTTACGTGACAATCACCCGTTGGCACGCTGGGAAGAGTTGATGGAAAGTCATGTGCAGGTCGTCGAATCGGAGCAGCAGGAAGATGCCGAGCAATTGCTGTCACTGATTCTTGATGACCCTTACAGCCAGGCGCAGATTGTTGATGTGCGCACGGTGGCGGAATATGAGAACCACCATATTCCCCATGCGATCAACGTACCGCTGGACGAATTACGCAACCGCCTGCATGAGCTCTCGAGAGAACGCGAAGTCTGGGTCGTCTGCGGCGTCGGTCAACGCGCTTACAACGCCACCCGCATATTGCAACAGCATGGCTTTCAGGTGAAAAACCTGTCGGGCGGGATGAAAACCTATCAGGCATTTATGGAATGAGGACATTTCAATGTAACGTGCGATAACGAAGGAACCGCACGATGATTATTCTGATACGAGAAAATTTTGACTTCCTTGCATGAGGCTTTATAGTTAAAAAAAGATTCACCAGCATTTTTATGGCACTCCATGGCACGATGCTAACGATTAAAGAAAAAATGACAGCAATTATCGAAGCGTTGCCAGACGCTGCGCCCTAAACTGAAATCATGAGTGAATCGGCATTCCAGCAAGTGGTTGAAAAAGGACGGGAAGATGTACGCCAGAGTAGCGTTATTGATAACGATGAAATGCAAGGTCGCATTGAATCATGGCAGAAACAAAATGGACTGTTGAGACCGTGGCTGGACTATCTGAAATATTTAAATATATTGCTCTGGAAAACCCTGTTGTTGTGAGAAAAATAGCTAATAACGCATTTCCAGGTCTACTTCAGGTATTACAAAAAACGTAACATTTTTCTCTACCTACCTGTATAAACTGAGCTGCATTCAGGACTATTTTTTAAAGCTTGGTCGATATGAAGAATTTTATTACGCTAATATTTTTAGCTTCACTTACTCCCTTCGCCGCAGGAAGTTGATATGTCTGTATACCCCACTTTCAACAACTTCACCATCGCCCACCAGCTCAAGCGCCGTATGCGCATAGTGGTGCCAGTACTGCGCAAGGATAAAGAGCGTTGTTATATTCTGGATATTCTGCTGCAAAAACGAGAAGGGGTTGAACAGGTCAAACTTGTCCCAACGATTGGTTCGCTGACCATTCATTTTGATCCGAACATTCTGCCCCCCAATAACCTGCTGATTTTGCTGGATTCGGTTATTCAGAATCTGGGGCAACAGCCGCTGTCCTCGATTGATGCCATCAAACAAAAAAACCGTCATGCCGGTCACCCTCTGCATGATGAGGTTTTCGGTATTGGCGGCATGAATTGCGCGTCCTGCGCGCTGTTTCTGGAGATGGTGCTGCAACGTCATCCGGATGTGCATCAGGCAAGCGTAAATTATCTATCGGAAACCGCACGGGTGACCACCTATCTTGATCATGCCACCCTGTTTGAGATTATCGACAGCCATGGTTATCAGGCATTTGCTATTGATACGCTGGATCAACGCAAACTGCGTCTGCACGCGGAAGAACAGCATTTACTCGACAGCAAACATCACTTGAGCTGGATGGGTGTCTTATCCGTACCGGTCGTCTTGCTGGCAACATTTGCTGGACGCTCACGCCCCTTGCTTGCTGTTCAGGCGGCATTGACCACGGCCGTGTTGCTGACGGGAGGGCGTGATATTTTTACCAAAGCCATTGCCCAGGCGCGCCAAGGCGCTGCAAATATGGACAGTCTGGTTGCCCTCGGTGTGTCTGCCGCCTATGGATACAGCCTGCCTGCCCTGATCAAACCTTCACGTCACGTTTATTTTGAAGCGGCCACGGCGATCATTGATTTTGTTCTGCTTGGCCGTTATCTGGAACAAATCGCCCGCCATAAGGCAATCAGCGATATCCACGAGCTGGTTAACCTGCAGCCCCAACAGGTCACTCGGTTGAGTGATGAAGGGAAGCAACATCAGGTGTTCGTAGAGGAGCTGCTAGAAGGAGACAGGCTGTTAATCCGGCCCGGTGAAAAAATTGCGGTGGATGGCGAAGTCATCAGCGGGTTATCCAGCGTAAATGAAGCCATGATTACCGGCAACAGCATGCCCAGCATCAAAGAAGCCGGGCAGACGGTATTTAGCGGATGCATCAACGGCAGTGGCGCACTGGAAATTCGCATTACCGCCGTTGGCAAGGATACCGTGTTACTCAATTTGCTGCATATGGTAGATCAGGCGCAGACCTCCAAAATGGCACTACAAAAAACCGTTGACCGCCTGGCGACCTTCTTTGTGCCTGCCACCCTGTTGTTATCCGCCGCGACCTTCGGAGGCTGGGTGATCAAAGGTGAAAAAATCGCCCATGCGCTGGCTAATGCGATTGCCGTAATGCTGATTTCCTGTCCTTGCGCCCTTGGCCTGGCAACACCCGCTGCCACCATGGTAGGCAGTGGACGTGCGGCACGACGCGGAATTTATATCCGCAATGGCGATGCACTGGAATCTGCTGCCACCATCGACACCGTGATTTTTGATAAAACCGGCACCATTACGGAGGGTCGTGCTGAAGTTACTGACTGGTTAAATGTCTCCATGCTGGAGGATAATCGTCTGTTGCAGCTGGCCGCTTCTGCAGAATCTCTGTCTGAGCATTTTCTTGGTCAGGCACTGGTGCGTCATGCTCAGCAGCACGCTATCGAACCATTAAAAGCCACCCGTTTTCACAACACACCGGATCAAGGTATC
Source organism: Methylococcaceae bacterium (assembly GCA_006844705.1). Taxonomy (GTDB): domain Bacteria; phylum Pseudomonadota; class Gammaproteobacteria; order Methylococcales; family Methylomonadaceae; genus Methylomarinum. The sequence goes on along the minus strand of SPJS01000003.1, from coordinate 979 downwards.
CGCGCCACGGTAGATAAACACAAGGTCTTCCTGGGCAATGAAGCATGGATGCAAAAATATAAATTCAATCTCGACAGCTTGCATGCATCGGCGAAAAAATTTGCCACCTTCGGCAACACACTGGTGTATATGGCGGTGGATGAGCATGCTGTCGGATTGTTTGCATTATCAGATCCGATCCGCATTAACGCAGCGCAGGTTATCAGCCAGTTACATGCACATCATATCCAAACATTGATGGTGACTGGCGACAGCGAAGCCGCAGCACACCATGTGGCTGAACAGCTGGGCATAGCGCATGTTGTTGCGCAGGCCGATCCACAAAAAAAACTGCAGGTTATCCGCGAGCTGCAACAACAAGGCCATCATGTTGCCATGCTAGGCGATGGCATTAACGATGCGCCCGCACTGGCTGCCGCCAACCTGAGTCTGGCCATTGATAAAGGTACCGATATTGCCATCGAATCCTCAGACCTGGTCCTGTTGCATGGCGACATTGGCAAAGTGCATGATGCCATTACGCTGAGCACCCAAACTTTGGGCAACATCAAACAAAATCTGTTTTGGGCGTTTGCCTATAATGCGGTGGCCATCCCCTTTGCTGTCGCAGGCCGGTTAAACCCCACGCTGGCATCGGCAGCCATGGCAATGAGCTCGGTCTCGGTGATCGCTAATTCGTTGCGTTTGAATCGTGAATGACAACGTCAATCATCACAGTGACTCGGATTCATAGTCACTAAAGCCTGTGGTTTCATCATCCTTTATAGGCTTTCATTGACAGGCCGTTAACCTGTCTCTGACACCTCGTGAACAACGGGCCCTGCGGCCAACACCTCCTCAGAACACCCCGCGGCATATTGCTTAAAATTGTCTTTAAACAACTGTGCCAGGTGTTGTAATTGGACGTCATAGGCGTGTTTATCTGACCAGGCAGCACGCGGAACTAGCGCTTGATCAGGAACGTCGGGGCATTGTGTGG
>SPJS01000155.1 GCA_006844705.1 Methylococcaceae bacterium | reverse complement strand
AGACATTAGAGCAAAGCTTAAAAACGATTTGTAACCAAAATGAAGACTGCAAGCGCTTGTTGACTATACCAGGCATAGGATTAATGACAGCAACCGCTTTGATTGCAGCAATTGGTGACATAGGTGCTTTTAACAGGGCCAGGGAGCTTGCCGCCTGGTTGGGGCTCGTTCCACGACAACATTCCACAGGCGGCAAACCGACGTTACTAGGTATCAGCAAGCGAGGCGACAGCTACATTAGAACGCTATTAATTCACGGCGGAAGATCCGTCGTTAGGTGTGCCCACAAGCATCAGGACAAGCGTAGTCAATGGATTGGAGAAGTAGAACAACGACGCGGAAAAAACATCACCGCTGTGGCAGTCGCCAATAAAAATGCACGGATAGTTTGGGCGTTGCTGACTAAAAAAGAAGACTATCAAGCAAAAGTGGCATAAAAAGGCATGAGTCTAAGCGCTCAAAAGGGGCTTTGCCCCTTCGCCGCACGGCTTACCCCACCCTCGCCGGGAGCAGGGGCCGAAAACTACCGGCCCCTGCCAAGAGGGTAATG
>SPJS01000154.1 GCA_006844705.1 Methylococcaceae bacterium | reverse complement strand
GCAAATGATCTAGTTTTACCTGTGAAGTAACTTTACCTTCGGGCTTTCACGGCTCCTCCCCCTGGAGCCGTGAATTTTTTTTCTTCCTGAAAATCTTCTTTATGTGAGACTGGCCGCGAATAGCAATCTCACACCAGAGTACAGTCCTCAAAACAACCCGGTAATCACGCCGTCATCTGTAATATCAATACGTTCTGCAGCAGGCGATTTTGGCAGGCCAGGCATGGTCATCATGTTGCCGGCAATCGCAACAATAAATCCCGCACCATTAGCAAGTCGAACTTCACTGATTTCAACAGTATGGCCACTGGGCGCACCTTTTAATGTTGGGTCGGTTGAAAATGACATTTGGGTTTTTGCCATACAGACAGGAAACTTGCCGTAATCCTGCTGTAAAGCATTCAATTCATTTTTTACTTTAGGGGAGAGAGCAACACTCGCCGCACCGTATAGTTTGGTCGCGATGGCTTCGATTTTCTCGATCAGTGAAAGATTTTCATCGTAGACATAAGTGAATCCGGGTTCACTGTGATCCACAATATTAAGAACTT
>SPJS01000161.1 GCA_006844705.1 Methylococcaceae bacterium | reverse complement strand
GGCTGGAATCTGTCTTGGAAAAAGTTGGTGTAGAACCGTCTGGTGAAGCGTTTAACTCCATCAGTCTGGAACAGGATTCCGGTCGACCGATGAATCCAATGATCAATGCCGGCGCTATCGCCACGACTGGCATTATCAAACACACAGAAGGCTCATCCCGCATGGACAGAATTCTAAAGAAGTTTAGTGACTTTACTGGCAACCAGATCGGTATCGATGAAAAAGTCTATCTGTCAGAAAAAGAAACCGGCCACAGAAACCGTGCGATTGCGCACTTGCTGTATGGTTACGGCATTCTTGATCGCGAACCGGAAGACATTCTGGACTTGTATTTTCGTCAATGCTCTATCCTGGTTAATGCCAGAGACCTGGCGGTAATGGGTGCAACATTGGCCAACGATGGCGTTAACCCAATTACCAACGTACCTGCGTTAAAAAGTCAATATGTTGAGAAAGTACTCAGCGTCATGACCACATGCGGGATGTATGATTTTTCTGGTGGCTGGATTTTTAACGTCGGCATGCCTGCAAAAAGTGGTGTTGGCGGTGGCA
>SPJS01000160.1 GCA_006844705.1 Methylococcaceae bacterium | reverse complement strand
GAACCGAGGTTAAAGCATCCGGAGTCATGCGCATTTGAATTGCTTTAGCCAGATTTTCTTCAGACAAACCGTGGTTAAATAAGATATAAAAGGGATCTGAATCCTGATAACCCTCTGCAACCAGTTGTAATGCCAGCAAATAGGCTGCATCGCCCACATGACCGACATTTTCAAGATACCAGTCGAGGTGGGCATGAAGCGCGCCATCCGCAGAAGTATTGTCAATAATCAACGAGGGCGCCGCAGAGATGCCTTGCCCGGTAAACACCGTACTGCCTTCGCTATACACGGTTTCGCTAATTTCCTTAGGGATACAGATCAGCAACCCGCCACAATGGCTGGTATCTGTAGAAAGTACGGTTTCTGCACTCAAACCGCCAAATAACCGGATTTGCGGCCCTCCGGACGGACTCACATGCCAGTTTTGCGAATCAGCACGCCACGTTTGTAACGCATCAACAGCACGATATTTTATTAGCGTATTACTTGGTAGCCAGCCCGCTAGCCCCTGGAATCCAGGGTCATCAGTGCTGTCAGCACCACCGGCCAGATCG
>SPJS01000163.1 GCA_006844705.1 Methylococcaceae bacterium | reverse complement strand
CCTCCGGTAGGGCGGTAAGTGCTGCTCGATCATAGACGGTATCTATTTGTCCCAACTGAATCTGGCTCAAGGAAAAGTAATCGCCACATAGGATACTGATATTTCCATGGCTCCATAGGGTGAAATTATCTAAACGCTGTTTGACGGGCTGCAGGTTGTTTTCCTCAAAAAAGGCTTTGACTGCAATGGGGCTCAGCTCTACACCGATTACCTGGTACCCATGTTCAGCCAGCCACAGCATATCCAGGCTTTTGCCACACAGGGGTACAAAGATGCGGCTTCCATACGGTATTTTCAGCGTGGGCCAGAACTGTACTAGATATTTGTTGACAGAGGTTTGGTGAAACTCGTTGCTTTTTCGATCGCGCCAAAATTGAAGCCAGAGCGGGTTGTCCCGGCTAACCATTATATTCTGTGGCCGTGGTATGCTCCATTATTCTGCAACACTGGCGGTGAATCAATTGCTAAGCGCAAAAGCGTGCAATACCCAATCAGGGCTGTATTAATTGTGATTACGGGGAAAGAAGGCATTGCATAATCTCGCTAAAAAAGTAA
>SPJS01000162.1 GCA_006844705.1 Methylococcaceae bacterium | reverse complement strand
TGCGCTTTAACTGTGGAAAAGATCGCGTGGTATTGATTGGCTTGGCATTGATTTTTGTTGTTTGTGGGCAAAGCTGGGCGCAGGAAATGAATGATCAGGTGGATTTGTATTATTTCTGGTCGCGTTATTGCCCTCATTGTCAAGAAGCTAAACCCTTTATCCAGCAATTGGATGAAAAGTATGCATGGCTAACAGTGCATAGTTTCGATTTGATTGGGCATCAGCAGAATCAGAAACTGTTTCAGGACATGGCTCAACAAGCTGGACAGCCAGCAAACTCGGTTCCTGCCTTTATTTTTTGTAATGAGATGGTGACAGGGTATGATCACGCCAAAACTACAGGGCGAGTGTTAGAAGAAAAACTGCTGGATTGTTTTCAGCAAATTGAGGGTAAGACACAGGAAAGCTTTCTTATTCCAGGCTTGGGGGAGCTGCATTATCAGGATTTTTCGCTGCCGGTTTTTACCTTGATCATCGCGACACTGGATGCTTTTAATCCGTGTGCTTTTTTTATTTTGTTTTTTCTGCTCAGTTTATTAGTGAATCAAAAAAGCCGCAG
>SPJS01000157.1 GCA_006844705.1 Methylococcaceae bacterium | reverse complement strand
ATGTGGCCAAACAACAGGTGGAAAACGGCGCACAGATTATTGACATCAACATGGATGAAGGCATGCTGGAATCCAAAGACGCGATGGTGCGCTTTCTCAACCTGATCGCAGCAGAGCCCGACATTGCAAAAGTGCCGATTATGCTGGATTCCTCCAAATGGGACATTCTGGAAGCCGGGCTGAAATGCATTCAGGGTAAAGGCGTAGTCAATTCCATCTCGCTCAAAGAAGGTGAAGAAAAATTCATCGAACAGGCCAAACTGGTCAGACGCTATGGTGCAGCCGTCATCGTGATGGCCTTTGATGAAGTCGGGCAAGCCGATACGCAACTACGCAAGATAGAAATTTGCACCCGCGCCTACACCATTCTGACTGAATCCATCGGCTTTCCGCCAGAAGATGTCATCTTCGACCCCAATATTTTTGCTGTCGCCACAGGCATTGAAGAACATAACAACTACGGCGTGGACTTTATCGAAGCCACCCGCGAGATCAAACGCACCCTGCCCCATGCGCTAATTTCAGGCGGCGTTTCCAACGTCTCATTCTCATTTCGCGGCAACA
>SPJS01000156.1 GCA_006844705.1 Methylococcaceae bacterium | reverse complement strand
TATTGCTGTCTGCCAGAGTGATCTGGGCATCAGCATCAATCCGGGTCAGGTTAAGTGTATCTATCCCGCCATTTTCATCTTCCATGACGGTATCTGTTCCCCAGGCTCCATCAAAGACATAGGTGTCAGCGCCTGTTCCGCCAGTGAGCGCATCATTGTCATCCCCGCCACTCAGAATATCCGACCCCGCGCCGCCGAACAGATTGTCGTCTCCGCCATTGCCGAACAGTTTATCGTTGCCCTCGTCACCATACAGCTTGGTATCGGCATTAGTAGAGCCCTGTATTGTGTCTTTGCCTTTGGCACCGTGCACTTCAATATCGTTAGCGGCCACCAGGGTATCATCACCGGTACCGGCGATTATTTTTTGAATATTGCTGAAGCCGTTATCTGCCCCGCCATTGATCAATGGCGCCTTGTTCTTGCTAGCATCTAAATTAAGCGGATTACGATAGCCCGAACTGCTATCTGGTTGTAACGGGTCATTGATATAACTGAGCGTATTGTTGTTGCCCCCCCCGCCGTTTATCGTGCCATCCAGACGGTTTTTGACAATGAATACATC
>SPJS01000159.1 GCA_006844705.1 Methylococcaceae bacterium | reverse complement strand
TATTGCTGTCTGACAGAGTGATCTGGGCATCAGCATCAATCCGGGTCAGGTTAAGTGTATCTATCCCGCCATTTTCATCTTCCATGACGGTATCTGTTCCCCAGGCTCCATCAAAGACATAGGTGTCTGCGCCTGTTCCACCAGTGAGCGCATCATTGTCATCCCCGCCACTCAGAATATCCGATCCCGCGCCGCCGAACAGATTGTCGTCTCCGCCATTGCCGAACAGATTATCGTTGCCCTCATCACCATACAGCTTGGTATCGGCATTAGTAGAGCCCTGTATTGTGTCTTTGCCTTTGGCACCGTGCACTTCAATATCGTTAGCGGCCACCAGGGTATCAACGCCGGTACCGGCGATTATTTTTTGAATATTGCTGAAGCCGTTATCTGCCCCGCCATTGATCAATGGTGCCCTGTTCTTGCTAGCATCTAAAATAAGCGGATTACGATAGCCCGAACTGCTATCTGGTTGTAACGGGTCATTGATATAACTGAGCGTATTGTTGTTGCCCCCCCCGCCGTTTATCGTGCCATCCAGACGGTTTTTGACAATGAATACATC
>SPJS01000158.1 GCA_006844705.1 Methylococcaceae bacterium | reverse complement strand
CAGTATCACCTGTGCTAAATTCACCGGCAACTACGCCAGTCACTGGAATGTTGGTGCCTGCTTCTGCCGCATTGATGATGTCATCTGCGGTAATGTTCGCATCTAAGGCAATCGTTGGCACTGGGTCAACGCCATCATGTGCAATAGTTCGCGTTGCTTGTGGCGCAGGATTGCCACCAAGGTCACTCACATCCGCTGTCACGGTTTCAGTTGCACCAAGTGCTTGTGCATCAACGGCAGAGATGGATAAGCTCCAAGCATTAGCCGTTACTGTAGTGGTGTAGGTATTGCCATTCACCGAAACGGTGACTGTTTGGCCATCTTCTACATTAACAGTAGACCCGCTAATCGTAACAGGGCTATCATCTTCTACATTATTGATAATGTCATCGCCAGCGATGACATTAATTAAGATAGATGGTGTTCCTGTATCAACTAGGTAGCCTTGTGTGGTTGTTCCAGTACCTGGGTTACCTGCTGCATCTGTCGTTGCAACGCTGGCATCAACCGTGGTATCAGGATCAGCTGCTAAATCGCTACCTGGTACATTAATGCTGAAGTTACCG
>SPJS01000004.1 GCA_006844705.1 Methylococcaceae bacterium | reverse complement strand
GCAGGCATCGGCATCGACCCATATGTGCATGACTTATCCTTTTACTAATTTTTTGATCAGCGAGACGACCGCCACCAGCATCCACACTATATTAAGGAACCTCTGATCAAGTCCAATTATTTTTAGCTTGCTAAAACTGTCGCTATTTTCCACGAAGATCGGCGCAATAGAATGACTATTACTGCTCACTTCGCGAAAAATAGCGACAGTTTTTTCTGCGCTAAATTCTAACCAACTTAATCAGAGGCTCCTTAAATGTCATCGCCGGATACGCACCTACACTGTAAGTATTGATAATGATGCCCAGCGCCCCGGCAATATTCATCAGCAAGTAGGCGGGTCTGCAGCTGACGTCTGTGCGCATCAGCCCCCAGATAAACCCGGTCAGCAATAAAGCTGCCCCTGCCCAGCCGGCTATTTCATGAACGGCTGCCATTGTTGTTCCTGTTTCAAATCGGCACGCGTCATAAGCTACACATGCGAAACAATGGATAGAAAAGGCGCGATCTTTTATAATGATTCATTAACAAGCCCATAATAACATTACATTTTTTGGGCTTTTCGTGCGCTTGCCTGAAACATCCTGTTGAACCGACAGCAATCGTTCTACTCTGATTAGTTTCATTTTCCTGCTTTTATCTTTAATGGGTTTATTACAGCTTTTTTCCAAAAAGACCTTTCCGCACGGGATTCATCCGCCGGAGTACAAGGACGAAACCAGCCGCAAAAAAACCATCCGGCTGGCTTTTGCGCCGGAAATTGTCTTGCCGCTTTCCCAGCATATTGGTGCGCCCGCTATCCCTATTGTACACAAGGGACAGTTTGTCGAGCGTGGAGAATTGATTGCAGAGCCGGCGGAAAACGCCTTGTCCGTTCCGATTCACGCCAGTGTCAGCGGCACCGTCAAGGATATCGAATTAATGCCCAGTGCTAAAGGGCCAAAGGTTAAATCCATTATCATCACGACATCACCCAGTTCTCCGCAAATTCCGCTGACAGGGGGCCCTCAGGATTACCTGAGCATGGATAGCACGCAAATCATTTCCGCAGTCAAGGAAACCGGACTGGTTGGACTGGGCGGCGCGGGCTTTCCTTCCTACGCCAAAATGATGGTACCCAAGGAACGTAATATTCATACGGTGGTAATTAACGGCTGTGAATGCGAACCGTTTTTAACTACTGATCACCGCGTGATGCTGGAAAAAGTGGACGCCATGATGACCGGTATTAACATTGCCATCAAGGCAGTCAATGCCGACAAGGCGATTATCGGTATTGAGAACAATAAACGGGAGGTTATGGATGTTATCCGTGATCGCCTGCCTGATGACAACCTGATCTCGGTAGAAGCGGTAGAAACCAAATACCCGCAAGGTGCGGAAAAAATGCTGGTAAAATCGCTGCTGGGCGTAGAAATCCCGTCCCGTGGCCTGCCGTCAGAAATTGGGCTGGCGATTTTTAACGTCGCCACCATGGCGGAAATGGGCAGCCTGTTACCTAATCGCCAGGGGTTAATTGAACGTATTATCACCGTCACCGGCGATGAACTTGAGCGTCCGGGAAATTACATTGTCCCGATCGGCACCCCGCTGAAATATATCCTCGATTTTGCCGGGTTTACCGGTGCAGAAGCCGAGCTGATTCTTGGCGGCCCGATGATGGGACTGCCGGTATCGTCGCTGGAAACACCGGTCACCAAAGGCACTGGAGCCGTGCTGGTGCTGGATAAACGCGCCACCAAACGTGATGACATCCAGCCTTGCATTAAATGCTCGATGTGCCTGCAGGCCTGCCCGATCAACCTGAACCCGTCAGAACTGGGCCAATTGGCGGCCAAACGACGCTATGACGTGATGGAAAAAGATTATCATTTAAACGACTGTTTTGAATGTGGGTGCTGCAGCTATGTGTGCCCATCCAATATTCCGCTGGTGCAATATTTCCGCATCGCCAAAGCGCTAAATCGGGAGCGGCATATCCAAAATGGCTAAACCATCCCCTAAAATAGACATCCGCACCTCGCCGTATATTCGCAAGGCACCGACTGTAGCGGAAATCATGCGCAACGTGGTGTATGCCCTAATGCCCATTGCCGTGTACGGCGTGTATCAGTTTGGTCTTAGCGCGTTGCTGTTGATGATAACCACCACGCTCAGCTGCGCATTAACCGAACAGCTTTTTTGCACGTTGTCCGGCAAGAAATCCACAGTCTCCGATTTCAGTGCGGTCATCAGCGGCCTGATGCTGTCAATGAGCCTGCCCCCCGGCTTTCCATTGTGGATGGCTGCAGTAGCTGGCTTTACGGCTATCGCCATGGGTAAAACCCTGTTTGGCGGCATCGGTTTTAATGTTTTCAATCCGGCACTGGTCGGCCGCGCCTTTGTGCAGGCGGCTTTTCCTGTGTCCATTACCACCTGGACGCCTGCCTTTGCCGAAGGCCGCTTCAGCGAGTTGATTCCGTCAACTTTAGCCATCCCTTTCATGAAACCCTTGCCTACAGAGGCATGGAGCATGACGGTTGCACCGGATGGCTACACTGGCGCCACCCCGCTTTCATTAATGAAGTATCAAAATATTTTTACCGACAGCGAACAACTGTTGCTGGGTATGACCAACGGCGCCGTTGGCGAAAGCTCGGCGATTCTGATTTTACTGTGCGGTGGCTATCTGGTGTATCGCAAAATGCTGGACTGGCGGATTCCGGCCGCCGTCATCACCGGCACCGTATTGACTGCCAGTGTTTTTTATCTCATCGACCCGACCGACTATCCTTCACCCTTATTTATGGTGCTGGCCGGCGGGCTGATGTTTGCCTCGATATTTATGGCCAGCGACATGGTGGCTTCGCCAGTGACGCCGTTGGGTATATTTATTTTCGGCTTGCTGGTCGGTTTTTTAACCGTGATTATCCGTCTGTTCGGCGGCCTGACAGAATCAATCATGTATGCTATTTTGTTCGGCAATGCAGCGACCCCGCTAATTGAATCCTACACTCAGCCGAAAATCTATGGCACGCGCAAGAAAGGAGGCAAATAATGAGTGAAACGCCCCCTGCCCCTTCACTGCCATCCAGTTCATCGCTGATTATTACGCTGGCTATTGTCGCCATGTTATCCGGGTTGCTGGTCGTGCTGGTGTATGAATTCACCACCCCTATTATTGCCGAGAACCAGCGCCAGGCGACCGAACGTGCTATTTTCAACGTATTGCCTCAGGCAAAAACACGCCTGACCTTCCTGGTCAAAGACGATGTGCTGACACAAGTTACAGATGATCAACATGGCGAGCTTCTGTTTGCCGGTTACGACCAAAACGGTAAATTGATTGGCCTGGCGCTACCGGCCGCCGCCCAGGGATATCAGGATACGGTGCGTTTACTGTATGCTTATAATCCGTTTAATGGCTGTATTACTGGCTACGATGTGCTAAAAAGTACGGAAACACCCGGCTTTGGTACGCAAATCACCACCGATGCGGAATTTCTGGCCAACTTTAATTGTCTGGATGCTAAAGTAAACGATGATGCAACGGGCCTGATGAATGTGATCAAAACGGTACGCAACGGCACTAAACAGGACGCATGGCAAATTGATGCCATTTCCGGCTCGACCATTACCTCAAATGCCGTAGGCCGCATGTTAAATCAAAGCGGGCAGAAATATCATCCGCTGATTGCCAGACATTTGAATTTACTCAACAACGCCAGCCCATTGGAATGAGATCATTATGGCAAACCCGAAAAACACAGAAACCCCGTTAAGCGTGCAGGACTTTACGGCAGGCTTATGGAAAGAAAACCCGGTCTTCGTCATGATGCTCGGGCTATGCCCGGTATTGGCTGTCACCAACACCGTGGAGAACTCGCTGGGCATGGGCATCGCCACGCTGTTTGTGCTGGTCTGCTCCAATGCACTGGTCTCAGCATTGCGCCACCTGATCCCCAAGCCGGTACGCATCACCACCTACATCGTCATTATCGCCACCTTTGTGACACTGGTGGACTACATTATTCAGGCGATTAGCCTGGATTTGTACAATAAACTCGGTGCCTTCATCCAGTTAATCGTGGTCAATTGCCTGATTCTGGGGCGTGCGGAAGCCTATGCTTCCAGAAATGGTTTCGGCAAATCAGTCATCAGCGCCACCGGCATGGGACTGGGATTTACCCTGGCATTGGTTATGCTCGGCGCAGTGCGTGAGCTGCTCGGTGCAGGACAATTACTCGGTTATCAGGTGTTCAGCAGCAATTTTGAGCCGTGGGTCGTCATGATTCTGCCTCCAGGTGGCTTTATCGTGCTCGGCTGCTGGCTGTTGCTCATCAACTACATAGAACAGCGCAAAACCGGCAAATTGCTGGATGAAGAATCTGCCTCGCAGTGTTCAGTGCCACAAAATCAGGTGTCGTCATGAACCCCGAATCACTGAGCTTTATCTTTCTCAGCGCGTTCTTAATCAACAATTTCGTGCTCGCCATGTTTCTGGGCCTGTGTCCCTTTGTCGGCGTTTCCGGCAAACGCGACACCGCGTTCAACATGGGACTGGCGACCATGTTCGTCATGTTTATCAGTTCAGTTTGCGCCTATGCCATCAATACCGTTCTGGTTAAATACGAGCTGGAATTCCTGCGCCTGATCAGCTATATCGCCATCATCGCGTCATCAGTACAACTGGTGGAGATAACACTGAAAAAATTCAGCCCGGCACTGTTCCGTGCGCTGGGGATATTTCTTCCCTTGATTACGACCAACTGCGCAATTCTCGGCGTGGCCCTGTTCCAAACCGTGCGTGGCTATAATTTCCTGCAATCCGTCGCCTTCAGCCTGGGTGCCGGCGCCGGTTTCGGACTAGCCATCATGCTGATGGCCGGGCTACGCGAAAAGCTGGAACTGTCCAACCTGCCCAATATCACACAAGCTGCGGCACTCAGCATGATGCTGGCAGGCATATTATCAATGACTTTCATGGGCTTTGCCGGACTCGGCGGCTCCACAGCATAACTATGATCAACTTTCTCATCGCCATGGGCGTAATATTTTCCCTGATGGGCGGCTGGATACTTGTCCAGCACGCCTCTCGTAAATTCGCCGCCCGCCACCCGGAGCTTGGCCCCGCCAAAGAAGAGGGCATGGGCTGCGGCAAAACCTGCGGCTGCAAGCCGGGGAGCTGTGATAACCCATAGCCTGGTTCTCACAATTTCCCTGCCTCAGAATCTATTTTACCCCCCTCTTTTTGTCATATAGTAAGCCTGTGCTACCTTCGTGGTAGTAACTTCAGGAGGTACCGATGGCAACAGCCAGCTTATTTAAAAATGGTAAAAACCAGGCCGTAAATGCAGCCACTTTAATGAAACAGTCTCTCCAATCAACCGTCCCCCCTATTGGCCAAAATGATACTCTGATAACGGGCCGCTGTATCTCAGTTGAGGCTATCCTTGTTACTGATCATATTCGAGAATTCAAGCGAGTAGAACATTTAACCATAGAATACTGAGGTGAATGCTAACCCATATGTCTTACATCTGCCCCATCTGCCAATCGCCGTTAAAGCTGCATCAAGCATCTCAGGGTTATTACTGCGACAACAAACATCATTTTGATCTGGCCAAAGAAGGTTATTTAAACCTGTTTCCGGTGCAGCAAAAAAAATCCAAAGAGCCGGGAGACAGTCGGGCGATGATGCGAGCGCGGCGGAATTTTCTTGAGGCCGGGTTTTACCAGCCGATGGCAGATGCTATAGCGGCGATGCTTGACCGCCATTGCCTGGCAACCACGCCATTGCATGTGCTGGATATGGGGTGTGGTGAAGGTTATTACAGCCGACAACTGGAAGCAAAAAGCCACCATCAAGATCTCGATTTACATGGTGCCGACATTGCCAAAAATGCGATTCTGGCCGCAGCCAAAAAACAACCTGACGCACGTTTTATTGTCGCCAGCAACAATCGACTGCCCTATTCCGATGCTTTTTTTGATGTCATTTTTCGCGTGTATGCCCCCTCTAATGACAACGAAATCAAACGTCTGTTAAACGCTGATGGCAAACTGCTTACCGTCACCCCCGGCCCGCGTCATTTATGGCAATTGAGAGAATATATTTATCCTGACGTAAAACAACACGCTGTAGAAGGCAAGCTACCTGAAGGCTTCACCCACATCGAAACACAACGCCTACCGTTCACTATTCAGCCTGATCAGGAGCAACGCATAGCATTACTGGACATGACGCCGTTTGCCTGGCGTGCAAAACCACACATGCGCCAACAAATTATGCACGCGGAGGGACTGGAGATTGAAACGGATTTTGTTATAACTTTGGCTCAAAAGTCAGGTTAAATCAACACGCTGAAAACCATCTTCCCGGCAACATAACACCTCTGCTTTTTGCGCCTGCCAGTCTGTAAGGACAATACGTTGTGCGGGCTTGTCATCCAACTTGAAATCATGCACCGCCGGCCTGTGGGTATGGCCATGAATCAAACATGTACAGCCGTGTTCACGCATCACCTGCTCTACGGTGCCTTGATTGACATCCATAATGTCCTGGTTTTTTCCTTTTTTGTGATAGTGACTGCGCATACGATACCAGCGTGCCGCCAGTAGTCTCAGCCACAGCGGCTTGCTCAGTACATTTTGCTGCCATTGTTCGGTTCGCGATTTTTTACGGAAGTCCTGATAGGCCACATCGTCACTGCATAGCAAATCGCCATGTGTGAGTAATGTAGGCGTGCCAAACAGGTCAATAACTTGATAATCACCCAACAGGGTCACACCGGTTTGCCTGGCAAAATCCTGGCCGATCAGGAAATCGCGATTGCCGACGTGCAAAAAAACCTGTATCCCTGCATCCACCAGGGCTTTGAGTGACTGTTTGATCGTTTTGTTCGGATGGGTATTGTCATCATCGCCCACCCAGGCATCAAACAAGTCGCCCAAAATATAGACGGCCTGCGCCTGTAGAGCACGATGTTGCAGGAAGTTTAGAAAATGTCGGGTAATGTCCTTTTTTTCAAAGGATATGTGAAGATCCGACAGAAACAAAACTTCCTGTTGTTGGCTCATAGGAAATTATTGCTTATTCGGCTAATATTTCCGCTTTTTCGATCACGATGTCTGTTTTTGGCACATCCTGATGCATGCCATTATTACCTGTCGGTACCTCGGCCATCGCATCAACCACATCCATGCCGTCAACCACTTTACCAAACACAGCATAACCCCAGCCATTAGGCGTTGGGCTGGAAAAGTTTAGAAAATCGTTGTCTTTGTAATTGATAAAGAACTGGGCAGTTGCAGAATCTGGATCAGGGGTACGCGCCATGGCCAATGTGCCACGCTCGTTTTTCAGGCCGTTATCGGCTTCATTCTTGATAGCTGCGCTGGTTTCCTTTTGCTTGAAATCCTTATCAAAGCCACCACCCTGCGCCATAAAGCCCGGAATCACGCGGTGAAAAATAGTGCCTTCATAAAACCCGGACTTTACATAATTGATGAAATTTTCTGATGAAAGCGGTGCTTTATCCGTCTCCAGTTCAATAGTGATGTCACCCAGGTTGGTGGTCAACTTAACTTTGTTTTCAGACATTTTGACTTCCGTAGCAAATAATAATGTGGAAAAAAATAACAGCGCTAGCGCAGAAACACCTCGAATCATAACCTCTTCCTGTTATCTGTGTAAGGCGCAGATTCTATTTGTTTTTTGCTTGAAAGAGAAGGCCGATACTTGTTAAATTGAATAAGTTTTTCCAACCCATCGCCAGAGATGTTAAAAATCTACAATACCCTGAGTCGTAACAAAGAAGCTTTTACCCCCCGCATTGAAGGCAAGGTGGGCATGTACGTGTGTGGCATGACTGTATATGACTACTGCCATATTGGTCACGCGCGCGTTATGGTGGTCTTTGATACCGTCGCCCGCTACTTCCGTTATCTGGGTTATGACCTGACTTATGTGCGCAATATTACCGATATTGACGACAAGATCATTAAACGCGCCAATGAAAACGGTGAAGATTTCAGCGCGTTAACCGAACGCTTTATTGATGCCATGCATGAGGACGAGCGCGCGCTTGCGGTACTGCCACCAGACATTGAGCCCAGGGCAACGCAATCCATGGACGATATTCTGGCCATGATTCAACAGTTGATCGACAACGGCCTGGCCTATGTCGGCGGTAATGACGATGTGTTTTATTCGGTCAATAAATTTGCCAAGTATGGCCAGTTGTCCGGTAAAAACCTGGATGAATTGCAGGCCGGTGAGCGCGTGGAAGTCGATAACGCCAAGCGGAATCCGCTGGACTTTGTGCTATGGAAAATGGCCAAAGCCGGAGAGCCTGCCTGGGAATCTCCGTGGGGACAGGGGAGACCGGGCTGGCATATAGAGTGTTCGGCCATGTCCACGTGCTGCCTGGGGACTCATTTTGATATTCATGGCGGGGGCATGGATTTACAGTTTCCGCACCATGAAAACGAGATCGCGCAATCGGAAGGGGCCACTGGCGATAAATTCGTCAACCTGTGGATGCACAATGGCTTTGTACGCGTGAATGAAGAAAAAATGTCCAAATCGCTGGGTAATTTTTTCACTGTTCGCGAAGTGCTTAAGCAATATCGACCGGAAATCATTCGCTTTTTCATTCTCTCCAGCCATTACCGCAGCCCGTTAAATTATTCTGACGAACAGCTGGATGAAGCGCAAACCGCATTGACCCGTTTGTATACCGCGTTGCGTGGCATTGAAATCTCCACCGAACAGGCCGATAAAAAGCTCATTGCCGAATTTGAAAATGCAATGAATGATGATTTCAACACAGCCGTTGCCCTGTCAGTATTATTTGAGATTGCCCGCGAACTGAATAAAACAGATGCGGGAGAGCGTCAGCAAACCCTGGCTTACACGCTGAAATTTCTTAGCCTGCACCTGGGTATTTTGCAGGATGACCCGGATACCTTTCTAAAAGGTGGAAACGATGCAGATGGCCTTACTGAAGAAGACGTCAACACACTGATCCAGCAACGCATCGATGCCAAGAAAGAAAAAAACTGGGCTTTGGCTGACCAGATCCGTGATCAGTTAAAAGACCAGGGCATTGTACTTGAAGATGCGCCCGGCGGTATCACCACCTGGCGGCGCGCAAGCTAATTCCTTCCTCACCGCTCTCATGTTGACGAGAGCGGCTGAACAACATTTTTATTTATTATTAACTATGAGCGAAATTAAAGACAAATCCATAGACACCTTCCTGCAGGAACTGGCCAGCAAAGCCGCGACCCCAGGCGGCGGCAGTGCGGCAGCCGTGATGGGCGCACAATCAGCAGCGCTCACCAGCATGGTCTGCAACCTGACCATCGGCAAACCAAAATACGCCGAAGTTGAAGCTGACATGAAAGCATTACTGGAAACATCAGAAGCCCTGCGCGAACAATTAACCGGTATGATTAAAGCCGATGTCGATGTCTTTGATAAATTGATGGCCTGCTACAGTCTGCCCAAAGAAACCGAGCAACAAAAAGCCGAGCGCAGTGCGCAAATCCAGACAGTTTTAAAAGAAGCGACTGAAGTTCCTCTGGCCTGCGCAAAAGCCTGTCGGGAAGCCATTGAACTCAGCCAGATCGCCGCGAACAAGGGTAATCTTGGCGTCATCAGTGATGCTGGCGTTGCTGTCATGGCAGGATACGCTGCATTAAAAAGTGCGGCATTGAATGTCTACATTAACGCCGGCAGCATTAAAGACAAGGATTTTGCCGATGCCAGGATTGCCGAACTGGAATCCTTACTGGCAAGTGCAGACATCAAAACCGAAGAAATCTATCAAATTGTCAAAGCCAAACTGCAATAACATTTTAGCCAATAGGGCTGATAAATAACTTGACGTTACAGTAATCGAAAAGTATTATTGTCGATCTTTGCAGGATACCTGTTCGAGGTTCTCCTTACAAGGTTCAAATCGGGGTATAGCGCAGTTTGGTAGCGCGCCTGCTTTGGGAGCAGGATGTCGGGGGTTCGAATCCCTCTACCCCGACCACGATTTGCGCTTGTAGCTCAGCTGGATAGAGCAACGGCCTTCTAAGCCGTGGGTCGCAGGTTCGAATCCTGCCAAGCGTGCCATTCTTGCACTTCATATTATGGTGAGCGTAGCTCAGTTGGTAGAGCCCCGGATTGTGATTCCGGTTGTCGTGGGTTCGAGCCCCATCGTTCACCCCATTTTTTCAAGCACTTACACGCTATTTAGTTTCCCCTTTTCTCCAAGTGTTGTAAATTTGTCACCGCTTTTGCATTGTCCGCATACTCAGAAAGATGGCCGGGTGACAAATGCGCCAGGAAGTGCCAGAGGGGACGATGACGCATGACGATAAACGCCATGGTACATGCACAATTTTTGCCGCACTCAATATCGCCACTGGAGTCAGCATCGGCATAGCTAATTTTTGACGTTTCTCAAAACCATTAACAAACAAACACCGTCAGAACTGAATCTCCACCTCATAGAAATATTAAACCGCCTGCGGCGCAATAATCATTTTTTAATATGGGACACATTTCTATATTAAATGTTAGGTAAATTGGTCTGGGCATTGGGGAGTACTATAATGAATGCATCATTAGCATTTTAATTGCCTTTCTAACCCCAGGAGTTTTTATGATCAAATCTTTAGTTCCAGCCATTACCATTTTTTTTTGTTTCACCAGCCTACCGGCTCAGGCAGAATCATCTAAAACATGTAACAAGGCGCATGTCACTGGAACCATCCAAACAACGACAATCAATGAAACCATACAAGTAGGCACCACCGAACTGCTTCTCACCGACCACAAAGGTCGCGAACTTTTTGATGAACAAGGCGGAATAATAGGGCGATTGAAATCCTTTGATCCGAACACAGGTCAATCCATTCTTGATCACAGCCTGTTTTTTGCCGATGGAAGTCGTGTGGAAACAGAAAACGATGTCGCCCAAGCAATTGGCTTTTGTCCAGATGGCCGTCTTCATATCATCGAAAAAATTTCCACCTTTGCCTGGGGCAGCCGTTTTTTTAAACGCGCTTATGTTCCTGAAGATGGCGGAGTTATTTCTGAAGGCTGTGTAAACCCCACTGCCGGTGGAGTAAACGAATTTAACGTGTCTGGCACGATATGTATTAAATAGTGAGCTTATAACCCTTGCCAGGGAAGGCATTCACAAGTAAATTGGAATTCACCGCCTTGTATTCAGCAAAAACATCCATTGGCATGTACAGCTCAATCATCCGCAGGCAAGACTGATCCAGCAATTATTGGGGGCGGGTTAACTTTAAATTCATTTTCACTGTATTCAAATTAAACCTATACATCATTGCGTCTATTTTTTGCTTTCTCCAGCCCAGCCGACGCCCCTCTTTCTTTCCGTCACTGGCCGACACCGTACCGCATTTACAGAAAATGCAGTACGGTTTATAACTTCTTAATTAAGCCGTGACGTCTTCATCCTTAACCATCATCCCCACGATATAACCTGCTACACTCAGCTCTATTACACTCCCCACTAACCAACTAAACGCCAGGGAGAACGGGATAGGCATGTAACAATATGAGCCGATCCCCATGGATACCCCGGTAGCCACACCTAAAATCAGGCCATATTTAATGCCTGCCTGCTGTGATTTTGGATTGATGAGTTGCTCGTAAATATACACGAAACAGCCACTGAATATTAATGTTACCCCCCACATCAACGGCATATTCATTTCTTCTTCCGGTCGCCACAAATGGGCGGTTTCCTTGTAGGTATCAGCCAGTAACATGCCGTGAACAATAAAATCCAACACGGCCCACACCAGAAAGACAATACCGCTGGCCATCATCATTTGTTTACTCATCACAGACTCCTTTAGCTGGTCTTGGAAAGAATGTCTGACAATAATATAAATGATAGCCTGGGTAAACCGTTTATCAGTTATTGAACCGTACTTACCGGCACTACCCGCAATACTTCTTCAATTGATGTTATTCCATTTACGATTTTCTCTATCCCGCTGATTCGTAAAGAACGCATGCCCTCTTTTGTCGCCTGTTTTTGTAAATCTGCAATATCACAATCTTCGATGATATGCTGCTGCAGTGCCGCACTGTTTTTAAATATTTCATAAATACCCACACGCCCTGCGTAACCGGTATGTCGACACTCATTGCAACCTACGGCCTCGAAGACGTGTGTCGGTTTTTTTATTTTGTAAGGGTGACATAATACATTCCACTCATCATCACCCACTTCTACTGTTTGTTTACATTGCGGACACAGCGTCCTAATCAGGCGTTGCGCCATTACACCCAGCAGTGTGGACTTGATTAAATAGGGTTTTACGCCAATTTCCATGAGACGTGTCACTGCCGAGGGGGCATTATTGGTATGCAATGTGGATAAGACTAAATGCCCTGTCAAAGAAGCCTGAACGGCCATTTCTGCCGTTTCAAGGTCACGAATTTCACCCACCATAATGATGTCTGGGTCTTGCCTTAATAAGGTTCTTATACCGGCGGCAAAGTCCAAACCGATATTATGTTGAACTTGCATCTGGTTAAACGAAGCATCGATTAATTCTATGGGATCTTCCACAGTACATAAGTTTATTTCTGGCGTGGATAACTGCTTTAAGGTGGAATACAGGGTGGTGGTTTTACCTGAGCCAGTGGGCCCAGTCACTAATACTATGCCGTGCTTGTGTTGGGTTATTTGTTGCCAACTCACCTGTTCAGTTTTACTAAAACCTAATTGGGAAAAGTTTCTGAGTAATATTTCAGGGTCGAAAATACGCATCACCATTTTTTCGCCAAATGCCGTCGGCATGGTAGAAAGCCTTAATTCGACTTCATTTTCTGCATTTAATGTTTTCAGGCGTCCATCTTGCGGGCGGCGTTTTTCCGCAATATTCATACGTCCAAGCGTTTTTATACGACTTAATACCGCATCCATCACCGGCCCTGGCAACTCATATACCTGATGCATCACGCCATCAATTCTGAATCTGACATGACTGCTCTGTCGGCGTGGTTCAAGATGAATGTCGCTTGCGCGCTGGTCAAAAGCATATTGAAACAGCCAATTGACTAAATTGACGATATGTTGATTGTTAACCTCAAGATCACTGCTTTCACCCAACTCGACCAGTTGCTCAAGATTATTTATTTGACTGGCATTGGGATTAGATCTGTCCGAAGCCCCCTTTACCGATTGGGAGAAGGCGTACAGCTCTTCGGTATATCGACTTATATCGTTGGGATTAGCATAGACGCGCGTGATCGGTTTCTTAAACAAATGGAATAAATCACGCTCCCACTCTTTTATATAAGGTTGACTGGTTGCGACTGTAATGGATGCCTCATCCACCTTGACTGGTAAAATACCAAACCTTAACGCATAGGGTTTGCTACATACCGCCGTCACCGATACCACATCAATCTTTAATGGATCAATGAAATAGTAGGGAAGATCTATATGCTTACATAACCATTGAGTAAATTGATCTTCAGTAAATTGCTGCTGACTTAGCAACGGGTTCTGAATGTGAAAACCCAGAAAAATATCAACAACAGGCTTATCCCGGTTTTCCCATTGCGTTGCAAAGCCCTGCAGATCCAATACTTCTTGCCGACAAAGAACATCATCCTGAAGTAACCACTCGGCAACTTCTTCAATTTCCAGTTTGCGTTCTTGTTGAAAAATAGCCTGATCCATATTTCTTAATATAGTTTCATTTTGTAAGCATGTTCTTTTTTGCTTTTAATGACATTTTAGACAGGTGGGTGACATGACTGTCATTGTTTTCTGTCACGCCTGTCATGTTTAAGCGTTGAGAAATACGTAGCAGGCCAGGAAATTGAACCACTTCACACTTTGGCATGCACGTTGCTATTTAACTGTCAGAAGCACTCGCTTCTAAGAGATGGAAGGGAAAGGAAGGACGCCAGCAGTACGTTAGAAGGACGCCAGCAACAAGACAACAAAATCAGTCATTCGGTTTTTAAAAGCGGCGATTTCGCCGCTTTTTTTTGCCCGCTTTCAACGTAACAACTCATCCCCCCAAACATATCTCAACCAAGGATGAAACAGCATCCATTTCCTGCTCCATTCCATTCAGCAATTCATTACAGCTCTCCAAATCCAAATTCAGCACACTGAGTATTTCTTCAATTTCAAATTGTGTACATCCATCGCCAATATGTAATTGAGCCAACATATAATCATTAATATAAGTCAGTAAACTCAAGCGGTGATTCTCCCCTCTGTAGTGCGGGTTATGATGATGATAAATGACATCGACAACGCTTTTTGGCATAGACCAGGTACGCAACAGCCAGCTGCCAAGTTCACAATGGTCTACGCCTAAAGCAAACTTTTCTAACTTGACTCGGTTTAGATCGGGGTTCACCTCAACCATGTTTGCCAAGGAATTAAACTCATCGATAAACTGATCACCCAGCAATGGAAACCCTATGTTGTGCATTAAAGCCACTAAGAATACCGTTTGTTCATCAAACCGGTTCTCGCCCAGTCTTTGATTTAGTGCTCTCATCAAACGGGTGCTGGCTAATGCATGTTCCCAAAATGTACGCATGCCAATCACACCTTCAATCGGTGCCTTCAATGGCTGAAGCGCTGTCAGGCCTAATACAAGATTAAATACAAATGGATACCCCAATACACTGGATATTGCATCCTTGACACTACTAATTTTGCCTTTAAATCCATACATCGACGAGCTTGCCCAGCGAATAACTTGGGTCGTCAATATTGGATCCATTTCTACTATTTCAGCCAGTTTGGCGGCATCCGCATAGGGGTCTGAAGCCAGTTTCATAATTTTGGCCGCAATACCAGGTAAGGGGGGTAATGCTTGTATATTGTTAACGGCTTCACGTAAATCCAAAGGTGGGGCAAAATGTTTATTGCCCTCATCAATGCTGCTCAGCGTCCAATTTACCAGTTCGGGAGTCATCATTATTATCGGCCTAGTTCAAGTTGAAACGCTTTAATTTTCTATACAACGTTCGTTCACTTATATCCATCTCTGCTGCAATCAACTTCCGGTTCCCTTGGTATTTTTCGATTAATCTCTGAATGACTTCACTTTCCATCTGAACAAGAGGACTGCCTTGTAAAACCTTATTTTTATCCGCCCCATCCTCATGCGTGGGGTGATAAAGTACATTATTTTCCGTTTGCTGCATGTAGTTTATATCTGCTTCAGTGATACAGTTATTCGTGCATAAACTTGCTGCAAGCTGCAAACTGTTTTTTAGCTCCCTGATATTACCCGGCCATTGATGCCCGAGTAATTTAATCAGGGCAGTTTTCTCAATTGAAAAATCTTTTCCCTCTCTCTTTCCTAAATTATTCAGTAAATAATCTGCAATTTCTGGAATGTCTTTCATTCGCTGACGCAAAGCAGGTACTTGGATAGGGAAAACGGAAAGCCGATAAAATAAATCTTCTCTAAACAAACCGTCCTTGACCATTTGCCCTAGATTTCTATGCGTTGCGCACACGACTCGCACATCCGAAAGCAACGCTTTGGTGCCTCCAACACGTCTAAACTGACCCGTTTCCAATGCCCTCAACAACTTAGGTTGCTGAGATAAAGGCAATTCGCCAATTTCATCCAGGAACAATGTGCCTTTATCGGCCATTTCGAACAAGCCTTTCTTGACGGCACCGGCTCCGGTAAATGAACCTTTTTCATGTCCAAACAGCTCACTCTCGAACAAATCTTCACTTAACACCGTGCAATCAACGATAACCAGCTCATATTCTGCACGATCTGAATTTTTGTGAATAAAATCTGCGGCCAGCTCCTTTCCCGTCCCGGTTTCTCCAGCCAGAAAAACTGGCACTTGGGACTGTGCAGCATGTAGTAATTTTTTTTGATAATCCAGAAAAGTAGGACTCGACCCCACCATACGCGGCCCATCAGACATAGACTGCGTTATAGAAATATGCTTGACCGTCTCACCTAAATACAGGGTGCCATCTTTATCTAGCAAAGGCACACCGCGAACAGTCAATTTTTTATGTTGTTCATTAATTATGCTGGCTTCATATGGCTCCAGCTTTTTAAATAACTCCTGATGACGGCAATTTGGTGCATTTTCACAACAGCGTCGACCAACATAATCATCCCTACTGACTGCAAAGCTTTGTTCCCAGGCTTTATTTACTCCCATCACCTTAAGCGAGTTATCTATCACCATAAAAGGTTGCTCATGGGTTTCCAGTAACGACGTTAATGAAATTGAATTTTCCGACATATTAATATGTAAAATTTTTAGCGATATTGACTTCGATTGTCACTCTTGCCATGACAGCAGACAGGTCAACTGACAAATCTGTCAGTCAACAGTCCAAAGTTTAGCTGAAGATCACAGTATTTAAAGGTTCCACAAGGTTGGCATCAAACTTGATTAGTAGTTCACAACTTTACTTTTCTAATACCGAGATTAAATTATGACGCTAAACAAAATTCTTTTAGCCGGGTCACTGTTTTTTTCTTTAAATGGCAGCACTTATGCTGCATTTACCATTGATGGAAATTTAAGCGACTGGGGTGTGAGTCGAAACGGCAATGTCAATGACTGGACTCCAAATGCTGGAATCTTTCACACCATTGAAGATCAACATAGTAACTATCTTAGCCCTGGCTATGGCGGCCAAGCCTATGATGCAGAAGCGCTGTATGCCTATAAGGATGATCAAAATGTTTATGTCGGCCTAGCTACTGGCCACAATCCGGAAACCGCACAAAACCCGGCAGGAAACAGTTACGGCGCCGGTGATTTTGCATTTGACTTTGGCATTAACGGTCAATATGAAATGGGCTTAAATGTAAAGCCAAGCTGGGATAACTTTGGCGTTGAAGCGGGTATTTACAATAATGTCACCTGGGCAGAAGGTTTGTGGGCTGACAATGCAGCGCCCGGCTATGTGAAATCAGAACACCCGACCTCAATACTGGCAGGAGACCTGTTAGGCACTGCTTTATTGGTCATTAGTGATGGACAAACAGGTTATGGAGAATGGATAAACGACGTGCATTACTTTTATGAATTCAGTGTGAGTCTTGACCTGCTCCGCTTAGCAGGCTGGCAAGGTGAAAAATTCAACATTCATTGGACACAAAACTGTGCTAATGACTCTCTTCTGGTTGACCCTCCTGCACCTGTTTCGGAACCAGGTATCTTATTACTATTAATGACTGGATTTGTCGGCATCATAGGTTTACGTAGACAATCCATCGCAGCCTAAACGTATTTTTAACAAGTTAATTTTCGAGAGACTAATTATGAAACATACCCTATCAATCAAAAACTTAATCGTGGGCAGTATTGCATTGCTCATTTCTTCAAATACTTTTGCAGCGCTGCCCCCGCATTTGTTATTGCCTCCTGTACAGCCGGATTACATGGAATTTGATGTAAAAGCCTATGAGCACAGCAGTGCGCTGGGCAATGGATACGACACAGGCATGGTATTCAATGCGGGAGATTCCATTTCGGGTTTTGTAGATAGCAATGACTTGTGGAATGCCGGCGCTTTACCTCGCTGGTCTAACGCGGATGGCTTGATCAAAGACCTGTATGCCACAGGCAGTGATGACTCAGGTCAATCATTCGGCACCAAAATTGGCTCTGTATTCAGCAACTATACCCAACACGGCTTTACAGCGCCATATGGTGCGTTGGTGGGTAATATCGACAACGACTTCTTTCTACTGGGAACGGCGTTTAACGTTTTAGCCCCAACCTCCGGATTATTAAAGCTGTTTTATTGGGATTCAAATTTTGCTGATAACACCCAATACATTACAGTTTCCATCGAAAAAGGCGTTTCTGCAGTGCCAGTCCCTGCAGCAGCTTGGTTATTTGCCACATCTCTAATTGGTTTAGGTCTTCGTAAAAAATTAGCTTAACTTTTATGAACGACCTTGTTAAGAAACATGCTGAGTAATCAGCATGGCAGCCTGAAACAGGCTGCACAGCAATCACTTTGGGTTGCTTGCGGTTCCCTCAACCGCACATCTCACAAACCTTAGGGTTTAAGAGTAGTTAATCATCCTGGGTACAGGGAAGTACCTTTTTTTAACTTCATATGAATGACCAGATGTCCATCTGGATTTACATCCGGTGATTTAACTACCCTCAAAAGCTGTTAAATTCTCACCAGCACTTCGCCTTTCCCTGTTTCTGCCAAGTCACCACCAAATCGTTGTACACGATTGAAAGCGCTGCGAGCATCTGAAAACTTGCTATTCAACTCTTTAAACGAGTTAAACAATATCGGCAAAAATGCCAGGGTATGAGAGCCACAGTCGCTGAACGTTGCCGATAGTTGTGGCTTATTCCACATTAACAATGTCCCTCGACGCATGGCATAACCCAGATAACGTCCGCTTTGCCCCATCACAGCGATGGTTCCGGCCACCATTCGCGAACCACAATAATCGCCAACATTGCCTTCGACCAGAATCACACCACGACGCATGTGGTCGCCCACGCGGTCTGCCGCATTACCCTTGACCAGAATGGTGCCACCTTTCATGCCTTGTTTGTTGCCGGGCAGAGCTGCGCCGACAAAGTCGCCTGCATCGCCATCAACTTGCAACAGACCGTTTTTCATTTCGCAGCCGGCGTATAATCCAGCATTGCCGCTCACATGAATTCGCCCTGATTTCATCGATTGCCCCA
>SPJS01000047.1 GCA_006844705.1 Methylococcaceae bacterium | reverse complement strand
AGGAACTCTGCCCCATCAGTTCAGCCAGCGTTTTACCGGTATCTTCCAGAATTGCATTGACTACCGGATACGCTTCCGGATGCACAGCCGAGGCATCCAGCGGATTGTCGCCCTCGCTGATTCGCAAAAAACCAGCGGCCTGCTCAAAGGCTTTGCCCCCCAGCCGGGGTACTTTTTTTAGCTGGCTTCGGGTTTTGAATGGGCCATTCTCATTGCGGTAGTTGACAATATTTGCGCTAACGGTGGCATTCAAACCTGACACTTGCTTAAGCAATTCAGCGGATGCGGTATTTACATCAACACCCACAGCATTTACACAATCTTCTACAACACCATCAAGACCACGCGACAATTGCACCTGATTCACATCATGTTGATATTGGCCCACGCCAATGGATTTGGGCTCGATTTTAACCAGTTCGGCCAGCGGGTCTTGCACTCGACGGGCAATGGAGACTGCCCCGCGCAAAGAGACATCCAGCTCGGGAAATTCTTTACTCGCCAGTTCTGAAGCGGAATACACTGACGCGCCAGCCTCTGAAATCATGATTTTCTGAAGCTTCAGC
>SPJS01000048.1 GCA_006844705.1 Methylococcaceae bacterium | reverse complement strand
TAACCGGTGATCTGTCTGTGCCTGTCTCTGCGCCTGCCACCTTATGGCTGGTTCTGGCGGGTTTATTGGGTAGCTTTGGAATCTCCCGCCGAAAGTAAATCAATGGCTATTACTTAAAAAGAGTCGGAGTATTCCCGACTTTTTTATGCCTATACTCCCCCAATCAATACGCGCTGCCGATGACACTGTGCAACCTGAATATCACCCGGAGTATTGTGGCAGCAGCCATGGTGCTTTTATGCAGGCCGGGTTCACATCGCTGGAAACCGGTTTGATCCGGACGAAGAACGCCTCAATGTGGCGATAAAAAATGTCGCTGCTATGATCTTCAGCCAATGTTTTACAGATTCTGGATAGCATTACACCATCGACATATACGTCGATTGCCATAAGCAAAGAAGCCGGAAAGCCAATGGCGTATTTTAAGATGAGGAATGGTGGATCAGGAAAGCTTCATTGATGAAGAGAGCATAACGGGTCTCTCAAAGCGCGCGCAGTTTACGCGCTTAATTTAATGAGACCCATTGTTTTTTTGCCGACGATTGGCTTAGCGCCTGTAAGAACTCAAGCCCACAG
>SPJS01000049.1 GCA_006844705.1 Methylococcaceae bacterium | reverse complement strand
ATAGTAAATGATCATCTGAAAAATGCCCAGGCCGGGCGCTTATTGCAACGCTTGTTCGAGATTGAGGACTACCGGGTGATGGCGCTACTTGCATTTCCGGTAGCCCGCGAACTGGCCCCGACGCTTGTCCAGGCCGACAAACAGTTAATCGACATCACCTCAGCGATGGCCAGCACAGACAGTGACGACAGCGGGCTGCTGGATGAACTAACCACTCTGGCCTCTGAAATTGAAAGCCTGGTGTCCAGTAATCATTATCGCTTTGGCGCGGCCAATGCCTATTTCAAGCTGGTTAACCAGCGTATTGAAGATCTGCGTGAAACGCGGATTCAGGGCTTGCAGACATTTTCAGAATTCATGACCCGTCGTCTGGTCCCGGCCATCAGCACTTGCGAAACCACCGCAAAACGGTTTTCATTATTATCCGAACGTATCAGCAATGCCGGCGAATTATTAAGAACACGCGTGAACATCTCTATCGAGCGGCAAAACCAGGATTTGCTCAAATCGATGAATACCCATGCCAAAATGCAGCTACGCCTGCAAAGCACGGTAGAAGGGCTGTCCATCATCGCCA
>SPJS01000050.1 GCA_006844705.1 Methylococcaceae bacterium | reverse complement strand
TTCTGATATGAAACTGGTCAGTTTTTTATATAACGATTTTCCGGCAATTGGCGCCGTCGTAAACAATGACGTTGTGGACAGTACAGGTGATAAGGACATTCCTGACAATATGATTGATTTTCTGGCGACAGGCGCTCTGGCGCTTGAACGTATGCACGCTTTAATTGAAAGTGGTCGCAACAGAATTCCTTTGCAAAATGTGCGCTTGCAGGCCCCGGTTCCAAGACCTGGAAAATTTCTCGGTATTACGCTTAATTATGCGGATCATATTGAAGAAACCGGACGTGAGAAGCCTGAGTTTCCGACATTTTTCACTAAACAAAGCACTTGTGTCATCGCTGATGGCGATGCTATCCATCGCCCTGTCGTCTCTGAAAAAGTGGATTATGAAGGTGAGCTGGCCTTGGTTATTGGCAAGCGCTGTCGTCATGTACCATTAGAAAAAGCGCATGAAGTGATTGCCGGTTACACCATTGTCAACGATGTTTCAGTGCGCGACTGGCAGATCCGGTCCCCCACATTTACACTTGGCAAATCGTTTGATACGCATGGCCCGATGGGCCCGTGGATAGTGACTGC
>SPJS01000051.1 GCA_006844705.1 Methylococcaceae bacterium | reverse complement strand
TTTAGTCATCATGATTTAGCCGCAAAACTTGGCAAGCAGTTCGGCGCTGACTGGGTAATCGTGGGTCAGCATAGCAACCCCAGCTTTCTGTTTTCAAAAGCTGTGCATTTGAATCTTGAGCACAATGAAATCACGCAACACTATTTTTCAAAAGCCATTCGTTTGAATCAAAACAGGCATGCATTATCTCGCAGCGAGTAAAAAATTCTCACTCTTTTAGTGGACGATAAAAGTGCAGTGGAAGTGGCAAGCCAACTTAATCTGAGCCACAAGGCTGTGGAAAATCATCGGCAGAAGATTCCCCGTAAAATGGGCGTAAAGAAGTTTTCCGGGTTAAGCAGGAGTGCAACGATCTGGCAAACGTTGACTGGGCTAGGAAAACTTCATAAAAGCCGTAGAATGTGATGACACTTCCTTGTGTCTAAACGCTGGATTAACTGATTTTTTTATATTTTATACGATGAGGGTTATCCGCATCCGTACCCAGGCGTTTATGCCGGTCAGCTTCGTAATCAGCATAATTTCCTTCAAACCAGACGACTTCACTATCGCCCTCAAACGCCAGTATATGTGTGGCAATTC
>SPJS01000005.1 GCA_006844705.1 Methylococcaceae bacterium | reverse complement strand
GAAAGAGCAAGCAGGCGGTAGGCCGCTTGGCTCATACATCCGTTCTCGGCTATTGGGCGATAAAGCACAAAAGCGCCGAAAAACCAGAATGCCCAGTACAGATCATCAAAAGCTTGCATTGGTGCTATCTGAACTCGGCAAGTCTCGGCTGGCTTCTAATATGAACCAGCTTGCAAAGGCTGCAAATATCGGTGTTATCGATACTTCCGATGGCGTTATAGCTGACCTTGAAGACGCATGTCGCTCAATTTCTCAGATGCGGGAAATACTCATTTCTGCATTAGGATTAAAGCCGGAGTCAGATTAATGATTTTGGTCGGTAATCAACGCAGTGGAGCCAGGAGTTTAGCGCACCACCTTTTAAAGGAAGAAAATGAACATGTATATGTGCATGAAATTCGTGGTTTTGCATCACAAAATCTTGCAGCTGCGTTAAATGAGGCTTATGCAATCAGTCGAGGAACGCGCTGTAAACAATATTTGTTTTCGTTAAGTTTAAATCCTCCACCGGATGCTACAGTTGCAACAAGCGACTTCGAAAACGCTATTGAGCGCATTGAAGACCGCCTCGGGCTTTCAGATCAACAGCGAGCAATCGTATTCCATGAAAAAGAAGGCCGCAGGCATTTCCATGTTGTTTGGTCTCGTATTAATGCGGAAGAAATGAAAGCGGTGCACTTACCTTATACCAAAAGAAAATTGCAGGAAATTTCTCGTGAGCTCTATCTTGAACATGGCTGGAAAATGCCGAGTGGGCTGGCTAATTCCAAGGAAAGTAATCCATACAATTTTACATTAGCGCAGTGGCAGCAAGCTAAACGATTGGGTAAAGACCCAAGAGCTATAAAAGCCGTATTCCGTGATGCCTGGGCAATATCGGATTCAAAAGCGGCTTTTATCAATGCGCTAGAGGATCGTGGCTATAAATTAGCCCGTGGTGACCGTCGAGGATTTGTTGCCATTGATTATCGTGGTGAAATTTATTCTATTGCTCGTTGGGCGGGTGTTAAAACAAAAAATATACGCCAGCGCTTAGGTGATGAAAAATCTTTACCACCCGCTCAGGATGTCAAAAAACAAATCGCACAAGAAATGCTCGAAACCATGAGCAAGCTCAAGAAGAAGCTGGATGACCAAAAACAAAATAGCAATAAGCAATTTGAAGTAAGGCGACAAGAGCTTGTCAGTAAACAACGTGCAGAGCGAAAAGCTCTTACCGAAAAGCATGAGGCACGCCAAACGGCTGAGTGTTTGGAACGGCAAAAGCGCTATCGGAAAGGTGTAATGGGTTTATGGGATCGACTTTCCGGTACTAACAAACGCATTAGAAAACAAAATGAGCAGGAAATGCTTAATGCGCAAACCAGAGATAAAGCGGAGAAAGATGACTTAATTGCGCAACATATAGAACAACGAAAACGTCTCAATACCATCAGGACGCATGAACGTAATGAATACAACACGCAAAAACAGGAACTTCAGCAGGATATCAATTCATACCAGTCTATGTTGTCAGAAATGCGAGATCAAAAAATGACCGAATATAGCAAAGAACGCAAGTTGCAAGAACCGCAGTCACTAAAGCAGAATAATAGGTCATTGAATAGATAAGGATTTTTAAAGCTGTATTTTTTTCTTGCGAAAATACCAATTATTATTAATAATTAATATAAAGGTAATGACTAAGGATCGAGCAATGCAAAAAAATACTAGCGTAACGATTGGTGAACATTTTGAAGGGTTTATTGCATCCATGATTGAAGACGGGCGTTATGGCTCCGTGAGTGAAGCTGTCCGTGCCGGACTTCGTCTGCTTGAAGAGCATGAGATAAAAATGGAAACTTTAAGAGCCTCGTTGATTGAAGGCGAAAAAAGCGGCAGTGCAGGAAAACTTGATATGGATGCAATAAAGCAAAAAGCGAGAAAAAAAGTGGGACTATCAACTTGATATGGCAGAAATTTTTAAGCATTCGCTGGCAGAAGAAGACCTGATCAATATCTGGCTTTATACCTATGAAAAATGGGGTGAAATGCAGGCAGATGCCTATCTTGATCAATTAACATCCGGTTTTGGTTTGCTATCTGATAACCCGCAAATTGGTAAAAAATGCGATTACATCCGTAGGGGATATCGGCGCTTTCAGATTAAAAACCATATTGTCTATTATTTCTCAAATTCTGATCGTATAGATATTATTCGAGTGTTGCATGAAAGCATGGAGCCTCGAAACTACTTGGAAAATTAACACGTTATTTCAAAATAGACAGCCAGTAACGCGTTGATTTTCTAGTGCCTGTTTGGATAAGAATTTTCTTATCAACTAAATCTTGTAAATCACGTGTCGCGGTAGAAGCGGAAGTGCCCGAAATGGAAATGTAGTTTTTAGCACTTAATCCACCTCCAAAGCCTTTGCTACCCTCACGCATCATACGGTTGATCACTTTAAACTGGCGCTCATTCATTTGGTTTTTAAATTCATCAAAGAATTTAGTTTTCTTAATAATGAATTCCATTTGATCAATGGTAAATTCTTGAGCTTCCAGCAACGTATCCGCAAAATAAGCAAGCCATGAAGTTATCTCACACTGCTTATTTTGTTTTTCCAAGGTTTGGTAATAGGCTTTTTTCTTGTCATTAATGATTTGAGATAACGCAATTAATGAAGGTTTGCTTAAAAATTGGGCTAATACTTTTTCAACCAAAGCACGTCCAATACGACCATTTCCATCTTCAAACGGATGGATTGAAACAAAATAAAGATGAGCAATAGCACTTCGTGTCAGTGGTGAAAGCGGGGCTTTACCACTGGGCGCCGTATCATTAAACCACTGAATAAACCCTTCCATCTCCGCCATCATGTCTTTTGAAGGCGGCGCTTCAAAATGAACGGTAGGTTTATGATGATAGCCGGAAACAACCTGCATTGGATCGTCATGAGTGCGATATCGCCCAAGATCATGAATGTCACGCCTTCCATTCATCAACATCTCATGCCAGGAATAAAGGAGTTTATGTGATAAAGGAGCGTCGTAATTGTTATATAAATCAATCATCATTTCGGCAATTCCATTTTCTGCCGGATGATTAGGTGTTGCAGGCACTTTTAAACCAAAATGCCTTTTGATAGATGATTGCAAGCTATCACGATCTAACATTTCACCTTCTATCTCAGAAGTTTTTAAAGCTTCATTGCTTATAAGGCTAATGATCAGATCATTTTTTTCTGCTGGTGAGATATGTTTTGAAATACCGAAGGATAGCCCGGATTGTTGCAAAAACTCTTGCTCTACTTTTGCAATAGCTGAAGCATCATAAGTGAAATGTGGCCAGTCTTTTTGTTGCCAGTTCCAATGGTTTTTATAAGGCATGGGCTATAAATCCTTTCTTTATAGCTCATAATAATGAATGTTTTGGGTTATATCAATGTTTTTTTAGCCTAAAGTTTTTAAAATTAGGCTGCAAAGAACTGCAGACCCTCGCCGCCAAAGCTGAGTAAGTTTTGGCGGCGCGCAAATTTCACTCCACCTCATATAAATAAAAGGCAATTTGCCGCCGGAATTACCGACGGCTGTTTTTAATTGTTAATGATTCCAAAAAATATGCACTTCACATAAGCCGTTTCAATAGTGTAAATATCACCGCTCATTTCCATATTGCACCCCATTTTTTCATAGTCTATATAATAAGCCAGGCTTTAATACAGACTTCTTCTTTCTGAAAGGCTTCCAGATACGCGATTAAAGTCTTTGCATAGTTTTTTGCCCGTAATCGCACTTCATCAGTAGAATCGGTATAAAAATATGCCTTTGAATCATATTTCAGAGCATCCGCTTCTAAACCAACTTTACTAACGAAACTTTCCCACTCATCGGGCTGCGATGCTTTAAGTTCTTCCGCATAATCTTTTAACTCAACATACCCGTCGTCCAGAATGGTTTGCACCTGCAAATCCCACCGCCTCCATTCAGAACCCTTCGGAAACAACCTGTTCATAATCGTAATTCCATCCTAGTCCACATATTCCTTCATTTCATCGACATCAGGTAGAAGACTAGCTAAAGCATCATCAGCCTGATCTAAAATATATTGCTTTAGAAACTTATCAATTCGTATATTCAACTTAAAAGGGGGTATGGATTGCCCATCTTGTTTTTCGAAGTAGACTTTAGCTTTGTTTGTATCCACCGTCGCTTTTAGTGCGTCGAAGCGACCAAAGTTGTTCAGGTTCTTCTCATCAACATTGTCAGCCATCAATGCGATAAGCAGGTTTTTATCCAAACCTAAGGCTCTTACGACTGCGTTTAGCTGGGCATTTTCAGCGTTATCTTTGTAATCATTGATATAGTCTCTAAAAGTGTGTTCCTCAATTAATTGTGCGTCGCCGCGCTGCAAGTCATGCAAGAAGAGTTTTGCGTACTTTTGCTCGGATTGCGTGAGCGTTGAAAATGACTTATGCAGTTCGTTCAAAGTTTTCTCAACGTTCTCTTGATCTTGATTTAGCTCTTTTAAATATTTTTCAAAGCGGCTATTCATGTAATCAGAATCTATTTTACCGGTATCTATTTCGGTAAGATGACCGCTAATATCAAAAGGTACATCCCCTCCTGCGCCACCGTCTCCACCACTTCCTGCAAGTTCTTTGTAACGTAGGGCTAAGCTCAAATAGGCTTGCTCGTTTACCGCTAGTGTTACTTCACGTTTATCATCATCTTCAACAAATGAATAAGTCAGCTCATTCCAATGAAAGCCTTGTACTTTGGCGGCCTCCAAGTGTTGATTGAAGGCTTTGAATAAATCAGCAAATTTCGCACAAGCTTCAGAATCTGAAGGTAGCTTTTCAAAATTCGAAACGCCCGCATTGGCAAACAACTCGGTGATTTCAGACACCAGCTCATTCATAGCTTCAAGATTGTTTTCCAGTCGGTCTACAAACAAACCTATGGGCCTATCACCTGAATAAAGTTTTACTGCGGCCTCAATATGTCTTTCCATCGTGTGTGGGTAGCGGTAATAGCGAATAGTCCCATGGGGTTTGTCAGGGCCAAATAAACGGTTGGTGCGCGAGAATGCCTGAATAATGTTTTGATACTTGATTACTTTGTCTAAATACAAAGTATTTAGCCATTTAGAGTCAAAACCTGTAAGCATTTGGTCAACAACAATCAGCAAGTCGAGCTGCTTTTCAGGCTCTGTGTGTATACGCTCATAAGGCTTTTTATGGGCAAGTCGAGCAGCCAGGTCTTTTTTGAATTTGGCGTGCTTAGCAAAATCAAAGTCTTGGCCATAGCGTGCATTGTAATCGGCCATAATTTCTTCTAAACCGTCACCTTTAAACGTGGGTCCACGGCCTCCGCTGCCGTCGTTATCGATATTGGGATCAAACAATGCGGATATTTTTAGCTCTGGCTTCGCGACTTTCAAGCGCCGGTAATAATCAATAGCCTCCGCAATGCTGTTTGTAGCCAAAATGGCATGAAACTTATTCGCTTGGCTGAGCACATCCCAGTTTTGCAGAATATCTTCAACCACCATGGCTTGGTGCGTATCCGTTAAATATTGTTCTTTCGGCACATAGTCTTCTATGCCCTTGACGTATCTGCCCGTTGGGTCTTTATGGCCTGCCATACCGGCATCATTCATAAAGTAATTGAACTTTTTCTTCTTGGCGGGTGTAGACAGTGCTTCGGCTACGGAATCAGCCTTGGCTTGCTCTAGGGCAACGGCTTGGCGAAGGTCTTTATCTTTAAAGGTACTGACTTTATAGGGATCAAAACCCAGCACATTGCCATCGCGTATGCCATCGGCAATGCTGTAGCGGTGCAACTCATTACCAAAAACGGTATTAGTCGTGTTGCCACTTTTTTCGTTTTCTTCCTGAATGGGTGTACCGGTAAAGCCAAAAAACAAGGCGCGTGGGAATGTATGTTTAATAGTGCGCAGCATATCCCCAAACGTGGAACGATGGGCTTCATCAATAATAAACACCAAACGCTTGGCACGGATTTTTTCAATATCCGCCGAGTTTGTGGCTGTTCCTTCGTCGTCCATGGCCTCAAAGATATTACTCATTTTTTGGATCGAGCTGACGATTAAGGTTTGGGCGGGATCGCTGCTTTTGAGTTTAGTGACTAAAACATCGGTATTTTCGGTAGCCTGTACCTCTTCGCCATCACCTGCAAAATTGTTGTACTCCGCAAGCGACTGGGTGCCCAGCTCAATGCGATCCATCAAGAAAATTACTTTATCGGCATCTTTTGACTGCGCAATCAACTGTGCCGATTTAAAGCTGGTCATGGTTTTGCCTGAGCCAGTGGTATGCCATACATAGCCACCAAGGCGATCTGGATTGTTCGCGCTGCTGCCTATTTGCTGCCAATTGGTTTTTGCCACCTTATCGGAGATCGCATTTGCGGCGTAGTATTGATAACTACGCATAACCTTGAGTACCCCATCGGTATCATCAGCGACGGTATAAAAACCAATCAATTGGTGCGCCATGGGGATAGAGAGCAGCGTAGAGGCAATGTCTTTCCAGTGATTGACGGGCTCGTTGTTAAAGTCCGCCCAATTGAATTGGTAGTCTGGGTTAAATTTCCCATCCGGCCCTGGGTTGGCAAAATATTTAGTTTCTTCTGGCTCCATGGCCACAAAGACTTGAATAAGAGAAAACAGCCCGTTAAAAATACCTTCGGCGCTGTATTTTTCAATTTGACTAACTGCTTGGCTGACGGGTATACCGCTGCGCTTAAGCTCAACATGGATCACGGGCATACCGTTAATCAATAACAACACATCACCGCGACGGTCATTACGCAAAGGGCTACCGCGCTCGAATTTAGGTTGCTGAACGATTTGGTAACGGCTTTGACCGGCTGCAATCTCTTGGCGATCATAAATTTTGAGGCTGACTTCTTTGCCGTAGTGTAGTTTATCGGCGGGATTGTCGCGCTTGATGGCGACAGTTTTACCATTAATAAAACCATTGAGTTTCAGCGGCGTTCGAAGCTCCTTGATTTGCTCAATAATTTGCTGCATTTCCGTATCGGTTAACGGCACATCATTCAGGCGATCTTGCTGTTTATTATTCTCGAATAATATATTTGCCCAGTTTTGTAGAAGTTCAGCTTCGGTCTTGTGCTTTAAAATCTCGCTCTCCCACCCTTTGTGGGTAAGCACCTCAACAAATGCCTGCTCAAACTGCGCTTCTGTTTTAAAAGTGGTCATCGTTGCGCTCCCTGCTAAACAAACATTTTGCTCAAGCAGGCTTGCTTGATGTTATTGAGTTTGGTGATTTGTTGGTGGTGCAGGTTGATTAACGCATCGAGTTTTTGGAAATAGTTGCCAATTGCGGCTTGTTCAACAGGATCAGGAATTTGAAATGAAAAGAGTTTCATATCGGCTTGAAACAAATGCGGGATACTACTGCCCGATACTTTTTCCTTGATTAAATCTCTAAATATTTTCGTCTGAAGAACTTGATAAAAGAACTTAGACTTTAACTTAGAAGTGGGTCTAACAAGCATCATCGTTGAGTTTATTGTAGCCTCACACTGCAAGTCAGAAACTATTGTAGGGTTACCTAAAGAGCCGTCTTTTGAAAAGATGACATCATCATTTCTTAACATGATTCCTGGTGACTCCACGTACCGCCAATGAGGTATATGGTCAACTTCCTTCCAGTTAATAATGCCTTTATCTATATGCTTACCTGCGATCATCGCAGGTCCATAATTTATGTACTCTTCTTGCTTAAGAGATTTCCAACCAAGGCGTCCTTTAATTTTAGCAATAGCGCCTAATTTAACTTCAATCCACTCCCCACTAAACCCTTTAAAGCGGATTTCGGGAATAGTTTCTCCTTCTTTGGGGAACATCTTTTCCAGCATGGCTTTCTTAATATTGCTGAGTTTGTCATGCTTTTGCTGGTGTTGGTTGATTAGGTTGTCGAGCTTTTGGAAATAGCCACCTATTTGGATTTGTTCTTGTCTTTCTGGTGTACTAATTTCTGTGTCTAGGATGTTTTTATTATAAAGTCGTTTGATAGTACTACCTTCTAAACCACCCCATCTAACCATCGAATAGAAAACCTTTAAGAACGTGTTTTCTATCCTTCCATCATGTTTTAGCCATACAATATTTGAGTCTTGGAAGTATTGTTCTTCCCCTTTGTATTCAACAACTCGACCAATACTTCCAGAAGCAGATAGCAGAAGGTCTCCCTCTACTGGATGTGGGTATTTGGCTTTATATTCATCAAATAGAGCCTTGCTAATAAAAGCATCAGGTTGTTTTCCAAAAGTACCTATTTTAAAGAATGGTACTTCACCGGTTACGCTCGTTTGGTGCTTAAAAACTCTTTTATTCATAGCGACAGAACCAAGATCACCCAAAGTTAGGTTTTCCCACTCCCCACCGAACCCTTTAAAGCGGATTTCTGGAACACTCTTTTCTATATCCATCTTATTCACCCTTCAACAAACTGGTGAGTTCTGCCAAGCCCTGCATATCAAACTCATTACCGGTGAGTTCGCCCATCATCTCGGCCAGCTCTTGCTCGGTGGTTTTAATGTCATTGGCCACCTGCGAATAAGTCTCGGCGTATTTATCGGCAATGGATTGTACTTTGTTGGTGAGCTGAGTAATAAAGTTACTCGGCATGGAGGCAAGTTCGAGACTTAATGGCTCTATCCATTTTAAGTGCAGTAGTTCGTTCACTTGCTCGTTACTTAACCCCTCAATGGTTGTTTTGGTTTTTAAGTGCAGGGCAATGGCGGCTTCTTTTACCGATTTTTTTACAGTTTTTTCTTCGTTGATCAGCTTATTAGCCGCTATTATTTTCGCTTCATAGCTTTCACTTGAGAACGTGGTTTTAGTCTCATTTTGCTCTTTTAGGAAAGCTTTAGCCGCTTTGCCAACTTCAGCATTTACAAAGTCGTCTTTACTTTCTTTAACGGTGTCTTGTTCTTTATCTTCTTCGCTGAGGGATTCGAGTATTTCTTCAAGTAGGCTGGCAATTTCAGCCAAACGATTTTCTTGTTTTACCAGTGCTGCAAGGTCATCACTTAAATAGGTTTGCTGCACTAATTCAAAGGGCAATATATGGCCTTTCCAGCCGTCTTGCACTTCTACATCCTTGCCATCTTTTTTCTTAATGACCATGTTGGGATCAACTTGTTTAGTCGCTGTAAAGCCTTCGGTTTGCATCATTTCCAAGTCAGCACTAATGATTTGCATCTGATCATTCAGATATTGATAGGCTTGGTATTTATCTATAAGTGCAATAGGTGCAAGGCGCTTAAATAGGTCAGCACTTAACTCGTTGTCCTGCTGATTTCGGTTAACCGCTTGCCAGTTTTGTATCAGGGTTGTGTTTAAACTGTCATCATGCCCTTCAAAGGCATGGTTATAGGCAGAGATGAATGCTTCTACTTGCGCGTGTTGGCTAATCGTGGTGTTTACTGCTTCTTTGGCGATAGCAAGTTCGCTATAAGCCGCTGACTTTGGCGTGAATAAAGCGCTGCGACATTGCGGTAAAGCTTGCCAATACTCTTCAAGGTCTGATATTTCACTGTTGGGTATGCCGCCTAGCATAGTGGCGTGTAAGTCCCAGCTTTCAGGCGCTGGCGACGAATCCACATAGCGCGGAATATTAAGGTTATAGCCGTTGTCTCGGAGAACTTGTTTTTCCACGACCTTAGAAAACTTGTCGTGATCCTCTCGATTGATTACCGCATCGACGATGCGTTTGATGTCACTGGCTTGCAGCTTGTTATTTTTCCCCTCTTTTGCAAAGTGCTTAGAGGCATCAACGATCAATACATCGCCGTTGGTGCGTTTTTGTTTGAGCACCAAGATTACAGTGGGAATGCCCGTGCCAAAAAAGATGTTGCTTGGCAAACCGATAATCGCATCTATATGGTTATTCTCGATGAGTTGTTTACGAATTTCACCTTCCTCACCGCCACGGAACAACACACCGTGGGGCAATACAATAGTCATGATGCCATCGGGTTTTAGGTGGTAAAGATCATGCAACAAAAATGCAAAATCGGCTTTGGTTTTGGGCGCTAAGCCAAAGCGAGAATAGCGTGGATCGTTTTCTTTATGGTTGGGATCCCATTTTTGCGAGTAAGGTGGATTAGAAACCACAGCATCCACATATAAGGCTTGGTAGGAACCCTGTGGATCGCTTTCATCAAAATACGGCCAATCGTCTTCTAATGTATCGCCATTGCGAGTTTTGATGTTGCTAGCCTTGATCCCGCGCATGATGAGGTTCATACGTGTCAGGTTATAGGTATTGGCTTTTAGTTCTTGAGCGTAGTAGGTAATGCTATCTTTATTTTTTGCATGTTTTTCGACCGCTTCACCGATGTTAATCAGCAAAGAGCCTGAGCCTGATGTGGGGTCATAAATTTCAATAGTATCTTTGTTTCTTAGCTCATGCGCGATTATATGGGACATAAGCACCGACACTTCGTGCGGAGTGTAGAACTCTCCAGCTTTTTTACCTGCGTTGGCAGCAAATTTTTCAATCAAGTATTCATATATATAACCCAATACGTCATAGCCTTGCTTGCCATTCATGGGGATGCTTTTAATGAGGTGCAGCAAATCGCTAATGGCTTTGGTTCGTTTGCCTGCGCTTTCACCAAGCTTACTCAAGCCTGTTTCTAACGTGGTAAAAATACCATCAAATAATTTCTTGTGATTGGGGTGAATCAAGCGGCTAAACGCTGATAATGCGTCGCGCACATTTGACTCATCAAAGTCAGATTCAGGATCAATCCAAGTGGAAAAAAGATTGTCATAGCTAATAAAATAGCCAAGGGTACTTTGTATAAACTCGACGGTATCAGCATCATCTTCACTCAAAGCTTTGATGTCTTCGCTTGTCATGCCTTGTGCAGTGACAAATTGTACGAGTTGGTCGCTGAGGTACTTGTAAAAGATAAAGCCGAGTATGTAATCTTTGTATTCATTCGCTTCAATTTTTGAGCGCATCTGGTTTGCAGATTCCCAAATTTTGGCCGCGAGTTGTTGTTTATTCAAAGTTTCTGTCCTTTATCTTTCATATTCTGTTTAACATCTGATGCGTTATGTATTTTTCTTCTAGGCATCAACGCTCAAAGAACTCTTCATCTACCTTTTTAAGGTGAAGAACTTCTTCATCACGGCAACCAATGCTATATCGAATCATTAATTTTGCAAGACGCAGCCCGTCAATAAGTACAATTCTCATGCCTAAGTCACTTGCCGTTTGAATAGCTGACGAAGTAAACGCAGAACTCGTGAAAAATATACCCTTATGAGCTTTTTTTAAATTTAAGGCGCCAAAGAAATCTCTAATAGCTCCTGCACCAATATTATTTCCTTCGGCATATCGCTTCGCCTGAATGTAAATCTGATCAACACCTAAAGGATCTTGATCTATAACACCATCAACGCCATCATCGCCACTTTTACCAATTGCTTTTCCTGCATTTTCTGACGTTCCGCCATATCCCATACCAATTAACAGTTCAACGATTAGCTCTTCGAAAAACTGAGGGCTTGCGTCACGCACTCTCCCTAATAGATCTGCGGCCAATGCATCCCCTATTGCCTTATGTGAAGAACGTAAAAGCTCGTCAGGGGTTGCATCTTCATTGGATAATATAGCTTCTCTTTCTGGAGAAACATTTGAAGATTGAGTACCTTTACGGCTACGGAACTCTTTAAATGCTTCGAATTGCTCAAGGAACTTGTTATCAATTTTGTCTGGATTACTTGCAAGAACCTTTCGCCCTTCTTCAGTCAGTACAAAATGGCTACGGGCTGGATAGCTTAAAAGACCTGCTTGCTTGAGGTATCCTTTAGCCCAATGAATACGGTTTGAAAATGTTGATTGCTTTCCGCTTGGGAGTAATTGCTCTTTTTCTTCTTTTGTAAGCTGAAACTCAATCGCCAAAGATTCTATAACATCAGAGGTTATCATTTCCCCTTTCGCACAAGATTTTAAAACTGGAAGCATAAGAGTTTGATAATCCGGTATCATTTTGCACCTTTCCTATTTTTTTGTTCTTGAATCCACATTTCAATATCTTCTTCCTTAAACCGCCAACTGCCGCCGACTTTAAAGCCTGGTAACTTACCCTCAGCCGCCAAGCGATAAGCTGTTTTCTCGGCTAACTTAAGATATGCAGCCACTTCTTTTAGCGGGGTCAGGGTCAGGAAATATTAAATTTGATTGTTTCAAAACCCTATCCTTTTTATCCTGAAATCATTCTAACCCTAAACGTAGGTACGATTAGCCCCAGCGTAATCGTACGCATGAAAACGCCCTAATCATACTTAAGATCACTCCCCACCCCCGACAGAAATGCCAACATCACAACACCAGTCCGCCGAATAAATACCTTGTGCAACATATTGATGGAAAGTTGAATACGGCCAATCAATTACTTTTTTAACATGGCCATGCTTCAAAGGGTTAACATGAATATAGTCCACATGACGTTGATAATCTAAATCATCACGGATAACATGCTCCCAATAATGCCGTTGCCATATCCCCCGTT
Organism: Methylococcaceae bacterium; assembly: GCA_006844705.1. Lineage (GTDB taxonomy): Bacteria > Pseudomonadota > Gammaproteobacteria > Methylococcales > Methylomonadaceae > Methylomarinum. The sequence continues at coordinate 11,159 of SPJS01000005.1, read as the reverse complement.
CACCCGCCGCAACTCTTACCTTTGATCGTCTTTCGGTTTTTGGCAAGCCACGCGAAAACCCGCTTTTAATCAAACGCCAGCGCAAACTGTAATCGCTGTCACCAGGCGGCAATGTCCAAATACAATGCAAATGTTCCGGCAACACCACCCAGGCATTGATTTGAAAAGGATAACGTTGCCGTATTTTTCTTACCGTATCACGCAACAGCTGGATTTCGCTTATTAATAAATCGTTATCATGGCGTTGCAAAAGATTGACTGTAAAAAAATACGTTCCTCCTGGAATAAAAGCACGACGGTAATCAGGCATGACTTCAGTTTACAATATCAAACACGTAGGTACTATTAGCGATAGCGTAATCGTACGTTTGTTGGCTTAATAAATAATCAATCGTTGTTGTCATCGTCATCCTTGTTTTTCATTTAGGTAATTCCGGTCGGTTTGTTTAATTCTACTCGGAAGATTGATTGTGTTGATTCATGCGTACGATTACGCTATCGCTAATCGTACCTACTTTTTATTTATCCTTTGGTTTTTCAATGCTTTCTGTTATTTTTGCCAGGTGCTCAAAGTCATGTTCATCAGCTGCTTTTGCATCATCCATTAAACGTTGATGATTAAACTTCTCATATTCCTCTTCAGCCAATTGCTTAGCCAACTGATGCGATACTTTACCCGCATGATCAAGTATATTACGATCATTAAGCGTTAAAAAACCATCCAGCTTTTTTACCCAATCAGCCATCGTCATGGAGATTCTTCGCATGGCCTGACCTTCGGCAAAAATCAGGTACTGCTCCACCAGATTATTGAGCGCCAACAACTCCTCTTCATTTAGGTAATTCTTGGCATTAACCACATCCTGTTTACGTACCTTGCTCCCTCGCCAGTTTGTTAAGCCCATATTGCCTTTTTGACTATCGGCACGGCTATGAATAATTTCAGCAGCCGTTTTGCCGGTAATCGCCCAATGCACCTTATTCTGCACCGTCTTAAAGAATTGAATACTGGTTTCCAACGTAGGGTCATAATCCACACTGGTGGCATAAATATCAGTTATTTTCTGATAAAAACGCTTTTCACTGGTGCGAATATCCTGAATGCGGCGGGTAAGCTCTTCAAAATAATCAAAGGGCTGATCTGGGTTTTTCAAGCGCTCATCATCCAGCACAAAGCCTTTAACAATGTATTCTCGTAAATGCTTCGTAGCCCACTGCCGAAAGCGTGTTGCTGAGTGGCTTTGCACCCGATAACCGACTGAAATAATAGCATCCAGATTATAATGCTTGAGATGACGTTTTACTTGCCGAGTGCCTTCCTGGCGAACTACCGAGAAATCCTCGGTAGTTGCATTTTCATCCAGTTCACCTTCTGAATAAATATTTTTCAGATGCAAACTAATATTATCAGTGGACGTTTGAAATAATTCCGCCATAAGCTGCTGGGTTAGCCATACCGTTTCATTCTCAAAACGCACATCAAGCTTGGTCTCACCATCCTCGGTCTGGTAAATAATGAATTGGGAATGATTTTCAGGCATAAACCGGCTCCTGATAAGGAACATGTAAGCAACCCTTACAAGTTGCTAATTCCATCGGCTCCACACTTTGATAAATAAAAAACACATCAAACACGTAACACGTAGGTACGATTAGCGAAGCGTAATCGTACGTTTGTTGGCTTAATAAATAATCAATCGTTGTTGTCATCGTCATCCTTGTTTTTCATTTAGATCATTCCGGTCGGTTTGTTTAACTTGATTCGGAAGGTTAATTGTGCTGATTCATTCGTACGATTACGCTATCGCTAATCGTACCTACTTGCTAAAAATCCGCAGGTACCACAAGCCGGATCGCAGATAATATCTTTAGGCGTTGGTGCGGTCAGCTCGACCATCATTTTAATAATATGCCGAGGTGTGCGGAATTGCCCGTTTGCCCCCGCGGTTGCAATTTTGGAGAGCATATATTCATACAGATCGCCCTTGGTATCGCGGTCTTGCATGGGGATGTCATCAATCATATTGACGACTTTATCCAGCAGCGCAGGATTAGGGATAATAAACACCGCGTCCTTCATAAACTTGGTGTAAGAACTGCCTGCACGACCATTAAGGGATTTTATGAAAGGAAATACTTCATCCTTAAAGATATTGAATTTGCGTTCCGGCTCAAAATCTTTAAAGCGTGACCAGCGTAAATGATCCTGGCCTTCTTCAAATATAGGATTTTCGATTGCCTCGCCCAAAAGATTGGCTTGCGCTTCTTTAGCGGTATGCATTTCATCCAGTCGTTTGGCGAATAACAGATAGGTAATTTGCTCAATAACGGATAATGGATTTGATACGCCGCCTGACCAGAATGTATTCCATATTTGGTCAACTTTATTTTTGATTTCCCCAGTGATCATTTAACTCTCTTCATTCCTTTATATTCCATAATTATTAACAATGTAGGTACGATTAGCTCAGCGTAATCGTACGTTGGGGTTATTAAATATTCAATCGTTGTCATCGTCATCCTTGTTTTTTCTTTTTATGTATTTCCGGTCGGCTTGTTTAATTCGTTTCGGAAAATTTATTGTGTTGATTCATGTACGATTACGCTGAGCTAATCGTACCTTGCTTGCTAAAACTTACTGTTGCCGACCGTTTAGCGTATGTAAGGAATGAGGGTTTTCGAACGGCAAAAAACACTTTACCTTTCAAGGTGTTAGGTTATTTTTCAGGGGGTGAAAACAAAATGGCGCGCCCGAGACGATTCGAACGTCCGACCACCGCCTTCGGAGGGCGGTACTCTATCCAGCTGAGCTACGGGCGCAATGTTGAAGCGATTGATTATACTGGATTATGCGCTAAATTGCTGAGGTCAGTTGTTTTTTGCGGCTTTTAATTTGGCCAGCAGTTGTTTTTGCTTTTCGGCTCTGGCTGCTTTTTCTTTTTCCAGCTGTGTCTGGCGCAGCAATTTGGCCTGGTGGCGTTGTCGGGCGCGGTTTTGAGCAGTTTCGTCCCAAACATTATCAGCTTGCGGGGCTTGCATGACGATGCAATTGACCGGGCACGGGTCTATGCATAGTTCACAGCCGCTGCATTCGTGGGCGATGACGGTGTGCATGTATTTGTTGGCGCCGAGGATGGCATCAACCGGGCAGGGTGGCAGGCATTTGGTGCAGCCGATGCAGTCTTGTTCGATGATGAAGGCGACCTGGCGCGGTTGTTCTATGCCGTATTTGGCGTTGAGCGGTTTGCTGGCGATGTTGAGCAGGTCAGCGAGTTTGTCGATGCCCGTTTGTCCGCCGGGAGGGCATTGGTTGATGTCGGCCTGGTTTTTTGCGATGGCTTCCGCATAAGGTTTGCAACCGTTGAAACCGCATTGCGTGCATTGGGTTTGCGGTAGCAGCGCATCAATGTGATCGATTAAATCTGCAGACATGCAACGTTATTGTCCGGCCAGCATGGCTTCCAGATCCGCTTCCACTTCCCCGATGCCTTTAAACTGAAACCGTGCGTCCAGTTGGTGCAGGATGTTTTCGGTGAAAAAAGGCGGCAGGGTGGGGCCGATGCGCAGGTTGCGGCAGTCTAAAGAGAACAGCGCCAGCATCATCAAAATGGTTTTTTGCTCATACCAGGCAAGATCAAATGAAAGCGGCAAGGCGTTGAGCGAATCCAGGTGCAGCTGCTGTTGCAGTGATTTTAAAAATTCGATGATATGGCAAAAGCCGGTACTTTGACCAGCGTCCAGTACGCGAGGAATGCCTTCAATTTCGCCCATGTCCAGCTGGTTGAAGCGGTATTTGTTGTCGCCTGCGGTCAGGATTAAGACGTTCTGCGGCAGGGCTTCGGCCAATTGGGTGAAGTAGCGGCGCTCTTTATGTCGTCCATCGGTTCCGGCCATCACCAGAACACGTTTGATTTTGTCTTCCTTTATCATCGTCGCCACGGGTTCGACCAGCGCTTGCAGCGCCTGGTGACCATAGCCGGTGGTGACACTGGTTTCTGATAAGGGTGTCGGTGCTTCGCTGTTTTTGGCGATGTCTATCAGCGCACTGAAGTCTTTGCGTTGACCGGGTTTGCGGTCAGCAATATGCGGCACATCCGGCCAGCCGACCATGCCGGTGCTGAAGATTTTTTGCAGATAGGTTTTCTTCGGCTGCTGAATGCTGTTGGTGGTGACCAGAATCGGGCCGTTGAATTTAGGGAATTCGGTTTTCTGATCCTGCCATGCGCCGCCGTAATTGCCAGCCAGATTGAAATATTTTTTCAAAGCAGGATAGGCATGGGCGCTGAGCGCTTCGCCGTGAGTGTAGACATCGACGCCAGTGCCCTGGGTTTGAATCAACAGGTCTTCAATGTCTTGCAGGTCGTGTCCGCTGACCAGAATCGCTGGATTGCTCCAGCTGTCCAGATGCACTGTGGTGGGTTCTGGTTGGCCGAAGCGTTCGGCATTATGCTGTTCAAATTGCTGCATGGCGTCCAGACCTAATTGGCCGCAGTGCAGCAGTTGTTCCATGACCTGGTCGGTGCTGTTATCTTTGTTCAGGGTAAACGCCAGTGCATCCTGCATGAATTGGTAATGGCTCTGATTTTCGATGCCCAGGTGCAGATTATGCACGGCCATCGCCCCCAGTCCTTTGACGGCGTAAAGCAGGCATTCCTGTAAGCCATGTACATCTGGATCCAGCCATTCCAGTGCTTTTTGCACGCCTTCCTGTTCGCCTTTTTCGATAAAGGCGTCCAGCGTGTTTTGCTCGCTCAGCCAGCGGGCTTCTTCCGGTAGCGGCTCGGAGAAGGCTGCGCCCTGTTTCAATTCGTACGCTGCCAGGAATTGCTGTTTAATGGATTCCCGGCGACGCATGCTTTCATCAATTAAGGCGACAAATTCCGCAGCGGTAAAATTGACATTGGTGACCATCGAATAAAGCGCTTTGGCGATAAAACGGTGGGTTTTATCGTTGACCAGGTCAAAGGCCTCCGCACGCGTGGTGAAAAAAGCCAACCCCTTCAAGGTGTAGGTCAACAGGTCGTGCAGACTGGAGACATCCGCTTTTTTGCCGCAGATACCGGTGGTATCACAAGCGACATTTTTTTTCGCTTCCTGACAGTGGTAACAGAACATTATTTAATTCGCATCCCGGCTTGTGCGCCTTGTTCCGGATTGAGAATCCATAAGTCTTTGCCGCCCGGGCCTGCCGCCAGCAGCATGCCTTCGGACAAGCCAAAACGCATTTTTCGTGGTTTCAGGTTGGCGACGACCACGGTCAGTTTGCCTTCCAGGTCTTCCGGTTGATAGGCGGATTTAATCCCGGCGAAGATGTTGCGCGTTTCATCACCGATATCAACGGTCAGCTGCAATAACTTGTCAGCCCCTTCCACATGCTCGGCTTTCACGATTTTGGCGATACGCAGATCAATCTTGGCGAAATCGTCAAACTCAATGGTCTCTGCAATCGGATCCCATTTTTTCTCCACGGGTTTGCTCTCCTGTGTCAGATTTTCTTTGGAAGCTTCGATAATCGCTTCGATTTTGTCCGGCTCTACGCGGGTCATCAATGGCTTGAATTTATTGATGTTATGACCTAATAAAGGTTCTGCATGCGACGGCCAGGGCTGGGCCGGGATATTCAAAAAAGCTTCGGCATTTTCTGCCAGCGCCGGGATGACCGGTTTCAAATAGGCGACCAGCACACGAAACAGGTTGATGCCCATCGAGCAGATGGCGTGCAGCTCCTCATCTTTGCCTTCTTCCTTGGCAATCAGCCACGGTTTTTTGTCATCAATGTATTGGTTGGCCTTATCCGCCAAGGCCATGATCTCGCGCATGGCTTTGCCGAATTCGCGATTCTCGTAAAGCTGAGCAATGTGCTCGTTGGCATCGATAAATTGCTGGAATAAAGCAGGCTCGGCGCATTCGCCCGCCAGTGTGCCATCAAAGCGTTTTTTGATAAAACCACTGCAACGGCTGGCAATATTCACCACTTTGCCGACCAGGTCAGAATTTACGCGCTGACTGAAGTCTTCAAAATTAAGGTCGATGTCTTCCACGCCATTGCTGAGTTTTGCGGCAAAATAATAGCGCAGGTACTCCGGGTTTAAATGTTCAAGATAGGTGCGCGCCTTGATAAACGTGCCGCGTGATTTGGACATTTTTTCGCCGTTCACGGTTAAAAAACCGTGGGCAAACACCGCGCTGGGCGTTCTGAAATCAGCACCGCTGAGCATGGCAGGCCAGAACAATGCGTGGAAATAAATGATGTCTTTGCCGATAAAGTGATACAGCTCGGTTTGGCTGTGCTTGTTCCAGAATGCGTCAAAATCCTTGTTGTTCTGCTCGCAGAAGTTTTTAAAGCTGGCCATGTAGCCCACCGGCGCATCCAGCCACACATAAAAATACTTGCCCGGCGCATCAGGAATTTCAAACCCGAAATACGGCGCATCGCGGGAAATGTCCCATTGTTGCAGGCCGTTTTCCAGCCATTCCGACATTTTATTGCGTACTTCAGGTTGTAGATGGCCTTCGGCGGTCGTCCAGTCTTTTAATAAATCGGCAAAATCAGCCAGGTTGAAGAAATAATGCTCGGAATCTTTTTCAATCGGTTTCTCGCCGGAAACCGCAGACACGGCATTCTTCAATTCCGTTGGCGAATAGGTGGCGCCGCAAACTTCGCAGTTGTCGCCGTATTGGTCGGTCGCCCCGCATTTGGGGCAGTCACCCTTGATGAAACGATCTGGCAAAAACATTTCCTTCACCGGGTCGTAGGCCTGGGTGATGGTGCGTTTGTCGATATGCCCGCGGTCACGCAAGCGGGTGTAGATGAGGGCAGAAAGTTCTTTGTTTTCAGTCGAATGGGTGCTGTGGTAATGATCGAAATCGACACCAAACTCGGCGAAATCAGCACGGTGTTCCTGCTCCACATTAGCGATGAGCTGTTCAGGGGTAATGCCTTCGCGGTCTGCACGCAGCATGATGGGGGTGCCGTGGGTGTCGTCGGCGCACACGTAATAGCATTCATGGCCGCGTTGTTTCTGAAAACGCGTCCAGATATCAGTTTGAATATATTCCACCAGATGCCCCAGATGAATCGGGCCATTGGCATAGGGTAAGGCGCTGGTCGCCAGGATTTTACGTGCAGTCATTCACTCAGTCAGGAAAAACAAAATAGCGGCGTATTATTGCATAAAAAGGCTTGCATTTCTTGGTGTTGAATGCGTCTGACTTCAGGAGGCTGCCGGGTTATGGGGTTCGTCGCGAGGTGAGAGGGACATCGAGCGGATTATTTTGATCTTTTGAGGCGCATAGTGGGGCCAGGTAACGAAAAAGACCGGAAAAATCAGCCGATGTCCCATTGCCGCAGTAGAATCATCCATAATCCGACAGTCTCCTAGAGCAGGCTCAGCAGGGATCATACCGAGCCTGATGAGTTTAGAATTTTGCCCAGGCTTAAAAATCGTAAAACTTTTTACGCAAGGTTTGATAATGCTCAACCCCTTTTGCCAGATGCTTGCGCGCGGTTTCCAGGTCGCCTTTTTTGGCGGCGATGCGGGCTTTTTTCATTTGTGTGGCGGCGCGGCCTTTGATGGCTCCCAGGCGAATCACTTCAATTTCTTTGTGAATCTGCTTGGTTTTTTTCAGCATGGCAAGAATGTCTTCGCTGCTGGCGCCATCATCCAGGGCTGCCAGAGTGTCCTGTGCCTGTTTTAACGTGGTTTCAATCGCATAGGTGACTTCTTCCATGGTGGCATTTTCAATTTTGCCTGCGGCATGGGTTATTCCGGGTAGAAGGAAAATTAAGGACGCGCTAAAGATCAGTTTCAAGAGTGATTGTTTCATTGTTATTGATGTAGTGTTGTGGTTCAAAGTGAAAATCTTACCATAACAGTGGGTTATTTTCGGGTGGCATTTAATCCCTTTAAAAATGTAGCGTTGTTTGAACAGGCTATTCACTCGATAATGCAGGCTTTCCTATTGAAAAGCGCACAGGCTAATAATACCCTGTGCACAGTAATGAATTTAACGTTGGAGCTGGAATGGCAGAATTAAGCAAGGCAGACGTTGAAGCGCTGCTGAAAACGATTGTAGATAGCAATGTTGAAACTGATCTGGTATCAGCAAAGTTGGTAAAAAAGATTGACATTGAAGGCGGCAAGCTTGCAGTGAATATAGAGCTGGGTTATCCGGCCAAGACCTATATTCCTAAATTAAAGGCGCAAGTGGAGGCGGCTTTGGCCAGTCTGCCAGGTGTTTCCGATATCAGTGTGTCGATTGAATCAAAAATCATTGCGCATGCGGTGCAGCAAAGCCTGAAGCCTCTGCAAAATATCAAGAATGTTGTGGCGGTGGCCTCGGGCAAGGGCGGCGTAGGTAAATCGACGACTTCGGTTAATCTGGCACTGGCTTTGGCGGCAGAAGGCGCGCGCGTAGGTGTTTTAGATGCTGATATTTATGGCCCCAGTATTCCCACGATGCTGGGCTTGTCCGGTTATCCAGAAAGCGTTGATGGCAAATCCATGCAACCTAAAGAATCGTATGGCGTACAGACCATATCCATTGGCTATTTGATTGATGAAGACCAGCCGATGATCTGGCGCGGGCCAATGGTGACCAATGCATTGCAACAATTATTAAATGACACCAACTGGGATAATGTTGATTATCTGATTATTGATTTACCACCCGGTACCGGTGATATTCAGCTGACGTTGGCGCAGCAGATACCGGTGAGTGGCGCGGTAGTCGTGACGACACCGCAGGACATCGCTCTGATTGATGCGCAGCGCGGACTGGGCATGTTTAATAAGGTGAATGTGCCGGTGTTGGGCGTGGTGGAAAACATGAGTATGCATATCTGCAGCAATTGCGGTCACGAAGAGGCCATCTTTGGCGAAGGTGGCGGTGCTGCAATGGCAGAAAAAAATGAGATCGATTTGCTGGGTTCATTGCCGCTCGATATCAATATTCGTCAGTTTGCTGATTCTGGCCGCCCTACTGTGGTCGCTGATCCTGACGGACGCGCCTCAGAAATCTATAGAGAAATTGCGCGCAAGATGGCAGCGAAACTGGCATTGCAGGGTAAAGACTACAGCAGTAAATTTCCGAATATCGTGATTCAAAATTCTTAACTGCTCAGCGCATTGACAGACGAAAGTGTCGGGTCTTGAAGTTAGGCGGCTGCAACCTTCTGTTGCGCACGTCTGATACACAAGACCCAGATCAGGCTGGCTCTCGCCATTCTCAAACAGCCTTCTAAGCCTCTCCGCTATGTGGAGAGGATGATCGGTTGTCGTTTATTATTATTTCCCAGATAGATCTTTCCAACTGCTTAAAACGGCGTGCAAGCATATCGCTTGATGTAGAACAATGAATACGTAATTTACCTTGCATTGGCTTGTCTGAATGAGTGTTTTTTTATATTCTAATGTGACGATTATATAAGGCCTGAATTCGCATTCAGGTCACCGCTTCAGATAACAATTTGCAGCGTTTTTTCGCCACAGTCTTCGGACAGTTTCCGCGTTTGTCACTGAACTCAAAGGAATAAAATGGGATCTCATCGTCTTGCATATACGTTTCTGTCACAAGAAGATCTACTGGATGCGGGTTGCTTCGATATGCGTATGGCTATTGAAGTTGCTGAGCAGGCCATGCTTGCTTTTGAAGATCATCGCATCATGTTTCCTGAAAAAGTCGTACAGATTTTCGACCAGGTTTCTCAGGATCGCATAAATTGTCTCCCCGCTACCCTGCTGGATGAGAAAATTTGTGGCGCCAAATGGGTTTCGGTGTTTCCGCGAAATCCAAAGCGCTTTGATATGCAAAATTTATCCGCAGTGTTTATTTTGTCTGAAATAGAAAAAGGTTTTCCGGTCGCGGTGATGGAAGGTACGCTGACATCGAATATGCGGGTGGCGGCTATTGGAGGCATAGCGGCGAAACATTTAGCTAAAAAAGACAGTAAAAGCATTGGTTTTATAGGGGCTGGCGAGCAGGCAAAAATGCACTTGTTGGCGATGAAGGTGGTTCGTCCTGGAATAACCGAGTGTCGAGTGAGTGCAAAAACGGCGTTTGAGGAAGAACAATTTGTAGCGCAACTTTCTCCTTTGTTGCCGGATGTAAAGTTTGTGTGCACCAATACAGTGGCGCGAGATGCGATGCTTGGCGCGGATATTTTAGTGACGGCGACCAGTGCCCAGGCACCCTTGTTGAAGGCTGAATGGATGAAACCCGGGGCATTTTACAGTCATATTGGGGGCTGGGAAGATGAATATGCAGTCGCTCAGCAATGTGACAAAATCGTTTGCGATGATTGGGAAACGGTCACGCATCGCACGCAAACATTAAGCAGAATGTATCGCGATGGCCTTCTTTCGCACAATGATATTCATGCCGATTTACACGAACTGGTGTCTGGCGGTAAAGCCGGGCGCGAGTCCGCTGAAGAACGGATTTATTTTAATGCGGTGGGCTTGGCGTATGTAGACGTTGCACTTGCTCAGGCCATGTATAAACGAGCTCAAACAGCGCACATTGGCGAACAACTGACTTTGCAGGAAACTATGGTGTTTGAGCATCACAATATTCTTAGTAAAGTCAGGTTGTAAACGATGTTTAAACAGCTCTCCACTACGGATCCAGTCGATAGGGTAAATGTGATTTTGAATGGCCGGTTAGTTGAGGTACCTGGTGGCTGCAGTGTGGCTGCAGCCGTATTAAGTCAAAACCCTGGGTATACACGCACGACCCCCGTTTCTGGCAGCAAGCGCGCGCCGTTTTGTATGATGGGAGTGTGCTATGAGTGCTTGATGGTGATTAATGGTCAGGCAAACCAACGCGCGTGTTGCGTCATGGTGCAAAATGCTATGCACATAGAAACGCAGCAGGGTGTCGGAAAGCCCTTGGAGGGGCGCGAAAATGGATAAACATTATCCGTTAGTGGTGATTGGTGGTGGGCCGGCAGGGCTTGCGGCGGCAAGCATCGCAGCTGAACATGGCGTTTCCTGTCGTTTACTGGATGAACAGACCACGCTGGGCGGACAAATTTATCGTTCGATAGAAACTGTCTCGCCGCAACGTGCTCAGCAATTGGGTGCCGAATATCTGCGCGGCAAGGAACTGGTCAGCGCATTTCGCGAAAGCGGAGCCACGCATTGTCCACAAACCCGGGT
>SPJS01000211.1 GCA_006844705.1 Methylococcaceae bacterium | reverse complement strand
CCGCTGGTTTATGTCAATCAAGTGGGTGGGCAGGATGAACTCATCTTTGATGGCGCTTCATTCGCAGTTAACGCCAAAGGTGAAGTCGTTTATCGTGCGGCAGAATTTGAAGCCTCGTTGCAGACGGCAGGTTTTTCCAGTGGCGATATTCACGCTGATGCCATTGCGCCAGTGTATGAAGAAGTCGCCAGTGAATATAAGGCATTGGTGTTGGGGATTCAGGATTATGTGCGCAAAAACGGATTTGGCGGTGCGATTCTGGGTTTGTCTGGCGGTATAGATTCTGCGCTGGTACTGGCGTTGGCGGTTGATGCGTTGGGTGCAGACAATGTGGAAGCGGTGCTGATGCCGTCACGTTACACGCAGGATATGAGTAACGAAGATGCCGTGCTGGAAGCCGAAGCATTAGGTATCAAATATCATATTGTGCCGATTGAACCAGCGGTGAATGCTTTTGCTGAGATGCTATCCCCCATTTTTGCCGACAGTAAAAAAGACACGACTGAAGAAAATATACAGGCGCGCTCCCGTGGCGTGCTATTGATGGCGCTATCCAACAAACAGGGTAAATTGTTGCTGACCACCGG
>SPJS01000210.1 GCA_006844705.1 Methylococcaceae bacterium | reverse complement strand
TTTGGCTGAGCGCGTACTCAGCAATGCTATGTTTAGCGATCAAGGTGAAAGTTGAACACTATTTCTCTACCGCCAACCCCGCCTTGCGCCAGGCCGACATGTGACCATCCAAATAGGTGATATTTTTAAACCCGGCCATTCTGAATCCCAGCTTGGCCAGATTGGCGCGGGGGCCGTGTTCGCAGTACAGAACCAAGGAACGTTGAGGTGAAATATCATCCAGCTTATCGGACGTGAATGCACTGGTAAAAGGAATATGCAATGCCCCCGGAATATGCCCGGCTTTATACTCGCCTCCACTTCGTACGTCGATGACCAGCGGGGGATGTTCGGACGCCATTTTCTCCAGCAATTGATATTGCTGCAGGTCTTGTGACCCATCCATGCCACAGGCGTTAATAAAAGTGATACTTAAAAGACTCAATAACATTCTGTTCATTTTCTTCCCATTGGCTTGCTTAATGATGGTGTCTCCACATTAATTGAATACGCCTGTCCGAATCCTTTAACATAATGCCCGCTGACTGCGGTCAGTTGTAGCAAATGGAAGTCCGGCAGTGACTTTAGCAAGGCAATCATATCCCCGAATTTATC
>SPJS01000209.1 GCA_006844705.1 Methylococcaceae bacterium | reverse complement strand
ACAGTTAATTTAAAGGCGCGAGACGCGTTACGACCATTGGCTTTATCCGTCCAGATACGACCACGACCAACGATTTCACCTTTGTCGTTGATGCTGAAAGCCTCGCGTAATTCCTTCCAAAGTTCTTTGTCAGCAGGGGATAACAGGCTATACAGGTCATAGGTTTTGCCATTCATGGCGACGAATGCATGACGACCACCGTTTTCGTCACGCGCTTCTCCCACAACCATGCCTTTGTTGTTAATGTCATGGCCTTTAGCATCACCGCCCATGCCTTCGACTTTTTGCATACCGTTGGTTTCATCCCAGATGTAGGCTGAATAGTTTTTGTCAGCATCCAGAGAAAAGCCGGTGACCTGGCCATTTTCATTGATTGCGCTCGCTTCAGAAAAACCGGAGTTATCAATGGAACCCACGCTTTGAGCAACACCGTCTTTATACACAAAACCAAATGCAGAACCATCAGCAGTGGTCGCAGTACCGACGATCTGATCTTTGTCGTTTATATCAAAAGCGAAGGAACGTTCACCGCCTAAGAGTGGGCCGCTTAATGCCGACATGGTTTCGGTTTCCATGGCATAGACATAGGCCTTG
>SPJS01000208.1 GCA_006844705.1 Methylococcaceae bacterium | reverse complement strand
TTTTAATGATCACTGGCGCCAGAATGTTAAGTCAATTTTTTGGAGTGTAATAAAGCATGGTTGAATTCGATCAGATTAATCCGCCGCCGCGACTCTTAATGGGGCCAGGGCCGATTAACGCTGACCCGCGTGTATTGCGTGCAATGTCTGCACAACTGGTCGGGCAGTATGACCCAGCGATGACGGCATATATGAATGAAACCATGGCGCTATATCGCCAAATTTTTGAAACGGATAATCAATGGACCTTTGTCGTGGATGGTACTTCTCGCGCGGGGATCGAGGCTGCGCTGGTATCTGTTCTTGAACCAGGTGATAAAGTCGTTGTGCCCGTTTTTGGCCGCTTTGGTTACTTGCTCTGCGAGATTGCAGAACGTGTTGGTGCAACGGTTTTGCCTATTTACGTTGAATGGGGGCAGGTGTTTAAGCCAGAGCAAATTGAAGCCGCCATTAAGGAACATCAGCCTAAATTATTAGCCTGCGTGCATGGTGATACTTCAACCACCATGGCACAGCCTATGGCCGAGTTGGGTGAAATCTGCCAACGCTACGACGTGTTGTTTTATTCAGATGTGACAGCTTCTATTGCAGGAAACACCT
>SPJS01000207.1 GCA_006844705.1 Methylococcaceae bacterium | reverse complement strand
ATTATGACATCGCCGGCATTGTGACGCTGACCGAGTCTGGCTCAACACCACTGTGGATGTCACGGATTCACTCCAGCATACCGATTTTTGCCTTCAGCTCGAGTGAAGAAACATTAGGCAAAGTCACTCTGTATCGCGGTGTTTTTCCTGTTAGCTTTGACCTGGAATCTGCCGACCATGCTGAGGTTAATCGCTTTATCATTGACAAATTGAAATCCAAAAATCGAGCAAAAATAGGAGATCAATTTATTATCACCAAAGGCGACCTGACTGGCCAAACAGGCGGTACAAATGCTTTGAAAGTAGTCACTGTCGGCCAAGGCCTAACCCCGTAACAGACCATCACGATAACACCCTGTGCATATGCAGAATATGCATGGGGCCGTCCTGCTTCCTTCCTCTGAATGGCTTTCCTGCTATCAAACAAGAAGAGTATTATTCTTGCAATTTTTTCATATCGCCACAAGCACCAGCGGCTTAGCAGCCAACGAAAACCTGTAGCTTTTGCGTAACTGCGAAGAATGAGGTGGCAGCGTCCCTGCTGCCGATAATCGAAATAAAAATCTAATCAGATTAGATATTATTTAGCGCGACGTCTGC
>SPJS01000206.1 GCA_006844705.1 Methylococcaceae bacterium | reverse complement strand
CTCAGTAATTAACTGTCGATAGTGCAAATCCCTGGCATAGGGCTTGACGAAAATTTCAGTAATCGTACCCCTGTCAATCAACCCAACCGGACGATTAAGTTTGTCAACAATGGCCAGCGAGAATAAGCTGGAATCTCTTACAAAGCGGTTTAAGACCTCAACTGACAGGTCATCATGCAGGATAGGTTCCTGGTAATTGAGCAGTTCTTTAACCGTAGGAGATTCAGCCAGTGACTGATAATCTTCTTCATGCTCATCGCCCAGGATATTCTGAGCAAAATCCGTCAGCATTTTTTCCATAAAGAAAAATGATTAAAGTAAGATACGGTCTGAAACTACCCTAAGTATATGACAGTTTTATGACGCCGCTAACAATTATTAAATTACGCTTAACTTAAAAACCGATAACTTATACCAACGTTGACCTTCTCATAAATATGCCCTGTTTATCAGATGAACAACGCTGCTATTTATCCCAAAAAAGCCGACTACCCGACCCCCAGGAGACTATTGAATAACGTTATGCCGCAGCTTACTTGAAGAAAAGGCGCATTTTGGGTCATTATTTAACGCCGCATTGGCACGTGCACTAGTTGTCAACC
>SPJS01000205.1 GCA_006844705.1 Methylococcaceae bacterium | reverse complement strand
CCGGATCAATCAGGTCAAGCCGTAACTGGAATTGTTTGTAATCATCCCGGTCTGCCACAATACTGACATCGTAGCCCTGATCGGCCAGATCCTGTTCACTGAATTCAGCGTTGCTCAGGGAGGAAAATGTCTGTTTAAAACTGTTTAACTGAGACTGAATATCGATGCTGGTCAAACCAAATAGATCAGCCAGTGTCTTGCCGGTAAACGGAATCTCCGGCCCAAAAATATCATCCAGTTCAACTTTAAAGTCGTTCGCCCAGATTGCAAAACTACTCAAGCCCTGCTGCAGCGTATCTGACGCTGTGGTGTCAAGACTGACTGGCTGCGCGCTGACCGATTCATGTGCATGCTGCGCCTGATGGGCTTCATCCTGAGAAGGGTTAATTCGCACGCCGGTTTTCAGCACGGCGTTTAATAACGACGCACTGTCACTACTATGCCCCAGCCCAAGTAAATGCCCGGCCTCATGCAGGATAGTGGTCAACAAGTCCACGCCGCGAACCGCGGCGCCATCGGTTGCTTTTAAGCTGCCATCAGGCTGCAAACTGAATTCGCTGTCATCTTCGGGGGTTGTATCTATAAACCAGCCTGCCCCGGCC
>SPJS01000204.1 GCA_006844705.1 Methylococcaceae bacterium | reverse complement strand
GCGGCGTATTCGTGCCCGGTGTTGTAGTTGCTGGGTAAGCGGGTATCAAATTCAAATAGGCCGGGATACTCGTTTTTTGATTTGATTTCATAGCCCACGTTAACAGGGTCGAATTCTCGGCTGCCCAGGGTGAACGTTTGTGAGCGACATTCTGTGCCGTTGCGCAAATCCTCTTTTGTACAGCGGGGTATAAACAGTTCGTAAAGGTTAGGCACAGAGCCATTATGCAGATAAGGGGCTGTGGCCCAGATGCCGTTGAGTGGGCGGCCTTTGTAGGTGGCGAGGCTCTGTGCGGCAGCTAACGGGTTGCAGTCCAGGCTTTTCATCAAGACTTCGACGTTGTCAATATAACGTGCTTTAACCCGCGGCACTGGATTGTCCAACAGGGTGGCGATAAAGATATAGGCTGATTGAAAAGCCTGCAGAAATGCATTTTTATCATCATCGCGTTTTTTTAATACGGCGGGTACCGCTGCAGATAGCAATGCAGCCGCTGAGTCTTGTTCTTTAAATGGGTCGGGGCAGTTTTTACTGGCACTTTTATCAAGCCCTTTAAATGATCCGGATTTGCCGGTAAATGTCAGTGCATTAGTGGCCATTTGTTTAT
>SPJS01000064.1 GCA_006844705.1 Methylococcaceae bacterium | reverse complement strand
TTGTTGTTTCACCTGGGTCACCCGACCACGCAGATCATATTGATATTCAGTGACCAGGCCATTAGCATCGGTGCTTTTCAACAATTGCCCCCGCGCATCGTATTGATCAAAAGTGTGGGTTTGTCCCTGCGCATTGGTGAGGCTGATCAACTGACCACAGGCTCCGCCACTGGTGCATTCGTGGTAGCTGAAGTGGGTCAGGTCATTAACATCGGTGCGTGGACCATCGATTTGAGTCACCTGACCGAAACTGTTGTACTGAAATTCAATACGGCGAGTCAATGGACTGCCATCGGGACGGACTCCCGTGGTCGCAATGCGTTGGACGGTATGCTTGGAAAAGTAGTCAATGGTGGTCATCAGCGATTGTCCTGCAACCACGCTGGGACGAATGATACGGGTCACTAAGTCTAGATCAGGGCTGAGGTATTCATATTGAGTGATGCGCTGAGCATTAGTGCCATCACCTTCGGTCATGCGGGTGCGTTGATTATGGCTATTGTAGGTATAGCGCGTGACCCGGCCTCCAGCATCAGTGCGACTAAGCAAGTTGTTGTTGGCGTCAAAGCTTTGGCTGCCCCTCTTGCCATCAGTCTCATGCACACGGCTAATCAGGTTTTTAACCCCGAGGTTTTCGGTAAAGGTTAAGACTTCCTTATGACCTGCAGCATCGGTGACTGTGGTTTGCGTATCGCTGTCATAACTGAGCAGGAACTGCTCCTGGCCACGGTCATGATCGGTTTGGGCGTGTTCGGTTAAGATGGCACGGCCATGACTGTCATAGCCGTAGGTCGCATAGCGATGACCGTTTTCGTCGGTGATACCCGTTAATGCGTGAGGAAAATTAATGTCTTCGTAATGGTATTCGCGAAATATTGTGTCGGGAAAGGTAGATTTCCACAAATTCCCCTGGGTATCGTATTCGTACCGATAGAGCGAACCATCCGGTGAGGTCATCGTCTCCAACTGACCGTTAGCGTTATAAGCCAACTGCAGCGTGTGACCAAAAAGGCCGGTGACAATCTCCAGTTTGTCATCCGTATTGTAGGTGAAAGTGGTTTGGCGGCCTAAAACATCCGTTTGGCTGATTAAACGGCCCGATAAGTCATAGCGCTCCGAAGTGCCTTGATCGTATTGCAAGGTATAGCCGCTGGTGTCTTTAAGGAGAGACAAATGACTATCGTTATCAGGGAGCCAGATGCCGAGTTCGCGAGATAATATAATTCGTTCCCTGCGACCGTCTGCCTGATAAACCGTAATGACATTCGCCGTAATATCTAATTTATTTTCCCATTGATGTTGCCATCCATAACCGATGCCGTTATTACCAGCACCGAGCCCACTGTTGTAATACCGAGTAAAATGCAATCCGGTATTATCGGTTACATAATCGATTTCTTTCTCATATTTGTTGCCGGTGGACGTATTGCATGGATTACCGACACAGTGATTAGGTTGGCCTAAAGTTTTGGGCGGGATGGGATCGGGGATCCACTGCTCTTGTTCGCCCGGTTGGATAGAAAAAACTGCAATCCGGGCTATGTGAGCATAATCATTAGGCTTTGGCTCACGCCACCAAACGGTTGTATAATATACATCCTGTAAACCTCCTTCACTATAAATATATTCCGTTACACATATCGGGCATTCGGCCTGTTTAATCAAATCAATGCATTCACGGCGAGAGTTAACAATACCAAAATATGTTTCCTCTGTAATAAAAGAAGCCCCAGTTCTCGCGCAATGAGCCCCCGAGGGATAGCCGATCGCTGAATACGCTTTTTCGTTATAAAGAGAAACACAAAGCAAGAACTCAAATAGAAAAATTAGTTTTTTCATGGAGCCATGTTAATTAATAATTGGGGTCATTACTGTACCCAAGTTAACTCTATACATCATTAAGTCTATTTTTATGCTTTCTCCAGCCCAGTGGGCGCCCCCTCTTCCTTTCCGTCATTGGCCGACTCGTTAATAACTCGATTTGCTGCTTAAAGGCGTCATTGCCAGCGACCATACCATTATTAACGCTTTGCCTTATGTCTTCTATCAGAAGACCATCAATCTGATGCTTAAATAAGGCTCGATATGCTGTTTGCCGTTTTAATTCATCAGTTGCCAAGGATAAGTACAGCTCATGCGGAATACAAAGCTCGGATTTTTTCCCTAATGCATTAATCTGATAACTTGACCAGGGGTATTGCGAGGGGTCATCGACCATGCCCGCTCGTACCGGATTTAACTCAATATATCGATACAATTCCAATAAGCAGGTTTCCGCCTCAACCAAACAGGATTTGTATCGTCCTTCCCATAAGGTTCTGGTTCGGTGATAGGAATAATTGAAATAGCGGACATATTGCCTGCCCAGTCCTTGCATTATCGCGCTGATACCTTTTTCGATACGCGGTGTGCAGAGTAGATGTACAAGGTTAGTCATGGGCACCCAGGCAGGCATGTCAACTTCAAATTTGACGGCATAGTGTTTTATCCAATTGATGTAAGCAACAAAATCCTGCTCTGCTGCAAAACAGGCGTGATGGTTGTTACCCCGTTGAATAATGTGTTGGGAACGCCAACTGGACTGACTCTTGGTAATCTAGCCAATGTTTTTTCCTGAATTTTATTAAATTCAGTATAGGCGAATATTTAAAGTTAACCCGGTCGAGTAAATGGGCTTCTCCCGATAACCAGGAAACTTGAAACTTGTAGATACTACTTTCATTGAGCTCCTCGATGCAGGCAGCTACTATGTGACATCTGCCCATTCTTCTCATCAGTTGTTACCACACCCCTCTTATTTTTTGCCACCCCCAGGCCAGCAGCGTCAATAAAACAGCACTGCCGATAATAATCAACGAAACCCACAGATTATTCAGCCATTGCGGATTTATCAACAATATTGCACCCAGCCCCAGCATCATACTTCCAGACAACAATTTAAGCAGTCGCCCTTCATCGATAGACAGCTTTTTCTTGCCCAGGGTAAAGGTAAAAACCACGACAATTGCCAGCAAAGGCAAGACATACACGGCATTGTACAATGCCAGATAGAAATAATACTGCATCGTGTCCAGCTCGTATAAGGTCAATACCCGTGTAAACACCATCGGCAACCCGGCAGTGCACAGCAACTCATAACTGTTTGCCGCTGTCGCCAATACAATCGTCGCCCCGATCAATGAAAACCACGAGCCATTTTGCGCGAGATTTCTAATCCGCGTAAACAACTTGTGTTTTGAATCCTCCGATAATGATAAAGAAACGCCTTGATTAAAAAAGAAAAAGTCCTTGATGTTCAACGCGCCAAACATGACTGCAATAAAACCTGCAGCAAGTGTGATAAAAAACAACTTATCGGTTATTAAAAACAAATTTAACCACGCCGACATGAATAAAAAATACATCACCCCGGAACACAACACAAAAATACTGCCTATCACCAACATGCGGCTGCGGCTTTTTTGATTCACTAATAAACTGAGTAGAAAAAACAAAATAAAAAAAGCACACGGATTAAAAGCATCCAGTGTCGCGATGATCAAGGTAAAAACCGGCAGCGAAAAATCCTGATAATGCAACTCCCCCAAGCCTGGAATAAGAAAGCTTTCCTGTGTCTTACCCTCAATTTTATGAAAACAATCCAGCAGCTTTTTCTCTAACACTCGCCCTGTAGTTTTGGCGTGATCATACCCTGTCACCATCTCATTACAAAAAATAAAGGCTGGAACCGAGTTTGCTGGCTGTCCAGCTTGTTGAGCCATGTTCTGAAACAGTTTCTGATTCTGCTGATGCCCAATCAAATCGAAACTATGCACTGTTAGCCATGCATACTTTTCATCCAATTGCTGGATAAAGGGTTTAGCTTCTTGACAATGAGGGCAGTAACGCGACCAGAAATAATACAAATCCACCTGATCATTCATTTCCTGCGCCCAGCTTTGCCCACAAACAACAAAAATCAATGCCAAGCCAATCAAAACCACGCGATCTTTTCCACAGTTAAAGCGCACTCTGACTTGTTCAAGGAGACCAGCTATATTTTGCATATCAATTTTAAAGAAGCCGTGGTGGATAATCATTTATAACTAACTGACGGACTAAATAATGACTATTTCGGTTCATTATTGTTCTCCTCAATCTTTGATTATGGCATATCGGAATATGCAACAATTTCTTGAAGTACCCGAACGTCGGAAAAACAATAATTCTGCTCTCGCAGTCAATTTAGTTTGTAACGATACTACCATTCAGTCTTCCTCGTAACTTGGTATCAAATTTTCTAATTGCCTGTTCACTCTCGCCACCAACATTGTATGATCACAAGCCTAATTGCATTCCCAAGGAGACTGTGGGATTATGGATGATTCTACTACGGCGTGGGAAACCGGCTCATTTTTCCGGTCTTTTTTGTTACGTAGCCCCCCACTATGCGCCTCAAAAAATCATAAAAATCCGCTTGATGTCCCACTCGCCTCGCGACGAGCCCCATAACCCGACAGCCTCCTGGACATTAATAAACCCCTAATATTTGTCTATAATCAATCATAACCCCTGAAAATTAAGGAACCTCAGTACTATACGGCCATGCAGCTTTTAAAATCACTGATCAGATCAGCAGAGAAAAATCCCCCTGCCCCCCCGGGAAAACTTAAAAAACAGGCATTTCAAGGTTCTATAGAAACCCTCAAGCGTCTGGTGCCTGTCGGAAAACTAGGAGGAGCTAAGCTTCGTGAATTAAGCGTTTATGAAGTAACCTATCATGCTGGGGAAATAATTTTTAACCGTGGCGAAATTGAAGACTCATTAATCTATCTGGTGTCTGGCAAGGTATATATTGAAACAACAGGAAAACACAACTTTCTGATTGAAGAAAACACATTTGATGCCTTTCATCCCTTATCCAGCGGGGAGTTCAGAAATGTTACCGCCATCTGTAAAACTGAGGCCAAGGTATTGTTTTTCCCCAAGGTGGCGTTGGATATTTTTCGCCAGCCCTTCATTGTCCAATCCGGCATCCCGCAAACTCTGCCGACACGCTATAAAGACAATCTTCTGTTAAACAAATTTGTTTCAACCGGCCAAATTGATATCCCCACACTGCCCGATGTTGCATTGAAACTGAGGCAGGCAGTGCAAAAGGACATCGGGTTGTCAGAAGCAGCAACCATTATTAATCGGGACCCCAGTATTTCGGCCAATCTGATTCAAATCGCCAACAGCTCACTTTATAGAGGCATTAATCCTGTTGCCACAACGCTGGATGCAATCAATCGCATTGGCCTCAACAACACCAAAAACCTGGTCACCAGCATCAGCTTGCGGAAACTCTATAAAAACAATCATTCAGCGTTGAATAAGCTCGCCCAGGGTTACTGGCGACAAAGCATCAAAACCTCGGCACTTAGCCAGAGCCTGTCATTGCTAACCAAAATCGGAAATCCGGAAGAAGCTTTACTGGGAGGATTAATTTCCAATATCGGCGTGATTCCTTTTCTCACCTTTGTTGGCGATCAGAAAAAAGACGACATCAACATGGAAGACGTTTTTGACGCATTGGATTATGTGGGCACGGCCATGAGTACACTGATTCTGGAAAAATGGAATTTCTCGGAAGACATGCGCAAAATTCCTCTGCAGACACAAAACTGGTTTATGGCAGGTGATAGCCAGACTGCCGGGCTCAGCGATATCGTTTTACTGGCAAAATATCACAGTCTGTTAGGCAGCCAACACACTAAAAAACTCCCTCCCATCACCTCTCTACCCAGCTATGCCTTACTGCAAAACGGCGAATTAAATGCCGATAATTCCCTGCAAATAATGCACGATGCAAAAGAACAGATTCAGGAAACCATGCGCTTTTTCGGCAGCTAAACCTTATTCGTCAAAAAAAACACCACTCAACTGCTCCACAAGTTCAAACGCAGGCAACGTGCTGAACACGCCACTCCCTACCTGCTGCGTCTGCATACCGCGCATAAACAGATACTTCACCCCGCCAAAATGGGTGGTGTAATCATAACCCGGCAGACGTTGCTGCAGATAATGATGCAAAACAACCGTGTAAATCCAGTATTGGAGGCCATAATTATGTTCGCGCATGGCCTGAATCAGGTGCTCAGTACCATAACCGGGCAAAGTATTTGACTTGTAATCCATCACATAAAACCGGCCCTGATATTCACATACCAGATCAATAAAACCGGTGAGATAACCACTCATTCGGCGCTTATCAAGCGCTTGAAAAGTTTCGCAATCGACCAGAATCTGATTAATTGCCTGTGTAGTCATCTCCTGCTGGGACAGGTAGAACGGCATTTCTTTCAGGCATTGCCTCTCTTCCAGTATGGACAGACTGAACCCGTCATCCGACAGTGGAGTGGACACCACATTGAGCAGTAAGTCATCAATACATTCAGGTTTTTCCAGCACTAACCCATAGTGAAGACAAGCATGTTGCCGTTGGTCGCTGATCTCAGCACCTGTAGCAATATCAGCAAAACTGATATCCTCCAGTAATTGATGCAACACATTTCCGGTATGTGCCCCTGAGGGTAATTCGCTGGGCCCAATCTCAGGCTGAGTCAATGCCGTATGTTCGTCTGCTTTGTCTTGCGGCAATTCCGGCGTCTCTACGGTTAAAGCTGACAGCCCGGTATAACTGCTCATTTGCCAGGACGTATATAAATGGCGCTGGCGTTGACGGCAATGCAAATCCTTATTTTCTGTAGAGGCTTGCCATATTTCCTGAGGCACGGGCTCAGTATCAATCAACCGGTAGGCAAACACGTCCGGCGATTCTGTCACAAATTGTTGGAGCACCGCTTGCTGTTGCTCAAAGCTTTCTGCTGCAAAATCAAACAAATAAGCCAAAGAAGATGTATTTGGTTTTTCTTTGGTTCGCACATTGGCCCAGTACACATAGCACGCCAGGCGCGCACGCGTCAGCGCCACATAACACAGTCGCAATTCTTCGGCCAATTCTTCCCGCAATGCGATGTGCTTACGTCGTTCAAAATCTGCCGACCCCAGATCCAGCAGCAACTTTCCTTGATCATGGCATTTCAGCCAATGCGTCTGCCGCTCTAGTTGCTTACTGCGATCCCACAATGCCGGACAAAATACCACCGGGTATTCCAGGCCCTTGGCACTGTGCATGGTGATAATGGTTACCGCCTGCGCATCATTTTCCAGACGGAGCTGCAGATGTTCGCCACCTTCCCCCTCATCCTGCAAAATGGCGCGATCAAGCCATTCAAGTGTCTTGTGCATAGACAAATGCTCATCCTGTGCCGTTTGCTGCAACACTTCCAGGCAATGCTGGATATTGGTCAGAACGCGTTCAGCCTGTGGCAAACGGGCGATATTTTCACTCAATTTTTCCTGCTCATCCAGATCTTGCCACATGGCCATCAAACCATCTTGCCGCCATTGTTCACCGTAGAATTGAAAGCGCTGAACCCAGCCATTCAGCTCATCCTGCTGCTGTTCCAATTGATACAGATACTGACCATCACGAGCAAACCAGTCGATTGCCAACGCCTGTTTTAACAGGGGAATCTTGCCAGGATTTAACAGCGCCAAAAGCAAATGTGACAACTGCAGCGCTTGCAGACTTTTGAACACCGAGACTTTACTGTTCAACACCGAAGGCACTTTCACTACCGCCAGTGCCTGTTGATATTCATTCGCTTGCGCATGATTTCTGACCAGGATGGCAATATCCTGTGGCTGCACACTGGCTGCTCGATTATCCTGCAGAATCTTTGCTTGCTTTACCAAAGCCACGATTTCGCTGACTACGGCTTGTTGAATAGACTGTCTCACCGTGCTGACTTGCTGGGTAGACCAGAATTCCTTTTTCGGCTCGGCTGTCACTTGATTGATCACAAACACCGGACACGCGTGCCCGGACAACAACAATTCGCCATCCTCCGGCCCTCGCCCTGCGGCAACGTCCACCGCCTGTAATTGATCAAACACAAACGGTTGCGGCCGTCTGAACAACAGGTTAACCGCCTGCACCAGCCGCGGATGGGAACGCCAGTTATAGCCCAGGGTAAAATGGTGTTGGGCCTGCTCTCGCGCAGAAAAATAGGTGAAAATATCCGCGCCACGAAATTTGTAAATCGCCTGCTTGGGATCACCAATCAGATATAAGGCATGACGGGGTGAAGAAAACAGCCGCAAAAAAATATCCCACTGATTGAGATCAGTGTCCTGAAACTCATCAATCAACGCCACCTGAAAGCGCTGGCGCAGCTCTTCAATTAACACCGCCCCGGCGTCCCCTTTCAGCGCACCTGCAAGCCGGGTAATCAGGTGATCAAACGACAGCACATTCATCGCCACCAGGGTTGCATCGACCTGTTGCCGCAACGCGGCCAGTGCTGCACTACGCAAGCCTGTCTGTAGCTGGTCAACCGCATCCAGCAATTCATCAACAACAGTGCCGTCCAGACCTTTATCCGCAAGATATTGCATATGTTGATCTTCAGTCGGCATCGGATTTTTGGCGCTCTGTTTAAACTTGGCTTTACTCAATCCCTCCAGCAAGCCTGGTGAGCTTAAAACAGCAAGTGCGGGCTGCGTTAACGACTCGCCTTTTAACCAGTCCAGCCATTCAGCGTCATCCTCAGGCACGTTCTTGTAATAAGAGTCCTTGAATTTTTTTTCATCCCGGATGGTGCGAATCTTTTCCAGCAGCTCACTGACGCCAGCTACGGCCTGACGAGCACGTTTCTCGACTATTGCCAAATCATCTGTCACATGACCTGGTGGCGGATAAAAGTCCAGACTAAAATCCAGCCCCCCCAGGCTGTGCATTAATTGTTCTGGCGTACTGAACTGCGCACACACCAGACTGGCCTGCCATGGCGTGAGTGGATAAACCTGCTGCCGCCAAAAATCATCCATGCATTGTTGTTTTATCTGATTAAGATCACCGGTCAATTCGCTATTAAACAGCTGACCGCTCTCCAATGCATGTTCTGCCAATACCCGCTGACAAAAACCATGTAGGGTGAACACGCTCGCTTGATCAATATTTTGCAATGCCCGCTCAAGCCGCTTGACTGTTTCTTCCTGCGTTATATCCAGCGATTGCAGCCAGCTGATCAATTCGCCATCTTGCGTATGATCCGGATGCAGACATCCGGTTTTCGCTTCTGCAAAACGCTGCCGAATGCGGCTTTTCAGCTCTTCCGTTGCGGCTTTAGTAAATGTCACAATCAACAGTTGTTCAATCGGGATATTTTTTTCCACCACCCAGCGCAAGGCCAGCATCGCCAATGTGTAGGTCTTGCCGGTACCGGCACTGGCCTCAATCAGACTGATTCCATACTGTAATGGCTGACGAGCGGCATCAAACAGCTTAGCGGCCATGTGCTGCCCTCCACACGGGGATGAACACTTCACAACGAGAAGCAAAATCTGCATCGAATAAGCTGTCTATCGCCTCCCGCGTATCAAACAGGCGTGAGCACTCGGGCGCTCGTCCTTCTTCCATGAATTGCAACAAATTTCCTCTGCATTTGGATAATACCTGTTCAGTATCGAGCTTGCCTTTGTCAATATCCTGCAGATACCAGAATGCCGGTTCAGTTAAAAACGCATCCGGGTGTTGTTGTCCGTGCATAAATGTATCCAGCATGATATTTAATTGCTTGCTGTCTGCCAGCGATGCCGCAAAATGAAGCTCATCGTCCGCCGCCAACAGCCAGCTGTCCTGTGCTTCAAGCTGATTAATCACAAGGTGATGTAACCAGGCAATGAAAAAATCTTTGCCTTTTAATGCACTCAGGCGATACAGCAATACTCCATTTTCAAAGCGATTTGCCAGTGTGCCGACCAGACGATAACGCCCGCACTGGATATCCACAGACAAGGCATCCAATGGCAGGCCTATTTGTTTTCCCCGGATTACTTCGGCAAATGCATTCACCTGGTGTTGCATTTGCTCGAATAAAATCTCGCCAGCAGCGGCCTGAGGCCAGTTCCCCTTTGCTTGCAAGGCAGGTAAATCAAACTCAGCCCCCTGTAATTCTGCCTGCAGCCAGTCCTGTTGCACCTGATAGTTTTCCAGCCCATCGAGTGCAAATGTCTCGCGCTCATCGGCTTCCGCCTGTAGGCCGGTTAAACGTATATTCAATTGCTGCTGCAGAAAATAGCGTTGTGGATGGCGATAAAAATTGAACAGATCCGGCAACCCAATCACCTGCCCCTGTTCAGCAGCCGTTTGCCCTTGCCACCAGTTTTCCACCACAGCATGTGGTTGTTGCCGTTGTTTTGCAATCTCGCAATCCTGCTGCTGATAGCTGAACAACTGCGCATTGGATTGATCAAAATAGCGCTCGCTAAACGCGTGCAGAGGATGACGGGTGACACAGTCGTTCAATTGATAATGCTGCAACACATCCAGCAATTCACTGACCACCACAGAGGGCGGGATGTCTGCATTATCCTTCAGGGATTGCCCCAGATAAGTCAGCACCAGTTGTTGTCGTGCAGACAGCAGAATTTCCAGAAACTGATAGCGGTCATCTGCTCTTCGCGAGCGATCACCCGGGCGGTAATGGCGACTCAACAGATCAAAGGTTGGCGCACGATCCATACGCGGAAACTCGCCCTCGTTGAGCCCCATCAACACAATCATTTTGAATGGAATGGAACGCATGGGCAACATGGCACAAAACGTCAACTGGCCGCGTAAAAAACCGGTGGATGATTTATTTTCTTCCAACGTATCCTGCATCCAGTGAATGACCACTGCCAGCTCGACATCATACGGATTCACCCTGGCAAAGCGCTCATCCAGACTGAGCAATAATTCATGCAATTGACGACGCGCCAGTGAATCATCAAACCCCAGCAAACTTTCAGCATAGCGGACAAGAAGCGCACTCCACTCTGTCAGTGATCTGGGGCGGGCACATTCATCCGCTGCCCGGCATGCCAGCATCAGGTAATCATGCAAACCGCCCAGCGCTTTGGCGGAAAGTCCTTCTATATTCGGATAAGGCAGAATGCCATCAATAAACATCTCATCGCCAGCGCAGGCATAGCCCATAAACAAGCGGTCCAATGCCGCCTGCCAGGTATTTCCCTCCACCGCGGGCAAGCCAAGTTGTTGTTTGTGTTCAGCATCTCGTCCCCAGCGCACATTCAGGTCATCCACCCAGAAACGGATCAACCCAATATCGTCATCATGCAAATTAAACTGCCGGTAAACACAGGGGTGCTCCAGAATCTGCATTACGCTTTGCCAGCCAAAACGGCTCTGGCTGAGCTGCAGAAAATTGATAAACATATCCAGCAAGGCATTGCTTAACCGCAGGCTACGATCGGCAACGGTATGTTGAATATCGCTGAATTCAGCCGCAATGAATGGTGCATATTGCTGGATATCCGGAGCCATCACGACAATATCGCGCAGTTCCAGGGCATCATCCCGCTCCAGCGCCGCCAACACTTGTTGCCTGACCACCTGCACTTCGCGCAGCCGTGAATGACAGGCATGAATGCTGATGCTGTTATCAGGCGTCAGGGCCGTCTGTGGGGTAAGGTTATTGAGAATATCATTTTGCAGTTGCTGCACGTTGTTTTGCGCAGCTGCTGCCTCAAAGCTGTCCAGTTCCAGTTCAAATTGCGCCTGATCCAGCAACAACTGCTGAAACTCGCGGCCTTGCTGTCCCAGCGTCACCAGCAAAGGATGACCATCAAATGCCTGCAGCTTTGCCTGCAGTTTTTTCCTGGGGACATCCCCCCAATACACCTGCACCGGATTCAATAAATAAAAATGCACATCACAATGCCTGGCCATGGCCTGCAAAAAAGCCAGAAACAGAGGCGGCATGCTGTTAATCCCAAAAATTGAAATGCGTTCAGGCAACTGCTGTGTGTATGCCCCGGACTCGGCGGCATCCATCTTCTCGATCAATTGCAACCACAAAGCTGCACGATGCGGTTCTTCAGAGGCCTTGATTATGCGTTGCCACAAAATTTGCTGCCATTTTTCAACCGGCGCTTGATATATTTCCTCCCCTTGTAGCCAGAGAGACAACATATCCGGTCGCATGATTTGATATTGATCAAACACCTGCGCCAATTGGCGGGCCAGCTGAAAACGCTTCAGGCCGCTGTTTTCCCCGCTAATATATTGGGCCAACACCTTGAGCGCTGCATCATCCGTTTGACGCAACTGCGCCTCCAGACGCCACAACATGACATCACGGTCAAAAGCACCGGATACCGCCACCTCACCCAGACTGGCTGCAATCTCGCTAAAAAACCGCCCCGGAAACAAAAACTCGAAATTGCCCCACACCTTAAATCGCAAGGCCAACTGCTGAGACAACCAACGCTCCATTCCCTGGCTTTGAATCAGAAAAACTTCTTTGTCGAATGGAGAATGCAGAGGTGATGCGGCTAACACTGCCTGTAAATGTTCCAGCAGGTTTTCCGTTTTATTAGAGCTGTGAAGGATGAACATGATTAAAGAATATCACGACACAGCTCTGGATGAGAAAGATGAAAAAACCTTTCTAAAATGAAGAATTATTTGAACATCGACAAAATCCGATGATAATAATATTTTATATTTTTCATCAATTTTGCTTTAAACAAATATACATCCACAGCACGTCCGGATAAGTAACTTTTGGGGTAACGACGATCTGTTGGGTGAATGGCTAACAGATCATAAAAGTCACCACCTTCTGCAATACTCGATAATTTGGCCATGACAAAGTGATCATTTTTTGAGTTTCTCGGACCAATATTATGAAAATAGTGATAGCCGTTGGCACTCAGCATCTCATCGATGTCTTTTATCGAAGCATCAAAACGTTGCAAGGCATCCTCTGAAATTTCGATATACAACACGGGTTTAAATTGTTCAATCAACGCTATACACGATTGCAATACCGAGACTTCTGCGCCTTCAACGTCAATTTTTATAAACTGTATTGAATCCGGCGTACCCGGCTGTTTAAACCAATTGTTGATATTAATTACAGACTGGGAACCATCCCCTCCTTCTGAACCAGGAGCAAAATAAAAAGCACCGGTATTGTCATCATCTGGCACGCGCATATCGAATTGTTCATCTTCATTTACAGAAACAATCGCCTGGATGGGCGTGATGATGGTTTGTAGTTGATTATTATTGATATTCTTTTGCAGCAACTCAAAGTTATTTGGGCTGCCTTCAAAAGAAAATACTTTTCCTTTGCTGTTTGCAAACTGACTGAAAGGAATAGAAAAGGTACCAATATGGGCACCAATATCAATAATATTATCGCCTTCCTTAACCAGCGATTTAATCATCGCCAATTCATTTCTTGTGTGCGCTGAATACGTCTTTAATTGAGTACTGATCAGATCATCCTTCCAAGATATAAATGTTCCATACATGGTATCAATTTGTTCAGTTTTGGCCATAAGGTTTCCAGAGTCAGTTTAAGGTTGTTCTTTTCGCCGAAGCGGACTAGTTAACTATAAGGGAATTACGTATGATCTTATAAATTCTCTGTATATTTTAAGTCGTTAAAACAGTATAGTTGATCGTCATGCGCCTCAATCTATCGATATAGTGTCCATGCTATGTTTTTTGTATTCAGGCTTGGCGTTAAAGCAGCATCAGCGCACCTCATTGGTCAGCCTAAAATCAAATAATTCTTACGAACAGAATGAAAATTGCTCGTTACTCTTTTATTATTACTCATATAACACTTGTATATCTAGAAATGAAAGAGGTTTTCCTTCTTAATTAATGAGTAAAGTCAACAAACCAAAATACGATAAATTGCATGAGACCGATGTGCAGATGCTTACCAGGATAGGCAAAAAATTTGCTATTCTGATTATTTGCATCATGTTGCTTGATCAGATCATTGACTTGCTATCATCGGTTTTGGATGTAGTGCTGGAAATTTTGCATATTGCAATGGAACTGGCCGAAACCGGGCTGGAATGGTCGCTGGAGATGTTGCTTGATACTGAACACCACCAAAATGAAACACTGCTTATCAATGTGCTTCTGCTCATCATCGTATTTCTGGTTTTCCGTCTAATAATCAATCTTCCACGTATCAACAGATGGGTTTTCAGGCGCTGTAAAGCGGCCTGGCTATGGCATAGACACAAAGAAAGAGTCAGTTGGCACAGGCTTCCAATGGATAGGAAAATCAAAATATGGACGACCTATCTGACAGGCATGTCCTGTGTGTTGTTTTTATTAACCATGTAATATCCTCCCGAAAAATTAAGGAACCTCTGATTAAGTTGGTTAGAATTTAGCGCAGAAAAAACTGTCGCTATTTTTCGCGAAGTGAGCAGTAATAGTCATTCTATTGCGCCGATCTTCGTGGAAAATAGCGACAGTTTTAGCGCGCTAAAAATAATTGGACTTGATCAGAGGTTCCTTAAGTCTTGAACTTATCTCCCACCATGAAAACATCGCTCATCGTTGCACTATGGGATCGCAGATAATTTGAGCGGGTTTTAACTTCCGAAGACAACTCTGTGATCTGATTATTATTTTTAATTGCAATAGTTATAACTGATAACTCGCTCGCTTTACTCTTTCATCATTCAACTAAGCTCATCATAAATGACCTGGCTAACCCATCGTTGCCGTCCAAAAACCACCGCTTGGAATTGTTCTGTATGAAAGCAACCTACGACAAACTTGAAGAAACAGATGGACAAATGTTACTCAGAATTGGCAGTAAATTTGTCATTGTAATCATGCTCATCCTGTTGTTTGATTTTTTCGTAGATGTCATAACTCTGGCTTTTAGTCTCTTAATCGAGATGTTGCATCTGGTCATGGAAATAGTCGAATTCGGGGTAGACTCATTATTAGAGTATCTATTTGACCTCAATCATAATATGACCGACTTGGTTTGGGTAAACACTTTGCTCATAGGCGTTTTAGTTGGGTTTTACCTGTTTCTGACCAGGCTTCCCAAGCTAACGCGAAAAACATGTAGATACATCAAAGCCTCCTGGTTAGTCCATCAGCGCAAAGAAAAAGCCTGCTGGAAAGCACTTCCATTAATGCGCAAAATAAAAGTCTCCATCGCATATTTTACCGGGGTAAATTGCGTGATGTTTATGCTAACGTTTTAACCCCATATTTACCCTCCCTATCGTTTTTTATTTCAATAGCCTGCTAGCATTTCCCTGCTCAGTGACTTGATCACTTACCTTTTCTCATGGATTATTGCATTGACTTTTTTAATAACTTCGGGGTTTAATGTTTCTAACTAGGAAAATATGAGTTTTCTATTTCAATGCAAATGCCAGCCATTTTATTTGCATGCCAACTCAGCCAGCCCTACGTCAATAAATGCCAGCCAATGTAATAACTTCTCTATTTTTGAGTGAATTATTACCTTCTTTTCCTACGCTTTTTCGTTAGGTTGAATGCTATAGAAAAAACACATTGATCAATCATATTTGAATGATCAATTTTTAACTAAACATATGCCATCAGAGCATATGAAGGGTGGCTGCCATGAGTAATCCAAAACGTTTCGATAATGAATTCGAAAATATTTCCAACCCTCAGCAAGAGCAAGAGGGAATTGATGAAATTGCAGATATTACATCGCAGCTGTTACACAAACGCTATCCTAGGCCCGACAAGATTTTACGCGGCGTTCATCCGAAATCACATGGTTGCGTGAAAGCCCGCTTCGAAATTAATGCCGATATTCCAGCGCAATATCAGATTGGATTGTTTAGCCAACCCGCACGATGTTTTGATGCCATTATCCGCTTTTCCAATGCTGCCGCCCTGGTCAGACCCGATATAGATGCACAAGGCAAACACGGTAGCCGTGGCATGGCTATCAAGGTTTTTGATGTGGAAGGTGAGGTTTTATATGACGATGATGGCGACAAAAACCAGGACTTTCTGATGATTAATCAGCCTGAGTTTGCCTTTGCCAACATCAAGGATTATCTGCGTTTAAACCGCATTTTACTCAAAAACAATGATG
Organism: Methylococcaceae bacterium; assembly: GCA_006844705.1. Taxonomy (GTDB): domain Bacteria; phylum Pseudomonadota; class Gammaproteobacteria; order Methylococcales; family Methylomonadaceae; genus Methylomarinum. Next base: position 121,026 of record SPJS01000064.1, on the reverse strand, counting down.
ACCCGACGGCATTTTTTACCGACATTGAAGGCTTGCAGAATGAAGACCTCGGGCGTCTGCAACGGACCGGTGCTTTAATCCAAAAAATCCAACAAACGGTGATCGCCAACCCTTTAAACGTCAGTTATTTTGGCGCCGCCCCGTTTAAATTTGGGGCAGGCAAGGTGATGCGGTTTTGCGTAAAACCACAAACGCCTGAACCTTCTCCTCCAGATGTGCCCCAGCCACCCGCTGATAACTATTTGCGTGAAGCTGTCACAACCACCATGAATGAGCCACACGACCTGGTGTTCGACTTTTGCGTTCAAGTACGCAGCGATGGCGATGATTTACATATTGAAGACGCCAGTCAGTCATGGGATGAACAACACACCCCGTTTGTTTGCGTGGCGAAAATCACGATACCAGCACCACAACAAGATGTGAATTCCATCCCTTCCTGGCAGGAGTGCGAAGCCCTGTTTTTCACCCCTTGGCATTCACTGACAGACCACCAGCCTTTAGGCGGAATCAACCGTTTACGTCAGGCGGTTTATGTGGCCTCTGCCACGACGCGCAAGGCCAAAGAATTCAACTTAAATCTGATCGAGCGGATTCTGCGCTTTTTTGGACTCAAATAGTTTTTTCGGGAGACAACAATGAAAAGAATAATTATCGCCCTGCTATTCACCGTCACCCACATGACCGGTTGTACCTATGTTAACCAAGGCTTTTGGGTAGATTCTGACCGCTATGGCATTGCAATGCCAATTGACCATTTCGGAGATACTGCTGACGAAATTGTCTACCTGGAACAAAACTGGGACAGGTTTGACAGCATCTGGTTTTATACCACCAGCCAAGGCTCCAACTTCATGCCCTACGATATTTTTCTTCATCTGGAACAGGCAGACAACACTGAACTCTTCCGTTCAAATGAAAACATGAGCCGTTTTCGCTACCTGCTGCAGCGCGATGAAGTGTTTGATAACCCGGATGGCTTGCCGGTTGGTTTTGTCAAAAACACCTACGAGGGCAGCGATTATGTCGGTTTTACCTGCGCCGCCTGCCACACCAACCAAATCAATTATAAAGGTGTCGGCATGCGTATTGATGGCGGCCCCACGCTGGCAGATATGGAAGGCATGTTGCTGGACATTGAACAGGCGCTGGCGGCCACGCTGCATGACGATGAAAAGCGGGAGCGACTGGGGCGCAAAGTGATGGGGGATGACTATATTGCCTTTGACTTCAAGCAACAACTGGAAAAAGTCCTGCATGAACGCAAGGAATACAATCGTGTCAATTCACCTTTGCATAATGGTGCCCCGGTGCATTATGGCTATTCCCGTCTGGATGCTTTCGGACGTATCTTTAACCGCATCCTCGGTCATTTGACGCCTAACGATCCGCTAAATAATAATCCCGCCAACGCCCCGGTCAGCTATCCCTTTCTTTGGGACACACCGCAACATGACTTTGTGCAATGGAACGGCATCGGCAATAACCATGACGACACCTTCGGCGGCTTTCTCGGCCCCTTGGGACGTAACACAGGCGAAGTCCTCGGTGTATTCGCCACCTTCGACCTGCAAAAAGGGGAAAACCAATTTTCATCATCGGTAAGCAAAATCAACCTGATTCGTCTGGAACGCCACCTGTTGTCGTTGGAGTCCCCTGCCTGGCCGGAAGACATTCTCGGAACAATTGACCAGGACAAGGCTGCTGAAGGGCGCAAGGTCTTTGAAAAATATGAGTGTTACCGCTGTCATGAAAACCCGGCTGGCACGCCCGCATTCGATCCCCGCGATTCCGACCGCTTAATTAAAGCACAGTTCTCCACTGTCGAAGTTCCAGGGATTATTGCTAAAGACAAGGATTTGATTAAAACGGATAAACAAATGGCCACTAATGCACTGACATTTACCGGCAAATCCGGATCATTTAAAGGGCGTGATAAAAGTGCCAGTAAAAACTGCCCCGACCCATTTAAAGAACAAGACTCAGCGGCTGCATTGCTCTCTGCAGCGGTACCCGCCGTATTAAAAAAACGCGATGATGATAAAAATGCATTTCTGCAGGCTTTTCAATCAGCCTATATCTTTATCGCCACCCTGTTGGACAATCCAGTGCCGCGGGTTAAAGAACGTTATATTGACAACGTCGAAGTCTCCATGAAAAGCCTGGACTGCAACGCAATTGCAGCCGCACAGAGCCTGGCTACCTACAAAGGCCGCCCACTCAACGGCATCTGGGCCACCGCCCCTTATCTGCATAATGGCTCTGTGCCTAACCTTTACGAACTGTTTATACCCCGCTGTACAGAAGAGGATTTGCGCAACGGCACAGAATGTCGCTCACAAACGTTCACCCTGGGCAGCCGAGAATTCGACCCTGTTAACGTGGGCTATGAAATCAAATCAAAAAACGAGTATCCCGGCCTATTTGAATTTGATACCCGCTTACCCAGCAACTACAACACCGGGCACGAATACGCCGCAGGCAGAACACCGGTAGCCGTCTTTGATGAACAGGACAAACCCACAGGTGAGTTCAAAACGTTGCCGCCAATTAATGCTACGGAACGTATGCAATTGGTGGAATATTTGAAAACCTTGTAAGACCTCGCTATTTACCATAAGCGTTTATAAATCAGCAATGGTACGGTGTATTTGTGACGTCTCTGTGGCCGAGAACAGGTAGGTAAATTACCGGCATACAGCAAATGTTAATATCATCAGAAAGACTGCCATCAAGATGAATTTGTTTCGACGGCAAAGCTTGCCACGCTTTTGTACCGCTGCACGTCCTGAATAAATTGCTCTCTCAACGCCCTGTCTTCCAGTTGTGACTCCTTCACCAAGGGCAACCCTGGAAGACACTGCCTGATAAACTGTGCAAACAATCCAGTCCCAGTGCGTTGATACTCATCCCCATCAAATACTTTGACCCGCTCTATTCCGCAACTGGGTGAATTGGCTTTCAGGATAAAGCCGTGTAGCCCTGACATCCACTGTAACTCGGGTAAAAAGCTTTGTTGCAGCTGATCAGTGACATCAATATTGTGATAATCCACGCGCACACAACGGATACCACGTTCTGTCTGGCGCAACTGGATGGGAGGACGGGGAATGCTCATGCCGCTGTTAACTTCGGGGCAGAAGGCTTGCAATTCAAACGCCTGCGCTAAAGAATCGGCAATTTTTGAGTCATACTTGTGGTCGCCGTCATAGCGTACCGCATGTCCCAACAGACAACTGCTGACGCCGACAATCGGCTTGCTCATTCGGCCAGTTTGTTTTGCATTTCAGCAAGCAAACGATCCACCCGTTTCTGATTCACCCCCATATCTGAATAGCCTACCCGGGATGCCGACCGTAGATGAATCACCTGCTTCTCTCTATCCATATGCAGTTCAAGATCGTCAACAAATCCGAATATTCTGGACGTGAACTCGGCATGCATATAATCAACATGGTCTTCTTCAATTCGCCCTCCAATGGCAATCACCACCTCGGTTAATGTTTGCCAGACAGCATCTGGATTGCTACCGGAAAACGGAATACCAAACTGCGAATTGTCTTCTGAGCAGACACAATTGGGCGATTTTGGACAGGGGCGCAAGCGGCCATCTTGCAGGCCCAGATGAGGCGTCGACTGCGACACTCTGGCAATAGCCACAATAGCCAGCAGAATAAGAAAAGCAATAATAACACCATGACGAATGATTAAATCCAGCAACATAAGCCCTCCCCGAAAATACCTGCTTATAAACAATGGAAACCCGATGACACGCTAAGTTCCCGCCCTTTTATGCATTATTTCGCCGCTGAAATCAATAAGCTGCTGTTGTTTGCTAGCGCGCTTGGTGTAAAATCCCGACTTTGATTGAACTTTCTCGGCATGACTCTACGTACTGCGCAAATTGAGCGCAACACTCTTGAAACCCAAATCACTGTTGATTTGAATCTGGACGGCACCGGAAAATCCAGTTTTGTCACTGGCGTCCCCTTTCTTGATCATATGATGGATCAGATTGCCCGTCATGGCATGATCGATGTGACGGTAAAAGCCAGTGGTGATCTTGAAATCGATGCGCATCATACCGTGGAAGATATCGGCATTACCCTGGGTCAGGCTTTTGCCAAAGCGATTGGCGACAAAAAAGGCATTTTTCGTTATGGCCATGCCTATGTCCCGCTGGACGAATCCCTGTCGCGTGTGGTTATTGATTTTTCCGGTCGCCCCGGTCTGTTTTACAACGTAGACTATCCGCGAGCGACGATCGGTGCTTTTGATGTTGATTTGTTCCGCGAATTCTTCCAGGGATTTGTGAATCACGCGGGCATCACTCTGCATATCGACAACCTTAAAGGCGTCAACGCCCATCATGTTGCCGAAACCATTTTCAAAGCATTTGGCCGTGCACTGCGCATGGCGATGACGCCAGACGACCGTATGGCCGGTATTATGCCTTCAACCAAAGGAACTCTATAAGAGAACACCATGTCTTCCGCTGCTGTAATTGACTATGGAATGGGTAATTTGCATTCAATTGCCAAAGCCCTGCAACATGCACAACCGTCTACCGACGTGCTGATTGCATCCGACGCTGACACTATCTTGCACGCTGACCGTGTGGTATTTCCCGGTGTGGGCGCCATTCGCGACTGCATTGCCGCGTTACACGAAAAAAAACTGGTCGAGGTCATCAAACAGGCCGCCAACGACAAACCCTTTCTGGGCATTTGTCTGGGCATGCAGGCCTTACTGACTGACAGTGAAGAAAACAACCACACGGATTGTTTAAACCTGTTTGCCGGTCATGTTGTTCATTTCGACAAAAATCTGCACGATGAAACCGGCACTGCACTGAAAATCCCCCACATGGGCTGGAACAAGGTGACCCAACAATCGCATCCGTTATGGAACAACATTGCTCAGGACAGCCGTTTTTATTTTGTGCACAGCTATTATGCCGTGCCGGAAAATGCACAAGAATGCATTGCCAGCAGCGAATATCCTGATGCCTTTACCTGCGCGATTGCCCGCGATAATATTTTTGCTGTGCAATTCCATCCGGAAAAAAGCCAGCATGCAGGCCTGCAACTATTAACCAATTTTTTAAACTGGGATGGAACAAATTAATTCCATCCTTCACGTACTCATTGAGAACCAACAATGTTACTGATACCCGCCATTGATCTAAAAGAAGGAAAATGTGTCCGCCTGCGTCAAGGCAAAATGGAAGACGATACTGTGTTTTCTGATGACCCGGTGGCTGTCGCCCGACGATGGGTAGATGCCGGGGCACGTCGAATCCACCTGGTTGACCTGGACGGTGCCTTTGCCGGCAGACCCAGAAATGCCGAAGTGATTCATAACATCGTGGAAGCTTTTCCCGATATCCCCGTGCAAATTGGTGGCGGCATCCGTGATGAAGATACTATTCAGGGCTACCTGGATGTCGGCGTGCAATACGTGATCATTGGCACCAAAGCCGTCAGTGAACCGCATTTTGTGCGCGATGTAGCGATTGAGTTCCCTGGCCACATCATCGTCGGGCTTGATGCCAAAGACGGCAAAGTGGCCATTGATGGCTGGTCAAAACTGTCTCGCCATGATGTCATCGACATGGCGCAAAAATTTGATGATCATGGCGTGGAAGCGATTATTTACACCGACATTTCACGCGACGGCATGATGCAGGGCATCAATGTGGAAGCCACGGCCAAACTGGCCAGCTCTATCCGCATCCCGGTCATTGCCTCCGGCGGCATCACCAACATGGATGACATCCGCGCACTGGGGGCCGTGACTGATGAAGGCATTATGGGCGCCATCACTGGCCGCGCCATTTACGAAGGCACGCTGAATTTTGCAGAAGCGGAAAAACTGGCAGAATCCTTCGGAACCACCTTCTAATGGCACTGGCAAAACGCATCATCCCCTGTCTGGACGTGGACAATGGCCGCGTCGTCAAGGGTGTTAAATTTGTCGATATCCGCGATGCAGGGGATCCGGTGGAAGTGGCCCGCCGCTATGACCGTGAAGGTGCCGATGAAATCACCTTTCTTGACATCACCGCCACCCACCACGACCGCGACACCATTGTACATGTGGTCGAACAGGTTGCCGGTGAAGTCTTCATTCCGCTGACTGTCGGTGGCGGCATCCGCAAACTGGAAGATATCCGCCGTATGCTCAACGCCGGTGCTGACAAGGTCGGCATCAACAGTGCTGCCGTATTCAATCCTGAATTTGTACGGGACGCTGCAGAAAAATTTGGCTCGCAATGTATTGTTGTCGCCATTGACGCTAAAAAAGTCAGCGCGCCGGATGAAGCCGACCGCTGGGAAATTTTTACCCACGGTGGCCGCAAGCCTACCGGTATTGATGCCATCGAATGGGCCATTAAAATGGTTGATTATGGTGCTGGAGAAATCCTGCTTACCAGCATGGACAGGGACGGCACTCGGGAAGGCTTTGACCTGCCCCTAACCCGCGCCATCAGCGAGGCTGTTGCCGTGCCGGTGATTGCTTCCGGCGGTGTGGGAAATCTTGAGCACCTGGCCGATGGCGTCATCCAAGGCAAAGCCGATGCTGTGCTTGCTGCCAGTATTTTTCATTTTGCAGAATATTCTGTTGAGCACGCTAAACAACACATGCAGTCACGTGGTATTGAGGTGAGATTATGAGCATTTGGCTGGATGAAGTCCGCTGGACAGAGGATGGTTTGGTACCGGTGATTGCACAGGATGCAAGCTCTGGGCGCGTACTGATGTTTGCCTGGATGAACCGCGAATCTCTGCGCTTAACCGCGGAAGAAGGTTATGCCGTATATTGGTCGCGTTCGCGTCAAAAACTCTGGCGCAAAGGCGAAGAATCCGGACACCGCCAAAAGGTGCTGGATATTCAACTGGACTGTGACGAAGATGTCATCCTGATTAAAGTCGAACAGGCGGGCGGCATCGCCTGTCACACAGGTCGTCAGAGCTGCTTTTACCGCAGCCTGCAAGACCAGCAATGGACAGCGGTTGATCCGGTATTAAAAGACCCGGCAAAGATTTACAGCAAAACTTAATCCGTTGCTAGATATCACCTTGTCCAACCTCATGCCATCCTCAGACAGCACTCTCGACGAACAAGCGCTTTGCCGTTGCTCAACCGGTCTTCCCGTTTCCCATTGCTGCCAACCTATTCATGATGGCGAAGCCAGGGCAACAACCGCAGAAGCCTTGATGCGCTCACGTTTCAGCGCCTACGTCTTACATAACAAGGAGTATTTACTGGCCAGCTGGGACAAAAGCAAATGCCCCACTGACATTGATTTCTCCAAGGAAGAGAATGTCGATTGGCAACGCCTGGAAATACTCAGCAAAAAGAAAGGCGGAGAAAAAGACAGTAAAGGCATTGTTGAATTCAAAGCTTACTACTTACTTGAAGGTGAAGAATATGCCATGCACGAAATCAGCCGCTTCATCAAACAAGACGGTCGCTGGTTTTATCTGGATGGCCAAGTAAAATCAGTGGGAAAAGTGAACCAACAGGTTAATCAAGGAAAAAATGCGCCCTGCGCGTGCGGCAGTGGTAAAAAATTTAAACGCTGTTGCGGAAAGTGATCACACTTAAGAAAAAAACAGAGGGGATTGGATAATCCCCTCATACCACGTAGGAACAATGGAGGAGCATCTGAATCAGCATGACCACATATATCGTTTGCGATCAGCTTGGATGTTATTTTATAAAACCACGCCTGAATTTTGTATTAACAACTGCACAGGTAAAGTGTAAATAGTTGACAGTCTCCTAGTAAAGATCATCCTTCCATGCTGTATTGACCGCTATCCATTATGCCTTCAAGGATACTGTGTAATTGCTCTGGCAACACCAAGGCTCCCGGCCCCTCTTTTCTGGGCATGATTTCCAATTGCACCTTATCGGCAATCAATTGTGGAATGGTGCGATCCATGAAGAATTCCAGCGATTCTGCCGCCTGAATCAGATGCTCCCATTCACCGACAGCAGATTCTTCTGCATACCGCTTGTATGCCCATAGCGGAAGTGTCTCCTGACCTTTGAGCGGGTAAGTAAACCAGCGGGTACTGACTTCTTTTGCACCCCACACCTCTTCAGTCTCGTAGACTCTCATCAGGAAATAATTAAATAACTGGGCATTATTCATTGCCGGTACTTCGGCGTGTTCTTCATCATATGGCTCGTAACGCATAATCCGGGTCCGTTATTAATGAAACAAGTTGTACTGACTAATTACATGGCAATTTTTGCACCAAGACTTAATCACTTTAGATAATATGCAAGCCACTGAAATTATTAGCATTTCATATTTATCTTAAATTCTGCCCGGCTATGTTGTCGTATTTACGACATTTTTTATTGTTTTTCTTTGTTGGAAAACGCTCCCCATGGTTCTTCCAGCCAACGCAAAATTTTCGTGATCGATTTCAAATTACTGGTATAATCGCCCTCCATTTCAGGTGCCCCGGTTTATTCATGGAGACGGGGTTAAACGGGAAGTCTGGTGCGTGTTTTCACTAATCCAGCGCTGCCCCCGCAACGGTAATTGAGTCAAGGCTTGCCAAAATGTCACTGCATTTGTCAATGTGGGAAGGCGGTTAAGCCCGTTAGAATATGCTCATAAGCCCGGAGACCGGCCTGTGTTTCGAGTCTGCTTGTCAGGCTCTAACCCGGTTGCGGTGGGCGACGTGAGGGCATGTTTGACTTCTGTCATCTTTGTCTTTTTGCCTGCCTCTGTTTTTTGAGGTCATCTTGGCAACATTTGGACATCCCCACGCCTGCTATTGCGCAACTCTGGTTGCCGGTATGTTGTTATCAGCCCCTGCTGTGGCTGAGGATGCCCCGCGCTTTGAGCTTGATACGCTGGTCATCACTGGCAGCAATCCCACCGACAGCTGGTCAATGACGCGCAATGCATCGGTGATTACCGCTGAAGACATTGCCAATGCGACCAGTAATAATCTGACTGACCTGCTGGCCAGAGAAGCCGGGGTGAATTTACGCAGTTTTTTTGGCAACGATAAAAATGCCACGCTGGATTTACGCGGCATGGGCGAAACCAGCAACAGCAATGTCATCATCATGCTGGACGGCATTCGCATTAACGCGCCGGATTTGTCCGGTGCTGACTTGTCATCTATCGCTTTGTCCGATATTAAGCGCATAGAAATCCTGCGCGGCGGCGGTGCGGTGCGTTATGGCGACGGTGCCATTGGCGGTGTTATCAATATTCAAACCGTCGATAAACGCGCGCATCACCGACTCAATATTCGCGGACGCTATGGCAGTTTTGACAGCGACCACACCGCTATTCAGGCTGGATACAGCGATGATCCGCTGCAACTGGATTTACACCTGCAACGCAATGCCACAGAAGGTCATCGCATCAACAGTCAACTTGAATCGCATGATGCCAAGTTTGCAGCACAACTAACGCCATCACCCAGGCTGACGCTGGATGGCTCGGTACGATTTCATTTTGACAATTATGGCCTGCCTGGCCCGGTCAGCAAAACAGATTTCCACACCGCAGAAGGACGACACGGCAGTAATGCGCCTTTTGACCATGGCAAAACCCGCGAACAGTTCTGGCGAGGCGGGTTTTCTTATGATGCAGGGCGCTGGGGCAACATCCAGTTTAAAAGCCAGATTCGCGATCGCAAAAACGATTTTGTCATCGGCTTTTCCCCGATTGCCGACACCCGTGGCCAGAATGATGAAGATACGCTGGAATTGGAAGCGACTTATCTAAAGCAGTTCGATTTCACTCACACCCGCATCAATCTCACACTGGGCGCCAGTTTTACCGATACCGACTACGTCAGCCGTCGCAATGGCTTTGCTGTCGAGGATCAAAGCGAACGCAAGTTTATCGATTTACAGCGGCACGCCTGGTTTGCCGAAACCCTGTTTACCCTGTTTGAAGACGTTTCTCTGTCCATGGGATATCGCTTTGATCATAGCGCGTTAACTATCCAGTCGCAGAAATTTTCCCCTGCCTCATGCGATACGGTGTTTATCCCCGGCATTGGCTTTATCAATATCAATTGTGAGTACGACTGGCAAACAACCGCCACAGCAACGCCGACGTGGGACAATCATGCCATTGAAATTGGCGCTAATATTCGCCTCACTGACTTTATCAGCGTATATGGTAATTTCAGCCAGTCTTTCCGCTCTCCCAATGTGGACGAACTGGCCGAGGCCTCGACTGACCTTTCACCACAAACCAGCCGCCAGTTTGAAGTGGGACTACGCACGCGCTGGTCTCAGTATGCAGAAATGAGCGCCGCATTTTATCAGCTGAGATCGCACAACGAGATTCGTTATAGCGGCACGCTAAACGTCAATATTGGCGAACCCACAGTACGCCACGGAATGGAGCTGGAAGCCCGGTTTTATCCTCATTCTGAATGGTATGTCTGGACAAATTACACTCTGCTGGACGCCCAGTTTGCCGGCAGCGGAAACGCCATTCCACTGGTCGCCAAACACGCCATTTCCGGCGGTGTGGAATGGTCGCCCGGTCAGGATTTCATGCTGGCTGTATCCGGCAGCTTTGTCGGCCAGCGCTTTGATGGCAATGACCTGGACAACCGCACGTATGACACCCTGGACAGTTATTGGGTGCTTGATCTGAAAGCCCGCTATCAATTTAACCAGCTCGAGGTGTTTGCCGGAATCAATAATATTTTTGACGACGTCTACAGCACGACCGCGTTTAGCGAAACCTATTACCCTATGCCGGAACGCCATGCTTATGCCGGTTTTGACTTGCAACTATTTTGAATCATGATGAAACATTTATTGTATTGGCTGTGTTTGTTTATCGCTAGTCCTGTCTTGGCTGGCCCGTTTTCTCCTGCGGCGGGCCAGCCGGGTTCCGTTGCCATCCATATGGATGACCCAACATTTCTGGGCTGGGCAAGTGGCTGGCAGGATTATCTGGCCGGTAGCGACGTCGATACCAGTTTCCAGACCCCAAATAAGGCTTTAGGAAAGGCGATTGGAGACAGCTTTGATATTGTCTCGCTGGGGCGTAACGGAAAAATCACCCTTAAATTTACACATCCTATAAAAGATGGCAACGGTGCGGACTTTGCCGTTTTTTCCAATAGTTTTAATGATACATTTCTTGAACTGGCCTGGGTTGAAGTGTCTTCCGATGGCACACAGTTTTTTCGCTTCAACAATATCTCGTTGACCCCCAGCCCGGTGGGCAGTTTCAGTAGTGTTGACCCTACCAATATCACTGGCTATGCGGGGAAACATCGCGCCGGATACGGAACACCATTCGACCTGAATGAACTGGCAGGCAATGAACACCTTGATCTGGATAATATTCAATTTGTACGCCTGATCGATATCGTTGGCAACGGCACAGCATTTGACGATTTCCCCGCCAACTTCGGCGGCCCTAAACCCATTTTTGATCCCTACCCCACGGTTATCAGTGCGGGTTTTGATCTGGAAGCGGTGGGCGTGATTCATCAAAACGTCACTGCCCCACCCGTTGAACCGATGATAGTCCCCCTCCCGTCATATGTGGTTGGGTGGCTGATTATCTTCTTTATATTTATACGTTTCCGAAAATCATACGAAATTTCATCACTACCAACAGGAGTCAAACATGACAAATAGACACATCTTTTGGGCACCCGCCCTGTTATCCCTTTCAGCAGCGAATGTTTTCGCCGCACAAGTCATCGATTTTGAAGATATCAATATCGCTGCTGACAGTTACTGGGCAGGCACGCAATCTCCAGCACCTTCCGGATCATCCAGCACACAATTTAACAGTGGGGATGCAACTTTTACCAATGACTTTACCTGGACAACCAGTTTTTCATTCTGGGGGGGCTGGGCCGTTTCCAGCAAGACAGACACCACCACGCCGGGGCTTGGTAATCAGTACAGCGCTTTTACCGGCAGCGGTTATCAATCCAGCAATTACGGCATTGCTTTTGGCAGCGCCCCGGTACAATTTGCAACCAGTAGTGTGGTCGAAGGTGCCTATTTCACCAATACAACCTACGCTGGTTTATCGATGACAGACGGTGACTTTTTTGCTAAAAAATTTGGGGGTACTGATGGCAATGACCCGGACTGGTTTAAATTAACCATTACCGGTAAAGATGCTCAACAAAACGCAACCGGTACTGTCGATTTTTATCTGGCAGATTTCCGTTTTGCCGATAACCAGCAAGACTATATTGTGGACAGCTGGGCGTGGGTTGACCTGAGCGCTCTGGGTGCAATCAACAGTATTGAGTTCGCTTTATCTTCATCCGATGTCGGCAGTTTCGGCATGAACACGCCAGGCTATTTTGCACTGGATAAGCTCGAAGTCAGCGCCGTTCCTGTACCTGCTGCTGCGTGGCTGATGGGTTCAGCATTATTAGGGCTTTTTGGATATCGCAAGAAAATATCATAAGGCCGTATCCAACGCTGTTTCTGCAATAATCTCGCATAGTATTTTATTGCAGAAACTTTTATACTCCTACCCATCGTCTTTGCTCAGAGGTTACTCATGCCATTTAACAAAATGCCTGCTCTATTTTCGCCGCAACTCCTGTTGCTGGCTTTGCTTATGTTAGCCACACGCTTTCACCATACCGGTACATCGGCTTTATTACCAGATGCCTCTGTTGCCGTTTTTTTTCTCGCTGGTTTGTGGCATGGTCGCCCGCAAGGATTCATGTTGTTACTTGCTTTAGCGGTGGGCATTGATTACGTTGCTACCTCACACATGGGGGTCAGTGATTTCTGTCTGTCGCCAGCATATATCTTTCTCGCTCCAACCTATGCCGCCTTATGGTATTCAGGTGTGTTCAGCCAGCGTTTTACAGAAACAAGCTGGCAACATACAGGCTATCAACTTATGTGCCTGGTTGCAGCCACAGGCGTTGCCTTTTTTATATCAAATGGCAGTTTCTTTCTGTTATCTGAAAATATTACTGACCGCAGTTTTACAGCCTATGTTGACGGTGTACAAGCCTATTTCCCAGCTTACCTTCAATACAGTGTCCTATACGGGGTGGTTGCCATGATTATCAACTTCATGGTGCTGCACGTTATTGAACTGAAGGCATCCTCACACATTTCCGAGTAAACCAAATGTCCGGCAGGCAAGAAACTTCCGGGCATTATTCCTTCACTTGAGCAGCAAGCAACTGCATCACCTGTCGCAGCTTTTGCTTGAGTTTTTGACTGTTCTCCGGGCCCATGCGTATCACTTGTTTTTGCACAGGGCTAAGGCTTTCCAGTTCAGCATCAGCAAATTTGTACAGCACGCCATGCTTGACCAGCGCATGATTACCCTGCACCTGTGGCGTTGCTATGATCTCTGCCGCTGCTTTTTGTAGCATATCTTCAAGTGTGTAATGTTCCGGATAACCAAATTCTGCATAGTTTTTTTGCAAATGCGGTTTAAAAAACGTATATGCATGCAGCCAGAGTGCATCATCAATAACTAGCAGCCCATTAATTAATGCATCGTATCTTGCATAATTTTGTTGTGCAATAATCCATTGGTTTCCTGACTTCTGTGCCATAAAGGGAGAGGACAATGTGAAGTCACGCATATGCTTGTTTTGCCTTTGTCCTTGCGCAAAATCATTAAAAATACGGGTCATCTTTTTCAGCAATTCATCTGCCTGCGCCATCGGTAACAGGTCTGCCGAATAAAACTGAAAAAACTTACGCACTTGAGCATCCTGCCCATCGATTGATGATAACTCTGAAAAAAGTTGCTGCCGGGTCTGGTCTATAAGATCCGGATCTTGATGCGGCTCTGCAACCAGAGTTTCCTCTTTACCGGGCACCGTTGCAGGTCGCTTAGCGATTTCTACTGGAATGGGTAGTTCCAGTTTCTGAATATGTGCAGAATCCTGAGGAGCACTCTGTTGAGTGAAAAAATAATATCCTGCTGCTGCCAGGATAATAATGAGAAAGCCCCAAATAAAAAGGGTGTTTAGTGAATTGCCACTTTGTTGTTCATCATATCGCCCCATCCCCTCTCCTTTGCATGATTAAAAACGATCATTGTTGAGAGCATTTTTCATGAACAATGTTCAACACATTTAATTCTGTTGCAACACCTTTTCCAGTTCATCCTGGCTCAAATGACGCACATCTTCGCCCTGAACCATATAAATGACATGTTCGCAAATATTACAGGAATGATCACCGATTCTTTCCAATGCCCGGGCCACCCATAAAATATCCAGTGTTCGCGTAATATTGCGAGGATCTTCCATCATCTTGGTGATCAACTGACGCACAATGCTGGCATATTCGCGATCGACCTTTAGGTCCTTGCCGGTAATTTGCGCCAGATCATGCACATCTAAACGCGCAAAGGAATCCAGAGCCCCATTCAACATGCTTTTAACCATGTCCAATAGATGCTGAATTTCATGAAATTGATCATGATAGTATTCGGTATTTTCCAGCCGAATAGTCATTTTTGAGATACGTGCTGCTTCATCACCAATACGTTCCAGGTCTGTGATCGCTTTTATCGTGGCAATCAGCATTCTTAAATCAAATGCAGCTGGCTGTCTCTTTGCCAAAATTTCGGTACATTCTTGATCAATATTCATCTCAAGGTTATTCACCAGTTCATCCTGTTGAATCACCTTTTCCGCCATTTCCAAATCACTCTGGATAAACGATTTTGCTGCCAGATCAATCTGATCAGCAACCAGCCCTCCCATTGCCAAGACTTTGTTACGAATACCATCAATTTCTTGATTAAATTGACGGGAAATGTGGTGGCCTAAATTTTTGTTATCCATTTGTTATCCTCTGACCAAGACTGCCAACATATTTATCGAAGCACAGAAAAGAATTTAACCGTAACGACCGGTAATATAATCTTCCGTCTGTTTTTTCTTTGGATTGGTAAACAACTCACTAGTTTCACCAAATTCAATCAATTCGCCCATGTACATGAATGCAGTATAGTCCGAAACCCGCGCCGCCTGTTGCATATTATGGGTCACGATAACGATGGTGTAATCTTCCTTCAAGTCGTTGATTAATTCTTCAATCTTTAAGGTTGAAATCGGATCAAGAGCCGAAGCCGGCTCATCAAGTAGCAAGACCTCCGGCTCTATCGCAATAGCTCGAGCAATCACGAGCCTTTGTTGTTGACCACCAGACAAGCCTAATGCATTATCATCCAGCCGATCTTTCACTTCATCCCACAATGCCGCACCCCGCAAAGATTTTTCAACGGCTTCATCCAGTACGCGTCGATCTTTTACACCTTGAATTCTTAACCCATAAGCCACATTTTCATAAATCGTCTTGGGAAAAGGATTGGGTTTTTGAAATACCATGCCTACTTTTCGACGCAAATCAGCCACATTGACCGACTTATCATAAACATCATTGCCTTCCAAAAATACCTGTCCATTTATCCGCGCTATATCAACCAGATCATTCATACGGTTAATGCAGCGTAGTAATGTAGATTTTCCACAACCACTGGGGCCAATATATGCCGTCACCCTCTTTTTGGCCATTTCCATATTTATGTCAAATAAGGCTTGCTGATCACCATAAAATAAATTCAGGTTTTTCACCTTCAAGCAAAAATCAAGCTCACCTTGCTCTTTATCATTTTTTCTGGCTAATGCATTGATATCGATAGCATGTGTACGCGTTTGCTCTGTCATTTCTTTTTCCGGAGTAATTTCTGAGTCATCCATAAGTGTATATTTAATTTTCCAATGCTCGATATTTTTCGCGCAATTGATTCCTGATTCTGACTGCAAAAATGTTCAGTGCAACAATCACAATGACTAATAATAATGACGTTGCATAAACCAACGGTCGTGCAGCTTCAACATTCGGGCTCTGGAAACCGACATCATAAATGTGAAAACCTAGGTGCATAAACTTTCTGTCCAGATGAAAAAACGGAAAGTTTCCATCTAACGGCAAGGTCGGAGCCAATTTAACTACGCCCACCAGCATCAAGGGTGCTACTTCACCCGCAGCACGCGCCACCGCCAGGATTAACCCGGTCATCATGGCTGGGCTGGCCATGGGTAACACAGTTTTCCATAATGTTTCTGCCTTGGTTGCCCCCAATGCCAGACTCCCTTCCCGTATAGATTTGGGAATACGCGACAAGCCCTCTTCGGTAGAAACAATAACAACGGGCAAGGTTAATAATGCCAGGGTAAATGATGCCCACATAAGTCCTGGCGTACCAAATACGGGCGCGGGTGCCGCTTCCGGATAAAATAACTGATCAATGTTGCCGCCAAGAATATACACAAAAAAACCCAGACCGAATACACCATAGACGATAGATGGCACTCCGGCCAGATTATTGACAGAAATTCGGATAATTCGGGTCACCAGTCCCTGAGGGGCGTATTCACGTAAATAGACGGCAGCAATCACGCCAAAAGGGGTAACAATCACGGACATCAACATCACCATCATAATGGTGCCAAAAATCGCCGGAAAAATACCGCCTTCAGTATTCGCTTCGCGCGGGTCAGCCCAGATAAATTCAATGAATTTGCTGATGTATTCCAGCATTTTATCTGTCAAACTCATGGCATTGGGTTGGATCATACGCACTATGTTGTATAAACCAACCTCCAGAGTTTGACCGTGTGCCGCTTGCACCAAAATACTGTCGCGCCGAATTTGCTTGTTTAAGCTATCCATTTGCTCCTGCAAAACAGCATAGTCTTTATCCAGTTGACTTCTTTGTTTAGCAAATTGATGCTGAATGACCTCGGACCATTCGCCATCCAGCTCTAATCTGCGCTGTTTCAGACGCAACCTTTCCAACGCAAAATTGATGGCTCCAACGTCTTTTTTCTGAATGTGCTCAATATGCGCATGTAACTTTAAAGCGCGCTTCAATCTTTGTTCAGACTGTTCAAACGCTTCGCCATTTTTGGCGATTGTGTTCTGGTTTTCTCTTAATTCTAATATGCGGCCATAGAAATTGCCCCATTCACGTCTTTCTATTGTCACGAGCTCCGAGGGAAGCCCCTGCCCCTTGATAAACCTGGCCTGTACCCAACGAAAATCAAGACCGGTTAAATCTCTATTACCGACCTTAATCAGGCGCTGCTCTAAAAAGTCTTCATCCTCAGCCAGTTTATAGCCCGCATCTTTGGCTTGAGCCGCTGTCATAATGGCTGAATCAACCAGCTCCCCAGCAATCAAGGTTTCTCCCTGACCTTCATCATAGCGAAACTCTACAATGTCAACAGGCCAGAAATGACCGAGCCCTCTAAAAGCGATCAGTAACAACAATCCAAACACCAGTATCAAACATGCACTGACTGCTGAGGCTGTTAACCAGATCCAGGGCGAACCACTTTTAATCCATTCTTTAATCATAATGAACTGTATTTTTGACGAAGATTTTGACGTACTAATTCGGCTGCGGTATTAAATACGAAGGTGAACATGAATAACACCAGTGCTGCCAGAAACAGTACCCGGTAATGGGTACTGTCGACTTCTGACTCGGGCATTTCAACTGCAATATTTGCCGATAAGGTACGCATTCCCTGGAAGATACTCAGATCCATGACAGGCGTATTTCCTGTCGCCATCAGCACAATCATGGTTTCACCAACTGCACGCCCAAAGCCAATCATTACTGCTGAAAATATCCCCGGGCTGGCTGTCAACAACACCACTTTGGTCATCGTCTGCCAGGGCGTTGCTCCCAGCGCCAAAGAGCCTGTCGTTAAATGTTTTGGTACGCTAAAGATGGCATCTTCCGCAATTGAAAAAATGGTAGGGATCACAGCAAATCCCATCGCAATACCTACGACGAGGGAGTTTCGCTGATCATAACCGACACCCAGCTCACGGCTCATCCAGATTTGCATATTGCCCGAGAAAAACCAGGTTTCAATTGTCGGACTGACTGCGAATGATATTAATGTGCTGATAATTAAAACAGGCACTAAAACTGCGGCATCCCATCCCTCCGGCACCCGTTGTTGATATTTTTTTGGCAATATGAAGCGCCAGAAATAAGCAAACAATATGACAGAGACAGGAACAACGACCAGGAATGAGAACATGCCAACCAGGTTTTCTTCTACGAAAGGCGCCAACCACAAGCCCGCTAAAAAACCAAGAATCACGGTTGGCAACGCTTCCATGATCTCAATACTGGGCTTAACCAGTTGCCGCATTTCCGGCGCCATAAAATAAGCGGTATAGATGGCTCCCATTAGGGCTAACGGTATGGCGACAATCATGGCGTAAAACGCAGCTTTCAAGGTACCAAACACCAGAGGGGTCAGACTCATTTTTGGTTCAAAGTCATTACTTGCGGATGAAGACTGCCAGATATAATCTGGTTTTGGATAACTTTCATACCAGACTTTTCCCCAAATCGATGACCATGACACGTCAGGGTGTTCATTATCAATATGCCAGAAGTCTACACGCCCTGACTCTGTTTCCAGCAAAAATGCATTCGCTCTTGGGGACAATGCCATAGCCACTGGCGCGGCGTTTCTAACCTGCTGATTAATCAGTTTTCTTTCTGCGGTAGAGTGATAGATTCCAACATATCCCAAGATATCCGTGGTTACAAAACCTTTACGTCTTTGTTCCGGTGCAATCACCATGACAGATGACTCGGACACTTTAAACTGTCTTAATCGCGTTAAATTCAATTGATTGTGGTCATCACGCACAATACTCCATTGCGAAACAAGCCCGGTAGAATCACCAATCAAGAGTGACAACTCACCCGTAAGAAATTCAACTGAAGTTACCATATCCCCATGCTTAAGAACATTTACTTTTTCAATGCGTTGTGGCGTTTCTTTATCGCTTATGTCCAATAACGTCAGCGCACCAGCCTTGGTAAGTAAATACACATTACGTTGCTCTTTATCTAATAGGATAAAGTGTACCGGATCATTAAGCTCAACCTGACTCTCAGTCTGCCGCAAACTGTCCTCATCGGCAAACAGGGCGTCTTCTTTGGCAAAATTGGTGACATATAGTTTTTCCTCAGTTTGGGCAATGATGGTGGTTTGCTCTTCACCATGACGAATGGCCACGTTGGTCAGTTGTTCACCTGGCTCAGCAACCTGAACAGGTTCATTTCCCAGGGGAAACTCCAGTATTGGCGTTATTTTTCGTACATCATTCGGATAACTTATTTTATATTTATGTTTTGCAACCAAAACACGGCCATCGGAAAGCCCATAGATAACCACCCCCTTGTCAAAACGACCAGGGTTAAAACTGGTGATGTGTACATCTTCTGGGACAGTAAAAGATTCAGTTAATAAGGTTTTTCCGCTTTTTACGTCGAAAAAAACCGATTTGCCCTGGTCAGTAAAACGAACGGCAATTTCATTTTGCTCTTCCATCGCCATGAATAGCGTTTTGCCAAGCGTTTGCTCAGGCAGGCTATAATCTGCATGCGCTTCAACATTAGCTGATAAAAATAATGGAAAAACGACATAAAGCAAGTAAAAGAAAATCAGTAATATGGCAACAATCACACCCAATCCACCCGCGACGACGCCATAACGGATTAATTGGTCTTTTATCAAACGCCATTTCTGATAAAACACATTTACAGAAGTTGAATGAGACATTAAATTTTCAAGACGTATTATTATTTGAATAATTTCTGCACTACACAGAAAGGATGAAACGTAAATAACTGGATACAACCTGAACACACCAGCAAACGGTATTATCCTACAATTCCTAAATCTTAGAAACTTAAAAACATTTTCAAGCCCCAGTGACTAACGATCCTCATTAGCGGCAATATCACATAAAAAGAAGGCATCCTTGCCCTCTTTTTATTTAGTGATTATTCGACCGATTTCAATACTTTTTCCACAACATTCTCAGGCAATGGAATATAGCCATCCTTAATAACGACTTGTTGACCAACCTTGGATAAAACCATTTTGATAAATTCACCTTCTAACGGTGGCAACGGTCTATTAGGTTGTTTGTTGACATAAACATATAAAAATCTGGCAAGTGGGTATTTTCCAGCGACTGCATTTGCCGGTGTGGCCTCAACGTAATCGCCGCCATGCTTCTTAGCCAAAGGCACAGCTTTGACACCTGACGTCTTGTATCCAATGCCGGAGTAACCAATACCATTCATAGAAGACGTCACTGACTGAACAACAGATGCTGAGCCAGGCTGCTCATTCACATTGCTTTTGAAATCACCTTTACAAAGCGCCTTCTTCTTAAAGTAACCATAGGTACCAGAAACAGAATTACGACCATATAACTGGATTGTTTTATCACCCCAGGCCCCTTCCAGCCCCGTCTGTCCCCACTTGGTAATATCAGAGTCATATCCACATTTACGGGTAGAAGACATGATGGCGTCAACTTGTGGAATTGACAACCCCTCAATAGGGTTTTCTTTATTTACATAGACGGCCAAAGCATCAATCGCCACAGGAATTGCTGTTGGTTTATACCCGTACTTCTTTTCAAATGCATCACGTTCTTTATCCTTCATTTTACGGCTCATAGGGCCAAGGTTTGAAGTTGCTTCTGTTAATGCCGGTGGCGCAGTTGAAGATCCTGCCGCCTGAATTTGAATATTTACATTAGGATAGAGTCGTTTAAATTCCTCTGCCCACAATGTCATCAGATTTGCCAATGTATCCGATCCAACACTGGACAAATTTCCAGAAATCCCACTGGCTTTTTGATACTCTGGAACCCCTTCATCTACTGTTTGCACTGCACCTGATGATGCTGAAAAAAACAGTATTGAGGAAAAACTTAATCCTGAGATTAAGCGCTTTGCATTATTCAAATTCTTCATATGGTTTCTCAATATTAAAATCGTTACGATTGTGAAGATAAAGGGTGACAATAGTATTAATAAAATATTACAGATTTATGACAAGTCATCAGGTGCACACTTTTTCTTTTATATCCCGCTAATCAAAACAGATTCTACTGTAAAAAATTTCCTCTATAATCTCACTAACATCTTAAAATAATAACCTAGCTGGAAAATATTTATGATTCTTAACAAAATTAGACTTTCCTGTTTTATTGCTGCTCTCACTGTCAGCACAGCTGCCTTTTGTGAACCTTTCTATAACACGAATGATTATTACCAGGTCTTTAAAGAAGGAAGAGTGTATATCTTTGATGACTTTAAGACATATCAAAGCTTTATCAATGTTGGAGAAACGGCTTACAGACTGACTCGAATAGGTGCAGGACAAAATGGCGAAACCATTGTCTTTGGTCTGCAAAAAAAGGACAAGAAAATGCGTTCTGGCATCGGCTCTGTTTCCATGTATGACGGGATAGCTAACGGGATAGACACTGGCTTTTATGGGGAAGTCAGAAAAGACGGCAGAATTTATGTTTTCAGCGAATGGGAAGACCTACAATCATTTTTGAAGGTAGGTGAAGCACCCTATCGCTTTACTCAAATCGGGGCGGGCCCTAAAGGCGAAACACTGGTTTATGTATTAAATAAAACAAACAAGAAGAAAAAACCTGTTGACTTAATTTCTGAGTTCAATAAAAAACACACTCTTTAACCAGAATTGCCCCTACGAGCAGCTTGTTGAAAAACGTTAAGAGCACAATCAAGACAAGGCAATAGTGATGAAAAAGCGCCGTTTACAGGTTTTAATGGCAAGCGCAATAGTTTTTCAGCAGCCTGCTAGCGGGGGAATGACTTCAGGTTTTAAGTGTCGATACTTCAACCTGATCCCACACAAATTTAATAAATTCCTGATCAATTTTTTCCATACCTTGTTTGATCCAATCTACTAATATTTGTGCAACATCAGGGTAATTTACTTGAACAGACTGATCTTTTTCCAACCATTTTGCAATTGCTTGAGTAGATAAATCTATCATTGTGTCCCCGTAGCCCAGCTGGCTCAATGCCTCGGCATTAGATAACTGCTCCATTTGAGAGTGCAAAGGTTTAGCCAGGATTTTTTTCCCCATTTGCAACGATTCACTTGCCAACTCAAATCCGGCATTACTTATTATCCCTACACAATTTTTTAAATCTTGATGAAAGCCTTCTCTGGATAATGGGTGATGAATAATATGCTCAAAACTTCTTTTCAAAGGCGTTGCCGCATATAAATGAAACTCGTATTCCTTAAATGGCTCCAAATATTCAACGACATCATTCGGATCCTCAAAAGGTAGATAAACAACAATTTTATCTTTCTTGATATCCTTCGGAACGGGAAGCGTTTCGATAATTGGAGGTAAAATAGGTTGACCAAAATGATGCCAGTGCAATCCGATCCCAACATCAACCGGCGCAAAATTACGCATAATCACATCAGCCAGGGGATCTGTCTTTACACGCGGTATTTCGTGATCAAAAGCGTATTGATGACCTACACCTATCACTTGTTTTTTTTGCTTTTTCCCTGCCCAGGCAGTAATAGGTTCGTAATCACAAAGAATCAAGTCAAACTCACTAAAATCTAGTGACTTGACATCTTTGTAAAAAACCATTGGCTTGGCTTCAATTGCTGTTTTTAAATAGCTAACCTGCCCTTTGTTTGTATTAAATGTGAGCCCTTCTTTAAACTGAAATTGCTCAAAAACATCCATATCGAAATATTTATGCTCCGGGCGTCCAGTAAATTGAAATGTAACATCAAAGCCAGCTGTGTATAGTTTTTTTGCCATAACCCTGGCACGGGTAATATGGCCATTTCCAGTCCCTTGGACTCCGTAGAAAATTCTCATGTAGTTATTATCTTAAAACTGTAAAAGGCGACACTGATTCCCAAGCCCATACCGACGAATGTATCTGTAGGAAAATGCACGCCCAGAATAACACGAGAAAACCCAACAGAAGCAGCCCAAATCAATAAAGGTAAAAGTAAAAAAGGATAATAAAACCCTGTCACAGTTGCAAATAAAAACGCTGCGGAAGTATGGCCCGATGGAAAACTGAATTGATCAGAAGGTGTGATGAGACTATTAAAACCTTTTAAAGCCGCCTGCGGACGATTGCGTTTAAATCCGTTTTTTAATATGAAATATATCGGCCTTTCAATTAAAAAACCTAACGCCGTAACGTGTAAATAAGCACTGTCGACACCCTCTGCAAGCAGAGCGCCAGCACCCACCAGTAAATACAATTGGCCATCACCCGTTTTAGATATATATCTGGCAAATAATGCCAAGTAACGATAACTCTTTACATTCATCAAAAAATTAAACATAAAGACATCTAATTGGTGTACAGAATTTATCAGCTTCATTAACTTCAACCTCCAAAAAAACTGGAGAAATCCCTATATCCAGACTACAAACATTCGCTCTATGAAGTTTAGGATAGTTTTGAAATATGACAGCGATGTTAACTTTCCTTTAAGTTTTTATGACACGCCGGATTGAGAAACTGCTAGCTTTCTTTTTTTGCGGTAGTCTTTGAACTTAGACCACACAATACGTGCGTAAACATTATTCCATGACCAACGAACCACCTTTCGTTTAAAACGGTCAGAGGCTTTAAACATAATTGCCATACCAACAATCATAATAGGCAATCCAAATGGAACGGGCAAAGGAAATAAGATCATCCCTATTACAAAAACCAGTATTCCAATCGTCATTAAAATTGATTTTTTCAGCATATTATTTTTATAGTTTTCTGGATAAATACAACAAACCCAGTCCATTTATGCCATTAATCGACAATGGATACGGAAAGATGCTACCAAAATCATTTGAAAGCGTCATTAATTATTTTCGTTGCGGAGTTAGCCTTTGCTAAACAATGCGAAACATGACAGTAAGATTACAGCTATATAAAAACAAAAACAAGACTGCCCCCCGATTAAGGGTGCAGCATTCTGATCAATATGAAGTTAGTTTATTAATCTGGCTACACCTGCACTCAACCCCCTCATGAACCAGACTAATTTGTTATAGATTGGCTAATTTTAAAGCTGCATAAAGCAAAGCGGATGCCTATTGCGGTTGGACATTGGTTGCAGCCAAGCCCTTTGGGCCGTTTTCAAATTCAAACGTGACCGGTTGGCCAGGAGACAGTGTCTTAAATCCCTCCCCCAATATCACAGAATGATGAACAAAAATGTCTTCTTTACCTTCTGCGGGCTCAATAAAACCAAACCCTTTCGTATTATTAAACCATTTTACAGTTCCAGTCGCCATATAAAAGCCCTCCCAACAAAACAAAAATCTAAGTAATGCCAACAACATGAACTCATCATGTTTGCGCCGGAGCTTATCAGTAAAAAATGAAAATCGTATTACAATATTTGTTTTTGTGATTAAGATTTGTACAGACAATTCTCAATTCAAATCTGTAACCCCTATCCGTACCTAAGCAGATACCAAACAAACCCAACAACCTCATGCAGAATTAAAAAATTCCCGCCCATTGAATTCACTGAAGGAATAAACATAAACACATCCCAGCGTGTATCTGCACTCATAAAACGAGTAGGCGCAGGAGTCACCTTAAACCCTTGCTGCTGGAATTGATAAAGAGCACGTGGCATGTGGAAGGCATGGGTCACCAAAATGATATGATCAATATTTTCCCGGCTTAATTGTAAAAAGGTCTGTTCTGCATTTTCTGCAGTATTGCGGCTATGACTCTCTTTCCACTTTACCTTTATCGAATATCGCTGCGCCAATTCATCCGCCATTAGATCAGCCTCTTGGACAGAATGTTTACCCAGCACATTTCCCCCTGAGACAACGATGGGTAACCCGGTGTGCCTACTCACTTGAGCAGCATATCGAACCCGTGCCTCGCTGAATCCTGACAAGACAAAATCTTCATCCAGCTCTTCACTGGTTTTTGAATACCCCCCTCCTAGCACCACAACAGCTTGTGCCTGACTGTTTTTTAATTGTTCATTCGTTATGGGAGGGATGAATTCCCAGGTTTTAGTTAAAAAATAGGAGGTGACAGGCAAGCTAAACACTAATTGTCCCAAAACACTTAGGAAAACGAGCTTTTTGCCAATTGCCCTAGCAATATAAAAAAATCCAAAAATACCCAGAAAAATAAAAATTGCGGGCGGTAATATGAATGCCTTTATCAAATATATGAGATGAATATCCATCAATCTGCAGATAATAAAAAGCTTAAGGGTGGCAGATTAATGTAACAGGAATGTAAGTGATGAGAAAACGGGTGGTCAAAAACACTAACCACCCGTGTTGAGATAAGTCGAGCGACTATTTAAGATTCATACAGTTAGCATAATATGTCGTCGTCGCAGGCCAGTCAGAGAACACGCCTAACACGCCCACTTTTTTTGCTAATACATGCAGCAGCTCCATCATATCGCCATCATTGTCAATTACGTCAGATGTCGTTTGATAGTACCAGCCGCCGCCATTTGCCAATGGACCGGACCTTTCCAACGTCCAGGTTATGATATCCAAACCCGCTCTTTTAGCGCGTTTAGCATATTTTGAAGGTGCAATCTGCCCCCACTTGTTTGCCTTAACCAACATCCACATTGGTGGCGCAATAATTTTTACACCATCTTCAACCAACTCTTCCATGCTTGGTGTCCATGTGGCCGGGTCAGTATGATCAAACGTTGGATCATCATAACGACCATCCAGATAGACCGCTTGCTTGCCAAAACGAGGCGTATTGTCAATCCAGTACAAAACATCATCCAGATTAAATGATTGCGGATACACTTTGCCTGGACGAACTCGTGCCTGTTTATATTCGTTAATCATCTTTTGCGCATAATCTTCCTGGGTAAAACCATCAAACGGCATTTCCACGCTGGGTGATTTCAACTCTGGTGTCATTTTAACGCCCAGTTTTTTGAACAAACGGATACTTTCTTTATGCGTCAGCAAAGTACCGCGACTCGCATAAAGGTCTGTACGCCAGTTTGCCGTTGAATCAAAATATTCTTCCAGAGTGGCCGCATTTTTATTTCCGGCATCCATTTTACCTTGCAAGGTTTTGAATTCACGCAACGTCAGGTCACTGGTACAGCATTTAACATCTTTAAATGGTGTATCACTGGTGTAATCAGGCGCTACACTGCATTTTTCTGCCAACGGTGTGGCCAGAATATCTGTTGTTGTATGCAGATCGCATTGAGAATGTCGACAAACCAGCTCTTTGTCTTTGGTAAAAGTCACATCACATTCAAGGATACCCGCCCCCATTCTGGCCGCAGCGACATAAGACTCTTTAGTGTGCTCCGGAAATTGCATAGGTGCGCCGCGATGGCCAATTGAAAAATCTGATTTATAAAATGGCCCTTCACTACATTGCTTCAACTTTCTTTTTAAACGGCTTGGCTCCATATCGTTGACCAGAAAATAAGGTCTTGGGCCCAATTGCACAGACATTTTATTGTGCTTTTTTTTATACTTTCCTGCAAAATAAGGCTTATCGGCAAAAACAGAAAAGGATGTCATGGCCGACATCACCGCGATTGCAGCTACAACAGGTTTAATAAATTGCATTTTTCCCTCCAGTTATTATTAGTTGGAAAACGCAGAATATTAGGCAAAGATGACAGATTGATGATGCTACCGTGAAGCTTTTATGACATTGAAACTCAGCCGACTAAATATAGTAGACGTCCTCATTGCTTGAAGACACCTCTACTCGCTTAAAATTATTCTTTCCATTCTTCTTAACACTGTACATCGCCTCATCCGCTATTTTGATAAACTCTTTAATTGAAATCACTTCACCCCGGTGAATCGCGATTCCAATGCTGCACCCGATGATGACTTCATTCTCATTAATCAAAAAGCGTTCTGATAAACTTTGAATAACTTCTATTGCAATAAAATCCGCGTCCCCCAGATGGGCAATATCGTTTAATAAAACAACAAACTCATCTCCCCCATAGCGGCCTACCGTATCACTTTCTCTTATTTGCTTTGATAAGCGATGACTCACTTGAATAAGCAATTGATCGCCGCAATCGTGCCCATAGCTATCATTAACCTGTTTAAAACCATCCAGGTCGATAAACATTAAGGCAATAATTTTTTTATGCCGCCGATTCAACGTTAATACCGTGCGCAATCTATCATCAAACAAAGCCCGGTTGGGTATACCCGTCAAATTATCGTAACTGGCCATATGACGCATTCTTTCTTCCGTTTGCTTTCTAAACTCTACTTCCTTTCTTAACGCCAACGTTCTTTCTTCAACTTTCTGCTCCAGATTAGTGTACGCCGCCTGCAATGCCACTTGTGAGACATGATGCCGCATTCGTGCACGGGCTAATTTCCAGGAAATCAACATCAATAAAACCACCAACGGAACAGCCATAGAAAAAAAGCGATTAAACATTTCTTTTTGAATATCTAGTAACTTTTCTGGACTAATCCGGGTGACGATCTTCCAATAAAATGCTTTTTTCTCACTCTCGTTTTCTTGGAATGAGCTGACTTTGACACTGGACTGAGAAGCGACTATTAAGGGGTAAATTGAATCATAAGTAAAAACGCCGCCCTCCTGATTTACCAGCTGACCACGTTGTGAAGATTGAATTTTATTCCAAAGCTGAGGATAGTAGGTTTGAAAACGTTGATTGTTTCCAAACATAAACCCCCACGTTTTGTCCGGATCGCGCTCCAATAACCAGTAGCCATTTTTATTAAGTAATGACATTGGATGGGCAAACCCACGACTGATGGCAGACAGGCTGGACATTAAATACGTCCCATTTATATTGATCACCAGCATGCCTGTTCTTCTGCCGGCAAAATCAAATATTGGCGTACCCAAGCGCACCGTAGGTGTTATGGGAATCTCTATTTGGCCATCTTCAACATTTAAATCCATCGGTGAAACATAAATTTCACCCTCACCCAATACTTGAATGTCTTTAACATAATATCGGTCTTTCTTATTTTGAAGCCTTTTGTTTTTGACCACATTGACCGTCTCATACCTCCGGTTTACCCGAATTATTTCCTGCCCATTATTATCAATAAACCGAATTTGGTCATACCCGGCCTGTTGGGCTATCACTGACGTAAATAATTTAATTTGACTGGAAATAAAACGTTTTCGTGACTGTTTATAATTTTGCTTAAAAAGATCAGCCAACAAGCGTAAGTCTGCAACCTTGCTGGTTAAACTATCATTTAATGCATATCGCCCCAACGTTACATTCGTTCTCTCACCCTGCTTGATTTCTTCAATACGATTTTGTAATTCCATATAAAAGAAAAAACCGAACAAAACCAGCAATGGCATCCACCAAAGTAAGAAAATTCGTAACAAATAGCTAAAAATATTTCTCTGTTTGACTTTCAAATGTGTTTACCCTACGCACGTATTTACGACATTGTTGCTGCACACCATAAGTCTAGTAGGTAAAATGGTATGCAGAAAGCTCGTTTTTTCCGCAGCCCTTGCAAGTATCAATGAAAATAAACATTAGTGCGTTCTCTCTCTTATTTACTTTAAATTTTGTTAACCCGGCTTTCGCTTGCAGCAAAATAAGCGTACTCTCATTTGAGTTGCGTGACATCACATCGCTACCCTATACTGAAAAAGAAATCGCCCGTACCGCGCAATTTCAGCCCATGTTGATACAATCCTTACAGTCCGGCAACGATTTTCAGGTGGTTGATGTGCCTCGTCACATGCAAAAAGATGCCAACCCGGGATTTGGCTATCTGTTTACTTATCCTGATGAAGCCCGCTCCCTGGGTGAAAAACTCAATACAGACTGGCTGATTGTCACCCGACATACCAAACCCAGTCATTTATTTTCTTATCTTGTCGCCAAACTGATTCATGTGGATTCAGGGAAATTAATTAAACGTATCGATATTGAATTGAAAGGAAATAACCAGAAAGTGAATCAGCGGGGTATCCGTCGGCTATCTAAAAAGCTTGTCCAATTAATAAAACAACATCCGTGTAGCAATACCTGACCTATTCCACCATCAACACTATCATTTTTATCGCCATAACAAACAATACCAGCGAAAAATAGCGACGCAATTTCTTTGCGGGTAAATAATTCGCCAGTTTTGCACCCAGTGGCGCTGTTAAAATACTGAGAATAACAATTCCCATAAATGCCTGCGGATACACATAACCGATACTGCCTGCAGGAAGATGCCCTTGCCCCTGCCCTAATACAGCAAAACTGGCAGAACTTGATATTGCAATAGGCAAACCGCAAGCACTGGAAATCGCCACCGCTTTTTTCATATCCACACCCTGACCGGACAAATAAGGCACGGTCAGTGTTCCACCGCCTATCCCCAACAGGCTTGAAACCACACCAATTACTCCACCGGCAAAATAATCGAGATAACGTACACCTCCAACAACGTTGTACACTGGTTTAATCTGCATCGCCATATTTCTACCGACATAAAACAAGTACACAATAAACACCCAGCGCAATACCCTGCCATCCATCTCATCAGCAAAATAAGCGCCCAGCATAGCGCCTAAAATAATCCCGGGAACCAGGCGAAACACGCAGCGCCAGTCTATCGCACCTAATCGGTAATGCGCGATGATTGAAGATAATGACGTAGGCACAATTGCGGCCAGCGAGGTGGCGATGGCCATCAGCATCAATACATGCTCATCCATGCCATACCAGCTAAACAACCACACGAGTGACGGCACAATGACCAATCCACCTCCCAGTCCAAACAGACCGGCCGACAATCCGGCAAACACACCAATCAACGTGCTAAACCAAAAAACGTCAGAGAAATATGCAAGTGATATATCCATTACTCAGCGGAAACAAGACTGACAACAGCCAAACAGCTATACTATTCAGCTCATCTGAAAATTAAGAGCTCCCATGATAACCTATTTAGTTGGCGGCGCTGTGCGCGATCAATTATTAAACTTCCCTGTCAGAGAGAGGGACTGGGTGGTGGTCGGCGAGACACCAGAGTCAATGGAAGCCCTCGGCTTTAAAACGGTTGGCAAAGACTTTCCTGTGTTTTTACACCCGCAAACCCATGAAGAATATGCCTTGGCCCGCACCGAACGCAAAACAGCGCCCGGTTACAAAGGTTTTGTTATGCATGCGGATGCTGAAGTCACTTTAGAGCAGGATTTGCTGCGCCGCGACCTGACCATAAATGCCATCGCCCAAGATGAAAAAGGCCAACTCATTGATCCTTTTGGCGGACAACAGGATTTGGAACAGCGCGTATTTCGCCACGTTTCTCCTGCATTTAACGAAGATCCGGTGCGGATTTTACGTGTGGCAAGATTTGCTGCCCGTTATGCGCATCTTGGCTTTACCCTGGCACCAGAAACCCGCGACTTGATGGAAAGCATGGTCACTGCGGGAGAAACCGAACATCTGGTTGCCGAAAGAGTGTGGGCAGAATTACTGAAAGCCCTGAAAGAACAATCTCCGCAGGCTTTTTTTTACACCTTGCGGCAATGCAAAGCACTGACTTCAATTTTTCCCGAAATTGATCATTTGTTTGGCGTACCGCAACCGGCACAATATCACCCGGAAATCGACACCGGCATTCACTGCATGATGGTACTGGAACAGGCCTGTAAATTATCAGCCAAACCTGAAGTCCGTCTCGCCGCCGTATTACACGACCTCGGCAAAGCCCTCAGTCCACCAGAAAACTGGCCAAGCCATCATGGGCATGAAGAGACTGGCCTTCCTCTACTCGATGCCCTGTGTAAGCGATTGCGAATTCCCAAGACATTCAGCACTCTGTGTCATCACGTGATGCGCTACCACACCCACTGCCATCGTGCATTAGAACTTAACCCTTCCACCCTGGTAGATGTATTGAATGCCCTGGGCACATTCAAACACCCTGAACAATTACAGGATTTCGTCCACGCATGCGAAGCCGATATGCGGGGACGCACCGGATTTGAAAACCGTGACTATCCGCAAGGGGCATTTTTTCTGGATGTTGCAAAACACATTGCAAAAACGGATACCCGCACCGTTCTGAAAAATAAAAAGTTAAGTGGTAAACAAATCGGCGAGGCTATTCGGATTTGCCGTATTGATGCTGCCAGGATGTTTAAATCGAAATATACAACACTGACATAATGTCTCGCATTTATTCTATTGATTATCTCAGAGCATTTTTTTCTGTATGCGTTGTAATTACCCATACAGGCTATTATTCAACGTCCAAAATATTTGATAAAAATTTATTTTTACACCATTCATTTGCAATATCAGACATTTTTGTTTTTTATATATTGCTGCTGGCCGTGCCTGTTTTCTTCATCATTTCCAATTTCTTTTTATATCAAAAACAAAAGTCACTTAAGGATTTTTTTGCTTATTTATTTAGACTTTTCAAAGTGGCTTTATTTTGGATTATTTTTCTGGCTATTTTTTCCAACAACGGCTGGGAATTTATTAACACAATCCCCACGGAGGCTACAAAAACCTTTGATTACGTTTTGTCGGGTGGAAACACAATTTATTATTTTTTTATTAACCTGATCATCTTGTCAATAATTGTTCAACTATCAAAATCACTACATACTCAGCTGATACTCATTCTCTTTATAATCAGTATTCTACAGTTACTTTTTCTACCTGTTTACTGTGTCAATGTTGACCAATTTTACCCTTGTAAATATTACAATATTCTAAATTTCACTCCCTATCCATTTGCCGCCATTTTAATTCACAACTTAATCTCTAAAGATCATCTCAAAATTAAGACGTATATTTATCTCATTTTATTTATTACGACGATAATGATCATTATCGACTGGACAATCTATGTTGATTCTGGTTTTTTTAAAATCAATAAATTCGCGCTCCCAACTTATGCCAGACCTTCTTTAGTATTCATTTCTATGTTGATACTAGTTTTAGCCATCAAAATTCCATTCAAGCCCAATACAATTATTAGTTTCATGTCATCTCAGAGTTTGGCATTATATTGTCTTCATCCTTTTTTTATGGGCCCCGCAAAAAGATTAGCTGACGGTAATTTGTTAATTGCATTATCCATAATATTGCCCGCATCTTACATCACATCCATATGCTTAACTCATTTTTTAAAAAAAGAGATTATCAATTGATTTTCAGATCGGAATGAACGCAGTCACCACGGTTTGAATCACGTACTTAATCTGCCGATGATTTCTGTCCGCGATAATTTTGGCCATCATGTCCTGGGAATGAATCATTTTGCCAAACAGCCGCTCAAAACTTAGGTTAATCTCCCCATCCCCTTGCAAGCTCAATAATAACCAGTTTCCATCCTGGTCTTTTTTGTTGCGCAACAGCCAGGAAGCAAGCTCGATATTGCGTGCGCTATCGTACAATTTTTGCGCATCAAGCAAACTGTACACATAAAATTTCCTGTCTCCGTTGTAGGATTTCAACACCATAGTCTGCAAACCGGCAATCAATGCACGCACTCTATCGCCAGAATATTTTTCATCAAATGCCAATCTGATACATTCAACACTAACCCTCCCTTTTACGGCAGGAAATTCACCACTGGATACGTCATCTACCGCAGCTTGAAGACTGGGAAAGCCTTTTTTCCATTCTGCAGGGTTACGCTTATACAATTTAATAGCCAATCGTTTAAGCGCTTTGAACACTTCTTGCTGATGTGCTTCAGTGATCAGATCAATATCATTTTTGACAACCGATTCCAGCTCAAATTCTCGTCCTTTTACATCCGGACTTGAAGAACAGGCATTGATCAGGCAAGCCAAAACAAAAAAAAGGACATATGAAAAATTTCTGCGCATTATTCTCAGGTTTGAAAAAAGCATTGAAATAAAGGTTTAACAAAATTATAGTTAATTCCCTTTTTTCCTGATACTTAAACCATGCCTTCATTTGATATTGTTTCTGAATTTGATAATCACGAAGTCGATAATGCCGTCGACCAGGCTAACCGTGAAGTCTCTACCCGCTTTGATTTCAAAGGCTCCAATGCTCTTTTTGAACAACAGGAGGACGCCATCATAATGAAAGCAGAATCAACATTTCAATTACAGCAAATGCTGCCTATTCTGTATTCAAAAATGACTAAACGCGGCATTGATGTTGCCTGTCTGGCATCAGACAATCCCCACACTGTAGGAAAAACAGCCCAACAAAGTATTGCTTTAAAGCAGGGGATTGATACGGCCACGGGCAAAAAAATCGTCACAACAATCAAGGAAAAAGAAATGAAAGTACAAGCATCAATTCAGGGAGAAAAGGTGCGCATCACCGGTAAAAAACGAGATGATTTACAGCAAACGATTCAAATGTTAAAGGGAGAAGATTTCGGCCAGCCCTTGCAGTTTAATAACTTCAGGGATTGATGCGTTTTTTCCACAGATAATACACCGCAATTGCCAAGCTTAGCCAGACCGCTACCAATGGGCCAACCACACCATCATAGCTGCTGACCAAGTAATAGTATTCTGCATGCTGGTCAGTATTGAAAAAAGTTTTGCTGGATTTTATCTGCCACACCCAGGCAGCATGACAACCCACACAGACCCCCATGCTTTGTTTGAATTCGGTTCTGATAATAGCCAGAAATACGCCCACCACAAACAAGGCCAGCAATGCTGACACTATTCCCGGGTTTAGCCAGTTGGCGAATGCTTCCAGCATCAATTCAAAACCGGTCATAATCGTAATTTCTTCATAAGGAACGTCTGTTTTGCCCTTCAGAAAATGTAGTGCAGCATAGTAAATCGAGCTGATGACGATTGCGGAAATCATCGGCATCTTTCGTCCCAAGCCATTTAACAACGTACCGCGAAATAAAGGTTCTTCGGCAAATGAAATTAATAGCGCAAGTAAAAGGGCAACAACAATGCGACTGGCCGCTTTCCCAAAACTCCATTCCCGGGCTTCATCCCATACATGGATATCTAACCCGTACAACGCAATTAGCACAGGCAACAATGTAGCTATCCCCAGTAACAGCCCCCATCCCATTTGCTTGAAAAAATCGGCAACACGGGCAAATCCGAGATCCGACCAGGTTAAGCCTAGCCATTTTCTGACTGGAAAAATACAAAGAACCAGTAATACCAGCGTAACTTTGCTGATCAATTTGCGTGCTTCAACCACATCACCCGCGCCCATTAAAATCACATACCCCAATACGCAGGCGACGCTGGCCAGTATCAGCAGAATAAATAACGGCAACAAGCCATATCCGACTATCTTCACCGCCTAAAATCTCCCCACAATGTTTGTGCGACAGCAATTGCCGAAAGTACTGCTGTTTCTGTACGCAAAATACGTGGCCCCATTTTTACCGGAATAAATCCACTCGCTATAGCTAATTCTCGTTCCGCCTCTGAAAATCCGCCTTCAGGCCCCGTCAATAGAGTCACTGTTTGGTCTTCACATACCATATCAGGCATTGTTTTCTTTGCATACGGGTCAAGAAATAGTTTCAGTCCTAACGGTCTTCCAACCACCCAGTTTTTTAATTGCTGACAATCATCAAGCCTGGGCAGTATTGTACGCCCTGACTGCTCTGTTGCATGCTGAATTATGGCTTGCCAATGTTTACAACGCTGCTGTTGCTTTTCCGCATTGATTTTAATAACGCAATGATCGGTAAACAATGGAATAATTCGATGAGCACCTGACTCCACTGCCTTTTGTATCGACCAGTCCATTCTGTCTCCACGCGAAATCCCCATGCCTATGACTATATTTAATGGTGATTCGACGCTACGCGCCACAAAGCTTTCCACATGAACTGTCACCATTTTTTTGCTAACCAGCGTAAACTGAGCAAAATATTCTCCTCCATTTCCATTGAATAACGTGATTTTCTGCTCTTTTTTCAAGCGAAGGACTGTTCTCACATAATGCGCAGCATCTTCAGGCAAATCAACATTCATGCCTGTTTCCAGCGCTATATCAACAAATAATCGGGAAATTCTCATCCTTTATCCATTCAAAAAAAAAGGAGCTTGAAGCTCCTTTTTTATCCTACCGAGTAATGCGACTGATTAGTAACGATAATGTTCCGGCTTATATGGCCCATCGACAGCAACATTAATATAGTCAGCCTGTTCTTGCGTCAACTCAGTCAGATGCACACCCAATTGAGCCAGATGTGAACGCGCCACTTTTTCATCCAGTTTCTTAGGCAAAATATAAACTTGCTTGTCATACTCGCTTGCATTTTCCCACAGCTCAATTTGCGCTAATACCTGGTTACAGAATGAATTCGACATAACAAAACTTGGATGCCCGGTCGCACAACCAAGATTCACCAAACGACCTTCTGCCAAAACGATTAAGCGCTTACCGTCAGGAAAAATAACGTGATCCACTTGTGGCTTAATGTTTTCCCATTGATATTGACGCAGTTTAGCAATTTCAATTTCAGAATCAAAGTGACCTATATTACAGACAATAGCTTGATCCTTCATCGCCGCCATATGGTCATGCGTAATCACGTTAAAGTTGCCTGTCGCCGTCACAAAAATATTTGCCATTGGCGCTGCTGCTTCCATTGTCACGACACGGTAGCCTTCCATTGAAGCCTGCAAAGCACAGATCGGGTCAATTTCAGTAATCCATACCGTCGCACCCAAGCCACGTAAAGATTGTGCGCAGCCTTTACCCACATCACCATAGCCACAAACAACGGCAATTTTACCTGCAACCATAACATCGGTTGCACGCTTGATACCATCAACCAACGATTCTCGACAGCCGTAAAGATTGTCAAATTTTGATTTGGTCACTGAGTCATTCACATTGAATGCTGGAACTTTTAAAGTCCCTTTTGTAACCATTTCATATAAACGCAAAACGCCAGTTGTAGTTTCTTCAGAAATCCCTTTGACATCTGCCATCAGCTCAGGAAATTTCTCATGCATCATCACCGTAAGATCACCACCATCATCCAGAATCATATTTGGACGCCAGCCATTCGGTCCAATAATGGTCTGTTCAATACACCATTCCGCTTCTTCTTCCGTTTCTCCTTTCCAGGCAAACACCGGAATTCCAGCTGCTGCCATTGCGGCGGCAGCATGATCCTGGGTTGAAAAAATATTGCATGATGACCACCTGACCTCTGCGCCTAATGTTGTCAACGTCTCGATCAACACGGCTGTCTGAATCGTCATATGCAAACAACCCGCAATCCTTGCACCCTGTAACGGCTTTTGCTCACCATATTCCGCACGCAATGCCATCAGGCCTGGCATTTCTGTTTCAGCGATCTGGACTTCTTTACGCCCCCAGTCAGACAGGGCAATATCGGCAATTTTATAATCACCTACAGCTAGGTCTACCACAGTGTTTGTGCTCATGTTTGATCCCATTTAATTAAATATCTGCAGAATTTTTTAAGGCTTCAACCTTATCGGTTTTTTCCCAGCTAAAACTATCTTCAGTACGTCCAAAATGCCCATAGGCCGAGGTGGGCCGATAAATTGGTTTTAACAAATCTAACTGCGCTATCAAGCCTTTAGGCCTCAAATCAAAATGTTCTCTGATAATGGCAGTCAACTTCTCTTCATCCAGCTTGCCGGTACCGAAGGTTTCCACACTGATGGACGTGGGTTCTGCCACACCAATTGCATAAGACACCTGGACTTCACAACGTTCAGCCAATCCGGCAGCAACAATATTTTTCGCCACATAACGCGCCATATAAGCAGCCGAACGATCCACCTTGGACGGATCCTTACCTGAAAACGCACCGCCACCGTGACGCGCCATGCCGCCATAAGTATCGACAATGATTTTTCGACCAGTTAAGCCGCAATCACCAACAGGACCACCTATTATGAATTGGCCCGTTGGATTAATAAAAAACTTGGTATCTGCATGCAACCATTCTTTAGGCAGTGTAGGAATAATAATTTCATCCATAACCGCTTCTTCAAGCTGCTTACCGCCAACATCTGGTGAGTGCTGCGTAGATAATACGACGGCATCAATGGCCACCGGTTTATGATTTTCATAACGGAAAGTCACCTGACTTTTCGCATCAGGACGCAGCCAGGGCAAAGTCCCGTTTTTGCGAATTTCCGCTTGGCGTTCAACCAACCGGTGGGAATAGGTAATTGGAGCTGGCATCAAAACATCAGTTTCATTGCTTGCATAACCAAACATCAAGCCCTGGTCTCCAGCACCTTGCTCATGATCTTCAGAATCATCCACACCCATAGCAATATCAGGCGATTGCTTGCCGATTGCATTTAACACCGCGCAGGTTTGACCATCAAAGCCAACATCACCATTGTCATAACCAATAGAACAAGCAATGTCCCTGACAATCTCCTCAGCATCAATAACTGCGTTCGTAGTAATTTCCCCTGCCAGGACAACCATCCCTGTTTTAACCATAGTTTCACAGGCAATTCTAGACGTTGGATCCTCAGATAGTAGAGCATCAACAATGCCATCAGAAATTTGATCCGCCATTTTATCCGGATGACCTTCGGATACTGACTCTGACGTAAAAATATAATTACCGCTCACTTGATATAACCTCCGGAGATAAATTATTAATAGAATAGACTGAATTTTTCAGGTTTCAATGATGGTGGGCCCTCCCAGACTCGAACTGGGGACCTGCCGATTATGAGTCGGATGCTCTAACCAACTGAGCTAAGGGCCCGGCAATAAAGATTGATCATTCAAACTAAAACATACACAGCAAATAAGGGCTTATTCCCCATCAAGAAAACAACGTAACTGCTCCGAACGAGAAGGATGCCGCAATTTTCTTAACGCCTTCGCTTCAATTTGACGAATACGTTCGCGTGTCACATCAAACTGCTTACCAACTTCTTCCAAAGTATGATCAGTGTTCATATTAATACCAAAACGCATCCGTAATACTTTTGCCTCACGTGCGGTCAATCCAGCCAAGACGTTTTGGGTCGATTCACGAAGGCCAGCAATGGTAGCAGATTCCACTGGAGATAACACCTTGGCATCCTCGATAAAATCCCCAAGATGCGAATCTTCGTCATCACCAATCGGAGTTTCCATGGAAATAGGCTCTTTCGCTATTTTTAACACTTTTCGAACTTTGTCTTCCGGCATATCCATGCGCTCTGCCAGCTCTTCAGGCAAGGCTTCACGTCCCTTTTCCTGCAATATTTGCCTGGAAACACGATTCAATTTATTGATTGTTTCAATCATATGCACAGGAATTCTGATGGTTCTCGCCTGGTCAGCAATTGAACGTGTAATCGCCTGCCTGATCCACCACGTTGCATACGTTGAGAATTTGTAACCTCGACGATATTCAAATTTATCCACTGCTTTCATCAACCCGATATTACCTTCCTGGATTAGATCAAGAAATTGCAGCCCTCGATTGGTGTATTTTTTTGCGATAGAAATTACCAGCCTTAAATTAGCTTCAATCATTTCTTTTTTCGCTCGGCGCGCCTTAGCCTCACCTATCGAAATACGACGATTAATATCTTTAATCGATGAAATATTTAATTGATGAATTTTCTCGATTTCTGACAGCCCATTTTGCGCCAGTCTGATTTCGCTCTCATGTTGTTTTAATATTTCGGCATAAGCTTTCCCATTGCCAAGATGTTTATCCAGCCATGCAGAGCTTGCTTCATTTTCAGCAAACGATGTAATGAACTCTTTTTTGGACATTTTTGCTTTTTTCACGCAAATGTCGAGAATAATTTTTTCCCTGATACGAATTTCATTAGTCAACTCTGCAGACATGCTGGCCATCAGCTTCAAAAATTGAGGAGTCCACTTGAACTCACCAAAAACAGCAGCAATCTCATTAAAAATCTGTTCTGACTTGCTGTGTGCATACCCGTTTTTCTTAATGCTTGCTCTTAATACATCAAGATTGGCTCTCAGCACATCAACTTTTTCTTTGACTTCTTCGTAATCCAGCGTTTTGCTTTCTTCTTCCTCTGAAGAATCATCCTTATTATTTTCAGCGCTTATCTCTGAATCATCTTCTGAGTAATCGACAAATCCACTGACCATGTCATTTAAACGGATTCCAGAGTCTTCTTCTATAACTTTATCAAATGAGTCAATAAAAAAGGTAAGGATATAACCTGATCTGGACAAGCCTTCAATAATTTGTTGTTGTCCTGCTTCAATACGCTTGGCAATACTTAATTCTTCATTACGCGTAAGCAATTCAACAGACCCCATTTCCCGCATGTACATTCTTACTGGGTCAGTCGTTCTACCAAATTCGCTATCCACTGATGCCAAAGCAGCGACCTCTTCAGCATCTTCATCGTCTGCACTAACTGTAGCATCAGAATTCATGAGCGAATCGTCATCAGGCGCCACTTCATGCACCTGAATCCCCATATCATTGATCATGCCAATGATATCTTCAATCTGATCCGGGTCAACAATGTCATTTGGCAAATGATCATTTACTTCTGCATAAGTCAAATAGCCTTGTTGCTTACCTTTTGCAATCAGTTGTTTCAATTGGGATTGTTGTTGCTCTTGATTCATCTCTCGCTCATAAAGAAAATTATCCGGTTAACAGGTCATTATAACACCAATACTCTAGCTTTCTATACTTCTTTAGTATTTATCTAAGACAATAAATCCAAAATTAATTTATTTGTCTCTTCATGCTCACCAAACTCAATAAAAAAAATTTATTTTTTTGACAATTTTTTCTCAATTAATTCATTAAAAAAAAGTTGCTTTCCCTGACTCACTACTCGCTGCAGCGCTCCATTAAATTCAGCCTCCTCATTAAAACCCTCATTTTCAAACGGTGACACCTCAAACACAGCCAACTTGCTAATTAACATTTCATCTTCAGTCCCTCTATATTTCTCCAGCAACATAGCTGCATTCTCCGGGGCTTCACTCTCAATCTTGGCAAGGAGCTTTAGCAATAACTCCTTGCCACTAAAGCTGCACTCATTCCAGTTGACCTCATGTGCAGCCACCTCATTTATCAACTCAGGGTTTTGCACCAGCAAAGCCATAACGACCCTTAATGGCGTGCGCTTTAATTGTCTTTTGTTGCCTACGTGAGAAGCATCATCCGCGCCTACACCAACCAACTGAGTCTTTTCAAACAATTGTTTTTGCATCATTTCTTTTGCCAATCCATTTGGCATGACCCGCAAAAACTGCTCAGCCTCATCAACGACTCGCGCCTTACTTTCGATCGACTCAATATTCAATTGCTCAGTCACTCGCCTGAAAAAGTAGCCAGAAAGACTTTCTGCACCTTCCACCTGGCGGTTAAATTCATCCGCCCCCACCTGCCTAACCAATGTATCCGGGTCATGCTCCTGAGGCAAGGTGAACACTTTCACCAATCGCCTTCCACCCAGAGAAGAAAGGGCCACCTCTATTGCACGCCAAGCCGCTTGTCTCCCGGCATTATCTCCATCGAAACAAAACACCAACTCATTTGTAAACCGAAACAATAAACTCAGATGATCTTTTGTCGTTGCTGTCCCAAGCGTTGCCACTACATTTTTGATTCCAAATTGGGCGAGAGAGATAACATCCATGTACCCTTCAACAATAATAATCCTCTGCGGCTTGCCATTCTGTTTAAGCAGCTCAAACAATCCATATACTTCTCGCCCTTTAACAAAAACATCTGTTTCAGGAGAGTTAAGGTATTTAGGCTGCCCTTCCCCCATCACTCGACCACCAAACCCAATGACCCGACCACGCCTATCCCTGATCGGAAACATCAACCGCCCTCTGAAGCGATCATATTCCCGACCAGAATCATTTGAACTCAACATGCCCGCCGAACGCAGCGCTGCTCTGTCGAACTGCTTGATCAGTGCATCCCATTGATCAGGCGCGAAACCAATCACATAATCTCGCGCCATTTCCCCTGACACACCACGTAACTTAAGGTATTTGATTGCCTCCCGACCCTGCTCCGAATCCTTAAGTTGTTGCTGATAAAACGACGAAACTGTGCTCAAAACAGCAAAAACATCATCTAATGATTTCGTAGACTTCTGCGGCCTCCCCCCCATCCCTTTTGCACTTTCGCGCGGAACATCCACACCAGAAAATCCAGCCAGATCTTCAACGGCCTCAACAAAACCAAGATGACTGAATTCCATCAAAAAACTAATGGCATTGCCGCCAGCACCACAACCAAAGCAATGATAAAACTGCTTCTGGCGACTGACAGAAAAGCTTGGTGTTTTTTCGTTATGAAAGGGGCACCGGGCAACATAATTGCTTCCCGATTTTTTTAAAGGAAGGTACGAGTCGATAAGATCGACAATATCGACCCGTATAATCAGATCATCAATAAATGATTTGGGAATTCTACCGGATGCGCCACCGGACAAGGACTAGCTCCCCAAAGAAGCCTTGATTCTTGCGCTTACCACTGCCATATCAGCGCGCCCCGTCATCTGAGGTTTCAGGATACCCATCACCTTCCCCATATCCTTAATGGAAGCTGCCTGAGTATCAGCCACAGCTTTCGCAACCATGACATCAATTTCCTCATCACTCAATGGCTTTGGTAAATAGTCCTGAATCACTTCAATTTCAGCTTCTTCATTGTCTGCCAGGTCATCACGCCCGGCATCCCTGAACTGCTTGATGGATTCACGACGCTGCTTGAGCATTTTATCAAGTACCAGAATGGTACGATCATCATCAAGCTCAATACGCTCATCAACTTCAATTTGTTTAATCGCTGCCAAAATCATCCTGATAACAGCCAAACGACTCTTATCTCCAGATTTCATGGCCGTCTTCATATCAGCCTTAACACGATCTTTTAGCAACTCAGCACTCATTTTCTTACTAACGCAAATTAAAGCTGAGGACGACCGCGACGCAGATTCTTCAATGCATAACGCTCACGCGCCAGCTTTTTCAAATGACGTTTAACCGCCGCCGCACCTTTACGCTTACGCTCAGCTGTTGGCTTTTCATAAAACTCACGACGACGCACTTCGGATAATACGCCTGCTTTTTCACAAGCACGCTTGAAACGTCGGATAGCAATATCAAAAGCTTCGTTTTCTCTTACTTTTACAGATGGCATTATTAAGACCTGATTGTATGTTAGTATCTATTTCAGGGTTGACCCTATAAACAACCCAAAAGTGAACTCACTATTATATCTAACATCTTGTTTTTTTCAAAATATATGTATGTTTTAGGGATAGAAACTTCTTGCGATGAAACCGGTATTGCCCTCTATCACGCCACAAAAGGGCTGATTTCTCACCAGCTTTACAGCCAGGTAGGCATGCACAGCGAGTACGGGGGCGTTGTGCCGGAGCTGGCCTCGCGCGACCACATCCGCAAGCTAACACCACTCGTCAAACAAACGTTAAATGAATCTCATTTGTCCGCACATGACATCGGAGGTATCGCCTATACTGCCGGCCCCGGCCTGATGGGTGCATTACTCGTTGGCGCATGTACGGCAAAAAGCATCGCTTGGGCCTGGGGAGTTCCTGCCATTGCTGTACATCATATGGAAGGCCATTTACTGGCGCCCATGCTGGAAGACAACCCTCCACAATACCCTTTTGTAGCGTTATTGATTTCAGGCGGCCATACACTGCTGGTTGAGGTACAGGGCCTTGGACGCTATCAATTACTCGGTGAGTCACTGGATGATGCTGCTGGCGAGGCCTTTGACAAAACAGCAAAAATGCTGGGACTGGGCTACCCTGGAGGCCCACGTCTGGCTGCGCTTGCTGAACAAGGACAGTCACGCTTTACCTTTCCAAGACCAATGACTGATCGCCCCGGCCTCGACTTCAGCTTTAGCGGACTGAAAACGTTTACCATGAACACGCTGAGTGCCACTGAAAAAACAGATCAGGATAAAGCGGATATCGCCCTTGCATTTCAACAGGCTGTCGCAGAAACCATCACCATCAAATGTAAAAGAGCTTTGCAACAAACAGGCTTATCACGCCTGGTTATTGCCGGGGGAGTGAGCGCCAACCAACACATTCGTCACCACCTGCAAGTGATGGCGAACAAGATAAATGCAACATTGCATTACCCCAGACTGGAGTTCTGCACTGATAATGGTGCCATGATAGCCTATGCCGGCTGTCAACGCCTACTGGCCGGACAACAGGATGAATTGGCCATTGTCACCCGGGCACGCTGGCCGGTCGATCAACTCTCGAGGGTATAACTTACTCGACCTGATCTGTTGCATTCACCCTTGGAGGCTGTCGGATTGTGGATGATTCTACTGCGGCGAACCCCATAACCCGACAGCCTCCTGGTACTCTGACAATTCGGCGTTAAAAATGATTCAACATGCTCATTTACTTCATGTAAACTGCACTTATTCATCACTATTGCCTTTGCTCGTAGCATTTTTCAACAATCTAGTAAGCTATAGGAAAGCATAAAGAAAAACGCCTATATAGATGTTTAGAAAAAAATCAAAACAAATATTTTCTCGACTAATCATCTTTACTGCTTTTTACATCCCTCTGCCTCCACCCGCTCAAGCGGCAACAAACACCCGGATGTTACACGCGCTATCGCTAGATGAACTCAGCGACCTTGATGTCCTTGTCACGTCTGCCAGTAAAAAAACGCAAAAATTGTCAAAAACCGCTACGGCCATGTTTGTGATCACCCAGGATGACATTCAAAATAGTGGCGCAACGTCCATCCCTGAAGCTTTAAGAATGGCACCGGGCATTCATGTGGCGCGAATTGATGTTAACAAATGGTCTGTCACGTCTCGCGGTTTCAGCGGTCGTTTTGCCAACAAACTGCTGGTCATGATTGATGGGCGCAGTGTTTATAACCCCTTATTCTCTGGCACACATTGGGATTCACACAATGCGCAAATGGAAAATATAGACCGGATTGAAATTATACGTGGTCCTGGCGCCGCCATGTGGGGCGCCAATGCGGTCAATGGCATGATAAACATCATCACCAAAACAGCTAAAAACACGCAAGGCACAATGATCAGCTCAACCATAGGCAGTGAGACTTACCAAGGGTTTGCTCGCCATGGAGGAGCCGTAACCGATACTCTACATTATCGAATTTATGGCAATTACAAATACTTTGACGATTCCTACGATAGCCTTGGAGAAGATACTGCAGATCAATTTGACCTTGGACAAACCGGCCTGCGACTCGATTGGCAAATTGACAACAAGAACAAACTCACTATCTTTGGCAATTACAATAAAGGGTCATCCGGCCATAACAAACTTACCACGCCACAGTTAACCCCTCCATTTTTTACAACCACTGACCAACGATTCGATCACCTGGGTGGAAACATCAATATTCACTGGTCACAGCAACTTGCAGAAAACAATATTTTTGATTTGAAAATTTATTTTGACTCCATGACCCGTGAGTCAAACACATTTGCTCAAACTCACCATACTCTCGATATTGAAAGCAATCATCAATTTATAGCTTACCCTCACGCCATAAATTGGGGCGCTGGTTACCGCGTTATCTTTGATGATTTTTCTAATGAAAACGACATCACTCTAACCCCTACAAATAAAAATACCCAGCTATTCAGTTTTTTTATACAGGATGAAAT
The DNA here is from genome assembly GCA_006844705.1 of Methylococcaceae bacterium. GTDB lineage: Bacteria > Pseudomonadota > Gammaproteobacteria > Methylococcales > Methylomonadaceae > Methylomarinum. The sequence continues at coordinate 76,497 of SPJS01000064.1, read as the reverse complement.
CTCACTTATTCCGGAACAATTCAAAGCGATTTTTGCAATCAGAATTGAGCATAATGATTACAGCGGATTAGAATACCAACCCACTGCTCGTCTAATTTGGACACCCAATGAAAACCACAGTTTATGGACGGCATTTTCCCGCGCCGTCAGAACTCCTGCACGAAATACGGATATTCGTGTAGATCAGCGTGTTATCCCAGGCGCGCCGCCCACACTTATATCCATCTTTGGCCGGTCTGACATGGATTCAGAAGAAGTGTTTGCCTATGAAGCCGGATACAATTTCAATCCATCTGATCAATTAAAGCTCAGTCTCGCGGCTTTCTACAATAAGTACGACGAACTACTTACCCTGGAGCAACTCACCCCTTCATTGGTGACATCACCCATACCGCACATTCTGATCCCCGTCGTCTCCGACAATAAAATGCAGGGTAAATCATACGGATTTGAAATTTCAGGCACATGGAAATCCAGCGAAACATTGACATTAAATGCTGCATATACATTCACTAAAATTGATCTTAAATATAAAGATAATTCACTCGACACATCATCCGTCAGGGCAGAAGGTGAATCGCCACAACAACAATTTTCATTACGGCTAGATACACAACCCTTCACAGCATGGCGCGCCAATCTTTGGTTACGTTATGTAGACAGCCTGCCTGCACAACAGATCAAAGCCTACTTGACACTGGATGCGCGCCTTGCCTGGAAGCCCTTTGATGGTCTTGAGCTATCCGTTGGCGGGCAAAACCTGATCAACAGTCGCCAAATGGAGTACAATCCGGAAATAGTCTCTATCTCGTCAAGCAAGGTTGAGCGCAGTGTTTATGGCAAAATCGTGTTGCAATTTTAAGGACATCAAAACAGCATGCCATGCCTTAACCAAGGACTTACTAAAGCCTCTACTTTTCTCTGTGCATTTCTTGCTATTTCAGCCTGTCACGCACAAGATCTCATCAATAGAGAAAACCAGTTGAAAGCGGTCTATCTAATGCATTTTGCTGAATTAACTCGCTGGCCATCACATCAACAAAGCAATCCAGAATTTACCCTTTGTTTGCTTGGCCACCCCCCCGTCTTGAAATTTCTTAAAGAATTAAGTCAGAAAACCATCGGCACACGTCGCTTAACACTTGCCAGCCAACAGTCGATCTCTTCAACATCATCCTGCCAAATCATATATTTTTATAACAATCAGGATCTTAGCCAGAAATTCCTTAGTCAATTTTCAGAAACACTCTTGGTAGGCAATCATCAGGAGTTTATAACAAAAGGAGGACATATAAGCTTTCAAGTCATCGATAACAAAATAAAACTTCTCATCAATCTGCCAAAAATTCGTAATGCCAACATGGATATCAGTTCAAAATTATTACGGATCGCCAATGTCATCGAATAATGTTCAAATACAATTTATCCATTAAAAATAAGCTCATTCTGGTTTTCGCGTTCACCATGCTCATCTCCCTGCTTCTGGCAGGCTCTATATTTTTTATACAGGACGTTTATTCAACCAAAAAATCCATCATCGAAAGAATCAGCATTCAATCCAAAATAATTTCCAGCAATACAGCCGTTGCTGTTTATTTCAATGATGTTGAAGCACTCAAGGAACTATTAGAAAGCCTGCAGGCAGATAAAGAAATAGTGACCGCTGAAATTATAAAAAACAATTCCATCATTGCTCACTATACTCGGCCCTCACAAGAAAGCATGGGCTTTAAATGGGTATTGCAGCTTGTTATGGAACCCACGAAAGAAGTCTTTCAGCCTATCATCTATCGAGGACAAACGATTGCCCAACTAAAGACTGTCACAGATTTTCCGACGCTGCACAATCATGTTTTCAATCATTTTTTAGTTTCTTCTATTGTATTGTTTTCTTCGTTTCTAATAGGGTTTGGGATCGCCTCCAGCTTGCAAAAAATATTTCTTAATCCAATACAACATTTATTAAAAGCCACCAAAAAAATCGCTAAAGACAAAAAATACGATATTAGGGTAACCAAAATATCAAATGATGAACTGGGGGTGTTAGCAGATCACTTTAATTTAATGCTGGAGCAAATCCACAAGCGCGACAAAAACCTGGAAGCGGAGGTTGCCAAACGCACAGAAGACCTGGTTACACTAAATAACACATTGAATTTCCGCGCCAATCACGACATCCTGACCCATCTTGCTAATCGAGAACTTTTTAACGACCATCTGAACCAAACCATCGCTCAAGCAGAACGCAGCAAAACCAAATTCGCTGTCATATTCATTGACCTTGACCAGTTCAAACTGATCAATGACACCATGGGGCACGACTTTGGCGACCGGATTTTATGTCATGTAGCCACCAAATTATCGGCTTGTGTACGCAAAGAAGATACCTTGGCACGCATGGGCGGCGATGAATTCACAGTCCTTTTGCCCATCATTAAAGATGCCGCCAACGCGACCAGTTTTGCGCAAAAGATACTGGAATCGTTCACATTTCCGATTGTTGAACAACAAGCAGAATTTCACATAAAACCAAGCATCGGAATCAGCCTGTACCCGGAAGATGGCAGACAAGCTGACATACTGCAAAAAAATGCAGATACCGCAATGTATGCCGCTAAAACCGAAGGCGGTAACTGTTATCGTTTCTTTTCCAGTCAAATGAGTGAGAAAGTTCACAAGCGCCTGACACTGGAAGGTGAGCTGCATAATGCCATCAAAAACAATGAGCTATTACTTCACTACCAGCCTCAGTTGCTGCAAGACGGCAGCTTTGCCGCATTTGAAGCACTCATCCGCTGGCATCACCCCCAAAAAGGCATGATAGCCCCTTATGAGTTTATTCCCGTTGCCGAAGAAACCGGGCAAATCAATCACATTGGCGATTGGGTCATTGAAGAGGTATGCCGGCAACTGTCGGAATGGCGCGCACTGGGGTATGAACTTGCCCCAGTACATATCAACATTTCCCCCGCACAAATCAAACCAGGGCTAGCTGAACACATTCACCAAACCGTCGCCAGTTACCAGCTATCGCCAGACTTAATCGGTTGTGAAATTACAGAAAATGCATTCGCCAAAAACCTGGACAAATTAAAATCCTTTCTGCAACAACTGCATACTCATGGTTTTCCATTAGCCGTAGATGACTTTGGAACCGGCTATTCTTCACTAAGCTATTTAAAAGCCTTTCCAATCACTTGCCTTAAGATTGACCGCAGCTTTATTATGGACATCAGCGCGTCAAAAGAAGACGCCTCCTTGGTCAAAGGCATCATCAACCTTGCACACAGCCTGAAACTTTCTGTCGTGGCGGAAGGTGTAGAAAGCCACCAACACCTTGATTTTCTAACCGCCCACGGCTGTCAGATGATACAAGGCTATTATTATTCCAGGCCCCTGCCTGCAAACAAGGCCTGCCACTGGTTAAAAATGCGCCAACAATCAAGCAATAGCGCCTGATCAATCAACGTCCGAATTGTTTGTGCATTTGCTCGGCAATGGTGCGAATTTCCTTTGCCACTCCCGTCACCGTGGCAACACTATACACATGCCGGTTTTCATACGAAATATATTTGGCTGGATCAGACTCCAGCACCGCCGCCAGTGCCATTAGCCGATCCGAGGACAAAGGATGTGTCGTTGGGTTTCCGCTGCTCATCATCCCAACTGTCATAAACCAGGGAACAATGCCGAACGGAATAGTGCGCATTCGTCCCATGACGTTCAACGCCAATGCATCAGACTGTATCTCCTGTTGCTGCGCCTGCCGATGAGAAATACTGTCATATGCAAGATGCTTATAATGCCAATGCGCCACTTCATGAATCAATAAAAAGGCAATTGCCGATTTCAATGTCTTTTGCGAAACATCATCAACAAAATCATCCTGCTCCCAGGCTTTTTCCGGAATATTCAAAGCTTTGAAAGGCGGTTCCAGATACGCTTCTTCAAAATACAAGCGATTCACATAGGCAACCACCTCAGCCAAATCCAGCCCCTTACTCTGATACCAGGCAAAGGCCACCGCCAGATCATCAAGGAACTTGATCGACAAGGCGGGAAATGTGATCTTACCGTTTTGTAGATTCACATAAAAATCAAACAAACCCGCCGAATCCCCATACAGCGGAAAATTAATGTTCATGGTGGACAAGGTCGCTCTTTCAGCAGGCAACAGATAAGCCGCGATATCTTCAAACAAAACGGCTTTGATATTGTTGCCATACACCGCCTGCACGCGTTGTAATTGCTCGGGAGTATAGAGTTTTGTGAAATCCTTTGCCTGCACAGACAAAGAACAACAGAACAGAGACACCACAATCAGTTGCAAACTATTGTTAACTGCAGGAAATTGAAACATCATGAAACACCCCCTTTAGCGCCTGATTCTGAATATCATCAAGGTTGTTTACAAACACGTCAAACTCACCCCAGGCCGTTTCATTCCATACCGGTTTCAGCAGGCCGATTTTGGCACCCAGAAATGCCAACGATTCACTTTCACTGAGATCGACGCCCTTTGCCTGCAATTTGAACAGTACACAGTTTAATGCCCCGAGTTTTTCAATGACGGCTACCCTGCGCTGTGGCAGCCCTTCACTTTGACCTTGCACCGGTACCATACCGGCAAATTTTTTGGATTCTGAAGTTGCTTGCACCACTTGATTCTGTATGGTTGCCTGCTGACCGGTTTCAACTTTGATTCCCTGCGCCAAACTCTGAATCAAAATATAGGCGCCAAAAACCAGAAAAAAAACACCCGGTCCAACCTTGCTCATCACCACCTTGATACCGGGAAACTCAAACTCCCCCTGTTGATCATCAATATAGGGAAACTGGAAAAACAAGCGATAGCCCAAGTAAATTGACAAGCCCCCAAAACCGACAATGAACAACCGTTCAATCATACGCAACGACGGGATCAATAAATCGTAAAACGGGTAAAACGGGTAAAACGGGGGACAGACCATGTTTATTGTTCTATTTTCGCGGTCCTATTTTCGTTTGGTCACCCGAAAAAGCTTAAGTAAGTGCCATTCTAACCTGACCCTAATTATTAATAGCTTTACACCTTGAGAAACTGTTTTGTATAGTCTCCTGAGCTTCGTTATTGATTCAAGACCTGAACCTATTCATACAAGGCCTTCAGCCCACCTCTAAAGGAAACACGATGAGCAAAAAAACCGCTGATATTACCCGCCCGGCGGATCTGTCCCGGCACGGTCAGGGAACGGGGCCGGTGCGTAGTCAGCGTCCTGTCTACGAAGATTTTCTTCCTCCCTGCAATAATGCCTGTCCGGCCGGAGAGAATATTCAGGCCTGGCTGGCGCTGGTGCAGGCCGGCAAATACCAGCAGGCCTGGCAGACTTTGATGCGCGATAACCCGCTGCCTGCCGTGCATGGCCGCGTGTGTTACCACCCCTGCGAGTCACAGTGTAACCGTGAGCCACTGGATGGCGAGGTCAGCATCCACGCCGTCGAACGCTTTCTCGGCGACCTGGCTTTGACGGAAGGCTGGCAGGTCGAACCAGACCTGCCGCCTAGCGGCAAGCGCGTATTAATCGTCGGAGCCGGTCCCAGCGGCTTGTCGGCGGCCTATCATCTGGCCCGGCTCGGCCATCAAGTGGTCATCTACGAAGCAGGGCCGATCGCCGGTGGTATGATGCGGTTCGGTATCCCCGCCTACCGCTTGCCGCGTCAGGAACTGGACCGGGAAATCAACCGCATTAAAGCGCTGGGCGTCGACATCGTCCTGAATCGCAAGGTAGACAATTTACTCGCCGATAAACAGGAGGGGCGCTTCGATGCGGTGTTCGTCGCCGTGGGTGCGCATCTGAGCAAACGTATCGATATTCCGGCCCGGGACGCGCCGAAAATGCTCGATGCCGTCACCTTTTTACGCCAGGCCGCATCCGGTGAGATACCGCAACTGGGCCGCCGGGTGGCGATATACGGCGGCGGCAACACGGCCATGGACGCAGCGCGCACAGCGAAACGACTGGGCGCTGAAGAAGCGCTCATCATTTACCGGCGCGACCGCGAACACATGCCGGCGCATGCCTTCGAGGCTGATGAGGCCATCGAGGAAGGAGTCAAGATCACCTGGCTGAGATCCATCAAGGAGGTCGATGGCACCACGTTCAAGGTCGAAATCATGGAAATCGATGAGAACGGCCGCGCCAAACCGACCGGCCGCTATGAAACGCTGGAAGCCGATGCGCTGATTCTGGCCATCGGACAGGATACCGATACCGGTTTTCTCGGCGAGGTTCCGGGCATTGAATTCAAGAGCGACGGCACGGTCATCGTCGACAGCGGTATGCAGACCGGCGCCACGGGCGTTTTCGCCGGCGGCGACATGGTGCCCAGCGAGCGCACCGTCACGGTCGCGGTCGGCCACGGCAAAAAAGCGGCACGCCATATCGATGCCTGGCTGCGCGGCGAACGCTATGGCCCGGCGAAAAAACACCCTCTGGTCAATTACGATCAGCTGCATATCTGGTACAACACCGACGCCGAGCAGAAAGCCCAGAACCAGCTGCCGGTAAAGCAGCGCAGCGAAACTTTCGATGAAATTGTCGCCGGTTTAAGTGCGGTCGATGCGACCTTCGAGGCGCAACGCTGCTTCTCCTGTGGAAACTGTTTTGAATGCGACGGCTGCTACGGCGCCTGCCCGGAAAATGCCATCATTAAACTGGGACCGGGCAAGCGCTATCGCTACGATTACGATTTGTGTACCGGCTGCGCCGTGTGTTTCGAACAATGCCCCTGTCACGCCATTGAAATGATCCCGGAAGAGGAAGCCTGAGCCATGACCGATCAAACTATCGCCACCCTGGATGGTAACGAAGCCGTCGCGTATGTGGCTTACCGGATTAATGAAGTGTGCGCCATTTATCCGATTACCCCTTCATCGACAATGGCCGAATGGGCCGATCAATGGGCCACCGAAGGCAAAACCAATATCTGGGGCAATGTGCCCCTGATCGCCGAAATGCAGAGCGAGGGCGGGGCCGCCGGCGCGGTGCACGGCGCCTTGCAGAGCGGTGCGCTGACCACTACCTTTACGGCATCGCAGGGATTGCTGCTGATGATCCCGAATATGTACAAGATTGCCGGTGAACTGACCTCGGCAGTATTCCATGTGGCCGCGCGATCGCTGGCCGCCCAGGGGTTGTCGATTTTCGGTGACCATTCCGACGTCATGGCCGTGCGCGAAACCGGTTTTGCCTTGCTCGGTTCCAGTTCGGTCCAGGAAGCCCATGATATGGCCCTGATTGCCCAGGCGGCCTCACTGGAAGCGCGGGTGCCGTTTCTGCATTTTTTCGATGGCTTCCGCACCTCGCACGAAGTCAACAAAATCCGACTGCTTTCGGACCCGCAAATCCGGGCCATGATCGATGCCGATAAAGTCCACGCCCACCGCGCCCGCGCCCTGAATCCGGACCGGCCGTTCATACGCGGCACGGCGCAAAATCCCGACGTGTATTTTCAGGCCCGGGAAACGGTCAATCCTTTTTATGCGCAAACACCGGCCATCGTCCAGAAAACCATGGATCGCTTCGCTGAAATTGCAGGACGTCAATACCACTTGTTTGAATATTCCGGCGTGCAGGACGCCGAACGTGTCATGGTGATCATGGGTTCGGCGGCCGAAACCGTGAAACAGACGGTTTCGGCGCTGGTGCAGCAGGGCGGGAAAGTCGGGGTTGTGCATGTGCGTTTGTTTCTGCCTTTCGAGCAGGATGCTTTTCTGCAGGCCTTGCCCGCCAGTGTGCGTACTGTCGCCGTGCTGGATCGCTGTAAATCACCGGGCGCTACCGGCGAACCGTTGCTGCACGATGTGGTGATGACTTTGTCGGAAGGGTTCAGCGCCGGCAAGCTGGCCGCCATGCCTAAAACCATAGGCGGACGTTATGGCCTGTCATCCAAGGAATTCACCCCGGCCATGGTCAAGGGCGTGTTCGACGAACTGGCTAAAGTACAACCGAAAAACCGTTTCACGATCGGCATCAATGATGATGTATCGCACACCAGTCTCGACTTTGATCCGTCCTTCAATATTGAACCCGAAAATGTCATTTCGGCGCTGTTCTATGGCCTGGGCGCGGACGGAACGGTCGGCGCGAACAAGAATACCATCAAAATAATCGGTGACATGCCGGATTTTTATGCCCAGGGTTATTTCGTCTACGACTCGAAAAAATCGGGTTCGCAAACCGTTTCGCATTTGCGTTTTGGCCCTGAACCGATCCATGCGCCGTTCCTGATACAGACCGCCCAGTTCATCGGTTGTCACCAGTTTAACTTTCTGTTCAAGACCGACATTCTGGCACAGGCCGCGCCGGGCTCGGTTTTCCTGCTCAACAGTCCTTACGGGCCGAACGAGGTCTGGGACTACCTGCCGCGCACCGTGCAGGAACAAATCATCGCCAAACGGCTGTCATTCCACGTCATAGACGCCTCGACGGTCGCCCGCGACACCGGCATGGGCAGCCGTGTGAATACGATTCTGCAAACCTGTTTTTTTGCCCTCTCGGGCGTATTGCCCAAAGACCAGGCCATCGCCAACATCAAGGCGGCGATCAAAAAAACCTATAGCCGCAAGGGCGAGGACATCGTGCAGAAAAACTACGCCGCAGTGAACCAGACCTTGGCGCATCTGTATCAGGTCACAGTGCCGCAACAGGCGGATGGCACGCTGGAAATGCCGGCAATCGTCCCTGCCGAAGCGCCTGATTTTGTCCGCGAAGTGACGGCGAAAATGATGGCCGGCCTCGGCGATAGCCTGTCTGTCAGTCAAATGCCGATGGATGGGACCTATCCGTCCGGAACCGCGGCTTGGGAAAAACGCAATGTGTCCCAGTTTGTTCCGGAATGGCAGCCGGAGCTGTGTATTCAGTGCGGCAATTGCAGCTTTGTGTGTCCGCATTCGGTGATTCGCGCCAAGTTTTATCATCAAAGTCATCTGGATGCGGCCCCGGCCGGTTTCAAATCGGCCCAGATCAGCGCGCGCGGCTTTCCGGAAACCCGTTATACCCTGCAAATTTATCTGGAAGACTGCACCGGCTGTAATCTGTGCGTTAACGTCTGTCCGGCGTTGAGCCTGAAAGAAAGCGGCGTCAAGGCCATCAACATGAAACCCAAGGAGCCATTGATGGCGCAGGAACAAACCAATATCGACTTTTTCGAATCGCTGCCGGTCAACGACCGCGCCCGGGTGGATTTTTCGTCGGTGCGCGGCACTCAGTTTCTGGAACCGCTGTTCGAATTTTCCGGCGCCTGTGCCGGTTGCGGCGAAACCCCTTATGTCAAACTGGTCTCGCAATTATTTGGCGACCGCCTGATCGTCGCCAATGCCACCGGCTGTTCGTCGATTTACGGCGGCAATCTGCCGACCACGCCGTGGACCAAAAATCAGGACGGGCGCGGGCCGGCCTGGTCCAATTCACTGTTCGAGGACAATGCCGAATTCGGTCTGGGTTTCCGTCTCACCGCCGACAAGCACCACGCTCTGGCGCAACAACTGGTACTCGAATTCAAGGCCGAGCTGGGCGCGGGTTTTATCGACGAACTGCTCACTGCCCCGCAACTGACCGAATTACAGATTCGCCGCCAACGGGAACGGGTGGCCGAACTAAAAGCGCTGTTGCTGCAGAAAGACACCGAACCGGCCCGCGATCTGTTGTCCCTGATCGACCATCTAGTGCGGCGCAGTATCTGGATTATGGGCGGCGACGGCTGGGCCTACGATATCGGATCCGGCGGACTCGATCATATTCTCGCCAGTGGCCGCGATGTGAATGTGCTGGTCATGGATACCGAGGTGTATTCCAATACCGGCGGGCAAATGTCCAAATCGACGCCGCTCGGCGCGGTCGCCAAATTCGCTGCCGGCGGCAAATCGGTCGCCAAAAAGGACATTGCCCTGCAGGCGATTTCCTACGGCAATGTGTATGTGGCGCGCGTGGCGATGGGCGCCAATTCCCAGCAGACCCTGCTGGCCATGCGCGAAGCCGAAGCCTATCCGGGACCGTCACTGATTCTGGCCTACAGCCATTGCATTGCGCACGGGATTACCATGCAAAACGGTCTGCAACAACAGGAACTGGCGACAGCCAGCGGCTATTGGCCATTGATTCGCTATAACCCGACCCTGCGCCAGTCCGATAAAAATCCGTTTGTGCTGGATTCACCGCGTCCGCGTATCGCCTTTAAAGACTACGCCTACAATGAGCTGCGCTATAAAATGTTGCAACGCACCAACCCCGAAGAGGCCGATCACATGATGACCTTGGCGCAGCAGTTGGTGAATCAGAAATGGGATATTTACGAACAAATGGCCACCCGGTCCGGCAGTCAGTTTCACCCCGACGCCGCGGGCATAACAGCCACAGACTAGAGGATTACAACATGGATCTATCAACCCGTTACATGGGGCTGGCGTTAAAGAACCCGATCATCGCGTCTTCATCGCCGCTGTCGGAAACCCTGGACGGCATCAAGCTTTTGGAAGATTCGGGCGCTGCGGCGATCGTGATGTTTTCGTTGTTCGAGGAGCATATCCGCCGCGAAAACGAATCATTCGAGGAACTGCTCGATTCAGGAACCGACAGCTTTGCCGAGTCGCTCAATTATTTTCCCCCGGTCGACCGCACGCCTAAAGGCCCGGAGCAGTATCTCAACCTGATCAGAAAAGCGGTCGAGGCGACTGACATACCCATTATAGGCAGCCTCAACGGCGTCACCAACGAAGGCTGGATCGACTACGCGGAACAGATTCAGGATGCCGGCGCCCATGCGCTGGAGCTGAATATCTACTTTATCCCGACCGATCTCGAACTGTTACCGGATCAGGTGGAACAGCGCTACTTCGATATTTTGTGCGCCGTCAAAGCCACGGTGTCAATTCCTGTGGCGATCAAACTGAGCCCCTTTTTCAGTGCCATCGGCAATATGGCCAAACGCCTGTCCGAAGCTGGCGCCGACGGACTTGTACTGTTCAATCGATTTTATCAGCCGGATATCGATCTCAACCTGCTGCAGGTGGACTCGCACGCCAGTCTCAGCACGGCCGAAGAAATTCGCCTGCCGCTGCTGTGGATCGCCATTCTTTATGGCCGCATCAAGGCCTCGCTGGCCGCCAGCCGCGGTGTGCAGTCGGCCGATGAAATCGTCAAATACCTGCTGGCCGGCGCCGATATTGTCACGGTTGCCTCGGTGCTGTTGAAACACGGGCCGCAGTATCTACAGGTGCTGCTCGACGACCTGGAGCAATGGCTGTCGGCACGCAATTATCAATCCCTGGAAGAGGTCAAAGGCGTGATGAGCCGGCAAAATGCCGTCAATCCCGGCGCATTCGAGCGGGTCAATTATATTAAAGTGCTGGAAAGTTTTAGTTGACCATTACAGTTGCCACTGGTAGCGGTATTACATGCAGACTCCTTGTATAATTAGCCCAAAGGCCTTGGTATCAGGTTTCTTCACCCTCCAACAAACGCTGGATATTACTGCGATGTCGCCACAGCAGTATGGCAGACAACAATACAAAGGTGATGACCACGTTAATATCACCGACAATAAACCAGACATAAACCGGGGTCAATACGGCAGCAATCAGGGCAGATAAGGAAGAAATCCCCTTCATTTTATAAACCAACAACCAGGTGCCGGACACCATCAACCCCAAGATCCAGGCCACGCCCAAGGTCACTCCAAACGAGGTGGCTACGCCTTTGCCTCCTTTAAAGCCAAAAAACACCGGATACAAATGGCCCAGAAATGCGGCAAAAACCACTGCGGATAATACCAGACTGTCAACCCCGATCAACCTCGCGGTCAGCACTGGAATCAGACCTTTTAATGCATCCCCCAATAACGTGATTGCAGCTGCTTTTTTGCCCCCGATGCGCATGACATTCGTTGCTCCGGGATTCCCTGACCCCTGGTTACGGGGATCTTCCAAGCCCATTAACTGACACACAATAACGGCACTGGACACAGAACCAAATAAATAAGCGGCAGGCACAAGCAACCATTCAAACATTGATAACCCCCAAGAAAACTTGTAACTTAGTACGCCCTTCGTGGCATTTTATTTTCACAATCAGTTATGATGCTCTGCTCTTATTATTGCCCGCGAAATCTCTAGTCAAAAGAGAGACGCGTCAGCCATGTTTGATACAGAGTCAACATAAGACAGCTCATATAATAACCGGAATTACAAATGGATATTACTTTTTTAGGTGGATTGGAAGTCGATACCGTCATTGGTATCTATGACTGGGAACGTAAGATCAGACAAACCATCGTACTGGATATCGAAATGGCCTGTGATATCCGCAAAGCCGCCGAAACCGATGATATCAACTACGCGCTTGATTATAAAACCGTCTCCAATCGCATCGTGGAATTTGTCGAACAAAGTGAATTTTTGCTGGTCGAAACATTAATCGAACGAATTGCCGAAATTCTGTTGCAGGAATTCAACATTCCCTGGGTCAGAATCGTTTTAAATAAACGTGGCGCCATCAGCCGCGCCAAAGATGTCGGCATTATCATTGAGCGAGGTGTAGAACCGGAATGACGACTGGGTACATCAGCATAGGCAGCAATATCGACAAAGAAACCAACATCCCGGCCAGTCTGGATGCGTTGAAGATATTGTTTGGCGCTATAGAAAGCTCCAGTCTGTATGAAACGGAAGCCGTCGGATTTAGTGGCGAGAACTTTTACAACCTGATTGTTCGATTTGAATCCGAACTGCCAGCAGAAGACATTGCCAGCCGATTACGCCAGATTGAACTGGCTCATGGCCGCACACGTAACTGCCAGAAGTTTTCCGCCCGCACGCTGGATCTTGACCTGGTACTTTACGGCCATCAGATTATTGCCAGCGATACATTGAAAATTCCGCGTGATGAAATTGAAAAATATGCCTTTGTGCTGGAACCACTCGCCGAAATTGCCGGAGATCAGTTACACCCGGTTTCCGGCATCAGCTTTCAGCAATTATGGGATGAATTTGATAAAACCAAAGCGCATCAGACCCGCATCGATGGCCTGATTTAATAAAACAACGTCCGCCCGCCATCTACCGTCAGTACCTGCCCAGTGATATATGGCGAATCATCAATCAAGAATCCGACGGCTTTGGCAATATCAGACGGTGATCCGCTGCGCTGCAACGCAACACGCTGAAGAATCTCGTCTTTCATCGCCTCATCCATCTCATGCTCTGGCCACAGCACCACACCAGGCGCCACAGCGTTCACTCTGATTTGCGGTGCCAGCTCTTTGGCCAGACTGCGCGTCATGGCCACCAATCCGGCCTTGGCAATACTGTAAACAGGATAGCCTTTCAAGCCTTTTTCAGCATGAATATCCACAATATTCACCACACAGCCGTGCGATGCTGTTAACTTTGGTAAACAATGTTGCACCAGAAAAAACGGGGCTTTCAAATTACTGCCCAGCAACTCATCCCATTGCGTTTCATTAACGGACTGCACCTCGGTCGCATAAAATGCTGACGCATTATTCACCAGCCCGTCTAGCGTTGACCATTGCTGAAACACTTCTTCAACAAGCGCAGGAATGGCCTGAATATCCAGCAAATCGCCTTGCACAGCAATGCAAGACCCGGCTCTAATCTGATTTAACTGATCACATAATTCAGTCGCAGCATGCTCGGAAGTGCGGTAATGAATGCATAGATTATACCCACGTTGGTGCAGATAGCGCGCGCATTCGGCACCGAGGCGCCGCGCCGCGCCGGTAATCAGAATGTTTTTCGCCACTATTCAGTTGGACTGATTTGCGGATGAGACGGCTTTCTGACAAACAAACGGGAAAACAGCAAACCGATTTCGAACAAGAACCAGATAGGCACCGCCAACAATGTTTGAGAAATAGCGTCCGGCGGGGTCAAGAACATGCCGACCACAAATGCACCGACAATCACATATGGCCGTTTGTTCGCCAGGCTTTGACGCGTGGTAAGCCCGGTCCAGACCAATAGAATGGTGAAAATAGGCACTTCAAACGCAATCCCGAAAGCAAAAAACAAGGTCAGAATAAAATCCAGATAGCGCGCAATATCGGTCATCACCGCCACCCCTTCGGGTGCAGCTGCCGTCAAAAAGCCGAAAACCAACGGAAAAACGACAAAATAGGCAAATGCCACGCCGGTAAAAAACAGTAGCGTGCTGCCAAACAACAAAGGAAAAATCAGCTTCCTTTCATGACGATACAGACCCGGCGCAACAAACCCCCAGAATTGATACAAAATGACCGGCATGGACGCAAAAATGGAACACACCAAGACCAGTTTAAACGGGGTAAAAAACGGTGAGGCCACATCAATAGCAATCATGGTGCTATTTTCCGGCAGGTGCTTGAGTAACGGCCCGGATAAATAGGTATAGATTTCATTGGCAAATGGCGTGGACGCCAGAAACACCACCAACACAAAAAACACAATGCGTAGCAGGCGGTTACGCAATTCAACCAGATGGCTGATCAGCGTTTGTTCCTGCCCGCCCTCAGTTTGTTGTTCGCTCATTCGTTATTTTTCTTTTTTGTATCGACACCAAACGTCAAATCGTTTTTCACTTCTCTGACCAGCTCCTCACCTTCTTCAATCGCCTGATGCAGTTCATGTAACTCGGTTTGTTCCTGCATGATCTGACGCATTTCTTCAGCCTGCAGCTCTTCCTTGATTTCAGCCTTTACCGAGTTGACAATGTTGCGACTTTTACCCACCCAGTAACCGGCGATACGCGCCGCTTTAGGCAAGCGCTCAGGGCCGATCACCAGCAGACTGACCAATGCAACCAGCCCGACTTCCCAGAATCCTACATCAAACATAGGAATTACACCTTCTCGTTGTCTTTGTTAGTGACTTCCCCATCAAGGGTTTCACTTTCAGCATCATTTTCCACTAATTTATTGTCCTCTTCCTCCCCTTCTTTGACGGCAGATTTGAAACCCTTGATCGCTGAACCCAGGTCAGAGCCGATGCTTTTTAAGCGTTTGGTGCCAAATAACAGCACGACAATCGCCAGAATAATCACTAATTGTGTCACACTAATACCCATGCTTTCTCTCCACGAAAATGTAATCTGTTCGACCGGAAAAACCGGTAATCTATCCCGTTTTTATTTTGACTGGCGTTGAGCTTTTTCTTCTAATCCAGACAAACCGAAACGGCGTTGCAATTCCTGTAATACCTGTTCTGGGCCAAGGCCTTGATGCGCCAGCATCACCATGGAGTGAAACCAGAGATCAGCAGTCTCATAAATAATCTGATCCTTGTTGCCGTCCTTTGCAGCAATCACTGTCTCAGTCGCCTCTTCGCCGACCTTCTTTAAAATATGATCCAGCCCTTTGGCATATAAGCTGGCAACATAAGATGTGTCCGCAGATTGCTGTTTACGCTGCTCAAGAATTTCTGCCAAATCGTTCAATACATCATTCATAAAAAACCTTAATTCAAGCTCTGTAACTACCTATAAAGATATAGTGTATATCAATATTTAAAGACACGACATCAAATAGATGAATATAAAACGTCCTGCAATCAGCGCCTTGAAAATTAATTTTGGAATACTTACGCCGTCTCCTTGTCAGCTATTTCTGAATATGGATTTAAATACCATTTACTCTTTCAACAACGCATGATTTGATTAGTTGACATCAGTCAGTAAAACGCAAGACCAGCTATCTCTTTTTCACATGCCCAGAAAAAACTTGCAAAATGATATCACTGGAGTATTACTGTAGTGTGATAACTTATTTATTCAGGTAATAGAAGGTGCCGAACAACGCGTTCAAAAGCGCTTGACGCTATAAAAACCATCGTCAAAGGGACATCATCGAACATGAAAATACCCCTATAACCAAGCCCCTTTCACAGACTGGAGCATGGGGTTTGCAGACCCCCCGTTATGTACTATTAAATCGATGAAAGTTGAAGGACGTTACGGCTTTTTCTCCAAAAACTCAAGCCCGAGTTTATTAGAAACCCCCTTATACACAAGAATGTGAAGAGCCCTTTATTTCATTTCAGACAATCTACATTATTACCAAATGATAACCTGTATAACATTTTGTTAAGCTGTTAAATCTCAGCTCGTTACTTTTAATTTTGAATTTTTACCCAAGGGATAGCCATGAAAGCCAGCGATTTATTTGTCAAATGTCTAGAAAATGAAGGTGTCAAATACATTTTTGGCGTACCAGGGGAAGAAAATCTGGATTTTTTGGAATCGTTAAAAAATTCCAACATTGAGTTGATTTTGACTCGTCATGAACAGCCTGCTGGTTTTATGGCCGCAACCTTAGGCCGATTAACCGGATATCCTGGGGTTTGTCTTTCTACCTTGGGGCCAGGTGCAACCAATTTTTTTACCTCTGCTGCTTATGCGCAGCTAGGTGCCATGCCCATGTGCATGATCACCGGTCAAAAACCCATTCATTCCAGCAAACAAGGACATTTTCAGATTATCGATACTGTCGATATGATGAGACCCATCACAAAATTTACCAAACAATTGGTTAGAGGAGACCGGATTCCATCGACGGTAAGGGAAGCGTTTAAGCAGGCGGTTGATGAACGGCCGGGCGCGGTACATTTGGAACTCCCTGAAGATGTGGCCGCTGAAATGACGTCACATTTACCTATTCCATGTTTTCCAGTCAGGCGTGCAGATGCTAATGAAAAAGCCGTAGATTTGGCAATTGAATATATTGAAAAAGCCAAAAACCCGCTGATATTGGTCGGTGCAGGTGCTAATCGAAAGCGTATTTCCAAGCAGTTGAGCCACTTGATTGAAAAAACCGGCATTCCATTTTTTAACACTCAAATGGGTAAAGGCGTCGTGCCAGAAAATCATCCGTTGTTTCTGGGCACGGCGGCATTATCAGACAACGATTACCTGCATTGTGCCATTAATAAAGCTGATTTGATCATTAACATTGGTCATGACGTGGTGGAAAAGCCGCCATTTTTTATGACGCCGGGTGGCTTTAAAGTCATTCATATTAACTTTGAAGCTTCAGAAACGGATGAAATTTATTTTCCTCAGCTGGATGTCGTCGGCGATATTGCTAATGCACTGTGGCAAATATCAACGCGCATCAACACGCCCTCGCATTGGGATTTTTCGTATTTTACGAAGGTCAAAGAACATATTGATGAAAAGTTGACTGAAAAATCTCAAGATGATCATTTTCCGGTTTACCCGCAGCGACTGGTACATGATGTTCGAGCCGCACTGGGAGAAGAAGACATCATCGCCTTGGATAATGGTGTGTATAAGGTCTGGTTTGCAAGAAATTATCGCGCGTTAGCACCAAATACCATTTTATTGGATAACGCATTAGCCACCATGGGGGCCGGTTTACCTTCAGCGATGGCTGCGAAAATAGTCTATCCAGAACGAAAAGTTGTGGCCATTTGTGGAGATGGCGGGTTCATGATGAATAGCCAGGAAATAGAAACCGCAGTTCGTTTAAAAATGGATCTGACGGTGCTGATTTTGAACGACAGTGCTTATGGAATGATTAAATGGAAGCAAGATGGCATGGGATTTGGCGAGTATGGCTTGGATTTTGGTAACCCGGATTTTGTTAAATATGCCGAAGCTTACAGCGCCCAGGGACATCGAGTAACCAGTACCCATCAGTTACAACCGTTATTAGAAAAATGCACCTCTACCCCTGGCGTTCACATCATCGATTGCCCAGTGGATTATTCGGAGAACGCCAGAGTGTTAACGCGGGAACTGATTGAAAAGGCGTGTATCATTTAAAGTGATTGATGCCATTAAACTGATAACCTAATTGACGGTAAGAAAAACACCATGAATGACACCAACGCCTCTGGCAATACTGATTTCCCTATCTATGTAGGTGGTGAATTTAAAACCACCCCACAGCCTTTAAATATAATCAGCTCGTACTCAGGTCAAAACGTATTTACGACTTATCTAGGTAGCGAAGAAGACTTTGAACAAGCCGTTCAAGCAGCCAGTGCCGTACAAACAACCATGCAAGAATTACCGGTTTATCAACGTGCGCAGATTCTAATGCACGTGGCGGAGCTGCTACGTGAAAACCGGGAAAAAATAGGCCACATCATCGCGTTAGAAGCCTCTAAACCGCTTAAAACGGCGTTGGGAGAAGTCGATCGATCCATTCAGACATTTATTATCGCCTCAGAAGAAAGCAAACGGTTGCCTGGCGAACTGATGAGTATTGACTGGATTGAAACCGGCGCCAATAAGGATGCCATTGTGCAATATTTTCCGGTAGGCCTGGTTGCAGGGATTGCACCTTTTAATTTTCCGTTGAATCTGGTTGCGCATAAAGTCGCCCCCGCGATTGCGGCGGGCTGTCCAATTGTGTTGAAACCCGCATCGAAAACCCCTGTTGCATCACTCTTTTTAGCTCAAATTATTGATCAAACATCGTTGCCTAAAGGCGCATTTTCTGTGCTACCCATGGATCGAAAAATCGGCAATCAACTGGTGACAGATCCACGATTTAACTTGCTTAGTTTTACAGGATCACCAGATATCGGCTGGGAAATGAAAAAAAATGCCGGCAAAAAGAAAGTGATTCTGGAACTGGGCGGCAATGCCGGTTTGATCGTCGAGCAGGATGCCAACATCGAGCGGGCAGCAGGCAAAGCAGTGATTGGCGCGTTTTCATATGCCGGGCAAACCTGTATTCATACCCAGCGGATTTATGTTCATGAACAATGCTTTGATCAGTTTTTGACCCTTTTCAAACAAGGGTTGGCAAACGTTAAAATAGGTGCGCCGGATGACCCGGAAACGGATTTTTCAGCGATGATTGACGAAAACAACGCCAAGCGTATTGAACGTTGGGTCGATGAAGCAGTGGCTGGCGGAGCAGACGTTTTGGCAGGTGGTAACCGCTCTGGAAATATATATGCGCCGACGATTTTGAGCAACACTCAATTAGACATGAAAGTCTGCAGCCTGGAAGCTTTCGCACCGATTGTGGTGATTGAAAAATTTACCGATTTTAAACAGGCGATTACAGCAATCAATGATTCCGACTTCGGCCTGCAAACAGGGGTGTTCACGCATGATAACCGTAAAATACATTATGCCTTCAATAACCTGCATGTTGGTGGCGTCATCATTAATGATATCCCCACCTTCAGAGCCGACCACATGCCCTACGGTGGCGTAAAAGACTCTGGACTGGGTCGGGAAGGGCCGAAATACGCCATTATAGACATGATGGAACCGCGGGTGCTGGTGACAGATCGAACAGATGGATTATAATTTTTTGCTTTATTTGTGCTAGCCCAACTGCAAACAGGCATCCAGGAAGCTGTCGGGTTATGGGGGCGTAGTGAGGCGAGAGAAACCTCGCCGCAGTAGAATTATCCATCATCCGACAGCCTCCTGGGCCTAACTTATTGGTTATTTAACAACAGGAAAAATAGACCTGATGACACCTCCCCATATTTCAGGCAAGCAGGGCATTGCTACATCTCTTCGACATTTGCGTTTGTCTTATCTCACTTATTTATGTCTGATCGCTTTATTTACCACCGGCTGCAGTTATTTTTCTCCGCAAGACCACATTCCCAACGCGCTGGAGACACCCGCCAGCTGGCATAGCGAACATGCTTCCGCCCCGGTTAAACCCTGGCTTAAGCAATTGAACGCACCTCAACTTGAAGCACTGGTGACCAAAGCCATTGACAACAACCCCATGCTGCGCAGCCTGCAGGCATCAATCGACGTCAGTGAACAACAAACCTGGATAACGCAGTCTTCATTCTGGCCACACATTGATGCCGGATTGCGTGCCAGCCGCAACCAGCGCAACAATGCATCCGGTATCTCGGTGGCATCCCGACGCAGTAATAATGTTGGCTTTGCGCTGGATTTCTTATGGGAAATCGACCTGTGGTACAAACTCGGCAATGCGTTAGAAGCCAGCCTGCATGAGCAACAGGCGGCGCATGCCGATTTGTATGCTGCACAATTGTCTCTGGCTGCAAATATTGCCAAAACCTGGTTTGACAGCATCACCCTTAAACAGCACATCGAGCTGGCCAACAAAACCATTGCCAATTATCAGAATGCACAAATCATCATTGAGCGCGGTTATCGACGCGGCATTTATCAGGCCCTGGATGTCCGCCTGGCGCGCAGCAATGTGTTCAATGCGCAAAACCGCAAACAGCAATTTGTGCAGCAACTTGATGCCAGTGTGCGTTCCGTACAGGCATTGGCTGGCGACTATCCCACGGGTCATTTTGAATTAGCTGATGCGTTACCCCAACCCACCCACAACATTTCTGTCAGCGTCCCCGCTGCACTTTTAGAACGTCGCCCTGATATCCGCAGTGCCGCCGCCCTATTTTTCGCCAGCGACCAGCGTTTGTTAAAAGCACGCAAAAACATGCTGCCAAGTATTCAGCTTAGCGGCTCCGGGGGTACCAGCACACAAAAGCTTGACGACATTTTCAATCCGCAATTTCTGGTGTGGAATATTGCTGGCAATTTAACCCAGCCTTTGTTCCATGGCCTGCAATTATTCGCCGAACGCGAGCAGGCCGAAGCACGTGTTCGTCAGGCCGCCGCCGACTATGCACAGGTAGTGTTAACGGCTTTTCAGGAAGTGGAAACCACACTGGCCGCAAAGAGCTTGATTGCCCGGCAAGCCACATTAACGCAGGCAGAAACCGCAGAAGCAGTCGCTGCACAAAAACTGGCTGAACATGACTATATCGCCGGCCTGACTGACATCATTACCTTGCTGGATGCCCAACGTCGCGCATATGATGCGCAAAGCCGCCTGCTCGACATTCGCAACCAGCGCTTGCATAATCGAATCAACCTTTATCTGGCGCTGGGCGGCCCATTGATAGACCCTCAAGACTCACTCGTTAGCTCACATCCATGAAATACTTCCGAACCCTGTTACCCATTCTGGTGCTGCTGGCCGGTGCTGCTATCGCCACGCTGATCTTTACCCAAAAACCCGCAGCGAAAAAAAAGCCTGAAAAACGCCGCCCGCTGGCCGTTGAAGTCATGTCTATTACCCCACAGAATCACCAGGTCACTCTGCAGGCACAAGGTGTCGTCGAGGCACGCACCGTTACCACATTAAGCCCGCGCGTCTCCGGTGAAATCATCAAGGTGTCGCCACATTTTCGTCCCGGTGGCTTTTTCGACCAAGGGCATGTGTTATTGCACCTAGATGATGTCGATTATCAACTGGCATTGAAAACTGCCGAAGCCGACGTGGCAGAAGCCAAATTCAAACTGATAGAGGCACAGGCGCAAGCCGCTCAGGCGAAAGACAACTGGCAGCAGTTAAGTCCTGGAGTGGAAGCATCCGATCTGGTGCTACGCAAACCACAGCTGGCACGGGCGCAGGCAAGCGTGCAGGCCGCCGAAGCCAGGGCGTTAAAAGCCAGACTTGATTTGCAACGCACCCAAATCAAAGCGCCTTACCGTGGACGCATACTGGAACAATTCGTCGACATCGGCCAGCATGTTCAGGCCGGTGAAAACCTGGCCCAAATCTTTGCGACTAACGCCGTGGAAATTCGCCTGCCACTTTCTGAAAAACAACGTGCCATGCTGAATTTGCCATTTGCATTTCAAGGACAAGCTATTGAGCAGAAAGACTATCCGGCAGCGACTGTTACCGCTGAAATCAACGGCCAGCATTATCAATGGCCAGGCACAATCGTCAGACGCGAAGCCAGCCTGGACAGCAGCACCCGACAAAGCGTCATCGTGGTTGAAGTCAAACATCCCTATCGAGCCAATCAGCAGCAACGCCCGCCCCTGGACATCGGCCAGTACGTCAAGGTCACATTGAATGGCCGCCTGCTGGAACAGGTGTTTAAAATCCCGCGTTCAGCGATGCAAGGCGACAACATGGTCATGACCGTCAAAGACAATCGGCTACAGCGCAAAAACGTCAACCCGGTTTGGGAGGAACAGGATGCCGTGTATATTCACACAGAATTTTCAGCTGATGAGCGACTTTCGGTCAACTATATCTCTTATGCAGCAGATAATGTGAAAGTGAAGGCAATACCATCCACTCAATAATATTTCACAGCTCATTGATTCCTGACTGACACATCATGCACTCACTCATCACCTGGTTTGCACAAAACCGTGTTGCCGCCAATCTGCTCATGGCCTTCATTGTCATCACCGGTCTGTACGCCATTTCACAGGTACCGATTGAGTCTTCCCCACAATTTGAGCGCAACAGCCTGTACGTCAAATTCGCCTATCCGGGCGCTACACCGCAGGATATTGAAGAATCTGTCATCACGCGAATTGAGGACGCGGTTTACGACCTGCCTGGGATTACCGCACTGACCAGTACTGCACGTGAAGGGGGTGGCTCGGTGACGATGAAAGTCGCCGACGACTATCATTACCGTGAAGTACTGGATGAAATTGACAGCCGCATCGAACTGATCACCAGTTTTCCGGACGACCTGGAAGATTTGGAAACCGGGCGCTCTTCATTACGCTTTGAAGTGATCAGTGTCGCCATCAGCGGCGAGCTTCCGGAACTCGAATTGCGCACGCTGGGCAAAGATATTCGCGACCAATTGGTGACCCTGCCGGGCATTAATCAGGTGGAACTCACCGGCATTCGCCCGTTTGAGATTTCCATTGAAATCGCCCAGCATCAATTGCAGAAATACGACTTGCGCTTGCCGGATGTGGTCGATGCTATCCGCCAAGCATCAGTCAACCTGCCCGCGGGTTCAATCAAGGAAGGCAGTAAAGAACTGCTGATCCGCACCAAAGGACAGCGTTATCACGGGCCAGATTTTGCCGACATTGTCATCACCACCCGGGCAGATGGCAGTCGTCTGCTGCTGAAGGAGATTGCCCAAATCAAAGACGGCTTTGTCGATGAAGCGATCATGTCACGCTTTAACGGAAAACCCGGCGTATTGATTGAAGTGTATCGTTCCGGTGATCAGGATGCGATCACGGTCGCCCAGACCATCAAACAGTTTATCGCCAGGCACAGTGCAGACATGCCGGCGGGAGTGGAATTAAGTTACTGGCGTGATCGATCAAAATACATCGACAATCGCATCACCTCTCTGCTGCAAACCGCCTTGATGGGGTCGATACTGGTATTCATCGTATTGTCGCTGTTTTTGCATATCGAACTGGCCTTCTGGGTGGTTCTCGGCATTCCGGTATCTATCATTGGCGCATTTGCGTTTATGCCGGTATTTGATGTCACCATCAACTACACCAGTATTTTCGCCTTTATTCTGGTGCTGGGGATTGTCGTCGATGACGCTATAGTCACCGGAGAAAACATCTTCAAACACCTGCAACAGCATGAAGACCCCAACCACGCGGTGATCAGCGGTACCCGCGAAGTGGCTGTGGCGGTCACCTTTGGTGTATTAACCACCGTCGTCGCCTTTGCTGCCCTGCTGATGATGGAAGGTGACCGCAGCAAAATGTTTACCATGATTCCACCGATTGTGATTCCTGTGCTGCTGTTATCACTGGTGGAAACCAAACTGATTCTGCCCTCGCACCTCAAACATATTGATCCGGACAACCATCTGCCCGGATTCGGCGCAGTGCAACGATGGATAGACCGCCAATTGCAACGCTTTGTCGTCAGTATCTATCAACCCCTGTTGAATCGTGCCCTGCAACGCCCGGCATTGACGCTGTCCATCTTCTTCAGTGTCTTGTTGATTATTGCCAGCACGGTCTTCAGCGGCTGGATTCGCTTTACTTTTTTTCCAAAAGTGCAAAGTGAAGTGGTACGCGCCAAAGTCATCCTGCCGGAAGGCTCGCCTTATGAACTGACTCACCGCGCCGTAATTAAAATGGAACATGCCGCGCAGGCATTAAAGCGCAAATACAATCAACGTGCAGACGAGCCTATCATCACCAATATCTATAGCAGTGTTGGTGTGCAAGGGCGGGTTGAGCTGGGTATTAAACCCAATGAAGGCTACGTCAGCTTTGAAGTTGTACCGCCGGAAGTGCGCGCACATCCGGTCACCAGCGTGGAGTTATCGCGTGAATGGCGTAAACAGGTCGGGCCGATGCCGGGCGTACGAAAGCTGTCATTCCGTGGCTCATTGTTTAAAGACCGCAACCCGATTGACTTTATGCTGAAAGGACAAGACTTTGCCGAACTTAAGCTAGTGGCCGACAAAATCAGGCATCAACTGGCCCAATACCCCGGCGTATTTGATATTGCCGATGATTTTTCACAAGGTCAGGAACAAATCGAATTAAGCATCAAACCCGAGGCCGAACAACTCGGCATCAGTGCGCGTGCGTTGGGGGGGCAAATGCGCGGTGCATTTCACGGCATACAGACACAGCGGCTGCAACGTGACGGCGAAGAAGTGAACGTTTATGTGCGTTATCCGCAGCAGGAGCGGCAAACACTCAACACATTGCAACACATGAAAATTAAAACCGATAGTGGACAGGAAATTCCGCTGCATGAAGTGGCCGACATTTCCCTGCAACGGGCACCAGCCATCATCAACCGCAGTGAGCGTTATCGCACTCTGCACGTCACCGCAAATGCCAACAAGAAAACGGTGCAGTTACCCGTCATTGAGCGGGAGATGAATGCGTTCATTAAAAACATTCTGCCCGATCACCCCGAGGTAAGTTATGTGCTAGAAGGGGAAGCCAAGGAAACCCGTGAATCTATGGGCAGCCTGGGATTGGGCATTGCGCTGGTACTGCTGGCGATTTATGCCCTGCTGGCGATTCCGTTTCAATCTTATTCGCAACCGTTTATCGTCATGTCGGTCATTCCGTTTGGCCTAACCGGCTCGGTACTCGGGCATCTCATGCTGGGCATGGATTTAACCATTCAAAGCGTGCTCGGCATGCTGGCCTTAATTGGTGTGGTGGTCAATGACAGCCTGGTGCTGGTTGATGTCATCAACCGCAGCCGTCAACAAGGCATGGCATTATTCACTGCTGTCAGCCAGGCCGGTGCTGCCCGTTTTCGCGCTATTTTACTCACCTCCCTGACCACCTTTATTGGCCTGATCCCGATGATGAGCAGCAGCAACACCCAGGCCCAGTTCCTCGTCCCAATGGCTGTTTCGCTGGCCTTCGGGGTTTTGTTTGCAACGTTTATTACCTTGCTTTTGGTGCCGTGCTTTTATCTGCTGCTGGAGAATAGCAAAATAGCCATAAAAAACATTCAAATATCATCGAAAGAGAATTAACTCTCACCTCAGTCAATATTTGACAATACCCGTGCACACCGCTATTAATAGAGACTTTTGATTTCCAGGGTTGCTTCGGGTGCGAGATGAGCCACACTATTTATATCGAAGACGTCATCCTGGGCCATCCCAGAACAAAAAAGATTGCGTCTCATTATCCGCAAGCTACCCGAATCAGTTGTGACCGCTACAGCGAAGTTTTCAACCCCAAAGCCCAAAATTTCCGTCTGCAAAAACAGCAGCCTTCGCTGATTCTGGCGAAAAAACATCAGGGCTTTGTACTGCCTGCTCCTGCAGGATATGGTATTGGCAGTCCGCATAATTATTATTTTTCCCATATGCTGAATTGTGTGTATGACTGTCGTTATTGTTTTTTGCAGGGTATGTACCAGTCGGCCAATTATGTGGTGTTTATCAATTACGAGGACTTTCTGCAGGAAATACGGAACATCAGCGCCAGGCATGGCCATGAGCCGGTGCACTTTTTTTCCGGCTATGATGGCGACAGTCTGGCGCTGGAGCCGGTGACCGGGTTTGCGGATTATTTTTTAACGCATGTCGGCAACATTCCCAATGCCTGGCTGGAATTGCGCAGCAAAAGCACACAAATCCGGAGCCTGCTAAAACGTAACCCTATCCCTCGCTGCATCGTCGCGTTCAGCCTGTCTCCCGAATCCATTGCGGAAAAACAGGAACACAAGGCACCGCCTCTGCAGCGACGCCTGCAGGCCATAGAAAAACTCCAGGCGCAAGGCTGGAAAATCGGCTTGCGTTTTGATCCACTTCTATACGAAGATAATTACCCATCCCATTACCGGCAATTATTTGAACAGGTGTTTGCAATTATCAATCCGGATCAATTGCATTCCGTCAGTCTCGGCGTGTTCCGCTTGCCAGACACCTATTTTAAAAAGCTGCACCGACTGTATCCGGAAGACCGCCTTTTTGCCGCGCCGGTGCAAACCAAAAACGGATTGACCGCCTACCATGAATCCATCGAACAGGACATGATGCAATTTTGCAGCGAACAGATTCTTTCCTATATTTCAGCGGACAAGTTCTTCCCATGCAAGGCATGACACGTACTGTTTTGGTTACCGGGGCCAGCTCAGGTATTGGCCGGGCCACTGCCGTGAACCTGTTACGAGAAGGACACCAGGTGATTGGCACGTCACGCACCCCCGACAAATTTACCCACCCTCACCCGGGCTTCCACCCGGCCCAACTGGATTTATTATCACCCGATTCATTGACCGCTTTTGCCAACAACCTGGCCCACCAGCACCCCGCCCTGGATGGCATCGTTTTTAACGCCGGATATGGTCAATTTGGCGGTCTGGAAGAATTTTCCCTCCCTCAAATGCACGACTTGATGCAGGTGAATTTCATCGCCCAGGCACAACTCACTCGCCTGTTGCTTCCCCATTTAAAAAAGCAACACAACAAAAGTCATTTGATTTATATTGGCTCGGAAGCGGCACTTACCGGCAGCCGCAAAGGCAGTCTGTATTGTGCCAGCAAATTTGCCCTGCGCGGCTTCACCCAGGCGTTGCGCGATGAATGTGGCAATACCCGCGTGCGCGTCTCGTTAATCAATCCGGGCATGGTGCAGACCGCTTTTTTTGATGCGCTGAATTTTATGCCAGGCGAAGCAACAGGCCAGTCGATTCTGGCAACAGATGTCGCTGATGCAATCAGTTTCGTACTGATGTCTGAACCCCATTTTAATGTGGATGAAATCAATTTAAGCCCGGCTAACAAGGTTGTACGTTTTAAAGGAAAACACGGATGATCGCCCGCATATCTGTTGTCAGCGCCTACTATCTAAAAAATTCCCGTCGTTACCAATGCTGCAAACGATTTGTTTACGACTTGCTGGAAAACCCGAACAGCCGGCTGAAATCCTGGTTTGACCTGTTCATGATCTGTCTGGTGATTGTCAGTGTCTCCATGCTGGTGTATCAGGTTGAAAACCAGACCGGTGTGTGGGGAGACTATCTTGAACATGCTGTCGTCTCAGTATTTATTGCCGAATATTTGATGCGCCTGTGGCTGTGTTCCGACACTCACCTCATCCTGATTCGCCATTATGAAAAAAGCGAATACCTCAACATTAGCTTCCAACTATCCGCGCCGCTGAAAGAAATCGCTGGAAAAAAATTCGCCTATATCTTTTCACCATTTGCGATTATTGACCTGCTGGCCATCCTGCCCAGTTACCGGCCGCTGAGGATATTGCGCGTCTTCCTGATTTTCCGTTTGTTCAAACTGTTCCGCTATTCCAACAGTATCAAGGTATTTTCAGATGTACTGGCCAGCAAACGTTTTGAACTGATTACGCTGCTGGTGTTTCTCGGTTTTCTGATATTCATTTCCAGCATTGCCATCTACCTGTTTGAAAACCCGATAGCAGGCGGCAATATCACTGACCTGTACGATGCGGTTTACTGGTCCATTGTCACTATCTCCACCGTAGGTTACGGCGATATTACCCCGCAAACTTTCGGTGGCCGCCTGGTCACTCTGGTTTTGATTCTGACGGGCCTGGGTGTTCTGGCCTTTTTTACCTCTATCATTGTCGCGGCATTTAATGACAAAATGCATTCGCTGCGCGAAAACCGCACCTATGCCGAACTTGACCGCTATCATCGTTTCATCATTATTTGCGGTTACGGGCGCGTGGGTCAGGAAATAGCAGCACAACTGCTGCAGGACAAACAAAAATTTGTCGTTATTGATCAGGATGACGCGCATATTGAAACCGCCAAACGCCAGGGCATTCTGGCTATCCAGGGAAATGTCACGCAAAACGAAACCCTGTTAAATGCCGGCATTAACCGGGAGGCCAGCACCGTGTTATGTGTCACAGGCAATGATGTCACCAATGTTTATGTCACGTTGAGCAGCCGTCACCTGAATGCAGATGTGACGATCATTTCACGCGCCAATCGGCACGATAATGTAAAAAAACTGCACCAGGCGGGTGCCGACCATGTGATAGAACCCTTTGCGATAGCAGGCCTGCTGGCCGCCGAATACATCGGCCAACCCGTGGCCTTTGAAGCACTGACCGGCATCTTGCAGGAACAAAAAGATATTCTGCTGGAAACCATCAGCGTGACGGAAAAATGCATGCTGCAAAACCAGGAAATCGGCGCTATCGACTTTCTGGCATATAAACTCACACTGGTCGGTGTCATCAGCACCCATGCACTACACCAGCATCATAAAAACCGCTTCCAGATCAAAAAACAGCACTTTTATTTTAATCCGGACAGTCATTTCCACCTGCAAAGTGGCGATATGCTGATTGTGTTAGGGCGCGAATACAGCATCAGTCATCTGCGCGACCAGGTCGAGCAGAGCAAGTTAATGCATTAATCGCTTATGAGAAAAAATATTCTAGTCTTCGGCTTTAATCGCATCTCGGTCGAGGCATTACAACGTATGGACGGCGACGCACTGGATATAACTGTAGTGGATCATGACAAGGAACGCCTGCAATTGGCCGCTGAGCATGGTTTCCACACGGTCTGTATCGATTACCGTAACGATGATGATTTAAAAAGCCTGGGTATCGGCTCTCAGGTCGACACCCTGTTTTGCTTTTTTCAAGAAGACAGTGAAAATGTGTTTTTGACCTTGTCTGCACGAGCGCTGGACCCCGATGTTAAAATCATTGCTATCGTAGAAGAAGGTGAGTCGGGTGAGAAGCTGGTTGCTGCTGGAGCCAACAAGATTATTGACACCTACCAGATATGCGGGCGAAAAATTTTTGAACTGGTAAAAAAACCGGAAATCACACAGATCATTGACCAAACCGTTTTTGGACGGCATGATTTACACATTGCTGAAGTCTGCATACCGGAGCACAGCAAACTTGAAGACACATACAGCAGTCATCTTGGCCTGAATCAACGATTCAACCTGGTGCTTATCGGCATCGTAGACAAGGAGCTGGGAGATGACCTGTTTTTCACTACAGGCGAACGGGATCATCTGCTGAATGCAGGTGATATTCTGGTGATATTGGGTACGTCCCGCGAAATTAGGGCATTTAAAAATGACGTTGCAAAAAATCTTGTTGAAAATTAGATTTAACCCCCGCACCTGGTTTTTTCTGGGATTCCTCAGCTGCTTTGCCATGCTCGCCATCGGTGCGTACTTTCAATTTGTTGAAGAACTGGAGCCCTGCCCGCTGTGTATCTCGCAGCGCATTTTTATCCTGGCCACCGGCATCGTGATGCTGGCCGCCGCCATTCATAATCCACAGGATAAAGGGCGCCACATTTATGCCATCGCAGGCGCGATGGTTGCGTTTCTAGGCGCGTGTGTCTCCACCCGCCATGTCTGGTTACAAAACCTGCCGCCCGAAGACGTACCGGAATGCAGCCCGGGGTTGTCTTATGTGTTTGAGCATTTCCCGCTGACTGAAACCCTGAAATTAATGTTTAATGGCACAGGCGAATGCGCCGATGTATTATGGACGTTTCTTGGCTTGAGCATACCCGGCTGGACACTGGTCGCTTTTCTTGGACTCGCCACGATAAGTTTATTACAATTCTGGAATCACAACGACTTAAGCCCCCGAACTCTTGAAAATGAATAAAGCGACTCTGTTGTACTGTATTTCTCTGCTGCTGCCCCCTGCCGTCTATGCTGACCCGCCAATCACAGACAGTTTGATTGAGGCTGCCATTAATGGTGAGCATCGCAGTCAGGTGAACAAGCAGCGTGACATCTATCGCCACCCGCAGGAAACGCTCAAGTTTTTTGCTATTGATGAATACATGACCATTGTGGAAATCTGGCCTGGAGGAGGCTGGTACACAGATATTTTGGCCCCCCTGTTAAAAGATTACGGCACACTGTACGCCGCCCATTTTGCGGCAGATAGCGAGGTGCCCTATTTCCAGAAAAGCCTGGCCAACTTCAAGAACAAACTGGCATCCAATCCAGCAATCTACAAAAGCGTAAAACTCACCGAACTGCAGCCCCCTGCCAAACTGGAGATTGCCCCCCCAGGATCAGCCGACCGCGTGTTAACCTTCCGTAACGTGCATAACTGGATGAAAGCCGGCCAGGCAGAAGCTGTCTTTGCCGCCATGTACAACGCCCTGCGTGTAGGCGGATTGCTGGGCGTGGTGGAACACCGCATGCCCCAAAATGCCGTATTTGATCCACTGGCAAAATCCGGCTATGTACACGAAAACTATGTCATCAAACTGGCGGAAAATGCCGGTTTTAAGCTACTGGACACATCAGAAATCAACGCCAACCCCAAAGACACAGGCAACCATCCCAAAGGCGTTTGGACCTTACCCCCCAGCCTGCGTCTTAAAGATCAGCAGCAAAAATATATTGCCATCGGCGAAAGTGACCGCATGACCTTGAAATTCATCAAACCCAAGCCAACCAAATAAATCATTTCGACAGCACATCATTCACAGACAGGCGGAAAAAAATGGACGATTTTAACTAACCCTCAACTCTCTGATTATCCTCTTATGAACAACAAACCGCACATCCTGATCGTTGATGACATTGTTGATAACATCCAGGTCGCCATGAATATTTTGCGCGAGGATAATTATGATTTTTCCTTTGCCACCAAAGGTGATGAAGCCCTGGAATTGCTCCAGGGGAATCCTACCCGTTACGACTTGATTCTGCTCGACATCATGATGCCCTCAGTGAATGGTTTTGAAGTCTGCAATCAAATCAAATCGCAGCCATTAACCCGTCAAATCCCGATCATATTTTTAACCGCCAAAGTTGACATCGACTCGATCAGCAAAGGTTTTTCGCTGGGTGCGGTGGATTACATCACCAAACCGTTTCATGCTGATGAGCTGCTGGCCAGAGTACGCAATCACCTCAACCTGTATCGAGCCAACCTGTTGCTGCAAGAACACAATCTCGCGCTGGAAACCAAGATTCGCTACGAACACAACCGTCTGTTAACAGAACTGGAAAACAACCAGAAAGAAATCATCTATATCCTGACAGAATTAATGGAATCCACCTCGGATGAAACCGGCAAGCATATTCATCGAATTGCCGAATTATCATCTTTACTCGCTCACTTGCACCCATCCATGACGGCTGAAGATGCGGATGTCCTCTACCATGCCTCCCCGATGCATGACATAGGCAAAATAAAAATTCCCCACCATATTTTGCACAAACAGGGCAAACTGGATACCGACGAGTTTGACATCATGAAAACGCATACGATATTGGCCTTTAACTTACTCAACAGTTCGAATCGTAAGTTTATGAACGCGGCTGCCATTATTGCACATGAACACCATGAACGATGGGATGGCAAAGGGTACCCGCGCAACATAAAAGGAAATGAAATTCATTTATACGGACGCATCGTCGCGCTCGCCGATGTTTTTGATGCGTTAACCCATACCCGCTGTTACAAACCCGCCTGGCCTGTCGATAAAGCACTGGACTATATACAACAGCAACGCGGCCAACATTTTGATCCCGAACTGGTCGATCTCTTCTTTCACCATGTGGATAAATTTACCGACATCCTGGATGCAGAGTAAGCGCTTGTGACGTTATGCTTGTAACATTTAGCGTACACATGTGTAACGATTTTACTGCTCGTGCCCGCAACCTCTGCTCCTCAACGTCTCTATTTCTTTACTTCTTTTTATTTGCCACCTGTCTTTTTTTAACAAGTGCGCCTCGCGCCGCGATAGCCTCCCAAGCCTTGACTGCTGAGCAACAGGCCTGGATTAGCAAGTCCCCGGTCATTAAGGTTGGCGGCAGCCCAGACTGGATGCCATTCAACTTCAGCGACAAAAACGGCATCCACCAGGGTATCGCCAGAGACTATCTTGACCTGATCAGCAAAAAAACAGGACTTCAATTTGAATATTCCATCGCCCGATGGGAAGAAAATCTACACCGCATTAAGCAGCGCAAAATTGATGTATTACCTGCGGTGTATTTCACCAAAGAGCGTAGCCAGTTTCTTAACTTTTCAATGCCTTATTTTGAGATGCTGGATTATTTTTTTGTACGCGATGATCTGCGTGTTGAAACCCTCGCCGATCTTAACGACAAACGTGTTGCGCTACCCAAAGGCTATGCCCACATCGGGTTTATTCAACAACATTTCCCTGCCCTTAAAATTGTATTGGTGGACAGCTTCAGCGCAGCGCTTGATGCCGTTCTGGAAAACCGCGCAGATCTTTTGTACGACACCTATGGCTCATTAATTTATACCTTGCGTGAACAAGGCATCAATTCGATTATTCCGTTCAAATCCACGCGCCACCTGGGAGAGCGACATATTTACTTCGCCACGCGAAAAGACTGGCCACAACTGGCGAAGATTATTGATGCAGGACTTAAGCAAGTCAGCGCTTTGGAAAAACAGGCCATTGCTGAAAAATGGTTAGGCAGTTCACGAAATATGGTGCTGGAATTAAGCAACGATGAACGTCTGTGGATTAAACGCAACCCCATCGTCAAATATGGCGCAGAAAGAGATTGGGCCCCTTACGATTTTGTCGACAACCAAGGACGTCACACAGGCATTTCGAAGCATTTCCTTGATGAAATCAGCAAGTTAACCGGGTTGAAATTTCAACCGTTCATTGCCAACTGGAACACATTATTGCAACAACTAAAGACGGGGCAACTGGATTTGCTGCCTGCCATTTATTATACCGAGGAAAGATCACGCGTCCTGCTATTTACCGAACCTTATCAATCCATGATGGATTACATCTTCACCCATGACGACTATCTTGACGAAAATAACACCTTCTCACTCAATGGCAAAACCGTCGCCATTCCCAAAGGGTATTCAAATATAGACTATCTGCGCGAGCATTATCCTCAATTAAGCATTATGACCGTTGACAATCTAATGACTGCCATTGAAAAGCTCATAGAAAAAAAGGCAGATGTCATTGTTGAATCTTATCCGGTTGTTAATTATCTGTTAAACAAACATAATATCGCCCCGATTCAACCGCTTGCGGCGCTGAATCCTGGACACTCCCAACAGCTTTATATGGCGGTGAATAATCATCAACAGCACTTGCACAGCATTATCAATAAAGCGTTGCGCTCAATGAATGAATCACAAAAACGCAGCATAATTAACAAATGGAAAATCCTCCCCGTTAAAACACAAACCAGGCAGCTAAAATTTACGCCCGCAGAACAACAATGGCTGAACAACCATCCCGTCATCAATCTGGGCAGTGAATCAAACTGGCCGCCTTTCGAATTTACCGATAACACAGGTCAGCATAAAGGACTATCTATTGATGTCGCTCGCTTGCTGGAAAAAAAACTGGGCATCAAATTTAACATCATTGAAGAGTACAGCTGGAATGAAACGCTGACCAAATTACGCCACAAGGAAATTGATGTCGTGGGCAGCATCGTCAAAACACCAGAGCGTTTAACCGGCATGGCGTTCACTGATGCGTATATTGCTCCGCCTACGGTCGTTTATACGCGTAAAGATGCTCCGCCACTTCAATCAATGACTGATCTGCAAGGAAAAAAAATTGCTATTGAAAATGGCTATTACCTGCACGAAAAACTGCGTAATGACTTCCCCGAACTTGATCTGCATGTGGTTGATGATACGGCCACTGCGCTAAAAGCGGTATCTTACGGACTGGCGGATGCCTATCTCGGCAATCAAGGTGCCTCCAACTGGCTGATTGAACAAAATGCCTTAACCAATCTACACATCGCCATGGGGGCCAATTTTGGGCGGGCGGATCTACGGTTTGCTGTGCGAAAGGACTGGCCACAATTACAATCATTAATAAATAAAGCACTGCACTCGATATCCAACGAAGAATTTCTTGGCATCAGACGAAAATGGCTGGGCCTGGAAAGCAAACAGAATAAGCTTGAATTAAGCGCATCGGAAAGAAACTGGCTGCGCCAGCATAACAAGCTTCGTTTTGCCGGCGACCCCAATTGGCTACCATATGAAGCTATCGATAAAAACGGCAATTATATCGGCATTGTGGCTGAATATTTACATCTGATTAAAGAAGAGCTGGGGTTGGATATCGAATATATCAATACCCGTACCTGGTCTGAAACTGTCGCAAAATTCCAAAAAGGTGAAATCGACATGATTTCAGAAACGATTGACACGCCGTTACAGGGCACTTTTACCCGTCCCTATCTGCGCAGCCCTATCGTCATCGTCATGAACAAAGACCAGGATTATGTAGAGTCAATTACTCAGATCTATCATCAAAAACTTGCCCTCATCAAGAATTACGGTTATGTCTCCTCAATAAAATCACGTTTCCCACGAATAGAATTTGTTGAAGTCAACGATATTCAGGAAGGCTTGACGGCGGTTTCCACAGGCAAAATTGATGCCTTGCTCGCCACCCTTGCCCAGGCCAGTTACCATATCGCTGATCTTGGCATCAACAATATTCGCATTGTTGGTAAAACGCAGTTTTCTACCGAATTGGCATTTGGTCTTAATCAGAAATATGCCCCACTTGCCGACCTGATTAATCGCGCATTGGATCAGATCAGCCTGACTGAAAAGCAAAAAATAAAAGATAACTGGAGTAAACAAAAATTTGTCACTACATTTGATTATCAATTGATTATGCAAATTGTGGCCGGATTTTTGTTTGTACTCGCCATCTTTATTTTCTGGACGGTGCAATTATCACGAGAAATACGCCGCAGAAAGGTGGTTGAAGAGCAAACCCAAATGCTGATCGATAATATTCCATTACACATCATAGTCACCAACCTCCAGGGAGAAATACTTTCGGCCAATCCGCAAGCCTTGCAGGATTTTAAGGTTGATGTTACGGATATCAATCAATATCGTATGGAAGATTTTTATCAAAATAAAACAGATCGTCACCACCTCATTTCAGAAATACGTCAACAGGGGAAAATTGAGCAAAAAATCATACCGTTCAAAAAATTAAATGGCGAGATTCGCTCCATGATGATTTCTGTCATGCCCATCAATTATCAAAATATAGATGCACTGCTGACCATTGCCGTCGATATGACACGCCGGGTGGAAATCGAAAACGCATTGAATACCGCCAAAGAAAACGCTGAAGCATCAAACCGTGCGAAGTCCTCCTTTCTGGCCAAC
Source organism: Methylococcaceae bacterium (assembly GCA_006844705.1). Classification (GTDB taxonomy): domain Bacteria; phylum Pseudomonadota; class Gammaproteobacteria; order Methylococcales; family Methylomonadaceae; genus Methylomarinum. The sequence continues at coordinate 41,083 of SPJS01000064.1, read as the reverse complement.
ATGAGTCATGAAATTCGAACACCTATGAATGCAATTATCGGCTTTACCGATTTACTGAGTGAGCAGATCCAGGATCCGCGCCTGAAAAGTTATGTCAATACCATTCAATCGGCCGGTAAAAACCTGCTTGCCATCATCAACGACATTCTTGACCTGTCCAAGATTGAAGCTGGCAAACTGGACATCCAGAAAACCGTCTGCAACCCCCATGATGTATTTGCCGAAATGGGGGAGATTTTCATGATAAAAATACGTGAAAAGAACCTTGATTTCATCATGGATGTTGATCCAAACATCCCGGACAACCTGCTGCTGGATGCCACCCGACTACGTCAGATATTACTTAACTTGATCGGCAATGCGGTTAAGTTTACGGATAACGGCTTCATCCGCTTGATAGCCCGCACCGTCAATGAAGACCAGATTAGAAGCAAACTGGATTTAATTATAGAGGTTGAAGACAGCGGGGTCGGCGTCTCCATTGAACACCAACAACGAATTTTTCAGGAATTTGAACAGCCCCAGGAACAGGACTTTAAAAAATACGGCGGTACGGGGCTGGGGTTAACAATCAGCCGTCGGTTAACAAAAATGATGGGCGGGGAACTCTCGTTAACAAGCGAGCTTAATCAAGGTTCGACATTTAGCCTGCATTTGGCTCAGGTCGATATTGCTCCTGTGGCAAATAACCATTTACCCAGCGCGCAAGATTTCAACTATGAAGTGGCCTTTCATAATGCAAAAATATTGGTCGTAGATGATGTGGCCGACAATCGTAAATTAATCAGCGAAATTTTTAAACATTCAAATCTTCAAATCACCCAGGCAGAAAATGGCTTACAGGCCGTTGAGCAGGTAAAGCAGCAGACATTTGATCTCATTTTAATGGATTTGCGTATGCCGGAGATGGACGGCTACGAAGCGACATCAATAATCAAAACTCAAACAGATACGCCAGTGATCGCACTCACAGCCTCGGTGATGAAAGATGAACATGATCGACTCAAAAGCAATGACTTTCAAGGCTATTTGCAAAAACCCGTCTTAAAAAAGAAACTCATCTCCGAAATGGCTAGATTTCTTCCCTACGAAAAAAAGCTGATGTCGCAAGAAACCATTCCAAACATTATGTTGAGTCAGTCAGAACAATTCAACCTTGAGCTGATTATGAATGATCTGCAACAACTCCTCCGCCAGTGTCAGCAATTAAAAAAACATAATCAAATCTCAGAATTTCAACTGTTTTCTACCCGCATTTCCCAATTGGCCAATCTGCACCCCATCTCCATATTAAGTGACTATGCAAACGAATTGAAGGACAACCTCGATAGTTATAATATTGCTGCACTTCGTCGTGATATTAACTACTTCCCCGAACTGGTTGAAAAACTCGCCACTCTCAAACAATTCTGACAATTACTGCTTCTTGTTTTTGTCTCCCTTCCCGTAAAGCAAATGTTAATGGTAGAATCAGGCGTTTTATATAACTAATTGATTAATGCGGATAATCAGGGGGCTAACCCATCTGGAGCCATTACAAAATGGCTGTGTTTTGACGATTGGGAACTTTGATGGTTTGCATCTGGGGCACCGTACCGTTATTCAACGCCTGGCGGAACATGGAAAAACGCTTGATTTACCTGTCGTTGTTTTGTTATTTGAGCCCCAGCCGCTGGAATATTTTCTGGCAGAAAACGCACCTGCACGATTAACCCGGTTACGGGAAAAAGTTATTCAGTTGCTTGCTCTGCCCGTTGATCAATTGGTGGTTTTAAAATTCAACCGTCAACTGGCTGATTTTAAAGCAGAACGTTTTATAGAACATATCCTGATCAAGAAACTGAACGTAAAGCACCTGGTCATTGGTGATGACTTTCATTTCGGCAAGACAAGACGGGGAAACTTTTCCATGTTGCAGGAAGCCGGAAAGATATTTGGATTCCGCGTGGAAGATACGCGCTCTATCATCCAGAATGAGCAGCGTATCAGCAGCACGCTGATTCGTGATGCTTTGGGTGCAGGTGACCTGAACTCAGCCGCATCCATGCTGGGACGGGATTATTCGGTATGTGGCCGGGTGGCACATGGCGATAAACGCGGTCGTCTGCTGGGGTTCCCGACGGCCAATATCGAGATGTTCAGAAAAAACACACCCATTGTTGGCGTCTATGCTGTCACTGTCACCGGCATCGATGACAATACCTACAATGGCGTTGCCAATGTAGGCACACGCCCTACTGTAGATGGCAGTGCAAAAGTCATCCTGGAAACACATTTATTTGATTTTAACCGGGACATTTACGGGCATTACGTAGACGTACATTTTAAACAGAAAATACGCAATGAAGTGCGCTTTCAATCGCTGGAAAATTTAAAAAGTCAGATACATTTAGACATACAAGAAGCTAAAAAAATTTTTGCTGAATTACAACAATAAAACAAACGATGGACTACAAAAAGACGCTAAACCTGCCTAAAACGGACTTTCCGATGAAAGGCAACCTGGCTCAACGTGAGCCGGAACGCCTGAAACAATGGAATGAAGCCGATCTTTACGGACACATTCGCCAACAATGTGCAGACCGACCGAAATTCATCCTGCATGATGGCCCCCCTTATGCCAATGGTGCGATTCATATTGGCCATGCGGTAAATAAAATTCTCAAGGACATGATCGTCAAATCCAAAACCCTGAGCGGTTTTGATGCGCCTTATGTGCCCGGCTGGGATTGTCACGGCCTGCCGATTGAATTGATGGTCGAGAAAAAAGTCGGCAAAGCAGGTGTCAAGATATCCCCTGCTGAATTCCGCAAGGAATGCCGTAAATATGCCGGCAAGCAAGTCAATATGCAGCGTGACGAGTTTATTCGTCTGGGCGTTCTGGGCGAGTGGGATAACCCGTATCTGACCATGGACTTTGCGTTTGAAGCCGACATCATCCGCGCGTTGGGTAAAATTGCCAAAAAAGGCCATCTCAGCAAAGGCGCCAAGCCGGTGCATTGGTGTACTGATTGTGGCTCGGCATTGGCGGAAGCTGAAGTCGAATACGAAAACAAACACTCTCCGGCGATTGACGTACGTTTCAAAGTACTGGATGACAAAGCGCTGATGGATGCCTGCCACCACGTACCTGAACATTACGGCGAAGGCGATTTGTCTATCGTCATCTGGACGACAACGCCGTGGACACTTCCGGCGAACCAGGCCGTCGCACTGAACCCGGAACTGGAATATGCCGTTGTCCAATGCAGCAAGGATGGGCAATCCGAACGCCTGCTGATTGCAGAAGTGCTGTTGAAAGACGCAATGTCCCGTTACGACATCAGTGATTACAAGGTCATCGCCTATTGCAAAGGCGCGGCGTTGGAAAAACTGTTATTACAGCACCCATTTTATGACCGTCAGATCCCAGTGATCCTGGGTGATCATGTCACCGTTGATGCGGGTACCGGTGCGGTACATACTGCGCCCGGCCATGGCCAGGAAGACTATGCGATCGGTATGAAATACGATTTACCAGTGGACAACCCGGTCGGCGCTAACGGTGTGTTCCTGCCGACTACCGAGTTTTTCGCCGGAGAGCATGTATTCAATGCCAATGAGCATGTGCTTGAGGTTTTGAAAGAACGTGGCAAGCTGGTACACCACGAAGCTTTGTTGCACAGCTATCCACATTGCTGGCGCCATAAAACCCCGATTATCTTCCGCGCGACGGCACAATGGTTCATCGCGATGAACCAGGCGAAACTGCGCGAAACCGCATTGGGTGAAGTGAAAAAAATCGAATGGGTTCCCGACTGGGGCCAGGCGCGTATCGAAAGCATGATGGAAAACCGGCCGGACTGGTGCATTTCCCGCCAGCGTACCTGGGGTGTACCTATTGCATTTTTCGTGCATAAAGAAACCGCCGAATTGCATCCACGGACTGAAGAGCTGATCGAGCAGGTCGCGCAACACGTCGAACAACAAGGCATCGATGCCTGGTTTGAACTGGAAGCCACTAAGCTGATTGGCGATGATGCCGAACATTATGAAAAAGTTCAGGACACCCTGGATGTCTGGTTTGACTCTGGCGTGACTCACGCCTGCGTGTTAAATCGGCGCGATTATCTTGGTTTTCCTGCTGATTTGTATCTGGAAGGTTCCGATCAACACCGTGGCTGGTTTCAATCCTCTTTGTTGGCTTCTAGCGCCATGAATGATAATGCTCCCTATAAAGCGGTGTTGACGCACGGCTTTACTGTCGATGCGGAAGGTAAAAAAATGTCCAAGTCGCGCGGAAATGTGATCGCGCCACAAACCGTCATGAAAAACCTAGGTGCAGATGTATTGCGCCTGTGGGTAGCTTCCACCGATTATCGCGGTGAAATGAATGTCTCTGACGAGATCCTGAAACGCGCCTCAGACGGGTATCGCCGCCTGCGTAATACCGCACGTTTTCTGTTATCCAATCTGGATGGATTTGAGCCCGCGCAACATCTGGTAGGCAAAGATGACATGCTGGCACTGGACCGCTGGGTAGTTGATCGCGCCTATCACTTGCAACAACTGGTGATTGAAGCAGCCAACAGCTATCAATTCCAGACCATTTACCAGAAAATGCATCATTTCTGCGCCATTGAGCTGGGTGGGTTCTATCTGGATATTGTCAAAGACCGTCAATACACTGCCAAGGCAGATGGCCTGGCACGTCGCTCGGCACAAACGGCAATGTACCATGTTGTCGAGGCCTTAAGCCGCTGGCTGGCGCCCATCATCAGCTACACGGCGGATGAAATCTGGCAATATATTCCGGGTGAACGCAGCACTTCAGTGTTTCTTGAAACGTGGTATGAAGGACTTTACCCGCTGGATGAGAACACCGAATTCACCCTGGATACCTGGGCAAAGGTGACTGAAGCACGTAGTGCTGTCAGCAAAGAAACCGAGCGTTTGCGTAACGAAGGTGTTATCGGTGCATCACTGAATGCTGAAGTCGTCTTGTATTGTAATGAGAATTACTTAAGCGAACTGGGCAAACTGGAAAGTGAATTACACTTTGCGTTTATCACTTCAGCAGCTTCAATCAAGCCAGTAGCTGAAGCGCCGGAGGGTGCATTGAGCACCAGCCTGGAAGGTTTGAAAATCAAAGTCACCGCTTCCGAACATGAAAAATGTGTACGTTGCTGGCATCAACGTGAAGATGTCGGACAACATACCGACCACCCTGAACTGTGTGGACGCTGTGTTGAAAATGTGGCTGGCGATGGCGAAATCCGCAAATTTGCTTAGCGATATTCTTTCTTACCCTGCCCTCTCTCCAACGGGAAGAGGGCTCTTCAATGAGACCCCCCATGTTGAAATGGTTATGGCTGTCCTTAGCCGCATTAATTCTCGATCAGATGACCAAACTGGCGATTGTAGACAGTATGACCCTGCATCAATCCATTCCGGTTACATCCTTTTTTAGCCTGACCTATGTGCATAATACCGGAGCTGCATTCAGCCTGCTGAGTGATGCCGGTGGCTGGCAGCGCTGGCTGTTTTCCGGTCTGGCGGCTGTAGTCAGTGTGGTGATGGTCGTCTGGATCAGTCGCCTGCAAAAACACGAAACCTTGCTGGCGGTTTCATTATCCCTGGTGCTGGGCGGCGCCATTGGTAATCTTTTCGACCGCGTGGCCTATGGTTACGTGATTGATTTTCTGGATGTCTATTATCAGGACATGCACTGGCCAGCATTCAATATTGCTGACTCAGCCATTTGTATCGGCGTTTTTTTGATGTTACTGGAAAGCTTTGGGATTGGGAAAGAAGACGAAAGCTAAATGGATTAGCTTTGATTTAAACTAATGGAGTATAAAAAAGGCAGCTAAAGCTGCCTTTTTTCGACGATGAATCGCCTTAAGGATAGATCACCTTAGGTTCGAAATATGCTGCCGGGTATTTTGGATCAAATACCACTTTTCTTTTTCTTTTCATTGTTGATTTAGAGGATTGCTTAACCGCATCCTTATCAATGTATATGACTTTTGGCTCAAAATAAGACGCCGGATATTCACTGTCTCTTGATCCAGCAGATACATTCATTGCCCCTAAAAGCAGGCCAGTCGCGGCCACTCCCATCACCACTTTCTTGTTCATTAATCTATAAACCTCTTTGTACTGTGTTGTTATTTGTTTGATACTCCTCAATTGAGGAGTATCAAATATTTGCAGGTCTTTGACAAGTTCTTCTCACAAATAATCCAAATTTTAAAGGCTATCAGGATAAAAATAATTGAAGCGAAAAATTGAAAAAAATCAGGCCATTTTTGAAAATCCGAGGCGAATAGCCAACTATTTAACTAGGGTTTTCGGTATTACAGTCACTTTCAGCGGTTTTAGCCGATTTATTTTTTACCAGACAAACGCCTATATTTTGTGATAAATATCGGCACCTTCTTCCCGGAATTGCTGCGACTTTTCATCCATTCCTTTTTGCAAGGCCTCTTTTTCCTCAACGCCTTTTTCCGCAGCATAATCACGCACATCCTGCGAAATTTTCATCGAACAGAAATGCGGCCCGCACATGGAGCAGAAATGCGCCACTTTCGCCGATTCTTTCGGCAGGGTTTCATCATGGAATGAACGCGCCTTTTCCGGATCCAGCGCAATATTGAATTGGTCTTCCCAGCGGAATTCAAAACGCGCCTTAGACATCGCGTTATCACGCGCCTGAGCCGCCGGATGGCCTTTCGCCAGATCTGCAGCATGGGCTGCTACTTTATAGGTCACGATGCCCTCACGTACATCTTCCTTGTTTGGTAATCCCAGATGTTCTTTCTGGGTGACGTAGCATAACATCGCACAACCATACCAGCCGATATTCGCTGCACCTATCGCAGACGTGATGTGGTCATAGCCTGGAGCAATGTCAGTGGTCAGTGGACCTAAGGTATAGAAAGGCGCTTCGTGACAATCTTCCAGCTGTTTTTCCATATTGATTTTAACCATGTGTAATGGCACATGTCCCGGCCCTTCAATCATGGTTTGTACATCATGCTTCCAGGCGATATTGGTCAGCTCCCCCAGTGTTTCCAGTTCTCCAAACTGGGCTTCATCATTGGCATCGTAAATTGAGCCGGGGCGTAAACCGTCACCCAGCGAGAACGACACATCGTAAGCCTTCATGATCTCGCAGATGTCTTCAAAATTAGTGTACAAAAAGCTTTCTGTATGATGTGCCAGACACCATTTCGCCATAATCGAACCACCGCGCGATACGATGCCGGTCAGACGTTTTGCCGTCAGCGGTACGTGTTGCAAACGCACGCCAGCATGGATGGTGAAATAATCTACCCCCTGCTCGGCCTGTTCAATCAAGGTGTCGCGGAAGATGTCCCAGGTCAGCTCTTCGGCCTTACCATCGACTTTTTCCAATGCCTGATAAATGGGTACTGTTCCGATAGGTACCGGAGAATTACGTAGAATCCATTCACGGGTTTCATGAATATTCTTACCGGTAGACAAATCCATAATCGTGTCTGCACCCCAGCGAATACCCCACAACATTTTTTCTACTTCTTCTTCGATAGATGACGTGACCGCTGAATTACCCAGATTCCCGTTAATTTTCACCAGAAAATTACGCCCTATAATCATCGGTTCCAGTTCCGGGTGATTAATATTTGCCGGGATGATGGCCCGGCCACGTGCTACTTCATCACGCACAAATTCGGGGGTAATCACCTCAGGAATGGATGCACCAAAGGACTGTCCCGGATGCTGGCCTTTCAGGTATTCACGCATTTCTGCCATATTCTGATTTTCGCGAATAGCGATATATTCCATTTCCGGCGTGATGATCCCTTTACGGGCATAGTGCATCTGCGACACATTGGCCCCGCTTTTTGCTTTGCGCGGCTGGCTGATATGCTCAAAACGCAGGTTTGCCGTATTCGAGTCATTTAAACGTTCCTGACCAAAGTCAGAACTTGGCCCGGACAGCAGCTCCGTATCGGCGCGCTTTTCAATCCAGTTGCCACGTATAGAACCCAAGCCTTTATGCAGGTCTACCGCGACATTGGGGTCGGTATACACACCCGAGGTGTCATACACAAATAATGGGGGATTTTTTTCTGCGCCGAAATGGGCAGGTGTATCTGATAACGTGATTTTACGCATCGGCACCTGAATATCCGGACGGCTGCCCTCTATATATATTTTTTCCGATGCGGGATAGGAATCTATTTTTATGCTGCTACCGCTCTCGGTAGCTATATCTTTACGGACAGCGCTCATGCTTATCTCCAAAATCAATAAAACTCAAGCGCAGGGAAGGCAGATGGCTTCCCTACGCCGGCATTAACCGGTTCAGGTTCAAAGGGTTTATCTCAGCTTTCCGATATGCGGAAAACACCCCCAGCCTTGCGGATAACTATCTAATTTAATGAAAATGGATACGTATTGCAAGCTGATAACGAATGTGATCAGTAAATGATGATTAGCTGCTTATTGAAAAACGTGATGAGCACCGACAAGACAAGGCCAAAGTGATGAAAAAGCGCCGTTTACTTGAGGTTAATGAGTATTTTGAGCCATTTTTTACGCCGCATTGGCAAGCGCAATAATTTTTCAACAACCTGCTAGGTTAATTCAAAAACTGTCCGTCCCTGGACCAGCGTTCGCATGACGCGCCCAGTCATCTGATCGCCCCAGAAAGGTGTGTTCTGACCGCTGCTTAGCCAGTTTTGGGCATTTATCTGCCACGGGTATTGAGCGTTAAAAATACAGATGTCTGCATCCGCACCTGCCACCAATCGCCCTTTATTTAACCCTAGAATATCTGCTGGTTGATAGGTAATCGCCGCAAGCCCAGAGGTCATTGACACATCATTTTCCTCACAAAACTTCAACATTAAAGGCAATAATGTCTCCAATGCAGAAATGCCTGGCTCCGTTTCTTGAAATGCCCCCAGCTTTGCATCGACATCCTGTGGTTGATGATCGGAACACACGGCATGGATCGTCCCGTCAATCAGCCCTTGCACCAGCATTTCTTTATCTTGCTCACTTCTGAAAGGCGGCAAGACATGAAAACTACTATCAAAAGGGCGCATCTGTTCTTCTGTCAATAACAACTGATGCATGGCTACATCTGCAGTCACTTTAGCGCCATATTTGACTGCTTCCTGAATTTTGATAACCGATCCTCGACAGCTCAATCGGCTGAAATGAACCCGACACCCCGTCAATTCGGCTAATTCAAGACATTGGGCAACGGCCACCGTTTCTGCTGCACCGGGAATCCCTGGCAAGCCATATTGACTGGCAACCACCCCTTCATGGGCACAACCACCAAGGCTGAGTGACGATTCATTCGGATGAAAAATCATCAACAACCCATGACTATCCGCATACTCCATCGCTCGTCGCAACACCTGCAAGTCATCAATAAATGCATCGGCATTACTGACTGCAACACACCCTGCCTGTTTAAGCGTAAACATAGAACTCAGCTGTTTTCCAGCCAGGCGCTGGGTCATCGCTGCCAATGGAAAAACATGAGCGCCAGCGGCCATCTCAGCCTTGTCCTTGACATACTCGACTACGGCAGGTGTATCAATGACCGGATGCGTATCCGGTGGCAAACACAACGATGTCACCCCCCCTGCTACGGCAGCGCGAGTTTCTGATTCGATGGTGCCTTTGCGGGTATACCCAGGCTCTCTCAGGCGTACACTCAAATCGACAAAACCAGGACTGACGACACAATCCTGAGCATCAATTTCCTCGTCTGCCTTGAAATCAGCACGCTCTTGAATCACTGCAACGACTTTTCCATCTTCAATATAGACCGGGCCAATGGCATCCAGCTTGGTTGCAGGGTCTATCACTCGACCATTTTTTATCAGTACCCTGCTCATACTAACCGCCACTTTGCATTGCCAAAGCCATGATTGCCATCCGAATGGCGACCCCATTACTGACTTGTTGCAGAATGACTGATTGCTCTCCGTCTGCAACAGATGACTCAATTTCAATGCCACGATTAATTGGCCCGGGATGCATCACGATGGCATCCGGTCTGGCAAACTTTAATTTTTCCTGGGTCAGACCAAAGCACTTAAAATACTCGTTCTCACTCGGTAACAATGCAGAATTCATACGTTCCCTCTGCAATCTCAACATCATGACAACATCAACACCTTCCAGGCCTTGCTGCATATCCTGATAGGGAACAACGCCAAGTTTTTCCACATTAACTGGCAACAAGGTTTTGGGCGCAATCACTCGAACTTCATTTACACCAAGGATATTTAACGCCTGAATCTGCGACCGAGCGACGCGCGAATGGAGAATATCCCCCACAATTGCAACCACCAGCCCTGCAAATTTTTTCTTATGCTGCCTGATGGTAAACATGTCCAGCATGGCCTGGGTTGGATGCGCATGACGCCCATCACCGGCATTAATCACGCTGATATTTGGGGCGCAGTTTTCTGCGATAAACTGAGCCGCCCCACTCAGCGCATGCCTGACCACAAACATATCGATATGCATGGCTTCCAGGTTGCGGATGGTATCCAGCAAACTTTCTCCTTTGGATGTTGCTGACGTGGAAATATTGATGTTCAACACGTCTGCGGACAAACGTGTCGCGGCCAGTTCGAATGTCGTCCGGGTGCGGGTGCTGTTTTCAAAAAACAGATTGGAAATGGTTTTGCCACGTAATAACGGCACTTTCTTGGAAGAGATGGTCGCCATTTCACTGTATGACTCTGCCGCATCAAGAATCTCGGTCAATATTGCACGACTAAAGCCTTCAATACTTAAAAAATGTTTGATTTTTCCATCTGAATTGAGCTGTAATTTGGCTGTCATCAATCAACTCGCCTCATACTGTTTGTGTTTCAATGCCAAGTGGATCAGGCCCGATCAGTTTAATTCGCTCCCCAGAACGCAATTTTAAATTAATACCACAACAATCCGGCCGCAAGGGAATCTGGCGACCATTTCGCTCGATGAGTACGGCAAAGAGTACCTGTTCAGGTCTGCCATAGTCGAATATTTCGTTCATGGCCGCCCTGGCTGTGCGTCCGGTAAAAAAAACATCATCGATCAGAATGATATTACGCCCCTCAACATGTGGAGGTAATTGGCTGGGCTTTATTTTGGGATTCATGCCAATCTGCGAAAAATCATCTCGATAAAAGGAAATGTCAAGCGTGCCCAAAGGCTCTTTGATTTTCAGGCGCTGATGCATGATTTCCGCGATCCACACACCTCCACTGTGCACACCTATCATTAACGGATCCAATATATGCCGGGTAATAATCTGCTGGCGAAGTTCGCTTTCGAGTTTATCCAGTAGACCGGGCAATTCGCTATTCTGAATAGTCATGTTGTCGATTGTTGATTAAGCCAGCTTTGTAAAATAAGCTGAGCCGCCAATTGATCCTGTACTTCCCATAATTTTCCTGCCCTCAGTTTCAGCTCATCATACAACATTTGCTTGGCTTCAAACGTTGAATAAGATTCATCCATTTGGTGAACAGGAAGATTATACCTCCCTTCCAGTTGTCGGCAGAATTTTAACATTTTTTGTGTTACCGGATTATCCGTACCGTCCAGTTGATGCGAGATACCGACGACCATGCCCTCTGGCTGCCATTCTTGAATGAGTTTTGAAATACCTGCCCAATCAGGTTTTTGGTTGATTGCCCTCAGGGTTACTAAAGGACTGGCACTGCCAATTTCAGTCTGTCCAACCGCCACACCGATTTTCTTGTGGCCAAAGTCAAACCCCAGAAACGTGCCTTGATTTGATGCGGTCAGGACAAACTCCGTTATGCGTGTCCGGCTGGCGTGGTGAGCTGGTTGATATCGATACCTAATTGACTGGCTGCCGCCATCCAGCGCTGTTCAACCGGGGTACTATATATAATATTTTCTCCGCAAGGCGTATTCAACCAGGAATTACTGATGATTTCCTTTTCCAACTGACCGCTGCCCCACCCGGCATAACCCAGGGCAATTAAGTACCTGTCCGGGCCTTCGCCTGCGGCAATTGCTTCTAAAATATCGCGAGAACTGGTCAACGTGGTCGCTTCAGATGTTGTAATACTTGAATCCCAATTATTTGCCAAGGCGTTATGTATCACAAAGCCTCTTTCCTGTTGAACCGGGCCACCGGCATACACGGGTGTATTATTGACTTCTTCTGATAGCGACATAATGTTCATTTGTTCAAATATATCACTCAGTTTCAACCCTGAAGGTCGATTGATTACGATGCCCAAAGCCCCCTCTTCATTATGTTGACACATATAGGTCACGGTATGGCTGAAACTGGGGTCCTCCAGCGTAGGCATGGCAATCAGGAACTGGTCATTCAAATATTGATTCATTGTCATGGTATTTAATGTGTTGTCATGCCTGATTCATCAGAAAATTTCCAAACCCGGGTAATCACCAGCACATCCAGTTCCTGCAACAACTCACCCGGTAATGCAGCGAAGGGTGCACTTAATCTGACAATGCGCTTTGCGGCGTCATCCAGCGACTGGTCTCCAGAAGAACGGGTTATTCTGATATTGTAGATGCTGCCATCAGCCTTAATCCCTACATCCATTACCAGCGATCGGGACATTTTTTTGCTACGTGCAACTTCAGGATAGTTCATGTTACCTGTCCGTTCAACCTTGTTTTCCCAGTCTTTAATATACTGGGCAGCCACATATTTATGGGCGCTGACCTGGTTTACAAATTTAATTTTGCTAAGTTGAGAACTATTATCGGTCTGTCTGATTTGCTCACCTAATTGGGCAATTTGCTGGCGCAATGCTTCAGCCGTTAACTTGGGCCGATTTTGCTTGGTATTTAAGGTTTTATATTTATCACCCGCATCAATTTTTACCGGATTTGTAACCGTGGTGACTTTTTTTTCTACACTTTTAACCCGCTGACTGGTCTGTTGCTGAGATAACTGACTTTTTCTTCCCGTCGTCTGACTTGGCATGCGTTGCTGAGCAGGCTTGGGTTTCTTATCCTGCTTTCCGGCGGCGCGTTGATTTTCCTGCGCTAGGAAACGGGCATCTTTCGGCGTTTTCTTAACCGGTGTATTAGCAATTGTAATATCAATTGAACGACTTATTTTTTCAGGCTCAGGAAGACTGAAACTCATGCCTAACAACAGAAAGACATGAAGCAATACTGCCAAAAAAAGCGCAACCAGCAAATTGTCGGTTGAAGACACCGGGGATGAAGTATCCTGAAAATGCGTCATTTATATGTTGTGTTCGATAAAATCCATTAACTGAGCACAGATATTGATTGAAAACTGCTGCTCCAGTTCCTGCACACAGGTCGGACTGGTTACATTTATTTCGGTTAAATAGTCCCCAATCACATCAATCCCGACAAACACCAAGCCCTTGTCTTTTAACACAGGCGCGACTTGTTCGGCTAACCATCGATCTCGCGCAGTTAATTCACGGCCTTCTGCTTTGCCTCCTGCAGCCAGATTTCCTCTGGTTTCCCCTTGTGCAGGTATTCTGGCAAGTGCATAGGGAACAGGTTCCCCATTTATCAATAATATTCGTTTATCACCGTCCTTAATCTCTGGCAAATAACGTTGCGCCATAATAAAACGGCTTTCATGCCCGGTCATTAACTCAAGAATCACACTTAAGTTAGGATCTTCCTTTTTCACATGAAAAATTGAAGCTCCTCCCATCCCATCCAGCGGCTTTAAAATAATTTCATTATGCTCTGCCAGAAAATTTCTGACATTCTCTGCATTTCTGGTGACCAGTGTTGGCGCGCAACATTGAGGAAACCACGCGGTAAATAGCTTTTCATTTGCATCGCGCAAAGATTGCGGCTTATTGACAATCAGACAACCTGCCTGTTCTGCATGCTCAAGGATATAAGTCGCATAAATATATTCAGAATTGAAAGGAGGGTCTTTACGCATCAAGACAGCATCTAAATCAGCCAACTTGATCATTTCAGCCTCGGAGATAAAATCAAACCAGCCATCATGGTCTCGCTGCACGTTTAATTGGCGTGTACTGGCACAAGCTTCGCCATTTTGCAGACTCAAATCATTCATTTCCATATAATGCAGTTCCCAGCCTCTGGCCTGAGCCTCAAGTAGCATGGCAAAGCTCGTATCTTTTTTGATATTTATCGCGCTGATGGGATCCATCACAACCCCAAGTTTTATGGTCATTTTGCTTCCTGCTGCAGATGATCGGAAAGGATTATTTATCCATTCTACCAAATAATCGAACACACATTTTTATTTACCTGCCCACGAAAATTTGATATAAAGAGCGGCTAACTTTTTAGTCTTCAGTAATAGAGGTTATCATGTCCAAAATTTGTCAGGTAACGGGTAAGCGCCCTGTTACTGGAAATAATGTATCACATGCGCACAACAAAACCAGAAGACGCTTTAATCCTAATCTCCACTATCATAGATTTTGGGTAGAAAGCGAAAATCGCTGGGTTCGCCTGCGTGTATCGACTAAAGGTATGCGTGTTATCGATAAGAAAGGTATTGATGCGGTACTTTCTGAAATCCGTCAACGCGGCGAAAAAGTTTAAGAGGAACAACAATGCGCGATAAAATCAAACTGGTCTCAAGCGAAGGCAACGGTCATTTCTACACGACAACAAAAAACAAAAGAACCATGCCAGAGAAAATGGAAATCAAAAAGTATGACCCTGTTGCTCGTAAGCATGTAATTTACAAAGAAGCAAAAATCAAATAACTGGTTTTTTGCCTAAACTTTATTGACAGGCGGTTGAGAAAAAAAACACTCTCAACCGCCTGTCAATCTCCCGCCATAGCAGGCAGCCCACTACTTCTTATCTCCTCGAAACGCATCTAGAACGGATTTCATTTTTTCCATCTGCTTAAAAAGCATTTTATATTTTTTCATTAACTCTTCTTTTTCAGAAGCCAATCGAGCACATTTTTCTTCAAGCTCAGCAACTCTCGATTTCAATCCAGCAACATTCTGTTCGTCAGCCTCCCCAGAATCAATTGCAAGCTGTACTGCTGAAGATTCCGTTTGCCCCTCTTCTACCACTTCAGGCGCAAAAGCAGCGCCTGGCTGCTCCATCGCTTCGACTGAATCATTTCCAGAGTTATCCACAGACGCTTTCGCAAGATGATCCATCCCCCCTTGCAAAATGAAAGCTTCAATTTTGTTGCGCAATAATAAAAATGCAGCAGCCTCACTGGTGCTTCCATCATCACAAACCACTATCACCGATTGACTTTTATTAAACGTTTTCAAATACATGCGTAAAGAGAAAAAAGGCACATTGACACTGTTTTCCAAATGCCCTTTTTTAAATTCATCAACTGCTCGCACATCCAACAAAACAGCACCCTTACTCATTTTTTGATGCGCCAGATCCATATCAATAAAATTTAATGACGGCTCTTTAATCAACGTGATAAAGCTGTCTTTATTCAGGCGCAATAACGCTACGTCTGTTAATGCCTTTACTGTTACATTTCTGGGTAAACCAGAGAGCAACGCATCTTCTCCAAAGGTATCCTGGTTTTTTAATTCTGCGAGTTTTATCTCCTTAGCTGTCGGGCTGGGTTTTCTGGTAATCTCACACCGCCCGCTTTTAATCAGGTAATAAAAATCACCTTCATCGCCTTGTTCAATAATATTTGAACCCGCTTCGACTTTAATTGCTTCAAGCTCAATCAGTATGCGTTGCAGATTGGCTGGCGGAAGCGCCCTAAAAATGGGTGACTTGAGAAGCGTCGTCATCCAGTCATCATTTTCTTCAATCTCTTCTTCAACCATGGGTATATTATTCTCCTGTCCGTGATTTTCATCATCAGACTTAATTAACTCTCTATCCAAACGTAGATAGCGAATATCCGTTTCTGCAAGCGCATCAATTTTACGAGGCACCTGATGAGCAATTGGAAATTTTGCAGACTCCGATTTAGCCTCAATCGTTTCCACCTTATATTCCTCTGTCTGCAATGACACACTGCCTTGTAATATAAAAAACATGGCATCAACGCCTCCTCCTCTTTTAAAGAGAAAATGACCTGATTCCATGTCCTCGACCTGTATCAGGTCACAGAGTTCGTGAAACCGGCTTATCGCGATACGTGTTAAAGGTATCAACTGGCGTATAGCTTTCGCATCTTGAGAATCAGGATCAACCGGCATAATCAACGTTGGACAAATATATACATTAAAGTTTATAGCAAAATTAAGATAAGGTATGCTAAAAACAGCGCATATTGACAAGACAATACTAGAAGCAACAAAATCTGTGTAAATTCTAATGCAAAAAATGTTAAGCGGTAGCGTTAAACATTTCTGACTTTCAATTGTCCCACTTGCGTTAATTAATTTAAGGAAACAATGAATGATAAATATCTTTAACACTCGAGGTTTTTCAATTATTTCTTTATTTCTGGGATTAGCGCTGTGTACGCCTTCCCTGGCAGCAATTCCCAACGTTATCAATAACAAACCGCTGCCCTCCCTGGCGCCAGTCCTGGAAAGCAGCATGCCTGCCGTGGTTAACATCTCGACCACCACGGCGGTACGGGAAAACCCGATGCTAAACGACCCGTTTTTCAGACGTTTTTTTGATCTCCCTCAAAACAACCCCAGACGCCAGCAAAAAAACAGCCTCGGCTCAGGTGTGATTATCAATGCCAGAAAAGGCTATGTGGTGACCAACAACCATGTTATCCATAAAGCGGACAAAATCATGGTGACTCTCAGCGACGGCCGCCAATTCAATGCCAAAATTCTGGGTACCGACCCTGAAGCTGATGTTGCTGTCATTCAGATTCCTGCAGATAACCTCACCGCATTACAAGTGGCCGATTCCAATTCGCTAAAAGTCGGTGATTTTGCAATCGCCATCGGCAACCCGTTTGGCCTGGGCCATACGGTAACCTCTGGCATCATCAGCGCATTGGGCCGCAGTGGATTAGGCATTGAGGGTTATGAAGATTTTATCCAGACCGATGCCTCGATTAACCCGGGCAATTCCGGCGGCGCACTGGTTGACTTACGCGGCCACTTTATTGGCATGAATACCGCTATCATTGCACCTGGAGGCGGCAATGTCGGTATCGGCTTTGCTATACCATCCAATATGGTAATGACACTGGTTGAATCCCTGGTTACCCACGGCGAAGTCAGACGTGGCTTGCTGGGGGTTTCCACCCAGGATCTGACCCCGGAACTGGTCAAGGCATTTGATCTTAAAAACAGCCACGGAGCCATCATCAGCCGAGTGGAATCCTCATCTGCTGCTGCCAAAGCGGGACTGGAACCGGGTGACATCATCGTCACCATCAACGGTCGCAAAATCAAAAACAGCCATCAAATCCGCAACATGATCGGATTAATGAAAATTGGCGATGAAGTAGACATTAAAATCCTGCGCGGAGACAAGAAAAAAACCATCACCGCAGTCATCGGCAAACCACAGCGTCAACAACTTGCAGGTAAAAAACTTCATCGTACGTTAACAGGGACCGTTCTATCCAACTCCCAACGCGGACAGATTGAAGGTGTATTATTTGAACAAATCCAGGCCGGCTCATACGCATGGCGGTCTGGCCTGAGACCTGGCGACATCATTATTTCAGCCAATCGTTACCGCATCAAAAATCTGGATCAGTTACGCCAGGTGACCGACCAAAGACGCCCTTTGCTGATCAACATTCAACGTGGCAGCGAAGCATTTTTCCTGGTGCTGAAATAACATGACACACGCTGAATTTATACCGTTAAACCTGGCTGTACTCACCATTTCGGACACGCGCTCTGAACACGACGATGTGTCCGGTAACGCACTAAAAACACGCGCTGAGGATGCAGGGCATATCGTCCTCCACAAAGCCATTGTAAAAGATAATATTTACCACATTCGTGCCATGGTCTCACAATGGATCGCCGACGATGACATTCATGCTGTTATCACCACAGGTGGCACCGGCGTTACCGGCAGAGACGGTACCCCGGAAGCCGTCCAGCCATTACTGGATAAAACCCTGGACGGCTTTGGTGAAGTGTTTCGTATGCTGTCCTATCAGACCATCAAAACCTCTACCATCCAGTCACGCGCGCTTGCCGGTGTCGCCAATGGCACCTATATATTCTGCCTCCCTGGTTCATCCAACGCCTGCCGCACGGCATGGGATGACTTGATTCGCGATCAGCTGGACATTAGAACCAAACCGTGCAACCTGGTGCAATTAATGCCTCGCCTGAGGGAGGCCTGATGAAATCGCCTTTTCTTGCGCTTGCTGCATTTTGCGCCATGCTGGCTGTCTGCCTCGGCGCATTCGGTGCGCATGGCCTTAAGCACATCATTTCGCCGGAGATGCTGGCCGTATACAAAACCGGTGTGACCTATCACATGTGGCATGCATTGGGCCTGGCCTTTATCGCCCACTATCATGCTCAACAAAAAAGCACGTTATTAAACTTTGCTGGGTGGCTCATGTTCTGTGGCATTATTCTGTTTTCCGGCAGCCTGTATCTATTGGCTTTATTAAGCATTCGATGGCTGGGCATGATTACCCCTTTTGGCGGATTGTGCTTTATTGCCGCGTGGCTTTTATTTGGTATTTTTGCCATTAAGCAAGCCAAAACCCCTGACCAATCACATTAACTACTCATCAAAACTAATATGCGAGACGGAAGCCCTCAAACCATTTATCTGAAAGACTATACCGTTCCTGACTATCTGATTGAATCGGTAGACCTGAATTTTATTCTTGATGAACAATCAACCCGCGTCGTCTCCCGCATATCCAT
The DNA here is from genome assembly GCA_006844705.1 of Methylococcaceae bacterium. Classification (GTDB taxonomy): domain Bacteria; phylum Pseudomonadota; class Gammaproteobacteria; order Methylococcales; family Methylomonadaceae; genus Methylomarinum. Next base: position 22,289 of record SPJS01000064.1, on the reverse strand, counting down.
GCAGCGCAACCCGCAATCAACACACACAGATGAGACACTGACCTTGATGGGGGAAGAATTGACCCTGGTCAGCGTGGCCATTGATGGCAACGCATTAAGCACTGAAGATTACACGCAAACAACGGAACACCTCTCCATCCATCAGGTACCGCAGGATAAAACCTTTATCCTCTCGATAGAAAACACCATCAGCCCGCAACACAACACGGCATTTGAGGGACTGTATCAATCGCGCACCATGCTTTGCACCCAATGTGAAGCCGAAGGGTTCCGCAAAATCACCTATTTTCTGGATCGCCCCGATGTGATGAGCACGTTCAAAACGACCTTGATTGGCGACAAGGACAAATATCCGGTTCTGCTCTCAAACGGCAACCGGGTTGCTGATGGCGAACTAGCGCATAACCGCCACTGGGTCACCTGGGAAGACCCGTTTGCCAAACCGTGCTATTTATTTGCTCTGGTGGCGGGCCAGCTTGAATGCATCGAAGACAACTTTGTCACCCAAAGCGGACGTAACATCAGCCTGCAGATCTTTGTTGAATCGCATGATGTCGATAAATGCGAGCACGCGATGCAGTCCTTAAAAAATGCCATGCGTTGGGACGAAGAGGTCTATGGGCGGGAATACGATCTGGATTTATACATGATTGTTGCCGTGGGCCATTTCAATATGGGCGCGATGGAAAACAAGGGACTGAATATTTTCAATACCAAATTTGTACTGGCTAGACCTGACACGGCGACTGATACCGATTATGAACATATCGAAGGAGTCATTGCCCATGAATATTTTCATAACTGGTCGGGCAACCGCGTCACCTGTCGTGACTGGTTTCAACTCAGCCTGAAAGAAGGCTTTACTGTTTTCCGTGACCAGCAGTATACCGGCGACCAAACGTCGCAAGCGGTCAAACGCATCGAAGACGTCAATCTGCTAAGAACCCGCCAGTTCGCAGAAGATGCCGGCCCGCTCAGCCACCCGATTCGCCCGGAATCCTACATAGAAATCAATAATTTCTATACGCTGACTGTATATGAAAAAGGCGCGGAAGTTGTTCGCATGCTACACACCCTGTTAGGCTCTGAAGGTTTCCGCAAAGGCAGCGATCTGTATTTTTCCTCCCATGACGGACAAGCGGTAACCTGCGATGATTTTGTCACCGCGATGGAAAACGCCAATGACATAGACCTGAGCCAGTTCAGAGAATGGTATTCTCAATCCGGCACCCCCCAACTGACTGTTTCCAGGTCATATGATGCCGCCAATAATCAATTGCATATCAGCGTTCAGCAATCAACCCCGGATTCGGATAAACGCGCCGTCAAAAAACCTTTACTCGTCCCCATCAAAATTGGCCTGCTTGGTCAAAATGGAAGCCCCCTGACATTGACCATTGACAATTACCCTGAAGCCGAAGAACTGACACTGCAACTCACAGAACGAAGCCAAACATTTACCTTTAATCATATTACTGAAGCCCCCGCGATATCCTTGCTGCGCGGCTATTCTGCTCCTGTCATCGTTGACCTTGTTCAGGATGAACAGGAACTGGCATTTCTAATAACTCATGACCCGGACGCCTTTAACCGTTGGGAAGCGGCACAAAAACTGGCATCCAAAATCATCATGGATGAAGTGGAAAGTATTCAGAACGGCCGCCCATACAAACCGGACGGCCTGCTCGTCGATACATGTAAAGCCTTGCTGACACAAGACTGGCCTGATAAATCCTATCTGTCATTGCTGATCAAGCTTCCGGATGAAACTTTTCTTGCCAGCCAGATGCAAATCATTGATGTCATCGCCATCCATCAGGCGCGTGAGTCGGTCAGAAAAATCCTGGCTGAACAACTGCAACACCCGTTCATGGCACACTATGATGCCAATAATGAAGACCTGTCCGGTCGCTTTGACTCTGATGCCATTGGTAGCCGACGCTTGAAAAACATCTGCCTGTATTACCTGACGACACTGGAAAATGAACAGGTTTATCAAATGGCAACCACACAATTTGACAGCGCCGCCAACATGACTGATCAGATTGCCGCGCTGTCTGCCATCGTCAATAGCCACAATCCAGCAAAAAACGAATATCTCGACCGCTTCTATCAACAATGGCAACATGAAGCGCTGGTCATAGACAAATGGTTTGCCCTGCAAGCTGGCAGTGCTATGCCGGACGCATTTGACAATATACTCAATCTGCTCAACCACGATGCATTTGACTTGAAAACCCCCAACCGGGTGCGTTCGCTTATCGGCGCATTCAGCCAGACTAATCCGCTTCATTTTCACGCCCGGAATGGGGCTGGATATCGCTTTCTGGCCGATCAGATCATTGCGCTCAACAGCCTGAACCCTCAAGTGGCCTCGCGCATGGTTGTCGCCTTAACACACTGGCGAAAATATGATGTCGACCGTCAAATGATGATGCAAAACGAATTACAACGCATTATCAAAACTGAAAATATATCCAAGGATGTTTATGAAATGGCCAGCAAAAGCCTGTAACCCCGGAGACTGATTATGTTTCGATCCACCTTTCTGATGTCACTGATCTTATTGCCGCTATCGACTATGGCTGAAAACAAGCGTCCCTCCCCCTCCAATGGCGTCAGCTATCCACAGGGCTGGCAAAATTGGGCCGTTATTTCTGTATCACATCGAACAGACAACAACACTCTACGCCTGATTATCGGCAATGACACCGCTGTCACTGCCGCTCGCACAGGTAACACCAAACCCTGGCCGGATAACAGTATTATTGGCAAAGTGGTATGGAAGGATAAACAATTATCTTCCTGGCCTGCGGCAACAACACCAGGAAAACTGATGCACGCTGAGTTTATGGTGAAAAACTCAACTGCGTTCTCAAATACCTATAACTGGGGATGGGCGCGCTGGATGGGTACGGAACAAAAACCTTTTAACAAAGGGATGCAAAGTTGTATCAGCTGTCACCAACCCGTACAAAAGCAGGACTGGGTGTTTACCGAACCGGCGAGTTTGCCCTGACCCTGTAAAAACCTCTTGCGCAGAATGGGCATAAGCCCGCTTTTGAGTGTTAAAATACATTCAGGATACGTAATAAGCGTTTAAACCCACTTTTCGATACTCAACATAAACTAAAAGTATTGATCAATATCTAAACAGTTGTAAAACGCTTTAAATAATCAAAAAATCCTGTTGACCTGCGCACCGGAGTGCGCTGTATAACATAGAGAGGAAATTATGCTCAGGAAGCTGTTACCCGCCATTGCAGGCGCTACCGTAGTCATTGCGATTGTTGCCTATATTGCATTCTATTTTGTTTTTCTCGATTTATTCGTCGATTTATGGTGGTTCCGTTCCCTGCAACTTGAAGGTTATTTCTGGTTAAAACTGCTTTATCGTTTTTTCCTCTCCGGCGGAGTGACCCTGTTTTTCTTTGCCGTCTTCTTTTTCCATTTCTGGATTGCATCACGCTACCTTGGGCTGAACCCGCCAGACTCTGTACTGCTGGATGCCGATAAACGCAAACGCTTCCAACGTTTTTCAGAAGTGTTCATGAACGGCTCGTCCAAAGTCTACACTCCGCTATCGCTGATATTGGCAATCATCATTGCCATCCCTTTCTACAACCAATGGGAGCAGGCGCTGCTATTTCTCTTTGGCGAACCTTCCGGTACCGTTGAGCCGGTCTATGGCAGAGACATCAGTTTTTACATCCTGGCCTACCCCTTTTTCCAATTGATTCAACAGGAATTGTTGATCACATCCATTATCCTGTTTTTATTAGTGGGTACCTTATATTGGCTGGAACATATCTTTGTTCCCAACCAAAACACTGAATATCCTCTCGGCGCTAAAATTCATTTAACTGTCTTGCTGGCTTTCACTGTTTTGTTTGTCGTGTGGGGCTTCCTGCTGGATCGATATTCACTGTTATATTTCGACAATCATGAACCGGTCTTTTTTGGCCCCGGCTTTGTCGAAATTCGTTATCACCTGCCTTTGATCTGGCTGTCTATTATCGGTTTTCTGGCGATTGCCCTGTCGCTGATCATTTTCATTTTTTCAGACAAACACCGCATCAAGTCCCCATTAATTATTTCAAGCGTTTCATTTCTAGTGGTCCTGGGTTTGCAAAAACTGGAATTTATCCCTGATTTGATAAATGCCATCATCGTCAACCCTAACCCGGTGAAAGCAGAAGGCGAATTCATGCAACATAATATTGATGCAACACTGGATGCCTATAATCTTAACAACATAAACACCATTGATTTCACCGTCAAATTGGATGCCGTCAAGGATATCGAGAAACGTTCCACTAAAAAATATTTTGAAAACATACCGGTTTGGGACCGCGAATTTCTGACGGATGGTTATATGCAATTACAAGGCATCCGCCCATACTATAGATTCCCGGCGGTGGATGAAGATCGCTACTTTTTGAACGGACATTATCAACAGGTAAACCTGGCAGCCCGTGAAATGAACATCAAAAAGCTGCCCAAGGAAGCACAAAACTGGGAAAACACCCACATGCGCTACACGCACGGCTATGGCGCTGTAGTTACCCCGGCAGCGCAAGATGCAGACAAACCCATTATCTGGTACCTGCGCGACTTGAACATGCATTCGGATATTGGCTTTGATGTTAAATATCCTGACATTTACTACGGCCAGGAAAATTATAAATATGCTATTGTCCCCAATAAACTAACGGTGGCCGGGCTATCCAGCTCTGACCCAATTTACGATTCCGAATACAAAGGCAGTGGCGGAATTCCAATTCCTTCCTATTTCAGAAAACTGCTGTTCGCATTTTATTTTAATGACGAGAAAATCTTTTTCTCCAGCAACATTTCATCCAAAAGCAAGCTGTTAATCCGCCGCAATATCATCGAAAGGATCAACACGCTGACTTCTTTCCTGCATCTAGACAAAGATCCGTACCTGGTCATCAACAATGACCGGTTTTACTGGATTCAGGATGCTTATACACTGTCCAACCATTATCCAGTGTCCAAACCGGCAGCTGACGACTTTCTGGATGGGGAACACAAATTCAACTACATCCGCAATTCCGTCAAAATTGTGATCGACGCCTATGATGGATCGATCGATTACTATGTCGCCGAACCTGACGACCCGATCATCACGGCCTACAAGCGGGCTTACCCGGGGGTTTTTAAAGACATCACCGAAATGCCATCAAACTTGAAAAAGCATCTACGTTATCCGCGTGACCTGTTTTATCTGCAAATGAAGGTTTATGCAAAATACCACCAGATCGCTCCCGAGTTATTTTATGAGCAGGCTGAAACCTGGGAATATGCAAAAATTGAAGGCAAACAGGTACTGCCTTACTTTATCACCATGGACTTTGGCAACTGCAACAACAACGAAGAATTTGTCATGATCAACCCGATGACCCCGATCAATCGTGATAACCTGAGTATGGTTGGAATTGCGGGTACGATGGACAAACAAGCATGTTCAGAAGAATACAAACCCGGCATTACCATTTATAAATTTCATAAAGATGTGCAGGTTAACGGACCGGCACAGGTGGAAGCACTGATAGACCAGGATCCTGATATTTCAGAGCAATTTACGCTGTGGGATCAACATGGCTCGCAAGTGAAAAAGGGTCGCATGGTGATTTTGCCTATGGATAATTCCATGTTGTATGTACAACCGATTTATATGATCTCGACCAAAACCCGTATTCCGGAACTGGTCAGGGTAATCGTGTCAATCGGCAACCATGTGGTCATGGATAAAACACTGTGGTCAGCATTCAACCGCTTGAAAAAGCAGTTTGTTCAGGAAAAAGAGGATGCGAGCGGTTCGGGAACAACCATTGGCAGCCCACTATAAGGCCAGGGATTTCATACGCATTCCAGATAGCGCTGAACAATTCAGCCTATCTGAGCACTATCAATTCAGCAACAGGTTACATAGCTGATCTTCCATTTCCATGCGTTTTGCAAGCTGCTCACCCAGTTCTGAAAGATCGGTCTCCAGGGATTGTATCTCAAATTTGCGATTGTTCTGATCGTATTGATCATTGAAATTTACCACTGCATCCGTGGTTCTGGAAAATTCAGGGTAAATTTGTTTGGCATTGGACAACACCCCTTCCCTGCGCTCGGTTCCTGCCAACAGACGTTCGTAAATGCCAAAATGTCCCAGAGAAACATAATCAATCATGATCTCGGAAAATTTATTCAAAATCAATTTGACATCGGTATTGCCATCATAAGGCTTCAGGTCTGCAATCTGGCAATAAAGCGCCCAGACTTCATGTCGTTCTCTTTGCAACTCAGTAACAAGATGTTTCGCTTTATGCCGTCTTTCCGGCTTGGCTTGTGTTTCCGCTGTCATTGTTTCCTCCAAGAATCGCTAGCGGCACTAATCTATGTCAAAAATCATGAAAATTCAACAACTAATTAATTTTTCAGCGTATTCATGTTATTTTCCACCCAAACGACGACTTTTCAATTTTTTTAACTCGCTCAACTACCTTACAATCCTACGCCACACTTAGCTTTTTCTCATCACTATCTGCTCCATGTTTAAAATATCAGTCATCATTCCCACATTTAATCGCAGCCATACCCTTTCCAGGGCATTAGACTCAGTCATGAAGCAGAGTTACCCAATCCATGAAATCATTGTAATTGATGACGGCTCAACCGATAACACCCTGGCACTTATCCAGGCAGGATTTCCCTCGATCACTGTGATTGAACAGGCAAACAAGGGCGTTAGCAATGCGCGCAATCGGGGCATAAAACAAGCCACGGGGGACTGGATAGCCTTGCTTGACTCGGATGACGAATGGCTGCCAGATAAACTATTACATCAAACAGACAGCTTATCTGCCGCCCCTGAATACAAAGTTTGCCATACCGAAGAAATCTGGGTTAGAAATAGCACGCGCGTAAATCAAATGAATAAACACCAAAAATCAGGGGGGCATATTTTTCAGCAATGCCTGCCCTTATGTGCCATGTCACCCTCATCTATCCTGATTCATCGATATTTATTTGATGAGCTTGGGCCTTTTGACGAAACCCTTCCTGCCTGTGAAGATTATGAAATGTGGTTACGCATCACGGCCAGTAACCCGGTACTATTTATTGATCAGCCGCAAATCATCAAACACGGCGGCCATGAAGACCAGCTTTCTCGTAAATATTGGGGGATGGATCGCTTTCGAATTTATGCTTTGGACAAAACCCTTAAAAACATCACGCTATCCATGACAGACAGACAGGCCGCAATTTCCATGTTGCTCGAAAAAGCCCGCATTTATCAACAAGGTGCCTTAAAAAGAGGTAAACAAGCAGAAGCTGAACATTATCACTCTTTGATTGACCACTACAGCGCAATTCAGGACAACTAGTGGATACGACTGACCCTCAACTGATCATTTTTACGGCTTTGCCCTGTGAAGCCAAGCCCATTATCAAGCATTTCGCATTGCAAAAATGGGCGGTCCATTCGCCATTCGCAGTATATCAGGGTGATAACATCTGCTTGATTGTCACCGGTGTCGGTAAAAACCATGCCGCAGGTGCAGTCGGCTACAGTCAAGGATGCTGGCACATAAAATCACCCGTCTTGCTGAACATCGGCATCGCGGGTCACAAACACCTGCCAAAGGGACAACTGGTATATGCTCACAAGATCAATGATGCAGATAACCCGTCAACAACCTTTTATCCACAGTGGGTGATAAAAAATGCCATTGAGAGCCTTCCGTTAACCAGCTATTCCACTCAAGTAGAAACCTATCCTGAACAAAGCATGGTTGATATGGAAGCGGCTGGTTTCTATCAAATGGCGGTAAAATCCAGCACGATTGAGCTCATTCACTGCCTGAAAATTATTTCCGACAACTCAAGCAGTCCGGCATCCGACATCAATGCAAAAATGGTCACCGAACTGGTCAAGAACAACGCCACAAACATTGAACAAATCTGCCATCAACTATTAAGTTTAAGGGAGTCAGTAACCGAACCCGAACATGAAGCCCTGCACACCCTGTTGGGCAAACATCACTTTACCGTCAGCCATCAGCTAAAACTAAAAGCGCTACTACTGCGCTGGAAGGTGTTGACTGACGATACACCTTTACCCGCTGCCATCAAGCACTGCAAAACAGCAAAGGAGGTCATCGCCAGGCTGGAAAAGGCCATTTCGGGAATTGATTATTCGCTATAGGTTAAAGCTTAAGGAATCTCTGATTAAGTTGGTTAGAATTTAGCGCAGAAAAAACTGTCGCTATTTTTCTCGAAGTGAGCAGTAATAGTCATTCTATTGCGCCGATCTTCGTGGAAAATAGCGACAGTTTTAGCAAGCTAAAAATAATTGGACTTGATCAGAGGTTCCTTAAATAAAACCCTGCTTGCTAAACGCAATCCCGATAATATAAAAATAGATCAACAGTGCGGCAGCGGCAGCGGCCCACTTTTTCATGCCTTCAGACTTCATGGTGTAGAGCCCAAGTCCGACAAACACGAAAAGAAGAATAACCTTGCTGTACACCCAGCCCATATCGCCTTGCGCCCATCCACCCTGAAACACCAGTACGATACCGGTCAATACCAGCAGTGATGCAATCGCATGCGGTGCCACCTTGACCAGCTTGTTCTCCAGCAAATCAGGCTTGAACTTTTGCAATCCTACGCGCCCGACAAAGCTGAGCACTGCCAGCAGCATAAATAACATATGAAGATGCTTTACCATGATATTTTCCTTTTGTTTTTAATTATTTGCATCTGGCATATTTGCCAGCTCAGCCACCGCGATCACCTCTATGGCGTTGCCATCAGGGTCTCTGCAAAAAAGCGCTTCCCGACCAGACATGCTCACTGTGTATTCAACCTTGGCATTATCCAGCACCGCTATCACTGGTGACAAGTCAGGCACTGTTAATGCCACATGGCGGTCACGCCCCCCATGCTTTGGACGTCCTGTCGTTGGATCCGGGTTATCCAGCTCCAATAAATGAATCTGTTGTTGACCCATTTTTATCCAGGCTCCCGGAAACGGTAAATCAGGACGCAAAGTCTGCTGCATACCCAGCACACCACAATAAAACTCCAGCGACCGCTGAGTATCCGATACCAGCAGGCTGGCATGGTGTAAGGTGTAGTCAATTTGCGTCATTCTTATGTCCCTAAACTGCGTTGAAAATCCTGCAGCCAGTCCAGGCTGGCAACAGTGGTTCCCTGCGGATTATACTCCGCCCCCAGCCAGCCGTCATATCCGGATTGTTCAATAAAATTGAATACAGAAATCAAATCAGCCGCCCCGCTCCCCGGCTGTCCGCGTCCCGGGCAATCGGCAAACTGAATATGCCCCACCTTTTGCCAATGCTGCTGCAGAAAGCCAAGACAATCTTCCTGCATACGCAACATATGATACAGATCATATTGCAAATAAAGGTTCGGCTGTTGCACACCCTCCAACACCTCGAGCATTTGTCGGCCCGTAAAAATCAGGAACCCCGGCATGTCATGAATATTGATCGCTTCAAATACAATGCGTACAGACATGTCTGCAAACTGATTACAGACATAACTCAGGTTTTGTTGAAAAGTTTGCAGATACTCAGCAGCTCTGCTCGCATCAAGGCACCGCCCGGGCAGCACATTAATGACCTGCGGATGAAGAATTTCAGCATAGTCACGCGCCTTCTCGACGGCCCGTTTAAATTGCTCGACCTTTTCCGGCACCGCTGCCAGACCTTCCCCGCCCTGTAAAAGATCCGCGGCATCGATATTAAACAACATCAATTCGAGCCGGTGTTCTTCAACCTGTTGCTGAATGGCCTGCGCACTAAATGCATAGGGAAACTGCACTTCAACCGCATTAAAGCCTGCATCTCGGGCGGCTTTAAAGCGCTGCATAAAATCCAGCTCAGTAAACAGCAGGCTGAGATTGGCAGAAAATTTAAGCACTATTTTTTACTGAATAATTTAATCAATGTCGCAGGGTCCTGCTCCATAAACCCAAGCTCACCATGTTTTTGCAACAGATCAGCCGTCAATGAAGACACCGGAATCTCATTTTGATATTTTTCTGCCAACGATTCTGCCATGCGTAAATCTTTCAGCAAGGTTTTGATACGCCATTTCACCGGCTCAAAGATGTCATTGGCCATTTCCGGTGCGACAATCTGCAAGGGTTTGGAATCGGCAAAGCCGCCAGCCAAGGCCTGTGGAATTTTTTCAGCATCCACTCCGGTTTGTTTAGCCAGCGCCATCATCTCGGCAATCACCATCACATTGCAGCTGACAATCATTTGATTACAAATCTTGGCAACCTGACCACAGCCGGTTCCCCCCATATGTATCAATTGCCGATACAGCGGCTTTAAAACCTCTCTGGCAACAGCAATATCCTCATCCGCACCGCCTGCCATAATCGCCAGACTGCCCTGCTCTGCACCTGCCGTTCCACCGGACACCGGCGCATCCACCCAGGACATGCCACATTGTTGTTTGAGTTTGGACGCCAAACGGCACGTTGTATCAGGATCGATACTGGAAAGATCAATAAGTAATTTACCCGGCGCGCCAGCATTGAGCACGTGGTTGTCGACAATTTCGGTAACGACCTGGCTGTCAGCCAGACAAAGAAGAATCACATCTGAACGGGAAATCAGCACCTCTACCGTTGCACAGGCATTTGCCCCTGCATTAACGACGTCAGTGATTTTCCGTGGCGTCCGGTTCCAGACATGCACCTGAAACCCGGACTGTAACAAACGTAAAGTCATCGGCCTGCCCATCAGACCCATGCCAATAAATCCCAAGACTTTTTCCATGTCTTCAGGAACGCTTTTAGATGGCTCTGTTTTTTCTAACCCCTAACAGAGCAAGACCACTGATAAAAAACCATGCTGCTGCAGGCAAGGGAACATTGGATGCGGTACCCGCGTCATATTCAATCAAATAACCCATTTCAAAATTCACATCCAAAATCGGGTTATTAGTCGTATCATTCCAACTAGGTGATGACGTTTGCCCTTCCTGATTCCACCAGATCATAATGTAGTCTTCCTCAAGTCCATTCCAGTTGTTTGGCTCACCTGGCAACCAGTCTGAATAACTGAACGCTTCGCCAGTTACCCATTCCCAGGTACCATCAACATCTTTATCTGTTGCGCCAATGAACGTGCCATCAGCAAGAAAAACCCCATCATCATTTTGCAGATTATCAAAAATCCACTGATTTTCTTCTGCCGAGGTTATCGTCGCCAAGTGCCCTTGCAACCCTTTGTATGTACGGGCATTGGCTTCAGCATTTGCCTCTTCCCAGGTATAGCCACCTCTGAACACTTCATAATAGTGTCCATTACTGGTATTGAAATAGGGCATTGCCCACGCCCATTGCGCCTTAAAAAATACTACAAAAAACAATGCTATCTTTTTCATTCCCATGCCCTTCAACTGGTTAACCGGTTAAAATTATCTCATATAAATATGATACTTTTAAGCATTTAATAATGACTTGATTATAATCAGAAAACTGACAATAGAGCCGTCATACTTCCTCCCTCAATCATGTTCTTACTCAAAAGATTAATCCACATCGACGCCTACAAACCTGGCGCAATTCAGGAAATTCGCCTGGATGGCCATAGCAATCTAAACGGCGTCAACGGTGCCGGTAACACCACCTTGTTAGGTCTGATTCCCTATTGTACAAAACCGGGCCACTCAACCTCATCACCATTTGAAAACGGACTCATCGCCGCCAGGCTATTGCCGTTAAGATCAAAATCGGTTTTTTAAAGTCTCTCCAGCTTGGCATACGAAAGCATTAAAAATTTCAAACCCACATCATTAAAGTTAACCTGAACGCGCTCCTGAGCACCCGCTCCTTCTATTTGCAAGACCACGCCTTCACCAAATTTGGCATGCTTCACCCGCTCTCCCAGCTTGAACGTGCCGGAAGATGCGGCTAGGCCTGACCTCGGTTTTGCTGTCACAGGCCGACTGACATTGGCGCGAATTCTGACGTCCTGCACATATTCAGCCGGAATCTCGCGCACAAAGCGGGATTGTCTGGGGTAACTTTCCTTGCCATACAAACGTCTGGATTCGGCATGGGTCAAATACAGTTGCTGCATCGCCCGTGTGATACCTACGTAACACAAGCGTCTTTCCTCTTCCAGCCGACCTGCTTCCTCTGTCGATTGCTGGGATGGAAACAGTCCTTCTTCCAAACCAACCAGAAACACCAGCTTAAACTCCAATCCTTTGGCAGAATGCAGGGTCATCAATTGCACGCAATCCTCATATTCATCCGCCTGGGCATCACCCGCTTCCAACGCGGCATGGGCGAGAAACATATCCAGCTCATTCAGGTTTTCATCATTTTCTACATCAAAATCAAACAGGCGCGCCGCATTGACCAGCTCTTCCAGGTTTTCCACCCGCACTTCACCCTTGTCGCCTTTTTCCTTTTTATACAGCTCGATCAATCCGCTTTGTTCGACCACCACTTTTACTTTTTCAAACAATTCCTGCCCATCCGCAGCCTCTTCCAGTCTGGCCAGCAGCTGCATGAAACCTTTTAGTGCGTGGGTTGCACGTGCAGACAATGTCCCCTGTGCAATCAATAATTCTGCCGCCCGCCATAATGATGCTCCCTGCGCACGCGCCAACAGACGGATATTTTCTATGGTTTTATTGCCTATGCCGCGTGTAGGTGTATTCACCACCCGCTCAAACGAGGCATCATCATGCCGGTTACTGATCAGACGCAAATACGCCAGTGCATTTTTGATCTCCATGCGTTCAAAAAAGCGCAGGCCGCCGTAGACACGATATGGCGTCCCCGTCACCATCAGCTTTTCTTCAAACTGGCGAGACTGCGCATTGGAGCGGTAGAGTATAGCGATATCGCGACGCAATCCCCCATCGCTCACCCATTGACGAATTTTTTCCACGACAAAGTAAGCTTCGTCCTGCTCATTAAAAGCCGAGTACACGGAAATCAGCTCGCCCAGACCGCTTTCAGTCCACAACTCCTTCCCCAGGCGACCGTCATTATTGGTGATGACATGGTTTGCGGCTTTTAAAATATTGCCGGTGGAGCGGTAGTTCTGCTCCAGACGAATCAGCTGATGATTGGGATAATGCTTCTGAAAGCTGTAGATATTTTCAATTTTAGCCCCACGCCAGCCGTAGATTGACTGGTCATCATCCCCCACCACGAACAGGTTATCCTGTCCTTCGGTCAGCAAACGCAACCAGGCATATTGAATGGTATTGGTGTCCTGAAATTCATCCACATGCACATGTCGAAAACGCTCACGGTAAAATTCCAGCACATCTTCATTATCGCGCAGCATTTCATGTGCGCGTAGCAGCAGTTCGGCAAAATCAACCAACCCGGAGCGTTCACACACCTCTTCATACGCCTTGTAAATAGCAATCATCTGTTGCTGAAATACATCTCCGGTTTCCACCATGTGTTTAGCTCGGATGCCTTCATCTTTTTGCGCATTGATGTACCACTGCACCTGTTTGGGCGGCCATTTGGAATCATCAATATTCATCCCGGCATACAACCGTTTAATCACACGCAACTGATCGTCAGAATCAATCACCTGAAACGCATCCGGCAATTTGGCCTGCTTCGCATGACGCCGTAACAGCCTATGGGCCAGCCCATGAAACGTACCAATCCACATGGTACGGGCAGATATTTTGAGCAAGTCTTCAACACGACTACGCATTTCTGTCGCCGCTTTATTGGTAAATGTCACCGCCAGAATATTATGGGGCGAGGCGCCATTCACCTGAATATTCCAGGCAATACGATGCACCAGCACACGGGTTTTACCACTGCCTGCACCAGCCAGCACGAGTACCGGTTTGGGTTGCGCAGACACCGCCAGACGTTGCGCGTCATTTAAAGAACTGATTATTGTGTTAACATCCATAGTTTAACTTGCACATTTTTTCGAGCTGTGTATATTGACCTTTCGCAGCAAGGACTTAGTCCTTCGAAGGATCATAACAACAATGAAACGAGGGGATTACGATGAGTTTCGATATTAAAAAAGTATGTAAATTTGAACACAACATGGGCGAAAAAGAAAAACAATATCGTCTGTATGCCGGCATTACATTGCTGGTGATTTCTATTTTCACTGCCAGCATCGCCTTATTACTGATCGGAATGGTATTAATTTCTACTGGCTACTCCGGCTGGTGTCCTGCCTATTCCGGCCTGGGTAAAAACACACTGGACGATGGCGCAGGCAGTGAGGAAGACAACGCCTGAGCTTGCTAAATTCCCTGCCCATGTACACTTAGGTTGAGTGCATGGGCCTGATCCACTTGCATTCGACACATCCAATATACCCCCCTCTTTCGTGACAACCTTATACCCTTTACCTGACAACCACCCGCAGCGGTTCCAACTGCACAATGAAGTTCATGCCCGTTCTCCAGTCAACCTGGAATTACCGGTCAAATCCACTCATCTCGCATTAAAACTTGAGGGTGATGACAAAAAGCTCGATCGCGAACATCTTCTGTATTTATGCGAGCGCTTCAGCATTACGCCACCCAAACAGGATTTCAACCATTTTACCGCCAGCTTCGGCAGCTTTCATTTGCGCTGGGAACAACATGGCGAGTTTTCATCATACACTTTTTATGTAAAAAACGGCCATGATGAACCGTTCAAAACCCCGGCGCTGGACACTGTCCCCGTGGACTGGATGAGCGGTCTGCCAGGTCAGCTAATGGTCGCATCACATGCAATGATTCTTTCATCTGCCGAGATCAAGGGCGAAATAGATCAATTGAATCAGTATTTTGCTGGTAATGCATTGATTGGTGCAGAGGTCAGCGGTGGTGCAGCCAAAGCCTATACCGATTTTAAAATTCATGTCGATGGTTTCAGTCGCTTTTTGATAGTAAATGATCATCTGAAAAATGCCCAGGCCGGTCGCTTATTGCAACGCTTGTTCGAGATTGAGGACTACCGGGTGAT
Organism: Methylococcaceae bacterium; assembly: GCA_006844705.1. GTDB lineage: Bacteria > Pseudomonadota > Gammaproteobacteria > Methylococcales > Methylomonadaceae > Methylomarinum. The sequence continues at coordinate 7,264 of SPJS01000064.1, read as the reverse complement.
GGCGCTACTTGCATTTCCGGTAGCCCGCGAACTGGCCCCGACGCTTGTCCAGGCCGACAAACAGTTAATCGACATCACCTCAGCGATGGCCAGCACAGACAGTGACGACAGCGGGCTGCTGGATGAACTAACCACTCTGGCCTCTGAAATTGAAAGCCTGGTGTCCAGTAATCATTATCGCTTTGGCGCGGCCAATGCCTATTTCAAGCTGGTTAACCAGCGTATTGAAGATCTGCGTGAAACGCGGATTCAGGGCTTGCAGACATTTTCAGAATTCATGACCCGTCGTCTGGTCCCGGCCATCAGCACGTGCGAAACCACCGCAAAACGGTTTTCATTATTATCCGAACGTATCAGCAATGCCGGCGAATTATTAAGAACACGCGTGAACATCTCTATCGAGCGGCAAAACCAGGATTTGCTCAAATCGATGAATACCCATGCCAAAATGCAGCTACGCCTGCAAAGCACGGTAGAAGGGCTGTCCATCATCGCCATCACCAGCTATGCGGTCAGTTTAATTAGCTCCATGGCGCAGGCGATGAAATCGGCTGGCTGGGATATCAACCCACCAGTTATTATCGGATCCTCCATTCCAATCGTACTGGTCTGTGCAGCCATCGGGGTCAGACGCATTCACAAATTGATTCGTAAAGTGGACGATGAATAAATAAGGGGAACGGGCCCCCCTTATTTAGGTAACCTGATTGTTAAAGCAGGTGCATCTAACTTATTCAATCCTGTTCATTTAGCTGGCAGAACGGCGAGATAATCCCAAACCAGCAATCGCTGACAAAAGCAGCAGGTAGCGGCACAGGTGCAACGGAATGAAACTCAACAAGTTCGACATCTGCGAACTCAGGCGTTAACTCAAACCCTGCAGTCGCGGTAGTGCCAAAATCTGAAAGTATATTGGCATCTCCAACAAAAGCCGCTTCCAGATCCGCTTTGGTTTCCAGCGGCCAGATAAAGGCCAGCGGAACATTGGTCGGCACACTGATAACTGCGCTATCCAGAAAATTAACGTCAAACTCACTATCAGGAAAAAAATACGGGAACGTCTCGGGCCTTGCAACCAACGAGCTTTGCCCGTTGGTTTGTTGTTGACCTGGTAAGACATGTGAACAAAGACATTTGGTTACAAGAAAATGTAACTATTCTTCATCCTTTTTAAATTCACCCTCAATGACATCCGCTTGCCGCTTTGTCTGCTGCTGATAAAAATTAGCCTGGATGTTGCCATCCACCAGATGATTTTCGATCACGTATTGGGCGATTTTTCTACGTAAACCCGGTACTAAACAGGCGAAACCGAAGGCATCGGTAAAAAAACCCGGGGTTAATAACAACGCACCGCCGACCAGCAACATCGGACCTTCAATCATTTCATAGGCAGGGATTTCGCCACGATTGAGGTTTTCCTGAAAGCGCATCCAGGTTGCAAAGCCCTGCTGACGCAGCAACCAGGCACCTAAAGCCGCGGTGAACACCACCATAAAAATAGTTGGGAAGACGCCAATAATACCGCCAATCTGTAATAGCAGATAAATCTCGACAAAGGGGACAATAAGAAAGAAAAGGAAAATAATCTGAATCAGTTTCATAGGTTTAACCTGGCAATAGAGGGCTGAACTAATAATTATGTTTTTGTTCGAGCGTCCCTGTTTTAATGAGTCCTTGAGTCTTTATTTCACTTCGACACTGTAAGCATGCTCTTGATTCCACAGCTCAACAACATACCCGTTGTAAAACTAATATCTGCTATCCGTATTGAAGTGACAAACCCAGGTTTACGAAAGCAAAATAACTCACTTCCTTATCTTTTCTATACTATGGGCATTACCGTATAAATTCCAGAATAATATGCCATTTGTGTAAAATAGCCGACTATGCACCAACTCATCTTTTGCACCTGTCCAAACGACAATACCGCCCGCCAGATTGCCACCACCCTGGTCGAAAAACAATTAGTCGCCTGTGCCAATATTATTCCCGGCATCACCTCGATTTATCAGTGGCAAGGCGAGATCACATCGGATGAAGAACAACTGCTGATTTTAAAATCAGACGCGCAGCACTACCCTCAGCTGGAAGCGGAAATTCTCACGCTGCACCCCTATGAACTTCCGGAAATCGTGGCAGTCTCTATGGCGCAAGCGTTACCGGCGTATTTAAACTGGATAGATTCATGCCTGACTTCAAAATAGTCTTCATATTATTAACCTTCTTCACACAAACTGCGTCTGCCATCGGCACCCCCGACCTGGTGCCGGTAGAGCAGGCATTCAAATTAACCGCCAAAGCCAGCACGCGCGACAGCGTTACATTGCAATGGGAAATAATGGACGGTTACTACCTGTATCGTAGCAAACTGGGCTTCATCTCCCAATCACCGGATGTCACCCTGGGTGATGCACAAATCCCCGCTGGCGAAAAGAAACAGGATGAATTTTTTGGTGAAGTGGAAACCTTTCGCAATGATTTGATTGTCCATTTACCAACCTCTGCCGCTGCCACCCTGGAAAATTTCGATGTACTGGTAAAGCACCAGGGCTGTGCGGATATCGGCGTGTGTTACCCGCCGCAGAAAACCACGCTCAACATACAACTGCCCGCACCACGCTTTGCGGGCTCAAGCAGTGCCGGGCTTGACGATTTTTTAAATGGTATCGGCACTGCGGCCTCCGGTGTTTTTGCTGACGATTTGCTACCGCCGGAACAGGCGTTTCAATTCTTTGCCGATGTTAAAGACGGCCATACGTTAGGCGTTTCCTGGCTGATTGCCGATAACTATTATCTGTATCGTGAAAAAGCCGAGCTCATCCTGGAAGATGCATCCGGCACCCAGCTCGGCACATTTACCATTCCAAACGGCCAGCCCTACCACGATGAAGCCTTTGGTGAGGTGGAGATTTTCTATCAGGCGCTGGAATTTAATGTGCCCCTGATACGCACCAGTAAAGAAGCGCATAACATCATTTTAACCGCTAAATATCAAGGATGTGCAGATCGCGGCGTGTGTTATCCACCGATGCAAAGCAGTGTGAAGCTTGCGTTGCCTGCCGTGACATCATTGACGCCTATAAACAGACCACCCGTGGCAGCCGGTACCCCCCTGCTTTCAGAGCAGGACCAGATCATCAACACGCTTAAGCATGACTCCTTATTTTTAACTCTGCTCAGCTTTTTCGGTTTTGGATTATTACTCGCCTTTACCCCGTGCGTGTTCCCGATGATTCCGATTTTGTCCGGGATCATTGTCGGCAGCAAAAACATCACCACACGCAAAGCTTTTGCGCTGTCTTTCAGTTATGTTCTGGCATCTGCACTGACTTATACCCTCTTTGGCATTCTCGCCGCGTTATTCGGCAGCAATTTACAAGCCCTATTTCAAAACCCGTGGATCATCAGTTTTTTCAGCGCCATTTTTGTGTTGCTTGCCTTGTCCATGTTTGGTTTTTTTACCCTGGAACTTCCCAAATCGATACAGAGTTATTTACATAACAGCAGTGATAAGCACCGTGATGGCTCGTATATCGGTGCCTTTATCATGGGAGCGCTGTCCTCATTGATCGTTGGCCCCTGTGTTGCTGCCCCGCTTGCTGCCGCGCTTATTTATATTGGCCAGAGCGGAGATGTTGTGCTGGGCGGTTCAGCTTTATTCAGCATGGGGCTGGGCATGGGCTTTCCCTTGTTATTAGTCGGTGCCTCTGCAGGCACACTGCTGCCCAAGGCCGGTCACTGGCTTAATTCGACCAAAACGGTTTTTGGCGTCATCATGCTGGGGGTTGCGGTGTGGATGCTAAGCCGCATTATCCCGCCCACCATCACCATGTTACTGTGGGCCATGTTGTTAATTATTCCGGCCATTTATATGAGTGCAATCGATCCGTTGCCACAAGATGCCTCCAGCTGGCGCAAGCTTTGGAAAGGCTGCGGTCTGATTTCACTGGTTTACGGTATTTTAATGCTGATTGGCGTGGGTGCCGGTAATCATAACCCGTTACAGCCTTTATATGGCCTGTCTGCCAATGCCTCGCCCACGGCACATAAAGGCATTGAGTTTGAACGCATCAAAACAGTCTCCGATCTGGACCAGCGCATTGCTCAGGCCAGCGCCCGACAACAAAATGTCATGCTCGATTTTTATGCTGACTGGTGTATTTCCTGTATAGAAATGGAAAACTACACATTTACCGATCCACAGGTAAAACAAAAACTCAGCAACTTTGTCCTGGTTCAAGCCGATGTGACTGCCAACGATGAAGCGGATCAGGCGCTGTTAAAACGCTTTAATTTGATCGGCCCGCCCGGCATTATCTTTTTTGCCCCGGACAAAAAAGAAATACCGCACGCTCGCGTCATTGGTTTTCAGGATGCCGCCACCTTCAACAAAACCCTGCAAAACCTGTGAATCGCCTGATCATTGTGCTGGCCGCTATCCTTGCTCTGGCGGGCGGCGTGTATGTTCAACGGCACAGCCAGCCTGCTTCAACACAACAGGCTGTGACACTGGATTTCAGCGCCCCCGATCTTGACGGCACTCCTCGCACTGTGCAGGACTGGCAGGGCAAAATCCGCATCGTTAATTTCTGGGCGACCTGGTGCCCGCCCTGCTTGAAAGAAATTCCGGAATTTATCCATCTACAGCAAAAATATCAGAATAACAACGTGCAATTCATCGGCATTGCCATTGATGACAAGGATGCCGTGACTGCTTTTATCGAGAAACACCCTGTCAACTATCCACTGCTAATCGCCAATGATGGTGCATTAAAACTGACTGCGCCACTGGGCAATGTTGCGAATGCTCTGCCTTTCAGCCTGATTCTCAATCCACAGGGTCAAATTGTTTATCGTCATCTGGGTGAGCTGTCCGCTGATAAACTTGAGGAACAGCTTGCACCTTTGCTGTAACTGGCCGAAAATCAGACAACCCTTGAATTAAGAGTGATTATGGCTGTCCCTATCAGCGTATTTGATATTTTCAAAATCGGCATTGGCCCTTCCAGTTCGCATACCGTCGGCCCCATGCGCGCCGCCCTGTTGTTTGCGCAATATCTTCAACAACAAAATGCAGTGGATCAACTGACCCGCATCCAGATTGATTTGTTTGGCTCACTGGGTGCCACCGGCAAAGGTCACGGTACAGATAAAGCGGTCTTGCTGGGGTTATCTGGCGAGCAACCGGAACGGGTCAACCCGGATATGATTGATACTCTGTTATCAGACATTCGTCAACAGGCTGCGCTGAATATTCTTGGCCAGAAAAAACTGGCTTTCAACGAACAGAGTGATCTGCTGTATCATCTGGAGCCTCTGCCTTTTCATGCCAACGGCATGCGCTTTACTGCCACAACGGGTGAACAGTCACTGAGCAAAGAATATTTTTCTGTCGGCGGCGGTTTTATCGCGACAGAGCAGGAACCTCTGGATGACATCGTACTGGATGACCGCTCGCTACCTTATCCTTTTAACAGCTCTGACGAGTTATTAAAACGGTGTATGATGCACAAGCTGCCTATCAGCAGCATCATGCTGGAAAATGAAAAGTGCTGGTTACCTGAGTATAAAATCAAGGACGATTTATTATCCATCTGGCAGATAATGAAAGAATGTGTAAAACGAGGTTTTAAACAGGAAGGTATTCTACCGGGCGGATTAAATGTCCAACGCAGAGCGCCCGCGTTATACCGCCAGTTAAGTGCCAGCAATGCGGATGACATCATGCCGGTTGGCCAGTCCGACTGGGTTAACCTGTTTGCGCTGGCTGTGAATGAAGAAAACGCAGCCGGCAGCCGTGTCGTCACGGCCCCCACCAATGGCGCTGCCGGTATTATCCCTGCCGTATTGCATTACTACGTCAAGTTTTGTCAGGGCGCGAACAGGGAAGGCATCATCCGCTTTTTATTAACAGCGGGTGCATTCGCCACACTGTACAAAAAGAATGCATCAATTTCCGGTGCGGAAGTCGGTTGTCAGGGTGAAGTTGGCGTGGCCTGCTCGATGGCGGCGGGCGCTTTGGCTGAAGTGCTCGGTGGCACACCGGAGCAGGTGGAAAATGCCGCGGAAATCGGTATGGAACACAACCTCGGACTGACCTGCGATCCCATCGGTGGACTGGTGCAAATCCCCTGCATCGAACGCAACGCCATGGGAGCGGTTAAAGCCATCAATGCCGCCCGCATGGCCTTACGCGGCACCGGCACCCATCTCGTCTCGCTGGATAAAGTCATCAAAACCATGCGCGAAACCGGCTCTGACATGCAAAGCAAATACAAGGAAACCTCTCAAGGCGGCCTGGCAGTTAATGTTATTGAATGTTAATCCATGTCACGCTGGAGACCGCCCCGCCCCAAATCATCGCCGTATATCACCCCTGAGGGCTATCAAACACTTGAGGACGAGCTCAAGCAATTATGGCATCGTCGCAAGGGCGTCACCTCCGCACTTGCCGCCGCCGCCGCAGAAGGCGACCGCTCTGAAAACGCAGAATACATCTACCGTAAGAAGGAATTACGCGGTATCGACAGCCGCATCAATTATCTGCAAAAACGCTTGCCTTCACTAAAAGTGGTAAGGGAAACACCGCAAAACAAGGACAAGGTGTTTTTTGGCGCTGTGGTCACACTGGAAAAAAAGGATGGAACAGAAGTGTCATACCGGATTGTAGGCGCCGATGAAATTGATGCATCCAAAGACTACATCAGCATTGACTCACCACTGGCCAAAGCCTTGCTGAAAAAATCCTTTGATGATGAAGTGCAATTGCATCATGACGGCAATACCTTGGAATATTATATTGTTGCAATTGATTATGAATAGCTGAGTAAAAAACAGCAAAAGAACGCGCATACCCGCGATCGAGCCGATGATTTTGACGCCGATGTTAGCCCAAAGATATCTTGTCTATTATTTCCACGGTGCATAATATGCAACGGCTGGTTGGAAAATAGAGAAAATAGGGGACTAGGAAAATAGGAAAACGGAAAATAGCGGACAGACCATTCGCCGTCCTCTAGAATATCAGGCAGGTTTTTTCTGATGCACTTGATTCCCTGAGGAATTATGATGCCATATTCTATTAGTAATCCACGTATCTGGTTTGCCTGAGCCGTTCGTCTGGCAACCAGCTGGCTGCGAATGCGGTGGATACTTTGGAGATCTTGTTGTTCTATACTTTTCGCGGGTACAAAGCGCATATTAGGGCGTTGAACGGCTTCGCAAATCGCCTCTGCATCAACCGCATCATTTTTATTGGACT
>SPJS01000180.1 GCA_006844705.1 Methylococcaceae bacterium | reverse complement strand
TGAAATCATTGACGATAATGATGTCGTCACCACGTTGTGAATCCAGCTGGGTATGATCTCCGCCATGCAAGGCATTAACGCTTATATGATCATCCCCCTGAGAACTGATGATGTCCAGTTGCTCACTAAACCCGCTCTGTGACTTATACAGAATATCGCCTGCCGCCATGCCAGACAGTTTGATATAGTCATCAGCCGCAGAATCCATGCTGATCGTATCCCCCGTCTGGTCACCGGCATCATCTATCAACAAGGCATTTTCACCTTGTCCGGCATCAATGCCCAGCGTGCCCAGCACGTCATCCACTGTCTGCAATTCATTAGACACAGTGACGCGATCATTACCCTCTGCGGTATTGATTTGCACACGGCTGTCTGCCTGTTGCAAGCTGTCGCCGATAGTGACCTGGTCATGGCCTTGCCCCAGATTCAGCGTCAACGATTCCAGACCGGCATAATCACTGTGAATACCAAATTCATTCAACCCTTGCAGTGACAGCACTGAAGAATAATGGGTTGATTTCACATCACTGGTTACCGTACTGAAATTGGCATTGCTGAAGACTGGATCGGCATTAGTATCGACACCTTGCTGTTCAACTACGCTATAG
>SPJS01000186.1 GCA_006844705.1 Methylococcaceae bacterium | reverse complement strand
AGCATTATCCTCAATTAAGCATTATGACCGTTGACAATCTAATGACTGCCATTGAAAAGCTCATAGAAAAAAAGGCAGATGTCATTGTTGAATCTTATCCGGTTGTTAATTATCTGTTAAACAAACATAATATCGCCCCGATTCAACCGCTTGCGGCGCTGAATCCTGGACACTCCCAACAGCTTTATATGGCGGTGAATAATCATCAACAGCACTTGCACAGCATTATCAATAAAGCGTTGCGCTCAATGAATGAATCACAAAAACGCAGCATAATTAACAAATGGAAAATCCTCCCCGTTAAAACACAAACCAGGCTGCTAAAATTTACGCCCGCAGAACAACAATGGCTGAACAACCATCCCGTCATCAATCTGGGCAGTGAATCAAACTGGCCGCCTTTCGAATTTACCGATAACACAGGTCAGCATAAAGGACTATCTATTGATGTCGCTCGCTTGCTGGAAAAAAAACTGGGCATCAAATTTAACATCATTGAAGAGTACAGCTGGAATGAAACGCTGACCAAATTACGCCACAAGGAAATTGATGTCGTGGGCAGCATCGTCAAAACACCAGAGCGTTTAACCGGCATGGCGTTCACTGATGCGTA
>SPJS01000185.1 GCA_006844705.1 Methylococcaceae bacterium | reverse complement strand
GACTCGCGATATGAACTGTTAGCGCAACAGGAAAAAATTGATGTGGTTTTCACCTATGCCGCAGCAATAAAAAAATCTGTTTTCTGGGCAGTAGGCGGGTTCGACACCAGTTTTCCAAAAGCCGACAATGAAGACACCGACTTATCCTATAAGATCGCTCGGCAGCATACCATTCTGTTTAACCCGAAAGCGATCATTTATCATCAACACCCCGCCAATTTAACAGAATATTTAACAAAAAAATTTTCCCGAGGCTATTGGCGCATGTATGTCTACAAGAGATTCCCGAAAAAGGCCATTGCAGATAGCTATACTCCGCAGAGTTTAAAATTGCAGATCGTTCTCGCTTATTTAATATTGATAACAGCTTTATTGATGCCTTTCATCGGAAGTCTCATTTATGCCCTATTAATATTTGCCGCATTTTTTGTTATCTCAACTTTCCCGTTCTTGAAAATAGTTGGTTTTAATAATTTAACCATGTGGCTATTTTCACCTGTATTTATTTTTTTGAGGGCTGTGGTGATGGGAGCAGGTATCATGAGTGCATTGCCGCGGTTAATGTTTGATAAAAACTTTAACCCCATTGAGCCGATAAATTCGTAACAGATCAATTTAG
>SPJS01000184.1 GCA_006844705.1 Methylococcaceae bacterium | reverse complement strand
CCTAGATTTGTAGCTGTAATCCCAAGGTAATCGCGTGTACATCATCCCCTGTCGCATCAGATGAATAATCCAGACCTTTCGTCATCAGGTCACCGTATTGCCATGCCAGGGATATGCGTGCGTTATGCCCGTCAATAATGTAATTAACGCCGGCCTCATACACATCTCGATCAGCGCTGGTATCCGGCATTACATTTACATAGCGCAGATACGGCTGGAATTGACCAATTAATACCTTGCCCGGAATCAGATACATACCACTGACATCATAAGCATCACCCTCAAACATGTTAAAGCCAGGCATTAAAGAATCCCTGGTTGCCGTGCTATACCCATTGGAAATCTCGTAGTTTTTGTATTCACCGTTAATGGTCACGACACCTTCATTACCAAGCACTGTTTCGTACAATACATCAACGGTAAAACCCTGGAAATCACCTGCATCAGCAGCGGTACCTGCACCGTCTTCCTGATATTGGTGGGATAAACCGATGGTAAAAATATCACCACCGCCACCGTAATAGGTGCCAGACGTGTAATACCCAGGGTTTTTTTCTACATCCAGGAAGTTATATGCGATGCGTTGCGCGAATAAAATATTGTCTTCCTGATTTGCAGATG
>SPJS01000183.1 GCA_006844705.1 Methylococcaceae bacterium | reverse complement strand
GACCGACAATGTCTCCGACATTATTGATGCCGTAAGCCATGGAGGAGTTAGCACCTAATGTGCCCAGATCGGTAATTTTGTAACTGACTGCGGCAAAAGCCATGGAGGTCATGCCGCTTAACAGAGCAGCAGCAAGTAGAGATCGTTTAACGTTCATATTGTTTTCTCAAATTATTATTCTGGTGGGGTTATTTTTTTCTGTGTTGCAAGCCAATCAATCCTGTTATCCCCGAGATAAATAACCAGGCTGCCGCAGGCAGAGGAACGGCAGAAACATCGGGTTGCAGGGGGCTAGAAGAGCTTAGGCTGATGGCTTGCAGAACTTCATCAGAAACGCGGATGTCGTCTACCCATAATTCAGAGGCGACACGATCCCCACCCCAGAAATGTGCCTCTTTGCCACTGTGGAATTTCAACTGGTTATTACCCGCAACCAGTTCATTAAATGTCCATTCAGGGAAGCAGCATTCACTGTCTTCACTACCGAGGAACGGCGTGATGTATTCTTCGGTAATGGCAAATGACAGGTCATACCATTGACCGTCTGCAGGTAGTAACAGATAGTCTTTGGATGCGCCAAAATGCCATTCTTCAATCGCGCGCGTGGTAAACCCTATGCGCATGT
>SPJS01000182.1 GCA_006844705.1 Methylococcaceae bacterium | reverse complement strand
CCCAATCGCGCCGACCTACGGCCACAATTGTGCAGCCTTCCGGCAACAGATTTTCCACATCCAGATGATACAATGCCGGAATCAATTTAATTTGCGATAAATTACCCGTCGCGCCATAAATGACATAGGTACAATCTTCTGCTTTCATTAAATCGCCTTAAACGTTATAGGTAGACGAAGCAGTTTTACCACCTTGCCCGGTCCAATCAGTATGAAAAAATTCGCCACGCGGTTTATCAGTCCGCTCATAAGAGTGGGCGCCGAAATAATCGCGCTGCGCCTGTAATAAGTTAGCCGGCAATCGGGCCGTCCGGTAGCCATCAAAGTAAGCCAACGCAGAGGAAAAAGCCGGAGTCGGAACATTAAGCTGAATCCCCAGAATAACGGCCTGACGCCAACCGGCATCGGCTTTTACCATGGCTTGTGCAAAAAAATCCGCCAGCAGTAAATTTTCCAGTTCAGGGTTTTCATCATACGCTTGTTTGATATTACCCAAGAACTGGCTTCGGATGATGCAGCCACCGCGCCACATCAACGCTATATCGCCATAATTCAACGTCCACTTGTATTCTTTGGCCGCTTCACGCATTAGTTGAAAACCCTGCGCGTAAGAAATAATCTTCGAGGCATACA
>SPJS01000181.1 GCA_006844705.1 Methylococcaceae bacterium | reverse complement strand
GTGACAGTACCTTCCCCAGTTTTCGTGCAGAAGGGCTGGATGTCGCATCCGGCAACATGGCCTCGCCGGGCGGTATGCCTGGAGGATTAATGATGATTTCGTCTAAACCGTCCAGCAAGAACAATTTTCCGTATTCAGTGGATTTTAATTCAGCTGTTTTATGGGCAATTTATCCACGTGCAGGCGATGTCAACAAAGGCTTTGCCGAAGGGCAGCTGGTTGCTTACGATGCTACGACCATTTTACCCAACAATAAAATGCGCCGTTTGTTTCGTACCGGGAGTGATCATCACGGGGGCTTAGGTACCATGTCAAAAATGATCCCTCCGGTGGTGGCTAACGGGCGTGTATATGTGATGATTTACCGTGTAGGTAACGTCGATCACTGCAGCGTGCCTGGAAACCAATTAAAAGTCTGCAGTCAGTTGAAAATATATGGCTTGAAATAACATGTGAAATCAATCTGAAGCAGGATTTAATCTCTGGCAATTACATATCGTTTGTCGGGAGCCTTCATAAATGGGGTGGTCAATTCGGCATTGAATGGTTACCCCCTGAATATTCCATGTCCATAATTGCTGGGGAATGAATGGCCAGTTTCCCGGCCATAAATTCCACCAACTGTTTTCTTTGG
>SPJS01000244.1 GCA_006844705.1 Methylococcaceae bacterium | reverse complement strand
TAACGGCTGGAGTTGAGTCTCGAGCATCACAGAAAAAGGCTTGCGGAGCAAGGTTTTTTTGAGAAGCGCAGTGGCTCGAACGAATTGTTAGGCGGAACGCGATAGCGGGCCGACTATCAAGTCGATCGAGTGGAACTCAAGTCCAGCCGTTAAGCTGGACGCGCGGTAGCGCGTTCAGCTTAACATTTTACTAGACAGAACCACATGTTATTGTACTAACCATATTCTGTCTAGTATAATATAACCTATCTATTTTTTATGCATTAAATCATGATTTACTTAGATGAACAAGTCTTCTAACTGGCAGTTATATTTGGATTTATTAGCCAGCAAAAATATCTCTGAAGGTTCTAGGCGCTGGTATGTTTTTCGGGTGGAGAATTTTCTTAAAGCTCACCCGAATAAAAAATTAGCGGATATTTCCAAAGCTGAGATTGAAGCCTACCTATTATCTCTCTCGCACAGTAAAAATATTTCCAGTTGGCAGTTTGAGCAAGCTATTGATGCTCTCAAGCTGTTGTTGGTTGATTTATCAGATACCTCAACGAGTAAAGAGATAGACTGGGTTTATTGGCATGATGCGGCTAAATCCCTTTCACAAAACCATGCCACCATTGCTGCCAATGATTCTGTAGAAGCCGCTTTAGAGTCCAAACATCAATCGTTAGGTTTAATATCTATTGAACATAAGGATGTGTTATTGAATATGACTCGGTTGATCCGTTCTCGACATTATTCTATTCGTACTGAGCAAAGTTATATTGACTGGGTTGCCAGGTTTTTTAACTTTACTCAATATAAACCGCTATCTAACTTGGCTAAGCAGGATGTTGAAGACTTTTTAAGTAATATGGTTGTTGAAAGACGTGTTGCTGCCAGTACGCAAAACCAGGCGCTTAATGCGCTTGTTTTTTTGCTGACTCAGGTTTTGGAACGTCCCCGGGAAGAGTTTAATTTTAAACATTCCAAACGTCCGCAACGCTTACCGGTTGTTTTAAGCCAAGATGAAGTGAATCAGCTACTAAAATCCATGTCTGGTACTTATTTTTTGATGGCTGGTCTAATGTATGGCACGGGTATGCGTTTAATGGAGTGTATTCGTCTGCGGGTTCAGGATATTGATTTTGACTATAATCAAATTATGATTCGGGATGCTAAAGGTAATAAAGACAGGGTTGTGCCTTTGCCTATGCGTTTTGCCGATGATTTAAAAGATCAGATTAATCAAGTGCAAATTATTCATGAAAGTGATCTGGATGCGGGGGTAAGCGGTGTTTATCTGCCTACAGCACTGGCTGGCAAATACCCTAATGCAGATAAAGAATTAATTTGGCAATATGTTTTTCCGGCCAGTCGAATTTCTGTTGATCCGCGCACTGGCTTATCTCGGCGTCATCATATTCATGAAAACACTTTGCAAAAATCGATCAAAAAAGCGGCGGATCAATCAGGGATTTTAAAGAAAATAAGTAGCCATGTTTTACGCCATTCTTTTGCTACCCATTTACTGGAGTCTGGCTATGATATTCGTACCGTTCAGGAATTATTGGGGCATTCTGATGTGAATACTACGATGATTTACACCCATGTTTTGAATAAACCCGGGCTTTCGGTAAAAAGTCCGGCTGATAATTTGTCTTTTTAAATGAGTTTTTTGTCTCCACCCAGCCCTCTCCAACAGGAGAGTAAATAGGGGGCAGACCATGATTAAGGCACAATAAACGTGGTCTGTCCCCTATTTTCAAAAAGAATTGATCGATAGCATGCATGTGTTAATTCTTTTCTGTTAACAACCAGACACATTCTTTCGCGGGATGTCCCTTCAAACCTTCTTGCATATCATCACAACAAAGTTTGTTTATTGCGTAACCTTTGCCGAATTGTTCTGTGATTTCTTCAAATGGAATTGAAAATGGGGGGCCATTCATGATGGCCTGATCATAATCAAATGTGATCAGAAGTTGAGGTGCAGACTGAGTGATTTTCTGAAGATGGGTTGCGTAACGTTTTCGCATGGATTGAGGTAAAGCAACATAAGCTGCGCGGTCATAAATGGCATCTATGCCGTCAATCTGTTCACTGGATACATGCAAAACGTCTCCAACAATAATATCCAGGCTATCAGCCCGATAACGTTTGAAATCTCCAAGCTCAGTGATTTCAGGTGTAATTCCATTTTCAGCGAATAATTGCTGGACAGCCATTTCTACCAGCTCAACACCTACCACCTGGTAACCATGTTCAATCAACCAGAAGATATCCAATGTCTTGCCACACAATGGGATCAGGATGCGACTCCCCGGTTTAAGCCCCAAGCTGTCAAAAAACCTGATTAGTTGCAGGTTTGCTTCAGGTAAATGAAATCCGATTTCATTACGGTTCCACTTGCTGTGCCAGAATTCTTTTTCCATTTGAGTATATTGATGGTGTGCAAGTGAAATGTTCTTTGCCAATCAATGTTGTTTTTTAAGGCATCAATTGATTAATCTCAACCTGCACAGAAGGCGTCGCCTGCTTATCTTTAACGACCTGAAAACCCATCACATCGCCTGCTTGCGGCATGGCGGTGCCGGATTTTGAAATACGGGCGATAACCTTCACCTGTTCAAAGCTGGACAGCGTCATACCGGGCATCATGGCCATGCTGTCATTAAGTTCGACAGATAACGGCAAATCGGACACCTGCTTTTTGGCTATAGCCAACGGCATTTTAGGGCCTTGCAACGCCTGAGCATAAATAAACAAGGTATCAGATTGTGAGACTTTATCACCCCAGTTTTCATCCAGGCTGACGCTTACATTAATACCTGTTGCAGAGGCCGCGGGTGCATCGTTTGTTGCGGATGCGGGTTGCTCCCCAATCCGCTGCTGCAATGAACCGATCAGCGAATTCAGGTCATTGTATTCTTTGGTATCTGGTTTTATCAGCGTTTTTAACTTGAGCCAATGCTGCAATGCGGTCTGTAAATGTCCCTGTTCTGCCTGCGCCATGCCTGCCAGCCATAAGCCCGTGGTATTTTCCGGCTCTTGTTGGACAGCCTTGGTGACCAGTTCAGCGGCCTTGCCTTTCAATGTGCCCTGTTGCAAGCCCAGTGCATCGGCATATAACAACATGATTTCAGTCTGATCGCCCAATAATCGATAAGCCTGTCCATATGCTTCAGCCGCCTGATCAAATTTTTTCATGGCCTTATAAGAACGTCCCAGCATCTGCCACCCTTTGGCATCGTCCGGATTCTGCTTCATTTTTTCAGCCAGACCGGCAACCATGGTTTCAATGGTTTGCTGATCATTTTGACGTTGTTGTGAAATCTGATTTTGTTTTTCAAGCTTGGTGAGGGCATCCAGATCACCCAGCATTAAATAGGAAAGTAAGCTGAGGAAAGGAATAAACCAGACCAGTATCGCAATAGCCCATTTACCCTGACTGGATTGTGCCGGTGTTGAATCCGCCTCAGCCTCCAGATCATAGCCCAGAGCGAGTTCAATCTCTCCACTTTGCTGTTTAAAATCAGTATCGGACAACTGATTATTCGCATGGCTCTGCTTTAAGTCAGCCAGCCGTTGCCTGGCAATCGTTATATTATGTTGTTGTTTATCTGATGAGACCAGCTGACGGTTAACAATGATGGGAACAATGACTATTCCAATAGCAAGCAGAATCAGGGTGACAACCAAGACCCAAAATAAAATACTCAAGCGCCTTCACCTTTATCAGGATCATTGTTTTCATCATCCAGCAAGGCGTGGATTTCTGCTTTTTTCTTTTCATCCAGCGTATCTGCGACCGGTTGCTTGCGTTTGTTTTTGATAATGTAAGCAACTGCCAGCAGGCCAGCCAGTAAAAAAGCCAGAGGTGCCAGCCATAACACCAGGGTTTTACTGTGAAATTGCGGGCGATACATGACAAAGTCGCCATAACGTTCAATCATGAAATCAGCTATTTCCTGCCGGTTTTTGCCTTGATGCAGCATCTCGTAAACCTGACGACGCAAGTCCTTGGCAAGATCAGCATTTGATTCCGCAATATTCTGATTCTGACAGACCAGACAGCGCAATTCGGCAATCAGGCTGTTATAGGCCTGCTCCTGTTCTGAATCTTTAAATTCACGGAATTCAACTCCGGCAGACACAGCCATAGACAGCAGCCATGCAAATATAATCATTAACTGGCGCATTACACCTCGGTTTTAAGTTGTTTGATCATTGGCAGAAAGGTTTGCTCGATATCACTATCTGCCACCGGCCCCGTATGCTTGTAACGGATAACGCCTTTTTTATCGACAATATAGGTTTCCGGCACACCATATACACCATAGTCGATACCTGTACGCCCTTCATAATCAATGACATTGACATAATAGGGATTACCGAGTTGTTGCAGCCAGCGACGCGCATCTTGCGGTTCATCTTTGTAATTCAGGCCGACCAGATGCACTACTTTCATGGCGGCCAGCCGATTGAGTACGGTGTGCTCTGCACGGCAGGATACGCACCATGAAGCCCATACATTCAGTACATAAACCTGACCTTTCATCAGCTCATTGGAAAAACTTTTTTCCGGTGAGGCCAGATCAGGCAAATCAAAAACCGGTGCCGGTTTTTCAATCAACGGTGAAGGAAGATCTCGTGGATTGAGCTGTAACCCGATAGCCAGAAATATAGCGAGAACAACAAATAACAGTAACGGTGCGAAAAACTTAAGCATGGGCTGCCGCTGCCTCCTCCGCAACAGTTTTACGTTGCCCCATACGATAACGTTTGTCCATCGCTGCAATCATGCCACCCAGCCCCATGAACAATGCACCCAGCCAGATCCATCGGATTAATGATTTATAATATACCCGCAAACTCCATGCGCCCTGCTTGCCCAGTGGCTCGCCAATAGCGACAAATAAATCACGGAACAAGCCGGCATCAATCGCTGCTTCTGTCATCGGCATGGTCTGCACACGATACACCCGTTTTTGCGGTTCCAGTATTGCAACCTGCTCACCGTCTTTAGTCACCGTCAAATAGCCTTCTTCAGCTTTATAATTTGGTCCGTCAGTCACTTTTACACCATGGAACTCAAAGATATATCCAGACATATCCAGCGTATCACCGGGCTCCATACGTACATCTTTTTCAATACTGTAAATCGACGTGAAGGTCACGCCGATAATAAATACACCAATACCGATATGCGCCAGAGTCATGCCATAGAATGCGGCAGGGATGTTCGCTAACCGTTGCAGACTAAAGCCCTGATAGCCAAAGCGGTCCTTAAATGCCAGCAAGGACACGATCAGCGTCCATAATGCCAACATGACACCTAATGCGGCGGAAAGGGAATAAAACGGCATCGCCAAGGGGACTAATAGGCCAATAACAACACACACGCCAAGATAAGGGCCGAGACGGACAGCGATATCTTTGGCGGAATCTTTCTTCCAGCGGATCAGCACACCAATACCAACAACCAGTGCCAGCGGTGCCATCAATGGTATAAACACGGCATTAAAATACGGCGGACCGACGGAAATCTTGCCCATGCCCAGTGCATCAATAAACAGCGGGTATAGCGTACCTAGCAGAATACTGGCCGTGGTTACCACTAATAAGACATTGTTAACCAATAATGCAGACTCTTTGGAAATCAGCTCAAAACTGGCGCTGCTTTTAACATGGGGTGCCCGTATCGCGTAAAGCAGCAGTGAGCCGCCCACCACAATGGCCAGAAAGATCAAAATAAACAATCCACGTTCCGGATCGGTCGCGAACGCATGCACCGACGTCAAGACACCGGATCGAACCAGGAAGGTTCCCAGCAGACTGAGGGAAAAGGAAAAGATGGCCAGCAACACCGTCCAGGTTTTGAACATGCCGCGTTTTTCACTGGCTGCCAGGGAATGGATCAGTGCCGTCCCCACCAGCCACGGCATGAATGAGGCATTTTCCACCGGATCCCAGAACCACCAGCCGCCCCAGCCAAGTTCGTAATACGCCCACCAGCTACCGAGTGCGATCCCCAGGGTCAGAAACATCCAGGCTATATTTGTCCACGGCCTGGACCAGCGCGCCCAAGCCGAATCCAGGCGCCCTTCAATCAAGGCTGCGATAGCAAAGGCAAAGGCAACAGAGAAACCGACATAGCCCATGTAAAGCATCGGCGGATGAATCGCCAGCCCGGGATCCTGCAACAATGGATTGAGGTCGCGCCCTTCAATGGGTGAAGGAAACATGCGTTCAAAAGGGTTGGATGTTAAGAGCAGAAACAGGATAAAGCCAATACTGATCATCCCCATCACGCTGAGAATTCGCGCCACGGTAATCTGTGGAATATTCTGACTGAACGCAGCCACGCACCCGGTCCAAATGGACAGGGTTAACGCCCACAATAACAATGACCCTTCATGCGCGCCCCATACGCCGGAAATCAGATAAATGGTCGGCAATGCGGTATTGGAGTTATTGGCGACATAGGCCACAGAAAAATCGTGAACCAGAAAGGAATAGGTTAAACAGGCATAGGACAGCCCCATAAAAAATAACTGACCATAGGCGGAAGGCCGCGCCACATTGATCCAGCCATTGATGCGCCATGTTGCACCGGCTAGAGGTAGAATGGATTGCACAATCGTCATGCACAATGAAAGAATCAGACTAAACTGTCCCAGTTCAGGAATCATTACTGCACCTCTGTCGATTTATGTTGTTTTTTCAGACTTTCCGCCACTTCCGGCGGCATATAGTTTTCATCATGCTTGGCCAGCACTTCTTCGGCAACAAATACGCCTTCTGTATTCAATTTGCCTTTAGAAACAATTCCCTGACCCTCGCGAAATAGATCAGGAAGGATGCCGGTGTATTCAACCGTCACTTGTTTACTGTAATCAGTCAGATCAAAGCGGACCATCATGCCATCTCCCGGGCGTTCCACACTGCCATCGACCACCATGCCACCCAACCGGAACAAGGTGTCAGCCGGTGCTTTTCCATCAACGACATCCGTGGTTGAGAAAAAGTACATCAGGTTTTCATTAAACGAGCGCAGGGCAAACGTCACCGCCAGGGCAACCCCGCCCAGCATCAGCAGGAGTAAATATAAACGCTGTCTTCTGATCGCTCTCATGATTGTTTATTCCGCTTTTGTTTAAGTTGCAACTGCCGGAGTAATTGTTTGCGCTGAATAACCGGCAGAAAAAAATTGATTAACAGGACAACTAATGAAATGCCATACGACATCCATACGTAAAATCCGTAGCCTCCCATGGCGAAAAATTCCTGCCAGTTCATGCGCGTTCCTCCAGCATTTTTTTGACCCACTGAGAATTCTGTTCACGCCTGATGATCTCAACCCGGGCGGATTGAAACATCGCCATGACATACAGGAACTTGAATGAGGTGGCCATTAACATTAATGGAATCAACATACTGACATGAATTGAAGGTTTGTCCAGTTCCGTCAGGCTGATCGTTGGCCCCTGATGCAGAGTATTCCACCATTCCACTGAATAATGAATAATTGGAATATTGACCACACCAACAATGGCCAGAATGGACACTGCCCGAGCCGCTGTTTTGCGGTCTTCAATCGCCCCATACAGGCTGATCACACCAAGATACAGAAACAGCAAAATCAATTCGGAAGTCAGACGGGCATCCCACACCCACCAGGTTCCCCACATCGGTTTACCCCAAAGTGACCCGGTGACCAGTGCAATAAAAGTAAAGCTGGCACCAATCGGCGCACTGCTGATCAACACCACCTCAGCAAGTTTCATGCGCCAGATCAGAGCAATGCCGCCGCAGACGGCCATGACCACATAAATAAATAAGGACATCCAGGCGGCGGGCACGTGGATATAAATAATGCGATAACTTTCACCCTGTTGATAATCGGGGGGTGCAACAAATAATCCTAGGTACAGCCCGTAACCGGTCATTAAAAGAAAAATCACCGAAATCCACGGCATCAACTTTTCGGTTAAGGCATAAAAATGAGGGGGAGAAGCCATGCGATGATAAAAACGCATGAACCAATCGGGAAATATCGACATAATGTTACAGCAGCTGACAGTTTTGTGGTCAGTTAGGTTGAATAATCGTAAATTGGTTCCCTGCACAGGAGAAATAACCCTCCCCTGCAGGTAAAAACTTCTTAAGCTTTACAATATGATGGAATCCAGCTTTTTTCAACCATGTGATCTGGCACATCGTTGAAATCAAACGCCAGGCCATCTTTGATCATTTGCTCAACATCAAAAATTTCCCCAACTTCAGGAATATCATCAAAAAACATTTTATAGAGTGGCGTCACCATCCATTTGGAAAACTTCATGCCCATTGGGCCGATGAAATTTCTACGCTGCCCCACATGGGCGATTTCATCAATGGTGATTTCATCCAGTAAAGCCTGTACGCGTTCTTTTACTTCCGGCTCATCCGCCAGAATATCTTCAAATAATGCATGTAAATGAAAGTAGAACGACACCCCCATTAATTCAGTCACAAACGCTGGCGGATCCATAATGACGCCCGGCACTTTTGGAAAAAATTCGTATACTTTTTCTTTCCATGGGCTTAACGGTACCCATTCCACCTTGTCCAGACCAAAGGTTCTCAACATTTCATCAAACAGGCGGTAGTGACAGAATTCTTCTGCCAGATGCACGCGGCTGATTTTGTCTTCAACGGTGTGAGAATTGGCCATATCAGGCACCACATCCCATGCTCCTTTAATGCCTACCCATTCATGACGTGCAAATTTATAAATCGCGCACAGCATTAACGTCATGCGATCGAGAGATTTTGGATCATCCTGCATTTTTACATAATTGCGATAAAATGCATCTGGATCCGCTAATGGTGTACGCAGTTTTACAGGGTTATCCTGAAAAGACTTTAATTTTGCGCGTTTTTTGGCAAGATCCTGCTCAGCCTCCATTAATTCACCTCCATGGTTCTGGGTAAACGCCCAATAATCTTCAAAGTTTGCTTTTCTTTGTTCATCAGTCGCCGGTGAAAATACAGACAAAAATTGACCTTTGGCCATGGAAGCTACTCCTTTTTGGTTGATTGAATAATGCCTGGAAACAGGCAGACATGTTTGTTCCAGTCACTGAAACTTTTGAAAGATAGTATTTTAACGATTTAAATGCTGACTGAACACCGTTAATTTATACTCATTTTCAGTGCGGATGCTGTTGGAATCGGTGCCAGTACCAAAGACAGAAAGAAAATCGACGCCAAAATATTCAATTGCGCGGATACCGGCATGCCTGTCGCCGCCATATCGACCGCATTACTGGCAAAAATCAACACCGGAATATAGAGTGGCAGCACCAGCAGGGAAAGAATCATTCCCCCCCGTCTTAGCCCGACGGTTAAAGCTACACCGATGGCTCCAATCAGGCTGAGCACTGGCGTACCCAGCAATAACGTCATCACCAGCGTCGCCAATGCCTGTTCCGGCAAGCCGAGAAACAAGCCAAGCAATGGCGCTACCATCATCAAGGGTAAGCCGGTCACCAGCCAGTGTGCGAAAATCTTGGCCAAAACCAGTACCGCAACCGGATGCGAACTTAACAACATTTGCTCCAGAGAGCCGTCATCAAAATCACTGCGAAACAGACTATCCAGGGACAACATCGCCGCCAGCAAGGCCGACACCCATATCACGCCTGGTGCCATCGCCTGCAATAATTTGGGCTGAGCGCCCACGCCCAGCGGAAACAAGGTTACTACGAGGATAAAGAAAAATATCGGATTGGCGATTTCAGAGCGACGCCTGAACGCAAGAATCAAATCGCGGCGAATGATCGCCAGAAATGCTTGGTTTAATGACATTGAGACAAATTAATTCGTTGAATATCTGCTGATGGCATGGCCAGATCATGATGCGATGTCATCACAATCATGCCACCTGCCTGAACATGTTCAAGCATTATGGATTCAATCAGTTTAATCCCCTGTTTGTCCAGCGAGGTAAACGGCTCATCCAGAATCCACAGCTTGTTTTTAGTGATCAGCAATCGTGCCAATGACAAGCGCCGCTTTTGACCGGCAGACAAACTGTGCACAAGCGTATCTTCATACCCGGCCAGCCTGACTTTTTCCAGTGCCTGATCAACCGTCATGGCACCTTGACTGCCCAACGCCAGTGAAATATTAAGATTTTCCGCCACAGACAGTTCTTTTTTTACCCCATCCATGTGACCAACATAGGCCATATCCTGATAAAAAGCAGACCGATGACAAGGATTGCCACACCACAACACTACGCCTGCATCCGGTTCGCGAAAGCCGCATAATATTCTTAATAACGAGGTCTTGCCACAACCATTTTGCCCTTCCAGCAATAATATCTGATGGCCATGCACTGAAAAATCAAGGCTTGAAAAAAGTACGCGATCATCGCGAATACAACTCAGCGAAGCTGCTTGTAAGGTGGGTAACTGGTTGTCCATGTACCTGCTAATCCAAATTGTTTTATCAAATGGTAACAGCTTATATTTATAATGGCTATTGTTTGCACAAAGGTAAATTCCTTCACTACACCCGATCAAACAATGACATTAAAAGCATTCATTCTGTTGGTAATATTTTCAAATTCTGTAGCGTGCATTGAATTTTCTGATACGCCTTCCACTCCTGACAAGGCCGATGAATGGTATCAGCAGGGACAATCCAGCGTGTTGCTTAATCGTCAGATTGCTTTAACAACGGCTAAAAACATTACTAAAACGGCCAAAAACATCATCCTGTTTGTCGGTGATGGCATGGGGGTATCTACGGTGACAGCTGCCCGAATTTTCGCCGGTCAACAACAGGGCAAGCCGGGTGAAGAAAATCTGCTGTTTTTTGAGACCCTGCCCTACCAGGCGCTCGCCAAAACCTATAACACAAATCAGCAAACACCTGATTCTGCAGGCACCATGACGGCAATGATTACCGGCGTCAAAACCAAGGCTGCAGTGATCAGTGTCAGTCAGGATGTCACCCGTGGCGACTGCTCCACCCTGCTGGGCAACAAGTTGACTACGCTGCTGGAACATGCCGAACACATCGGTATGTCCACCGGCATTGTTTCAACCGCCCGCATCACTCATGCAACACCGGCTGCTACCTATGCCCATCTCCCTGAACGCAATTTTGAAGATGATGCGGACATTAAAAAATTATCCAACAGTGAGGGCTGCATAGATATTGCCAGCCAAATGCTCAACCTTAAAAATCGCTATGGCAACGGTCTTGAAGTTGCTCTGGGTGGTGGTAGACGTAGCTTTATCCCTAAAACAGTGACTGATGAGGAAGAAAACCATAATGGTGAACGACTGGATCATCGGGATTTAACAGCAGAATGGTTGACGCACTATCCGGCAGCCAAATATGTTTGGAATCACGCCCAGTTTGATGCCATCAATCCCGATACGACACAGCATCTGCTTGGCCTGTTTTCGATGAGCCATATGGCTTATGAGCTGGACCGCCCCAGAGACAAAGCGGGCGAACCTTCATTAACTCAAATGACCGAAAAAGCCATAAAAATCCTGCAAAAAAATCCAAAAGGCTATTTTTTGCATGTGGAGTCTGGACGAATTGATCATGCGCACCACGCCGGCAACGCCAAGCGCGCACTGGTGGACACAGTTGAATTCGCCAATGCGGTAAAAAAAGCATATGAAATGACTAGCCCTGAGGACACCTTGATCATCGTAACCGCTGATCACAGCCATGTGTTTACAATTGCCGGTTATCCAACCCGTGGTAACCCGATTCTCGGTAAAGTCATCAGTAATGATTCAGCCGGCAACCCCAAAAAAGATTTCGAACTGGCTCAGGACAAATTGCCATATACCACACTGGGATATATGAACGGACGAGGCATAGGGCAATTGATTACAGGCGGGAATGAAAGATACAATCACCCGATAACTGCAGGTAAACGTAGCGACCTCACCCATTTAAACACTGAACATGACGGGTTTCATCAGGAAGCTCTGGTACCCATGGGTGCAGAAACGCATGGAGGTGAAGATGTGGTCATTTACGCCAGCGGCCCTCAAGCGGCATTGATTCGTGGCACTCTGGAACAAAATGTCATTTTTCACGTGATGGACAGTGCCGCTCGCTTGACTGAGCGCTCCGGCCTGCCATTACGCCATTAACAGTGTGTTGAAAAACGTTTTGAGCGCCGTTAAAAGACATCAATAAGGATGAAAAGTGCAGTTTACATGGGGTAAATGAGCATTTTGAATCATTTTTTAACACCAACTTGGCACGCTCAATAGTTTTTCAACGCCCTGTTACTCTTTTGCCTATGAACAAGATCAGATACAAACTGGCTGCAAGCAATATTTGAACTGAATTGGCGATGGGAACGGCAAGAACTTCCGGACGTTCAATCCGCCAGGCAAGCGCATAATCCCATTCAATGACTTTAGCTTCCTTGCTCAAAACCCGTAGCTGGTATTTTCGCCCGGGGGACAAATCCAGCCACAGGTTTTCAGTATTGTTTTGCATGCTTTCAGAACGGGCAATAATCACCTCCTGTGGTTCAGTGACATCGACCAGTTGTAAATCGAAATTGTATAAGACCGGGACTGGATTAAACACCCCGGCCCCATCTTCATTCAGGTTTAAATTCCACACCAGGCTGACAGCTAGTTTTCCGCCCTGAGGCCCTGTTTGAAAGGGATAATTGTGCTCAGTTAATGATCCATTCTGGCCCCCAAATGACGCAACATAGGCATAACCGGATGCCTTGATATCACTCCCCCCCGACTCAACAGCTTGTTGTCGACCGTTATCCATCATCTGAAAACTGTTATAGATATTTAACTGACCCGCGCCAAACCGTTTATCAAGCCCATTATCGGTTTGATTAATGACGCTTTGCCGATAATCTTTAATATCACCATTAGCGGTATTATCCGTGTGCCGTATCGCACCGGCCATTAACACCGCCTTGATAGCTTCAACGGATAAAACAGCAGGAAAGGTTTGATCCATCATCAATGCGACTGACGAACTGACCACTGCCGTTGCCACACTGGTCGTCGACACTGGCACAACAACATGTGGCAAGCTGCGCCCCGCCGTATAAATGTCATTCAATCCTGCCGAACCGGTATCCACCGGCGGCGATATATTTCTGACAGCAATCACATTAAATGCACTAGAGAGCACAGGGCTTTTATCACCAATATAACCCACCACCTGGATAAAGTTATGCTGATCAATAATCCAGTCAAGTCGCTGAAAAATATCGAGTGTAATCGGATTTTCGTCAAATACCGCCACCCAGCTATGATTAGCTAACTTTTCATTGCTTTGTAATGGCCTGGAACCCGCACCTGAAAACAAGGTTGTGTTTAGCCAGTCCAGGGTTTCATAACTATTTACTGTTTTAATTCCAGGCGTTTGGGATAGCGTTTCCCCAACCATATACCGTGCCATCGAAGTTGCATGCCCGGAGGTTGACTGAGTTCCGCTTGAGGTTTTATCAACAAACGTAACGTTAACAAACTCACTGTGCGTAATATCGGGAAAATAGATTGCAGGTTGATTGTCATCCGCACTGCTGGCTTCTATCTGATTAATGAGTATATTTGTCCCTGTTGCCAAAGCCTCATTTTTTTCTGATTTGAGCCGTTCAAACCCGATATCCTGTTGATAGGCTGAGCTAATACTACAAGAGCAAATGAAACAAATAACGATTGAACAAAATTGAAAAGAGATCTCGGTGCGATTCGTCCAGCAAAAGGAAGTCATTAGAAGTCGTTGTTTTAGTGTTGCAGCTTGTCATCATAAACATAATACGACAAACTCAGGCGCATATTACGCGATAACCCAACCAGAGAAAACACGTCATTCCAATACAAGCTTTATTGAATACAGGATAATTTATCTGGGAAACAAAAAATCAAATCGAAATGCCGCGCTGAGTATTATCAGGGTTGGTGACAAACCACGTCAAACCCCAAAATCAGGTTCAAATTAACGCGGCATTTGACGATTATTTTTTGCGGATAAAAAATATCTGTTGTTCACTTTCTTTAACCACGCTTTCTATTAAATGTCCGGCTTGCTCGGTAAATACACCAAAATCAAGATGTGCAGCAGGGTCAGTTGTAATGACTTTAACAACCGCACCGCTATCGATAACAGTTAACGCTTTTTTCAATCTTAGTAAAGGTAACGGGCAATTTAGTCCGCTAGCATCAACTTCAAAATCAAATTCAATCATAGTGTTAAATAAATAAAAGACAGTCAGTTTATAATACTGTTGTTTTCAATTTACAAGACTTCTTAAAGTGGATGGATTATTTTCCTCTTTTTTTTAATTTAAAACAGCGTCGCTGTCTGGTGGTTGGCGCGGGTGATACCGCATTCAGGAAAGTCACATTATTGCTGAAAACATCTACCCACGTCACTGTCATCGCCCCCAAAATCAATACGGATGTTCAAGCTCTGTTTCAGCAACAACACATTGAACTGATTGAAAAGGTTTTTGAGGATACCGACTTACCTGGCTATGACCTGGTGATTTCTGCAACCCAATGCAAACAAACCAATAGTCATGTTGCAAACTGCGCCAGACAACACAATATTCCTATTAATGTGGTCGACTCGCCGGAATTATGTGACTTCATTTTTCCTGCCATTATAGATCGCTCGCCGGTCATTGTTGCCGTGTCATCTGGCGGGGCTTCACCTGTATTGGCCAGGCTATTGCGCAGCAAGATTGAAAGCATGATCGCTCCGGCCTATGGCCAATTGGCTGCGCTGGCTGACAAATACAGGCAAAAAGTAAAAGCGTCAGTCCACCCAGCACCACAACGGCGAATTTTTTGGGAGCAGGTTCTGCAGGGCAGTATTGCTGAAAAAGTATTTGCAGGCCGTCAACAGGACGCAGAACAACAACTGGAGGAGCTGCTTAAGCATACCGACACCGTTCAATCAGGTGAAGTCTATTTAATCGGCGCTGGACCCGGTGCTGCAGACTTACTGACATTCCGTGCGTTGCGTTTAATGCAACAAGGTGATGTAATTCTTTACGATAATCTGGTTTCTGAAGACATTCTGGAACTGACCCGTCGTGATGCAGATAAAATTTATGTGGGTAAGAAACGCAGCGACCACAGCCTGCCGCAAACGTCCATCAATCAACTGCTGGCGGATCTTGCACGGCAAGGGAAACGCGTCGTTCGCTTAAAAGGAGGCGACCCTTTTATCTTTGGACGCGGCGGAGAAGAAATTGAAACCCTGATGCAACAAGGCATCCCGTTTCAGGTTGTCCCCGGCATTACCGCGGCTTCTGGTTGTGCCACCTATGCCGGCATCCCCCTTACCCATCGTGATCATTCGCAATCCTGTACATTTGTCACCGGTCACTTGAAAGATGACACGATAAATTTAAACTGGGAGCAACTCGCCCGTCCAAATCAGACTATAGTTATCTACATGGGACTGGTTGGGCTCAGTAATATCTGCCAGTCATTAATTGAACATGGATGCGCAGAAACTCATCCTGTCGCTGTCATTCAGCAAGGAACTACACACAACCAGAAGGTACTTACCGGAACCTTGGCAACAATGTCTGACATCATTAATAATGAAACGATCAGCCCTCCGACGCTGGTGATTATTGGCACTGTGGTGAACCTGCATCAACAACTTGATTGGTTTAATAAACAATAATGTTAAACATGTTTGCTGAACGTACAGCTATCTATTTGTTCTGTATTCTGTCAATCTTCATCGTTACTGGTTGCGACATGACGGATGAGCCGGAACGAACTTATGCGCTGGATGAAGCAGGCATTTATTCCGGCTCCCTTTCAGACAATTACGCTCTGATTGGCACCCTTTCGGGATATGCAGAATTGTGGCAGCTGAAGCCTAAATCCCTGCTACATCGGTGGCAACATACCGACGCCAGCAATGGCATCTTAGGTAGTGATATTTCTGCAGATGAAAAATATGCGGTCACAGTTGAACGGGACAGTATCGCCTGGTGGCGCATTGAAGATGGCGTCTTATTAGCGGTATGGAGCTTGCCCAATATTTTCTCGGTCAGCATATCACCAGACGGTCAATATGCCCTGGTCGGGCTTGAAGATAAAGCGGTTTATCTTGCCCTGGAATACGGCGCTGCCAAATTTGCCTTTCCCCACGACGATAAGGTTGTGGCTGTGGATATTTCTGACTCAGGCAATTTTGCCATTACCGGCTCAGAAGATTATTCCGCTAAATTATGGCAACTTTCAGACGGTGAATTGCAATATACCTGGCAACATGACAATAAACTGTCTACCGTCGCGTTAAGTCATAATGACAAATATGCACTGACCAATGCCACTCTCAGTCAAACCCGCCTGTGGACATTAGCAAACGGAAAAGTACATAAAAAAATTGGCCCTTCTCGAATAACCTTATCCTCTGCTGCTTTCTCCAAAAACAACAAGTACCTGTTGCTGGGACATATCTCTCAACGCATAGAACTGTGGAAACCCTCAGCCGGCACATTGGAAAAATTCTGGCGTGCCAAAAAATCAGAGGCATGGCGCCCTTCAGCTGCAACAATTTTGGATGTGCACTTTGTCAAAAAAGACAAGAAATTCTACAGTATCGCGACCAACGGTATTTTACAACGTTGGAAACGCAGATAAGTTCATTAATCGCCAATTCATTTAGTTTCGTTAGACTAAGAACCAAACTGATGTTTTGGATGAAGAATACGCTCAAACCATGTTTCAGTTTTGTGTAAAACACATTGAATTTTTTACTTAAATCGCCTATCCTTCACGGGCTTAATTAGTAATCCGGGTTTAACAAATTCGGTAGGTTTTAATAACAATAGACGAGGTTCGCAATGAAAAAATCTTTAGGTCTTTTAGCTGGTGTAGCTTTGGTTGCTCTTTCAAGCCATGCTGTTGCAGCTGACAAAATTAAAGTTGGCCAAAAAATCTATGACCGTGCTTTTGGTCGTGGTTGTGGTGCATGTCACGACATATCTTCTAACCCTCAATTAAAAGCTTTGATCAAATCAGGTGACCTTGATTTAGCTAAATTTTCTGAAGTTATTAAAAATGGCCGTAACGGTATGCCAAAAGCGGTTGACGCTATCATGGCCGTTGGTCCTGTAAAAAAAGCTGACTACTCTGAAGATGAAGCTATCGAAGCAGTATTCGAATATTTAAGCAAATAAGCTAAACTATTTGGTACAAAAAAGGCCGCATTTGCGGCCTTTTTTATTTGTGGTGTAGAAATGAATGAATCGTCCTTTTCGGCAATCGATAATGCCTTCGCAACCAGAAGCTTGCAATGGCCGCGATCATTAACCCGCAGGAAGCGAACACCAGATAAATCAATTTTTTCAGATTGGTAATTTCTTCAACCAGTTGCTGATTTAATTGCTGATCACCCTGTTTTGCAGGGGGCTGGGAATAACCGCGCAGTAATTTGACATCACCTCTCAAATCTTCAATAGTGCCAAGAGAGGCTTGTGTGCTGCCTATTTTGATACTTTCCTCAAGTACACGCAGCTTGCTTTCAATTGATCCACTTATAAGCCCTACTAATTGACTTTTCAAAATATTGATCTCATCAGACAACGCAGGATTCTGCACAGACATGCTCTGCGACTGCCTCTGCTGAGTGGCAACTTGATCAAGTACATTATTTCCGGAAAACAAAAACAATCCTAATAAAATCACCACAGACATCAACGCAGAAACTAACGCCAGCAAAAACCTGTTAGCTTTGACTAATCCATGATGATGCGGCTCATAATTGACCAGAACGACATTGCGTTCCGTATTATTCACCGAGTTGTAATCACTTTTGCCCATCCGTAATTATTATAATTGTATTTATCTGAAAAATTTTGACCCTTAATTATACAAACAAATAAAAAAATGTCCTGAATTTTTCCTGATTTTCTTGCTAATTTACTTTGTTTATCCAGATTTCTTTGTCGCGGCAATACGCATTCTCAGTGCATTCAGTTTAATAAAACCTTCTGCATCTTTTTGATTATATGCACCTTCATCCTCTTCAAAAGTCGCAATGGCTTCATCAAACAAACTGTTCGTTGCGGAATCCCGACCGACAATATCAACATTACCTTTATAGAGTTTTACGCGTACTTTACCGTTTACACTGACCTGGGATGCATCAATCATATGCTGCAACATTTCCCGTTCCGGACTCCACCAGTACCCGTTATAAATCAAACTGGCGTAACGCGGCATTAACTCATCTTTTAAATGCGCGACTTCTCTATCCAGCGTAATCGATTCAATCGCACGATGCGCTCTTAACATGACTGTTCCGGCAGGTGTTTCGTAACATCCCCTGGATTTCATCCCCACATAGCGGTTTTCAACAATATCAAGACGCCCAACGCCATTCGCACCCGCGACCGAATTTAATTTGTCCATGACTTCCGCTGGCGTGTGAGCCACCCCGTCAATTTCGGTGATATCGCCTTGTTGAAAGCTTAATTCGATATAGGTCGGCGTGTCCGGAGCATTTTCAGGAGACACCGACCAGCGCCACATATCTTCTTCCGGCTCTGCCCAGGGATCTTCAAGTATTCCACCTTCATACGAAATATGCAGGGAATTGGCATCCATAGAATACGGCGATGCCTTGCCTTTTTTCATTTCAATCGGAATACCATGCTTGTCGGCATAAGCCAATAGCTTCTGACGCGAATTCAAATCCCATTCACGCCAAGGTGCAATCACATGGATATCGGGACGCAATGCATAGGCTCCCAGCTCGAATCTGACCTGGTCATTGCCTTTTCCAGTCGCACCATGAGAAATGGCCTCTGCACCGGTTTCGTTGGCAATTTCGATTAACCGTTTGGCTATCAAAGGACGGGCGATAGATGTACCCAGCAGGTACTCGCCTTCGTATATGGCATTTGCCCTGAACATGGGGAAAATATATTCGCGCGCAAAGTCCTCACGCAAATCATCAATGTAAATTTCCTTGATGCCTGCAGCTTGCGCTTTGGCGCGTGCAGGCTCAACTTCTTCACCCTGGCCAATATCCGCTGTAAATGTAACAACTTCACAAGAATATTCTTCCTGCAACCACCTCAAAATGACTGAAGTGTCCAAACCACCCGAATAGGCCAATACAACTTTATTAATTTCCGCCATTCTTTCCAAAAGATCAGATTAAAAACCGGCCTATTATAACGGAATTGGCCCCGCAAATAATAATATAAAATCAGTAAATTACAGGTTATTTATTCAATTCACCAAACTGATTATCGCTCTGCGATTTTGCGACCGGCCAGTTGGAAAACGATTGCTTTTTAGCGGACGCGACTCTCCATACGCCTTCACCAGTATCTTGGTCTCATCTACACCTTGAGAATGCAAATAATTTTTTATGGTTTCACCTCGCGCTTTGGACACTTTTAGATTTGATGCACGAGACCCTTTACTGTCAGTATGGCTTGAGATGACTACGTTACTTTTTGATCGGTACAGCTTGATATATTCTGCCAATAACGCCAGCTTTTGTTTTTCCCGCTGAGTTAACCGGGTATTGCCTTTACGATAATAAAACTGCATCAAATCATCCGGACCAAACACCTGCAGAACAATGTTCTCTTTCGTTGTTGCTGGTTTGGGAGGGATCAGCACCCTGTCCTTGCTTATCCCCAGCTTTACCAGTTTATCTCTGATTTGAGCAGACCTTTTTTTAAACCAGCTCGTTTGCTTGCTGCCCAGTTGGGTTTTATCCACAATAGCCACTTTTTTATCGCCCATTTCCTGCAAATACGCTGATAACACTATCAGCCGCTGATTGATATCTTCAGATAAACGCGACTGACGTGAATTAAAAAATAAATGGCCATGTTCAAGCTGTCTTTTGCCAAATGGAAACAACGCCTGACGACATTCGCGAAACTGCTGATACGGCTCGTAAAAACGAATGGAAGAGACTTCAACCCGCGCTTCCTTGTCAGCGCGAAGCAAACTGAATACCGGCTCCTGGCCTTTGGACAGACTCGCCAGAACATCTTCGGCAGAGTGCCCATAAACAACCAGCTTCCCGGTATTCCATGCGTGTTGCCGCCAGAAAACCTGATATTCCTGCTGATAGGTTAACTTATGTTGCCAGGGCGCGGGGTCGACGAATAAACTGGCTTTATCGACACCGCCACGCTGATGGCCTTCATGCAGAAAAAACTGTAATGGTTCGCCTGATTCTAGCAAAAAACCGGCTCTACGCATGTCATCAATCTGATGAGTGAGCCAGCATTGGGTTTTACCTGCCTGGACCTCCCAACGTGATACCGACATAGGGGCACGAAAAGTAGCGGCCTCAACGAGTGAAAATATGGAAAGTAGAATAAATAAAATCGTGCAGCGCATATGAATCTGTTACATATTACTTTTATGTTCAAGGATAGCGGCAAAATGCATAAATATTTAACCTTGTATAGAAATTTAACTCATACAATCTTCCCCTCTTCTTTTTTATGACCTAAACAGTGCAGATTGACAACAAGACGAGTGCCCCTTCCTCCATTCGTATTAATCTGAGAAAAGCCGAATAAATCATTGACCACCCAGAGTTGTAAATTGAACAAAAGCATGCCACTTTAGCTATCAGTCACCTTTCCATCTCTCAGGCCATTATTCCCGTAACTGGTGCCATCTTTGGATGTATTACATCTGTCATTGTTTATATTGAATCTGAATCCGTGACTTCACTACGGCACAGATTGAATTCAGCCTTTTCTAACTAAATAACAAGAACTTGCTCCACGTTGGTGGACTAAGAGGCTGTCGGGTTATAACCTGGCCAGACTCAGAAAATATTTTTTAAAGTCCCCGATAGGGGATCCGTAAATCCCACGCCTTCAGGCGGCAAGGGATAAATGTTATGCTGCATGAAATGCAGACTTATAAACATGATGGGCATACGATTTGGGATTGAAATATCACTTGGTATGGGTAACGAAGTATCGTTATCCGGTATTAGCTGGAGATGAAGGAATAAGATGCCGAGAGTTACTGAGAGAAATAGCAAGAAGCAAAGAAATGATAAAATATACGGATAAATCAATAGGGATCATGTGCATATGTTAATAGGTATACCCCCGAGTTTATCAGTATCGAAGGCCGTACAGTTTCAAAAATGAAAGAGTTCGCACCTGATGCTGACAGAGTTTCTGCAGCTGAAGAAAAAATATTGGGGCCAACATTTGTGGGCAAGAGGTTATTGGGTTGCTTCAAGCGGAAACGTGACAGATGAAGTATGGAAAGAGTATAAAAAAACCAGAAGCCAGATGACCCTGATGATGATTTTAGTGTGCTGTAATCGCATTTAGGCGAAATGAGCGGCTTTCAGCCGTAAGTTGAAACCAACGGTTTTATCCGGTGGAGTATTCATAATCGGTTACCGGCTGGAAGCCTATGCTGACCGGCTTGTCACCATCGGCACCCGGCTGTTCCGGCGGCATTTTTGTGGTGCCTTCCTGTAATGAAAACGATACCCAGAAAGGCTATGTCCTGCACGACCTGTTTGCCACCTGGAAACCCTGGCAGGACTCCGCGATTCGTCTCAATATAGATAATCTAACCAACACCCGCTACAGCCTGCCCGGTTTTGGCGGTGGAGAAGGCGTGACCGCACCGGGTATCGACATTCGGTTAAGCATTTTCAACAACTTTAAATGGGGCTTATTGCATGATGAAAAACATCAAACTGAGAGGCTGGGAGACTGCCGGATTATAGATAATTCTACTGTGGCGATGGAAATTCTATTCCCCGTTACCCTATGATTAATTTTTAGATCCCCGATATCTTGCTCTGACAAAGAAGGCAATAAGGATGTTTTGTGTGGAGTATGATAATCTACAATCCGGCAGAACCTTCCACAACACCTGATTTTTGACCTGATCAGTCCTTGGCATTATTGAGACTGCTCTCAGGCGCTATTTTTATAATTCGAGGAGATTTGATATGAACAGTACGACTGCATTGTCAGTAAGCATTGGTGGTTTAGCAGGATTGGCTACTTTTTTGGCGGTAGGGCCATTAAGTGGCTTTTTTCTCATCTGGGCGGCAACGATCTCATGGGCAGCCTATTTTGCACTGGGGGGAGATAATGATGCCGCAAAAAATACAGCTATTTGCGGAATATTCGGTGTTTTCCTGGCATGCTACGCAGCTTTTTTGATTACCAAAATTTCGCCAGACACATTATTGGGATTTCCATTAACAGCGGCATTAATCGTTGCATTGTCAGTAGTCGTGCTGTGTCTGGCTTCTAACATCCCTGCATTGGCTGCAATTCCGGCCAGTGTACTTGGCTATTCAGCCACCTTCGGGTATTTACTGCAAACGCCAGATAAACTGTCTCAAGACGTATTGACAGATGTTTCTTTTGATAATCCGATGATCTTGATATCCGTTTCTTTACTTATCGGTATCGGTTTTGGTATCTATTCCGCGAAGTTAGCCGGGAAGCTCACCACTATTGAAGATTAACCCGCCATGTTCTCAAATTCCTGGTGCCCATAAGTGTCTCAGCAGTTATCCGCAATAACCAACTGTGTTGAGCTCTCCCTGGTTTCAGTCAGTCATTCCTGCAAAAAGGAATGACTGCAAATAAATCTTGGTTGGGATACCCGATTAAAAGAGATTTATGGGTAAGCAGGAACCGAGATAAGCCAATTCAAAATAACCTTTATATTCGAAGACGCTTACGTTTGTACCCTTCGTAGCTGAGCCTGAATACTTCACACCCTACTCAAAATTATTATGCACATCTTTCGCGGAGTCGCTATTTTTACGAAAGCTTGTTTTATGCATCCCAGCCCAAGCAAGCGGCAAAAACTTAACCCGACTGCTTATGCCTCCGGCGGCCACGATTCGTCCTGCGTCCGCACCACGGCTAAACAGTGTGCCCTGGTCGCGATCGCGGACTAAACATCTTCTCTTCCCTGACGCCCCGATTCCAAGATTTTCAGCGATGGCGAACAGCTTTCTGTGACTTCCAATGGGAAATTGCTCGCAACAATAACACCACCTGTGAACCAGAAAGAAATAGCCAAACAAAAACTGAAAACACTGGTTTCAACAGCTAAAATTTGCGACATAACAAGCCCAACCAACTGTGAATGGAAGGGATCATCATGATTGTAATGGATTCATGTGCAATTATTTGGGATGCACTTGAACCGTCAAAGCTATCTAAAAAAGCCACGCTTGCCATTGAAAAAGCAGATCAACACAATGCTTTAATTATTTCTGATATTTCAATATGGGAAATATCAATGTTGATTAAAAAGCGTCGGCTTGAAATAGACTCATCAGCTGCTAATTTTTTAAATTTGTTTTTCAAACAAGAAACATTTCTGTTCAATCAATTTCACCTGAAATTGCAGAACTCTCTGTAAACTTTGAAATAAATAACGACCCCGCTGATAGAATCATTGCGGCCACATCCATCGTGCACAATGCACAATTGGTAACTGCTGACGAAAATCTTCGTGCTGGTAAATTAATTGATACGATCTGGTGAGCATACCGTCGCAAATCACCGACGCCAAAAAGAGAGCTCAAGTACAATTTCTCCATCGTCAATCTCACCGGTGGGCAGAAATCCGAAGTTTTTGTAGAAGCTTTCAGGGCTGCCCGAACCAGGAACATAAGACACGAGCAACGAGGAGAACACCCTTTTTGATTGCGCGTGAACGACGATCTGCTCCAGCGCCTCTCGTCCTATTCCTTGGCCTTGGAATCTTGCATCGACCATAAAGCGCCAAATAGCGATTTGCGGCTCGGTCGGCGGCGGTGATTGAAATGTTTCATCGTAGAGCATTACAAAACCAACAGGGGCGTCGTCGAGATAGATCGCTCGATACCATGCCTCTGGTGAGAACAAAGCCTCTGCGAGAGATATTGCGTTGCTGGCAACGAAGCGCTCTTGGCTTGGCGCTACAACCAAACTCGTAATTTTGCGAACTGTTTCCGCTGTTATCTCTCGAAGTGAGACGTTCATCGTATAATTGACAGCCTAACACCTTTCTCCAGCCGACGTGTTAACGGTTGGCTGGAGCAAGGTGTTATGCGCATTACCTACACGCAAATTCAATTCTGCTCACCCGTACCAACAAACCCCACCATACGGGAGACCAGGTCTCCGTCTTTTTCTACAAAGTATTGACCGAGCTGAACCTGTTGTGAACCATCTGGGCCCGTACCGCCAAAAGCAACAGTGACTCGGGTAACGTTTGAGATGGTATCGCTTTTAACCACTTTCGCTGACCAACCGGGAGCATTTGCACTAAACATGGCAACATAGTTACTTAATGCTTCAATACCATTTAAAGTTTCAGGCGTGCGAGGATCGTCGTACTGTATACTTTCTGCCACAGCACTATTTATCTTAGCAAGCCGGGTCTCAGCTTCCTCAATTTGCCAAGCTTCAAAAAAGGTTGTAATGCAATCTGACATATTTCTATCCTAATTTTTTAAAGGGAACTCATATTTGGAAAAATAAAGCGGAATGAGGAACGAACGTAGCTTTATTTTTTCCATGTTGATGCGATGGTTAGCCATTATAGCCTTCCAAGATTATTTCTAAATGTTGAAAAGCAATTTGAATCAAAGCAACTGCTGCACCAGATGGCTTTCTACGACCTTGCTCCCATTCTGGAAAATGGGGGACAGACCACTGAAAATGTACTTAATCGTGGTCTGTCCCCTATTTTTCTATTTCTTTATGTTACGACCAAAATTTTTCTTGCAATACGGGGCGGACCATATATGACCCCTTTGATTAGATAAAATGCTTATAAGTTATGTGCGATTTTGCCATGCCTGAGGATCTTTTCTTGCATGAAAAACTGCGGTAACAATAACTGAATTATTTTGAACCAGATACAAAATGCGATACGGAAACCTTCGAACAGCAATACGTCTGAGTTCTTTATAGATCACTTTGTAATGCATAGGGTTTCGTTCTATTTTTGACATGCATTCCTCGATACAAAGAAGGAAATCATGCCCTAAGCCTACACGTTTGTTTTCGTAATATTCGAAAGTGCTATTAATATCTAACTCCGCTTCTCTCCGAACGGTAAGAAGATAATTCATACCTTATTAATGATTCGTTCTTTAACTTCAGCCCATGAAGATCCAACATCTTGATCATCGAGAAATGCTTGTAACCTACGATCAAGTTCATTTTTTTGTTTTTCAGGGAGAGCTATTGACTCATCTCCATCAACAATGCTGTCCCATAATTTTTCGGCTAAGACAATACGCTCTGAGACTGAAAGTTCTTGAATTCTCATTTTATAAACCTAGTAATAGATATTTGAAAGATTAAATTATAACAACGTTATTTCAACATTGATTTCAAATATGAGTATTAAGCACATAACGTTTTCCTCAGCCGACCACGGGCAAATGATGTATCAACACTTTTCCGGACACCAACTTAAGCATTTATATGTTGTAATTCATAATCAACTGGCGAAGCTGAATTACATGCTGCGGTTGACCGGGGATAACAAAACGGGGGTGACGTGCCATAATCCGAGCCTTCTTTTTGATAGTTTGGCGAATTATAGCATATCGATCGAGTCTGACCCCATTGGTTTGGGCGGAACGCGTTAGCGAGCCGACTATCAAGTCGATCGAGTGGAACTCAAGTCCAGCCGTTAAGCTGGACGCGCGGTAGCGCGTTCAGCTTAACGCCCAGCTAAGCCGCCGGAACGGAGTTGATTGTTTTGTGCGAGCGTAGCGGAAAAGCACAAAACGAGCAACGCCGTAGAGGTCGGATTGAGCTGATTGTGTGTGCCCGGCATGGGCATGATCTTATGGGGTGCAAGTCCCCTGTACATTATCCAGAAAGGAGTTAACTTTGACAACTTTAAAAGTACTAGCCGAGGGCAAGGTGCGTGAGGGCGACCGATCC
>SPJS01000231.1 GCA_006844705.1 Methylococcaceae bacterium | reverse complement strand
GTACTCGCCAAGTTTCCATTTGCTGTCATCAACAAGAATAACAAACACACGATTTATATTGTTGCAGTTATGCGCCACACTAGAAAACCAGGGTGTTGGTTTGAAAGACAATGGCTGAATAAATAGACTTCATTTCGAATCAATACTGACCTCCAAGATATAATAGCCCTTAATTTAAAATTGGAAGCATTACACCCATGACAGTCAACATTGCGCTGGCACAAATCAACCCCGCAGTCGGTGATATTCAAGCGAACCAGCACCTTATTATCAACACCGCCTGCATGGCGCGTGATGCATTGCAGGCGGATGTTGTGGTCTTTCCCGAGTTAACGGTGACCGGTTATCCGCCGGAAGACCTGCTTTTTCGTCGTGACTTTATTCAACTGGCCGAGCAGGCTGTTCAATTCATCGCCGAAAGCACGCAAGGGATTGATGTCGTCCTCGGCGTTCCGGAGCAACAAGGAGATCAGTTGTTCAACAGTGCAGCAGTATTGCGGGATGGAAAAATATTGTCGATGTATCGCAAACAGGCCCTGCCCAATTATGGCGTGTTTGATGAACACCGTTATTTTGCCGACGGCGATGCACTGACGTTGTTTGAAGTCAAAGGTCATCAGCTGGCGTTGACCATTTGTG
>SPJS01000034.1 GCA_006844705.1 Methylococcaceae bacterium | reverse complement strand
TGCTTATTCTGGATCTCGGCTTGCCGGACATGGATGGCCTGATACTGCTGAAAAAACTGCGCAGACAACAACTTTCTTTGCCTATTCTCATTCTGACCGCACGTGACAGCATGAACGAACGTATTGAAGGCATCAGCCAGGGTGCAGACGATTACATGACCAAGCCATTTGAATTGAAAGAACTGGAAGCCCGAGTACAGGCGTTGATCCGCCGTTGTTATGGTGGATTTAACACATCCATTAGCGTGGGGGATTTACGGCTGGATACCAGCAACGGACAGATCAAGGTCAATGACGAATTGCTCGCCATTTCAGCGCGGGAAATGGCCGTGCTGGAATTACTAATACTGCAGCACGGCAAGGTGGTCAGTAAGGATCGCATTGCCCAACAACTGTCCTCCAGTGGTGATATGCTGGCTGACAATGCAATTGAAGTTTACATTCACCGCATTCGTAAACATATTTCTCCCTACGGCGCCTCAATCCGCACCATTCGAGGCTTGGGCTATCTGCTGGAAGAAAAGCAGGATGACTAGGTTTAGCAGTTTAAAATCAACCATTGTTCTGCGGCTGATCATTCCGGTTCTGCTGTTTATCATCATCATCGAATGTCTGTTTTCCTTTTTTGTCACCCGTCATT
>SPJS01000193.1 GCA_006844705.1 Methylococcaceae bacterium | reverse complement strand
GAAATGTCAGAAGCCATTGCCCATAATTATTTCAACCACATCACCGAAACCCACCAGCTGTCTCCCACCTCGCGCGAGCCAACATTGTGAAATACAAAATCACCCACACTACCCAATATCAATACAGTCAGGCTGTCAGCGTGTGTCACAGCGAAGCCCGTCTGCTGCCGCGAAGTTTTAACGGCCAGCAATGCCTGAGCAGTAAACTGGAGATTACGCCACAAGCGGCCAATCTACAGGAACGACTGGATTTTTTTGGCAACCGGATTGTATTTTTTGAATTGCAGCAAGCCCATGAGCAACTCACGGTCACCGCTTACAGTGAAGTAGACGTGGCAGACAGCAGTAAACAAATCAGCATGCCGCTGCAGGACAGCTGGGAAAACCTGGTAACCCGCCTGCATGACCCACTTAACCCGGCCACGTCCAACATTGATGACTTCCTGCAATTACACCTGCTCAGCCTGCATTCCGAGATGATCCCGAATCTTCCGGAAATTCGTGATTATGCCGCTGCTTCTTTTCAGACCGGCTGGTCAGTGATCAATGTCGCCGAAGACCTCACCCGGCGCATCTACCAGGATTTCAGTTATGACCCCAGCTTTACGACCATTACCACCCCGCTGGCCAGGGTATTTGCCC
>SPJS01000195.1 GCA_006844705.1 Methylococcaceae bacterium | reverse complement strand
CCAGTTTATCCAGTGCATTTTCCTTTTCAAAGGCTTCAGCGTATAACTCAATCGCAGCATGGGCGCTAAAGCAACCGGCGCAGCCACAGGCACTTTCTTTGGCGTGAGTTTGGTGAGGTGCGCTGTCGGTGCCGAGAAAGAACTTGGGGTTGCCGCTGGTGGCGGCTTTAACTAGTGCCTGGCGGTGTTCTTCCCGTTTTAAAATCGGCAGGCAATAATAATGTGGTTTGATGCCGCCGGCTAACAGGGTATTTCGATTGTATAGCAAATGTTGCGGCGTGATGGTGGCGCCGACCTTGTCTGTAGCGTCTTGGACGAAGTCTACGGCTTCTTTCGTGGTCAGATGCTCAAGCACGATGCGCAGGTTGGGAAAGTTCTTAACAATCTCGCTTAGTTGTTGTTCTAAAAACAGTTTTTCCCGGTCAAAAATATCGTATTCACTGGCCGTCACTTCACCATGAATCAGTAAGGGCACATCAAATTTTTCCATTGCGGCAAGCACTGGATAAACCCTGGTGACTTCGGAAACCCCGGCATCAGAATTTGTTGTGGCACCTGCCGGGTATAGTTTTAGTGCATAGACATGTTCGGATTCAGCCACTTTTTTGATTTCTGCCGGCGAAGTATTGTCTGTCAGGTACAACG
>SPJS01000037.1 GCA_006844705.1 Methylococcaceae bacterium | reverse complement strand
CTGATATCATTCGCATATTTAACAACGCTTTTAATGCGTTGACGGGCAACCAGGATGATTATTACCCACAGGCTCTGCGTAGTGAAATCGATGCGATCAATCAACGTGTGTACGCGCAAATCAACAACGGTGTTTACCGTGTGGGATTTGCTACCGAGCAAGCCGCTTACGAACAAGCCTATCACGAACTTTTCGCCGCACTGGATTGGCTGGAAAATCATCTATCGAGCCACCGCTATTTAGTGGGCGACACCATTACAGAGGCGGATTGGAGGCTATTTACCACCTTACTGCGCTTTGATGATGTTTATCATGGTCACTTTAAATGCAACCGGCAGAGACTCATTGAATTTCATCATATTACCCATTATGTCCGCGAGCTTTATCAGGTCGATGGAGTACAGGAAACCTGGGACAGTGAATATACGAAAACGCATTATTATGCCAGCCACAAAACTATTAACCCCACGGGCATAGTGCCGTTAGGCGCACGCAATGATTTTGCCGCCCAACATGACAGAGCGTCGCTTTAACTCGGGGTCAACGCGGGCATAAGTGTTGAGAATGACGCTGCGAATAGCATGCGGTTAAACCTTCATTGGTGTTGTAAGAGATGTATCAATGCATGCGTGTTTGTGGCAGTTTTTCA
>SPJS01000243.1 GCA_006844705.1 Methylococcaceae bacterium | reverse complement strand
TACACACCTTACGGGTTTTTTTATGCCTGCAGTATAGCGGCACGAGCACATTATTTGTTAAGCTCGGCTGTCCATGGCAAATAAGCACAACAAAATGGAAGCACTTTCAGATATTCAAGCACTGATAGGCCGTCTGCCTGACGTTTTGCAAGACTCTCTCCAATCACTTAATGATGCCTGTCTAGAGAAACCTGATGTATTTCACACGCTCTTACAGCAGAGTGACATCAAAGAATCATTAGTTAAGGTCTGTGCATGCAGCCAGTTTGTCCGAGAAAAAATTTTGCATCAACCCGGTTTATTACACGAATTAATAGAAACTGGGGATTTGGTTTCTTCCGTCAGGCGTGTGACTTATATGCGCACTTTAAACGAACTCAAAATCGAAGAAGATACGCAGTTGATGCAAGCTCTTCGTTTGTTTCGGCGTCGAGAAATGGTGCGTATTGCCTGGAGAGATCTTGCGGGTTGGGCGGATCTTGATGAAACGCTCCGCGATGTAACCGAATTAGCCGAAGTATGCATTCAATTTACCCTTGACTATTTTTTTCAACA
This sequence comes from Methylococcaceae bacterium, assembly GCA_006844705.1. Taxonomy (GTDB): domain Bacteria; phylum Pseudomonadota; class Gammaproteobacteria; order Methylococcales; family Methylomonadaceae; genus Methylomarinum. Next base: position 25,964 of record SPJS01000243.1, on the reverse strand, counting down.
AGCTTGTCAACGAAAAGGTGTGCCTGTAGATAGCGAAGGTCAACCAATCAATCTGGTTATCCTTGGCATGGGCAAACTTGGAGCGTGGGAGCTGAATTATTCGTCTGATATTGATTTAATCTTTGCGTTTAAAGAAGAAGGTGAGCTGAATGACGCTAAGCACACAAGTCACGGAGAATTTTTTACCAAAATCTGTCAGAAATTAGTTAAAGCCCTTGATGAAATTACCGTTGACGGCTTTGTATTTAGAACGGATACACGGCTGAGACCATTTGGTGATAGTGGGCCATTGGTTATGAATTTTGACGGCCTGGAAAACTATTATATGACGCAGGCAAGGGAATGGGAGCGTTATGCCATGATTAAAGCCAGACAAGTTGCGGGCGATTATCATAATGGTGAATTGCTTATGGCGATGATAAAGCCATTTGTTTATCGTCGTTACCTGGACTACGGTGCATTTGAGGAATTACGCAAAATCAAAGTAATGATTACCCAGGAGTTACTACGTAAAGACCGGCTTGATAATGTCAAACTTGGGCCTGGAGGCATCCGGGAAATTGAATTTATCGGCCAAGCATTTCAGTTAATACGTGGCGGATGTGAAAAAAGCCTGCAACGGCGAGAAATCGTTGCGGTATTAGAATTGTTAAAAAAGAATAGATTAATGGAAGGTAATGATGTTGATAACCTGAAAACCGGTTATCAATACTTGCGTAGAGTAGAAAATCATATTCAGCAATACAAGGATGAGCAAACACACGACTTGCCAAACTGCGCAGAAGCCCGAGCCAGTCTGGCTTATTCTATGGGCTTTGAAGAATGGGAGGCATTTTATGCGCAACTTAATCAAGTAAGAAGCGAAGTGCATACCGTATTTGAAAAAGTGTTTTCGTTGACGGATGAAGAGCAAAAATCAATCGGAGCACAACAACTGTGGCTGGATTCAGTAAATCAAGACCAAGCACTCAAAATATTGGCATTCTACAAGTATCTTGGGGCAGAAAAAACATTAAGCCGTATTACTGGATTGAGAGATAGTGTTGCGGTAAAAAAACTGACGCCGAAAGGGGCCGCCGTGTTGGACAGGCTGATGCCTAAAGTAATTGAAACAATGGCTGCAACAGAGCATAAAGATAATACGCTGTATCAACTGCTAGACCTGTTTGAAAAAATAGCCGGTCGTAGTGTATATCTATCATTGCTGGAGGAAAACCCGGGAGCATTAAACCAACTGGTGACGTTAACCCAGGCAAGCCCCTGGATTTGTAAATATTTTGCATCCGACCCGGTGTTGCTAGATGAGCTGTTGGATGCGCATTCCTTGTATGAGCCACTAGGGCGAGATGGGTTGGTCGAATTGCTTCAACATGAAATGAGTGCGATTGATCAGCAGGATGAAGAACAATTGATGCATAAATTGCGTCAATTCAAACACCAAAATGTATTACGCGTTGCTGCAGCAGATATTATGGGTGTGATTCCGGTCATGGTGGTCAGTGATTATTTGACGTTGACTGCCGAAGTCATTTTGCAACAGGTTGTTGATAGTGCTTGGCAAATGCTGACTGCGAAGCATGGAAATCCTCCAGACACAAGTCGGCACGCTAAAGGATTCGCTATTCTTGGCCTGGGGAAACTGGGAGGTATTGAGCTAGGCTACGGTTCAGATCTTGATATGGTGTTTTTGTACCAATGTGCTGATACCCAAGCGATGACGGATGGCACTAAAAGCGTCAGTTGCAGTCAGTTCTATTTGCGATTAGGACAAAAAATCAGGCATTTTCTCGATACGCGTATGCTATCAGGCGTGCTATATGAAGTAGATTTAAGATTACGTCCCAGTGGAGATTCAGGCTTGCTGGTAACCAATATGAATGCTTACGAGCCCTATCTTCAAAATGATGCCTGGACATGGGAACATCAGGCCTTATTGCGTGCTCGTTTTGTTGCTGGTGATGAAGGAATGCGGCAGGAGTTTGAGCAAATCCGGCGTCGGGTTTTATCGATTCGGCGTGACAAGGAGGCGCTAAAAAAAGAAGTCAGGGATATGCGGGAGAAAATGAGAGACAACCTCGCCCCCAAAGACCCCGAAATATTTCATCTTAAACAAAGTCATGGTGGTATTGCAGATATTGAGTTTATAGTACAATTTCTGGTTTTAGCTCATGCGGTCGAAAATCCCGATTTGACCCACTATACTGATAACGTCAGGATTCTGAACCAGTTGGCATCAGATGGAAGGTTTGGTGTAGAGCAAGCAGAAAATCTCAAAAACGCTTTTTGCCAATATAGAGATTTCGGACATCATCGGGTACTGCAGGAGCTTTCTGCACAAGCAGATATAAGTGCGTTTGTTGAAGAACGCGAACAAGTAAAACAAATATGGCGTGAATTAATGGAGTAATCACGTAATTAAAGACAATAAGATAGACAGGTTATTAAACAATGATGACGATGGATGATAGAGACGGCTGGATCTGGCTGGATGGTGAATGGGTAGAATGGCGTGAAGCCAAAGTACATATACTAACCCATACTTTACATTATGGGGCGGGCGTGTTCGAAGGTCTGCGTGCCTACCATGCTGAACAGGGGACTGCTATTTTCAAGTTGCAGGAACATACTGATCGCTTGTATCGGTCAGCACATATCCTCAGGATGGACATCCCGTTTGAAAAAGACGTCATCAATCAGGCACACAGGGATGCGATAGCCAAGAATAGTCTGGACAGTGCCTATATCCGCAGCATGTGCTTTTATGGATCTGAAGGCATGGGATTGCGTGCAGATAATTTGAAAGTCCACGTGATGGTGGCAGCTTGGGAATGGGGGGCCTATCTGGGGGCGGAAAACATGGAAAAAGGCATTCGCATCCGCACCTCATCCTACACCCGTAACCATGTGAACAGTACCATGTGCAAAGCCAAGGCAAATGGCAATTACATTAATTCTATCCTTGCGTTACAGGAAGCCCTGGAAACCGGCTATGACGAGGCCCTGTTGCTTGATCACGAAGGTTATGCGGCAGAAGGCAGTGGCGAAAACCTGTTTATCGTCAGAAACGGTAAAATTTACACACCTGAGGTGACCTCGGCGCTGGAAGGTATTACCCGTGATACGATCATGACAATTGCGGAAGAACAAGGATATACCGTTCAGGAAAAACGTATCTCCCGCGATGAAGTGTATATCGCGGATGAAGCTTTCTTCACGGGCTCTGCGGCAGAAGTGACGCCCATACGTGAGCTCGATGGAAGAACCATAGGCAGTGGCAATCGTGGACCCATTACCGAAAAATTGCAGGCACTGTATTTTGATTATGTGCACGGACGTCGTGATGATCATCTGGAATGGTTGAGCCTGGTTAAATAAACTCAGGTGACAGACATAGGCAAAAAAATTCTGATCGTTGGCCCATCCTGGGTTGGCGATATGGTGATGGCACAAAGTCTGATGATGCAGTTAAAACAGGATGAACCTGACTGCATCATTGATGTGTTGGCGCCGGAGTGGTCTTTTCCATTGCTGGCAAGAATGCCTCAAGTGAATCAACCGATTTCTTTACCGTTCAAACATGGTGAATTTGCCTTTTCTGCTCGTAAAGAACAGGGCAAGTCATTAAAAGCACATCAGTATGATTGGGCAATAGTCCTGCCCAATTCCTGGAAATCAGCACTGTTGCCTTATTTTGCAGATATTCCACGTAGAACAGGTTACCTTGGAGAATTGCGTTACGGCCTGTTAAATGACTGGCGTAAACTGGATAAAAAACAGGTAACGATGACGGTGCAGCGTTTTGTAAACCTCGCGTTGCCAAAGCAACATGATGGCGAGGTGAAATATCAATCTCCTCACGTCCAGATACAAGCAGACCAACAGGCAGAAGTTACAGAAAAGTATTCAATTAACCGCCGGCAAAAAATATTGATCCTCTGTCCGGGCGCCGAATATGGACCGGCAAAATGCTGGCCGGCCGCGCACTTTGCTGACGTTGCAAAGACAAAACACAATGAAGGATGGCAGGTTGTCCTGCTGGGTTCAGCAAAAGACCAAAAAATCGCCGCCGAAATTAATCGGTTGAGTGGAGATCGCTGCATGGATTTCAGTGGCAAGACTACGCTGGCAGAAGCGGTTGATATTATGTCTCTGGCTGACCAAGTGGTCAGTAACGATTCCGGGTTGATGCATGTGGCGGCGGCCCTGGATAAATCATTGATCGCTATTTATGGCTCCTCTGACCCCGGTTTCACCCCACCATTGAACGAACAGGCTCGCATCATCGATTTGCAACTTGATTGTTCTCCTTGTTTTAAACGGGAATGTCCACTGGGCCACACCCGCTGTTTGACGGATATTTCTCCTGCTCAAGTAGTAGATTTAATCAAATCATGAAACTGGCCATTGTAAAGCTGTCCGCGCTTGGCGATATCGTCCATGCTATGGTGGCTTTACAATTTATCAGACAAGCGCGACCTGAAATCACGATTGATTGGTTCGTGGAGGAGCGTTTTGCTGAAGTGTTGAAACACAATCCTGACATTCAACGAATCTGCCCTGTCAACATAAAATCTCTTAAACAAAACAAGGCCAATGTCGTCGCTGAATGGAACAAAATCCGGCAATATGCTGCAAAGAATTATGATGTAGTCATAGATGCCCAGGGTCTGATAAAGTCATCGCTGGTCAGTCGTATGTTAGCCCGGAATACTGTCGGATTTGATCGGCAATCGATTCGAGAAAAGCCAGCCAGCTGGTTGTACCGGCAAACTGTTCACAGTCCCTATGATGCAAATACCATTGATCGTAATGTCAAGGTGATAACCGAGCCTATGGGCGTTACGGTTACGCGCGACCAGATACTTAACAAGAAAGCCTTCTTGCATTATCACGTGGATGGCAATTCAGAGCATGCCACCCCGCAGAATGAAAAAGACACCTCCTTATATTTTATTGGCTCGACCTGGCCAAGCCGAAACTATCCTAAACAACAATACCTGAAAGTGATTCAGGGGATCGGACGGTCAGCGCTCATCGCCTGGGGCAGTGAACAGGAAAAGCAGGACGCACAATGGATAGTCGAGCGCAGTGAGGGTCAGGCAAGCCTGTTGCCCCGGTTGAACTTAAATGAATTAAAGGCTGTCATCAGTCAGGCATCTTTGATAATTGGTAATGACACGGGGCCGACTCACATGGCCTGGGCAATGAATCGGCCGTCTATTACGCTGTTTGGGCCTACGCCGGTCAGTCGTGTTTATCAAACTGACATAAATAAAGTATTAAAGTCACCGAGTCAGGTAAATCCGTATAAACTTGATAAGAATGATTTTTCGATTTCACAAATTAATGAAAATGCAATCATAGAACTGGCACAATCACTGTTGCCATAAAATGACTGGGAATTCTAATGGATAAGCTAATTGAGCAAGAAGAGAAATATGCTGATTTTCTGGCCGTGTTAAAGCAGCAGGAAAAACTGTCAGATAATGATCTTAGCAAAGTCAGACGCATGCAACGCTCGACAATGGCGGATTCCATTCCAGAATTGCTGGTAAAGCTCGGGTTGTGTACAGAAAATGATGTGGCTGACAATTTCGCCAGCAGTTTTCAGCTGGACAAGGTTGAATCCTCGCAATACCCCCTGCAAACCCCGCTTCCAGAGAGCATTCCTTTTCGTTTCCTTAAACAGCACCACGTCATTGGTTTGAATACCGATGATGACCGGTTTTCTGTCGCGGTGATGGATCCTCAGGATGAATACATCGTACAGGCATTAAAACTGGCAACCGGCAAAGATATCGACATCAAGATTGGTTTAATGGGGGATATTGATGCTGCACTGGAGACCCAATATGGTGACGGCAAGTCGCAAATGGACAAATTGCTGGATCACCTGGACAGTGATGAAGTCGACTCTGAAGACCTGGAGCATCTGAAAGATCTGGCCAGTGAAGCGCCCGTCATCAAAATGGTGAATTTGATTATGCAAAAAGCGGTTGAGCTGCGCGCATCGGATATTCATGTTGAACCGTTTGAAATGTCGCTAAAAGTTCGCCTGAGAATTGATGGTGTGCTGCAGGACATTGATTCTCCTCCGGTATCATCGACGGCTGCGGTTCTGTCGCGGATAAAAATCATGGCCAAGCTGAATATTGCCGAGCGACGTTTACCGCAGGATGGACGTATCAAGATTCAAATGCTGGGCAAGGAGCTTGATCTGCGGGTGTCCACCATTCCGACAATGTATGGAGAAAGCGCGGTGATCCGTTTGCTGGACAAGGAAAATGTGGTGCTGGATTTTGCCTCGCTAGGCTTGACCGGCACGCAGGCGCAACGCTTTATCAATGTACTGTCTCAGCCGCATGGCATTATCTTGATTACCGGGCCGACAGGCAGCGGTAAATCAACCACGCTCTATACCGCATTAAAACAACTCAATACTTCGGAACGTAAAATTATTACCGTCGAAGACCCGGTTGAATATCAACTGGAAGGCGTCAACCAGATTCAGGCCAAACCGCAAATTGGATTGAATTTTTCCGCCGCCTTGCGCTCGATCGTGCGGCAAGACCCGGATGTCATCATGATTGGAGAAATGCGTGATCTGGAAACCGCCAAAATTGCGGTGCAATCAGCATTAACCGGTCACCTGGTGTTATCCACGTTGCACACCAATGATGCCGCGGGCGGCGTTACGCGTTTGCTGGATATGGGGCTGGAAGAATATTTATTAAGCTCCACTGTCAACGGTATTCTTGCTCAGCGGCTGGTCAGAAAGTTGTGCGATCATTGCAAACAGGCCTATCCAGCACCGGAGGCCGTAAAAATTGAGGTCAATCAAAAGCAACTCAGTGATATGCAAGATATCCAGTTATATCAAGCCAAGGGCTGCGATCACTGTGGGGGCATCGGATACCGGGGACGCCAGGCGATTATTGAGTTTTTGCCAATGTCAGAGAGTATCCGTAAACAGATTATGAATCATGAAGAAGCGGCAGCAATCGAGTTGCAGGCTATCAAGGAAGGCATGCTGACCATGTATGATGACGGTTTGTTGAAAGCCATAGAGGGTGTGACTACGCTCGATGAAGTCATGCGTGTAACCTCGGAATCCTGACATGGCCTTGTTTTCATACAAGGCGGTTAACAGCCGCGGAGAAACAGAGGAAGGGATCAGTAATGCCGTCGATGAACAGGCTGTATTGCTGGAATTGCAAGCGCAAGGCTTTATCCCGGTCAAAATTGAAACCTCCAAACCCAAAACTTTTTTGGGCATCCCCATGGGCAATATGGGCGTACGGCTGTCAGGAAAAGAAATTGCGTTGCTCACTGGAGAGCTGGCGACATTGTTGGATTCCGGATTGCCTCTGGATCGCTCGTTGCAGGTGTTGATTCAGTTGGTGGAAGATAATGATAAGTTGAGTAAACTGATCAACCAGGTGTTGGATAAAGTGAAAGGTGGAGCTTCACTGGCAGATGCTCTGGAAGCACAAAGTGGCGTGTTTTCCCGCTTTTACCTGAATATGATTCGCGCGGGGGAAATGGGCGGGAATCTGGGCGATGTGTTGCGCCGGTTGTCAGAATATCTGGAAAGCTCACAGGAATTGAAAGATACGGTGACGACGGCATTGATTTATCCGGCCATATTGCTGGTGATGTCGCTGGCTTCATTATTTGTCATGTTGATCTTTGTTGTGCCGCAGTTTACCGAGATGTTTGAAAGTGCTGGCCAGGCTTTGCCGGTGCCTACCCAGATTGTTGTTGGACTGGCGGAATTTTTGCAAAGCTATTGGTGGGTGATGTTATTGACGGTCATAGCGGTCAGCAGCTATATGCAGACGCAACTGGCTGATCCGGTCAAGCGCAAGGTGTGGGATGCACGGTTTTTAAAATTGCCATTATTTGGTGAGATTATTCTGAATATGGAAACCGCAAGTTTAAGTCGCACCCTGGGAACCTTATTAGGTAATGGCGTATCCATTCTCAAAGCATTGGGTATCGTGCGAGAAACCGTTGGCAACAGCCAGCTAGCAGAGCTCATGGCTGAGGCTGAAGAAAATCTCAAACAGGGCAAAAGCATGTCGGCTGTATTGGAAGAGAGTGAAAACTTCCCCAAGCTGGCCATACAAATGATCAAAATGGGGGAAGAAACCGGCAAGCTGGAAGAAATGCTGTTGCGCATCGCAGTGATTTACGACAAACAATTACGTACAGCGATTCAACGTATGCTGGCCCTGCTTGAACCGGCTCTGATCATATCACTGGGGTTAATGATTGCCGGCATTATCGTATCCATATTATTAGCCATTCTAAGCGTAAATGATTTAGCATTTTGAGGAGAAAACACGCATGAAAGTAGTATCGCAAATGAGGCAGCAGGGCTTTACCCTGCTTGAGTTACTGGTTGTTTTAGGCATTATTGCCCTGTTGGCCGGGATTGTCGGCCCGCAGGTGATGAAACACATGGGCGCCTCAAAAAGCAAAGCGGCCAAGGTACAGATTGAAGACCTGTCCGCCGCGCTGGATATGTACAAACTGGATGTTGGCAAATATCCAACGTCGGATCAAGGACTGGTCGCACTGGTTGAAAAACCGGCCGACAGCAAACGTTGGAACGGACCTTACTTACGCAAAACCAGAGTGCCTCAAGACCCCTGGGCAGAAGCCTACCATTACAAGTCACCTGGTGAACATGGCAACTTTGATTTGTACAGCTATGGTGCAGATGCCAAGGCAGGTGGTGAAGGCGAAGACCAGGATATAAACAGCTGGGAATAAGAATGCGCTCTGCACGCGGCTTTTCCCTGATCGAGCTGGCACTGGTGCTGTTTATTGTGGTGATTGGCTTTGCAGCCGTGGGCATCAATATCGCGACGGGTAACCAGACATCGCAGATGAAAGCGTCGGTCAGGGATATGCTGTCGGCATTGCGTTACGCGCGTGGCCAGGCACTGATTTCGCGTAAGGAAACCGTGGTTGCAATTGACCTTGCGGAAAACCAATACACGGTCAGCAACCGGGATAAAGTATTCCATCTGGATAAGGATATGGAGGTCACCATGGTGATTGCGCAGGATGAGCTGGACGAAAATGAAGTCGGCAAAATCCGGTTTTATCCCGATGGCTCGTCCAGCGGAGGACGTATTACGCTGGAATGGGGTGAGCTGGCCGAAGAAATCAATATCAACTGGCTAAGTGGTCAGGTCTCATTAAAACCAGAGCAGGAATGAAAGGTAGTCGCGGCTTTTCATTGCTGGAAATTCTGGTGGCGTTCAGCATCATGGGTATCGCCTTGGGCATCGTGTTGAGAATTTTCTCATCAGGCGTGCATACCGCGGCACTGGCTGAAGAATATACAGTGGCGACACAGATCGCAGAATCGTTAATGGCCAGTACCGGTGTTGAAACGCCGCTGACCGAAGGCGAAGACAGCGGGGTTGAGGACGCTAAATATCAATGGCAGGTCAGTGTGGAGCAATTGCCCGAGCTGGTGGAAGGTACTACATTGGGACTCATGCAGGTTGATGTGGTTGTTAGCTGGGGCGAAGATGAAGAAAGGCAACGCCGCATCGAGTTGACGCGGGTAAAAACAGGGTTTGTGCAGTGATTTCAAGAAGACGTATGGTGGCATTTACCCTGCTGGAAGTGATGCTGGCGATGACCTTGCTGGCCATTATGGTGGTATTGCTGTTCAGTAGTTTACGTGTCGGTGCGGAAAGCTGGGACAGAGGCGAAAAGAAGATCGCTGACGTGAATGAGAAGGCTGTCGTTTACCAGTTTTTTAAACGTCACTTACCTTCTGCCAAACCCTTATGGGATCGCTTTTCCAGTGACGATGAAAGCTTTTCGTTTCAGGGCGAGCGTCAGCACATACAATTTGTCTCCACCTTTCCGGCCAGTGCTGAACGTAAGGGGTTTCAGTTGTTTAGCTTAAAGCATGATGATTTTGGCAAGCATGCAATAAAAGTGTCAGTCAGACCCTTTTACCCATTGGCGGAAGGTGAAGAATGGACTGACGATGAAGTCACCCTGCTGGAAAATGTGGAAGAATTTGAGCTGCAATATCTGGCCGTGGAAGATCCGGATAGCGCAGGCGTCTGGTTGAACAGCTGGCAGGGACAGGATAAGTTACCGGCCCTGGTTAAAATCAAAATTACCTTGCAGGATGAAAGCTACTGGCCAGAGATGGTGATTCCATTAAGACTGACAGACAGCCAGGATGAAGCGTCGGGGCTGCCATTTTGAGATCAACTGAAAAAGGCTTTGCGTTGGTTATTGTCATATGGGTGTTGACGCTGTTAACCATTATGGCAGGCAGTTTTTCGTTGACCATGCGTAGAGAAATCAGTGCCATCAGTACGATCAAAAATAACGCAGCCAGCCTGGCCGCGGCAGAAACCGGTCTGGCAGTAGTACAGCAAATGTTGTTGCTGGAAGACGAGCTACAGCGTTGGCGGGGTGATGGCAGTATTTATCAAATCCGCTTTGGCGAGGCAGAGATCCGGGTACGTTTGTTTGCAGAGAACGGGAAGATCGATTTAAATGCAGCAGATGAAATCCTGTTAACCACGTTATGCAGTGCAATAGTGCCAGATCTGGAACAGCAACAGGCATTGGTCAGCGCCATTTTAGACTGGCGCGATGAGGACGACCTGGTCCGGGTGAATGGGGCTGAAAAGGATGAATATGCAGAGGCGGGGTTGAGTTACTCTCCAGCAAATAAAAATTTCCAGCTACTTGAAGAGCTGCAGATGGTGCTGGGTATGAACGAAGAAGTGTTTGCACGTATGCGTCCGCTGGTAACCGTCTATTCAGGGCAAAAAGACGTGTCTTTAGATGTCGCGCCAAAAGAAGTCTTGCGCGTGCTTTCGTCTCTGGATGATGAGGCGTTGAATGAATACCTGGCCCAACGCAAAGAAAGTAATGAGCTCCAGCTTTCACCGCCGCCCTTTCCCGATACTCAGGCGTTGGGCAGTAATAACAAAGAGCCTGGCGCAGGCGTCTATACTGTTATTGCGCAAGCCAGTTTGGATGGGGACGTCGGGAGTGGCATAATTGTCACGATGAAGCAGGCTGAGCAAAATCGTCAAAGGTTGCCGTTTCAAATTCTTGACTGGCATGAAATGCATTACGGTACTTCTTTATTTGATGACGAGATGAACCCATATCTGATTACAGAACAAAATGGATCTGAATAGTACGATAGACTTTGATATAAAGCGCTTTTTTCTGTGGTGGGGACGAGAGCTAAGCCTGTGTCTGCCTGAAAATATAAGACAAAAGCTACTCGATCGTTCTGGAAATATCTACATCAGTATTAAAGACGATGTCATGCAACTCTACCGCTTAGATGCCGGTGCAACCCGCCTGATCAGTGACATTGATTTAAATGACAACAGCGGGGTCAGATTGCAGCAACTGATCGAGCAAGAACCGGAGATCTTGAACGCCCGTCATATCCTGCGATTACAATCCGGTCAGGCAATCTATAAAACCATTTCTCTACCCGTTGCGGCCAAAGAAAATTTGCAACAAGTGATCAATTTTGAAATGAACCGGTTCACCCCTTTTAAGCCGGAGCAGGTTTACTTTGACTATAAACAGTTGGGCAAAGAAGCAAATGGCCAGATTAATATTCTTTTAGTAGTTACACCTAAAGAATTACTGGATGCGATGTATCAAAGCCTGAAGGAGTCTGGCGTTCTTGATATAGGGGTGTTTCCTGATGTGGTTGATTATAGTAAAGCGCCTAATAATTACGCGGAAGATTACAACGTTTATAATTTGCTGCCCGACTGGGTCAGACCTGAAAAGAACAAGTCTCAGCGGATAACGACATGGTCATTAACAGCACTGTCGGTCATTTTGCTTATTATGATTTTTCTGTTTCCGGTAATGCATGAGAAACAGGCGGTAGAAACATTAAGAGAACAGCTAAGAAGCGTAGAAAAAGATGCGCGACTGGTGCAGGCCAAACAGCAGGAAATGGATGAGATTGTGAAACAGACTCAGCAATTGCTGGATATTAAAAACAGTACGCCATCCGTGGTTGAATTAATTAACCAGTTAAGTGTGTTGCTCAAAGATGACACCTGGTTAACTCATTTTCAATTACGCAACGGACGCTTACAGATACAAGGCCAATCTGCATCTGCATCTACCTTGATCAGCGTGCTGGAAGATTCCCCTTTGTTCAGTAATGCACGATTCGTCTCCCCTCTGACGCAGGATAAGCGAACAGGAATGGAACGGTTTCAGGTCAGCGCCAGTGTCACCACAGGAGAAACCCAGAATGCTGAATAATATGCCTAAACAGCGTTGGTTGGCATTAGGGTTATTAGGGGTGCTGATATGTCTGGTGGTGTTTTTAGCGATTGTTCCAGCGGTTAGCAATGCCTTAGCCTATAACGAGCAAAAGCAGGAATTGGCATTTCGCCTGCAACGAGCCAAACGGATTGTTAACGCCAAAGACAGCGTGTTGAAAAATATGGCCAGTCTTGAACAACAGTACCAGGAACAAAATTATTTCAATACCCGAGAGACGGTGGCTTTGGCTTCGGCTGATTTACAGCGCATTATCAAATCAGCCATTTCCGAGTCGGGAGGACAATTAACCAGTACCCAGGTGCTCCCCGGTAAAGCGGAACAGGTCAAAGTGAAAGTGCGCATGGTGGGTGATATCGAAGTGCTTCGCAATGTATTATATGAAATAGAGAGTGCCTTGCCTGTTTTGCTGGTTGAGCAGTTTGATGCGCGCCCTGTCCGCGGTAAAAGACAGCGAAAAACACGCAAAATGATGCCCAGTAACAATATCAACCTTAGCTTTCAGGTATCCGGTTTTATGAGGGCGGTTGATGAATAACAATGTAATCAAAATGCTGGGCGCTGTATGTGGCGTGCTGGCGGTGATTCTGATTGCCGAGTGGTGGTGGTTAAAATCTGCAGACAAAGATGTGCAGCAGTCGTTGAATGCAGATCTTGGTTCGACACCCGGAGACACCAGCTTGCCCACGCTTGAACAAAGTAAGAAGTCGGTTGAATCTTATGCCGATATGATAGAACGCCCTTTGTTTATCACAGGTAGAAGGCCGGTAGAAATTGAAGCTCAGGATGAGGTGGTGCAGGAAGTGGCAAAAATTGATCATATTCAACTTTTTGGCGTATATAGTGTCAAGGATGAAAAAACAGCGCTGTTTGATGTTAAAGGGTCTGCTGATAAAACATATGAAAAAAGAAAAGAAGGCGAAGATGTTTCCGGCTGGTCATTAGAGGAAATACTGTATGACCGAGTCGTACTGCAACAATCCGGGAATAAACAAACCTTAATGTTGCGAAAACCAAAACCCAAGCAATTAAAACCATCCGTCAGGAAAACCAATCAGGCGGCTAAACGCCGCCAGGATATGAAGAAAAAAGCACGAAAAACCGCGGCATTACCTGTGCCAGACCCAGAAGTGGATATGCCTGAAGATTTATAACCTGAGAACCAGAATGAGAATGCTTAAGAAATTTAGTCCCTTTGCAATTGCTGTTAGCCTCAGTCTAAATGGCTGTGAGTTGATAGGGCCGGAACTGCATGAAAAAATTCCGTTGGAAGAAGTCTCCCTGGAAGAAGAAAAGCCAGACGTGGTTTATCAGGAATTAAGTAATATCAATGATATATCAGCGTTAGCAGAATCTACTAAAAAGCAGATTTTTCCCGGCAGCGGCCAGTTCACCCGTAATACAGGGGGACGCAGACCAGCAACTCAAAAAAGTCAGGGAGAATACAGTCTTAACTTTGATGATGCTGATCTGGGTGAAGTCAGCAAGGTGATCCTGACCGATATTTTGAATGAAAATTATGTGTTGAGTCCAAAAGTTGCAGGTAAAGTCACGCTGCAAACGACTCAGCCATTAAGTAAACAAGAACTTATGCCAACGCTGGAAATGTTGTTGGAATTGAATAATGCCGCATTAACCTATCGCGATGGTTTATTTCAGATCAAGCCGGCATCTGAAGCAATTGCATCCAGCTATTTTGCAGGCTCTGCCAGACGTACGGTTCGTGCAGGGCATCAAATCAAGGTCGTACCCGTCAAAAATGTGGCAGTGACTGAATTATTGGACATCATTAAGCCATTGCTCCATGAAAAAACCATTCTTCATGCGGACAAGCAAAGAAACCTGTTGATGCTTTCCGGGACGGCTACAGAGCTGCATCGTGCAATGGATATTGTAAACACTTTTGATATCGACATGATGAAAGGGCGTTCATTTGGGTTGTTCCCGTTACAAAGTGTGGAAGCAAAAAAACTGATTGAAGAGCTGAATAAATTATTCAGTGCTGAAGGTAAAGAAGGGGGGGGGATTATTCAGTTCATGGAGATTGAACGCTTAAATGCCATTCTTGCGATTACCACTCAGCCAAATAAACTGAACAGTGTTGAGCAATGGATATTACGCTTGGACAGAACCAACACAGCGGCCGGTGGCGGTGTTAATGTTTATCGTGCGCAGCATGTTGACGCGGTGGAACTGGCGGCGACTCTGAATGAGATATTTGCCTCCAGCAATAAAAAGAATATGCCGGCGTCTGTCGCGGCAGGAAAAAAACAGGTTGAGGTGACCAATAAGAAAACCGATACCAAAAAGACCACAACCAAAGTTAAAGCGGGTGCAAAGGTCATGAGCTCTGAAGTCGGTGAGGTAAAAATTATTGCGGATGAGATTAATAATGCACTGGTGATTGTTGCGACGGCTCAGGATTACTCCACTATTCATCGGGTAATAAAGCAATTGGATGTGATGCCGTTGCAGGTATTGATCGATGCGACGATTGTTGAAGTCACATTAACTGACAAGTTGTCGTATGGTATCAAGTGGTTTCTGGAACATAATAATGGCGGACAAAATGCTGTAAATTCAGATGGAGGGCAGTTCTCAGATGCGGCTGCTGCTGCAGCGGCTGCCGCAACCGGCGGCTTTAGTTACGCTTTTGCCAGTAATTCAGGCGATATCAGCGCGGTTTTGGATGCAACCGCATCAGACAATAAGCTAAACGTAATTTCGTCGCCATCTTTAATGGTACTCAATAATCAGGAAGCCTCAATCCAGGTGGGTGATGAAGTGCCGATCAGAACCTCGCAGTCAACCAATTTGAACAACAGTGACGGTATCGAGACCAGTTCCATTCAGCAACGTAAAACAGGGGTGAAGCTTAAAGTCAAACCCCGTGTCAATGCCAGTGGCCTGGTCATCATGGAAATTGATCAAAGTGTAGAAAATGTGGCGGAGACAACGGTATCCGGTATTGATTCACCCACCATTGCAACACGCGAAATCACTAGTTCAGTCGCGGTGCAAAGTGGCGAGACCATTGTTTTGGGCGGGTTGATAAAAAATGACGATACGTTTAATCAAGGCGGCATACCGGTTCTGCATACTCTGCCTTTAATTGGGCCATTGTTTGGCAGTACAACAAAAAATAATGTGAAGACAGAACTGGTGGTATTAATTACGCCCAGGGTTATTAAATCCCGTCAGGACGCTAGATTGATTGCAGATGAGTTTAAACGCAAGTTATCGGGCATATACACAGAGAGCCCAGAGCCTATAGAGGCAGTAGAACAATAAGAAGAGTGCTTGGAAGTTAATTTTTATTGTAGGCAACAATGAGTAATCATTTTCTCCTTTGAGGGAGAAATAAGGGATGAGGTGTGTCGTTAAAATGATATTGACGCAAACGTTGGAAAAAAGCTGACGCTTAACCGCACCAGCTTTTTCCAATAAAGGTTTATTCCACCGTATCGACAGTATCACCTTTGCCGATTAATACAATATCCGCATCACGGTGAGCAAACAGGCCGTTGGTTACCACGCCGGTAATATCATTAATCGTACGTTCCAGTTCCATCGGGTTCACAATGTCCATATTGTGTACGTCCAGAATTTCACAGCCGTTATCGGTGTAATAATCTTCACGCCAGATCGGTTGGCCGCCCAGTTTGACCAGTTCGCGCGCGACATAGCTGCGAGCCATCGGGATGACTTCAACAGGTAGCGGGAATTTACCCAATACATCCACGCATTTGCTTTCATCGACGATACAGACGAATTTTTTACTCGCTGCCGCGATGATTTTTTCGCGAGTTAATGCGCCGCCGCCGCCTTTAACCAGTTTTTTGCGCGGGTCAACTTCGTCTGCGCCATCCACGTAAACTTCGATATCGCCAACGCTATTTAATTCCAGGACAGGGATGCCAATATTTTTCAGGCGTTCGCTTGTCGCTTCAGAGCTGGAAACCGCGCCCTCGATGTCGCCTTTGATGTCCGCCAGCATTTCAATAAAAAAATTAACAGTAGAGCCCGTGCCTACGCCGATGATTGGCAAACCTTTTACATATTGAATTGCGGTTTTTGCGACTTGTTTTTTTAATTCATCTTGTGTCATGTTTTTTCCTGCAGATTAATAAAATCGGTTTAACGCGACTGCGACGCGATCTCTCGGTAATCGCCAAACTTGTGGGATAATACCTGAACATAGGAAATTTTTCAGCTTTAACCCCCCCGGATGATACAAAAATATATAGAAAAAATACTCAGGGCAAATGTCTATGATGTGGCGCTTGAATCGCCTCTGGATTTCGCCACCAATTTGTCGGCACGATTTAACAATCAGGTGTATTTAAAACGCGAGGACTTGCAGCCGGTGTTTTCGTTTAAGTTACGCGGCGCCTATAACAAAATGTCGTTGCTCAGCGAAGCTGAAAGAAAAAATGGTGTGATCGCGGCATCCGCAGGAAACCATGCGCAAGGCGTCGCGTTATCTGCCAAAATACTAGGCATCAAGGCATTAATTGTCATGCCCCGCACTACACCGGAAATCAAGGTGCAGTCTGTCAAAGCGCGTGGCGCGAAAACCATATTACATGGGGATTCTTATGACGAAGCCTGTGAGCATGCAAAAACACTCGCCGCCGAAAAAGACATGACGTTTGTGCACCCTTATGATGATGAAGACGTCATTGCAGGCCAGGGGACCGTCGGCATGGAAATCATTCGTCAGCACCGGGGGCATATTGATGCTGTTTTTGTTCCGGTCGGTGGGGGTGGCCTGATAGCAGGCGTCGCGGCATATGTTAAGTTTGTCAGCCCAAAAACCAGAGTTATTGGTGTCGAGCCTGATGATGCAGATTGTCTAAACAGGGCATTGCAGGCCAACCGGCGAGTCACTATTAAACAGGTTGGGTTGTTTGCAGATGGCGTTGCAGTCAAACAAATCGGTCAGGAGCCCTTTAAACTGGCCAAGCAATTTGTGGATGAAGTGATTACAGTCAACACGGATGAAATCTGTGCGGCGATCAAGGATATCTTTGATGATACGCGTTCGGTTGCCGAGCCGGCGGGCGCATTGGCGATTGCCGGTTTAAAAAAATATGTTGAACGTGAGCAGGTGCAACAACACCATTTAATTGCTATCGACAGCGGGGCAAATATCAATTTTGACCGCTTGCGTTATGTGGCCGAACGTACCCAGGTGGGTGAGCATCGTGAAATTCTGTTGGCCGTCAGCATTCCGGAAGTGCCAGGTAGTTTCCTGAAGTTTTGTCGCTTGCTGGGTAAGCGCAATATCAGCGAGTTTAATTACCGCTATTTTGACAACAGTGATGCCCAGGTGTTTGTTGGATTAAGCAGCAGTGGAGAAGAAAATGACCGCAGCCAGATGATTCAGCAACTGGAACAGAAAGGTTTTGCCGTAGTGGATATGACAGCCAATGAGCTGGCCAAGGATCATGTCCGTTATATGGTGGGTGGCCATGCGCCCTGCGAGTTAAATGAGTTAGTTTACAGTTTGCAGTTTCCGGAGCGTCCGGGCGCGCTGCTGAATTTCCTCGTTTCACTGGGCAGTCGCTGGAATATCAGCTTGTTTCACTACCGCAATCATGGTGCGGCCTTTGGCAAAGTGCTGATGGGCCTGCAAATGCCCAAATCCGAGCGTAAAGCATTTCAGCAAACACTGGAAGAGCAGGGGTTTAGCTACCAGGAAGAGACCGCCAATCCGTCATATCGTCTATTTGTAGGTGGACGGGAGCATCATTAACCAGGAGACTGTCGGATTATGGATGATGCTACTGCGGCGGTGGGACATCGAGCCTCAACCCTCAACCCCATAACCCGACAGCCTGCCAGGTCTGTGCCGAAGAGACGTCGCGGATTCACATGCTTAACCACGCTCATCATCTATTTCAGTACTGATGCTGGTGTGATAAGCATGGCGGAAGTTGCTCAATAATGCTTGTAGCTTTCGCTTTTCTACCCGATGGGTTAATGCCATGCGGGCAAGTTCCAGGCTGGCTTCCAGATTTTCTGAGACGACGCCGCTGGCGCCCAGCTTTTTCAATTCCCGACATTTGCTCAGACTTAATCCGCGTGCGTAAATCTGTTTGTCCGGGTACCGGTTTCTTAGGGTGGAGATCATTTCTTCAGTACCCGCATGGTCATTAATCGTCACGATAATAACCTGGGCATGGCTGACCCCCAGCGACGTTAATAACTCTGGTTTGGTGACGTCGCCGTAATACACAGGAAAACCATTTTCTCGTTGTGTTTCAACGAGGTGTGCATCACTGTCCATTGCCAGAAAGGGGATTTGAGCCTGTTGCAATATACTGCCTATGCGACGACCCACGCGGCCAAAGCCGGCAATGATCACCGGAGTCTCAGACATATTAACTGTTGCTTGCTTGCGTGTTTTGTCTTCCTTTTTGCGTAGCAGCCACTGGGCAAGTGCGGATAAAAATGGTGTGAAAAGCATGCTCAGTAAGACGACCAACAAAAGGTATTGAAACAATGGATCGTCAATAATGTCTGACTGAAATGCCAATGAAAACAACACCAGTGCGAATTCGCCGCTTTGTGCCAGTATCAAGGCGATAGCCAGGCGGGTACGATTGTTTTTTTCAAATCCGAAGGTTAATGGGTACAACGCAACAATTTTGATACCTATTAACAGGGAAACCAGCCCCAGTGACAGCAGTGTGTGCTGGAAGAACAGGTCGATATTGAGTGACATGCCCATCGACATGAAAAAAAATCCGAGCAGGATGCCGCGGAAGGGATGAATTTCTGCAATCACCTGATGTCGGTAGAAAGAATCGGAAATCAGCAAGCCGGCCAGGAATGCCCCCATCGCCATGGATAAGCCGGCATGTTCGGTGACCAGTGCCGTACCCAATACCAGCAGGAGGGCAGATGCCGTGAATATTTCCGGGTTACCGGCTAATGCCACGCGATGCAACAGAGGGTGAAGCAAATAGCGGCCGACCAGAATAACAAGGGTTAAAATGAATAAGGATTCAGCCAGTGCAAAGCCGATGTCTTCAGTCAGGCTGAAGTTGGGCGTGGTGAGAAGTGGAATCAGCGCCAGCAGGGGAACAACGGCTAAATCCTGCATCAGCAGAATGGCAAATGAGGTGCGGCCATAAGCGCTTTTTAATGCTTTTTGTTCGGCCAGTAATTGCAGGACAAAGGCGGTCGATGAGAGGGCCAGTGCCGGGCCAATTAATATCGTCGCCTTTAACGGCACATTGAACAGAAAATAAGCTGCAGCAGAAATCAGCATGGCGGATAGCAGGATTTGCAGGCTGCCCAGGCCAAACACCAGTTTGCGCATTTGCCACAGGCGCGAAGGTTTTAATTCCACGCCAATAACAAAAAGCAGAAAGACCACGCCAATTTCAGCCAGATGACTGATCTGGCTGACATTATTGATTAAGCCAAGACCAGAAGGGCCGACGACGATGCCGGCCACCAGAAAGCCGGGGACTGCGCCTAATTTAGCAACTTGAAACAAGGGGACGGTGATAACTGCCGCGATTAGCAGGTAGATAATATCAAGCAGGTAGGTCGACAGCATAGGGTCCCAGGACGTTGATTAAGTATGAAAGTTTACGCTACTGTCTGCAAAATACCTTTGTTAGCCAGATTGCCAAGAATATCCAGCCCGCCTTGCATGATTGCCTCTGGATTGGGGTGCTGGCTTTGTTCTGCAAATTGCTGCAGAAGTGATTGTGCCGAATGACCGGGCTGTTCAGCAATCATCTGTAATAAATGGAACGTCATCGCATTGATTTCCAGAAAATGGACATCATCTTGATGATCTCTATAAACCACCAGATAACTTGGTTGCTCGGGAGGGATATCGGGTAAAAACTCCGGTGAAATCAACTGCACCGGATATTGGTAAGCCAACGGCCAGGCGACAGGTGAAAGCGCAATGTTTTGTTCAGCCAGGTGAGACAAGGTTTGTTCAGTCATTGGGCTGCATTCTTCCTGGGCAATGGACAATGCCATCTCCACCCATTCGTAATGCGCCAGTTCCAGCAGAAAGGGGTAGTCATTCGGGTTGTTACGCTCATGCTGGAGAAAGTGGATGAATTCTTCCGGGATTTCAGAAAAATAAGGGGTTTCACACTGATGGCGTGAAAAAAAATCCTGAACCAACGCATTCCACTGCTCATCATTCAGCAGGGTTTTGATGACCGGAAAATTGCCGGCCAGAAAACTGTTAACATTATTAAAAAACAGCTCACGGTATGTATCCATGCGCTGCTTTTTAACATCATGCGGGCGCGGGTTATTGAAGGGGTCGCGAATGTAGGCGGCAAATTTCGCCTGGGTCGCGGCAAAACCGGCTTCAGGCTGAGCGTTGTTCATGTTGATTGACCCAGTCGTTTTGAATCTGGTGAATGGTATCGACTTCCTGAAGTAATTCGGCCATCGGCGGAATGTTGAAGTCTCTTTCCAGCAGGGTGGGGAAGACGCCAAATATTTCATAGGCTTTGCCCAACAACTTCCACACAGGATCAATCACATCGGCACCGTGGGTATCGACCAGAAAGTCTTCCGCTTCCACATAATGTCCGGCGATATGGGCATAAGCGATACGCTCTGCCGGAATGGCACGCAGAAAACCTTCCGCGTCATAGCCATGATTAATACTGTTGACGTAAATATTATTGATGTCCAGATGCACCAGGCAGTCTGCATCGCTTACGACGGCATTAAAAAAATCAATTTCTTCCATTTCCTGGCCGGGTGCCGCATAGTAGGACACATTCTCAATAGCCATTTGCTCACCCAGTATGTCTTGCACTTGCCGGATGCGGCTGGCGACATGTTTGACCGCGTCTTCGGTAAATGGGATGGGCATCAGATCATATAAATGACCATTGTGGCTGCAATAGCTGAGGTGTTCGCTGTAGATTTTAATGCCATGAAGATTCATGAAATCACGCACTGATGCTACAAATGCCTCATCCAGTGGGTCGGAACTGCCGATGGATAAAGAAAGGCCATGACAGACAAAATCAAACCGCTCGGTCATCTGGCGGAACTGTTTACCGTTTCGCCCGCCCATGGTCATCCAGTTTTCCGGCGCGACTTCATAAAAATCAACATTAGTCGGCGGAGTGTCTACAACCTGGGATAAAAACGAGCGCCTGAGTCCAAGACCTGCGCCATGCACTTTTTGTATTTCTTTATTCATAAGCGACCCCGGAAAGGTGAAAAGGGCGTATTAATACGCCCTTAATTAAGATGAGGGTTATTTGACTTTTTCACCACAGGTCATTTCGCCCCCCTTCATGTTGGCACCACACTTCATTTCACCTTTTTTGTTGGCACCACATTTCATTTCGTCGCCTTTCATGCATTTTTCACCACAGGTCATTTCTTCACCTTTCATGCATTGCATGGGCTTATCCATACCACACGCACCTTCTTTTCCTTTCATCATGGCGCCACAGGTTTTTTCCAGGCCTTTTTTCATTTTATCGCCATCCATCATGGCGCCACATTGGCCTTCGCCACAAACAGCTTCTTTACCTTTGTAAGGGACAACAGACCAGCCTTTTTCAGCGACCTGCATGTAGCCGCTAGACATTTCAGACATGCCAAACGGGTTGCTTTCAGCTTGTGCTGGTGTTGCAGCCATTGAAGTAACAAGTGCAGTACCCATGGCGGCAATCAAAGGAGATTTTTGCAATTTTTTCATAGTCGATCCTCTGTGAATTGAGTTTATAAAGACGTTACCAGAAGTGGTATTTAATATTAATTATGTGTCATCAAACTACCGGCATGTGGACTGCTGCATGCCAAATAAGTTTCAGTCTGTTCCGCAACCAGTATAGGTTCCTCGGAATAAAATTCATCCAATGAATGGAAAACTATACCGAAAAACCTGTGAAATGTCTGGTTTATTTGGGCGCATTGAATTTACGCTGTTCATATTGTTGAGTCACCGTTACGAACAGCGTAGGCAGGACTATTTATTTCGTTTACATGTAGAAACAGAGCGGCCAGTTAGACTGATGATGATGCCTAGAATGACCAACGCCCATGGAGAGAGTGGGATCTGGTCTTCTGCAGGCGCTTGCGCAATCAAAGGTTCAGGGTCTATGCAGTCATTTAATCCGTCTTCATCCGAGTCATTAAATTCGGCATGGTCAAAAGCCAGGTCGGCCAGCGCAATGTCATCGCCGCTGCTTCCTTCATCAAACACAATTTTGCCGATGGGTTTTTCTGCAATGAATGAAAAGGTTTCGGTTACATTGCCGGAAAACTGGCCATTGCCGATGCGATCAATGATCTTGCCATCCCGATCATAAACGTTCACACTTTCAATTGCAGTACCGTGGGAGTCCCTGACAGAAAAGCTCACCGCATAGGCGGGCGGTTCGCTGGAAGGAAAACTGATTTCAAAATCATCGTTTTCATGATCATCAATATCGCCTACAGAGAGCGCATTATCAAAATTTGGCAGGTTTACGCTATGGTCTTCAAAGTCATCAAAGGTAAAATTCGCACCCGACTGCAACGTGCGTACAGAAAAGCCGCGACAGACACCGCTGGCTTCTTTGCTAAAAGTCAGTTTGTTACCCACGGTGGTATTGGGGTTTAAAGAGGAGGTGACTTCGTCGGCTTTCTCAATATTGGCTGCTGTGGTCGGGAAATAGCTGATTTTTCGACCGACACTGTTTTCCCATTCAGTTTGCCAATTTCCGGTATTGTTGAGAAAAAATGAAATGGCTTCAAACGGGGTAAAAGTAAAAGTCACCGTCGTATTGAATGTGTAGTCATGAGTGGTTGTGGTGGCGCCTTGACAGGCAGCCAAAATGGCGACGTCACAATCCAGAATAACTTTTGTCTGTGACAGGATCTCGGTGAAAATTTTGAATGTGCCGCCTTGGGTATAAAATGGGAAAAAAGAAGAGTCGAGATTCCTGATATTACTTAGTGGGCCACTGGTAGAGCTCTCCAGGTTTCCGATGGTTGCCCCCAACCAACTTTGTTTTGATGTCCAGTTTTGTGTTACCCAAAAATCTGCGGTTGGGAAGGCAGGGACGCCACCGACCAGAATGGGGTCTGGTCCTCCACCGTCATAGCCTTCAATATTAAAGCCAAACTGGGTTTGCGATTGCGATTCTATGGAAAAAGTACAGGCAAAGCCACCGTTAAGGGTTTCACAAAGCCCTGCTCGAGAGTGTTTGCTTGAGCCGGTGCCGCTGAATTCGACCTTAACGCCTGTCAGTGTTCCCAGGTCGGCATCAAAACGTGGAATCAACATGTGATCGTATTTTACTGCACGTACGGTGTTCTCACCGCTTTGACCTGTGTCGGGGATTAATTGGACATCTGCCGCTTCAACATTGTAATTTATGCTGTCACTGTCGTTGTTGGTGTAAATAATTGACTTGGCCAATGAATGAGTGCTTGACAGCAACGCCAGAAAAAATAGCCCTGGCATAACCTTTTTCATTGCACCTCTAGACTGAAAAGCCATATTTTAGGCACTCCTAAGTGATTGAATATATTAAACTGTACGCCAAAAATGTTAAGCGGTTCAATATTCTTTGTTAAAAAATGTAAAATAACACGGCTGTATCAAGGAGGTTTAAAGTATGCGTTTTTTGGCTGATTGTAATAGTGTCTGATAATTAAATGCTTAGTCGTACAAGTTAAATTTAAATTAACCTGACTCCAAATTTTACCAAATACTCATAGCTACTTGCGTGGCGTGCGACTATTCAGGTGGTAGACTTTAGAAGTGGACGCCAGTGGTGAGGACTCTGGTGAGCAGAGGTGTTCTTCGACAAGTATATCTGAATGCGCAAGTCTTATCTCGAAGTTACTGGCGTACAGTGAGATCAATTCTTCGTCGATTTGGTGGCTTTGCTGCCGGTTGTTGTCGTCTGTCGCATCCTCAGTGGTGAGGAGAAAAATATTGGTGGTGGTAGACACGATGGTACGAAGGTGGTTGACGTACAGGATGCGTATATCCTCCGGTAGGGCGGTAAGTGCTGCTCGATCATAGACGGTATCTATTTGTCCCAACTGAATCTGGCTCAAGGAAAAGTAATCGCCACATAGGATGCTGATATTTCCATGGCTCCATAGGGTGAAATTGTCTAAACGCTGTTTGACGGGCTGCAGATTGTTTTCCTCAAAAAAGGCTTTGACTGCAATGGGGCTCAGCTCTACACCGATTACCTGGTACCCATGTTCAGCCAGCCACAGCATATCCAGACTTTTGCCACACAGGGGTACAAAAATGCGGCTTCCATACGGTATTTTCAGCGTGGGCCAGAACTGTACTAGATATTTGTTGACAGAGGTTTGGTGAAACTCGTTGCTTTTTCGGTCGCGCCAAAATTGAAGCCAGAGCGGATTGTCTCGGCTAACCATTATGTTCTGTGGCCGTGGTATACTCCATTATTCTGCAACACTGGCGGTGAATCAATTGCTAAGCGCAAAAGCGTGCAAAACCCAATCAGGGCTGTATTAATTGTGATTACGGGGAAAGAAGGCATTGCATAATCTCGCTAAAAAAGTAATGTGCTTTCACAACAGGCTCGTCGAATAGGCACATAATTTCCTGGGAGGACCCATGCAGACCGAAAAGATAGTGCAGCCACTTTAGCACATCCCTATCAGATAGATAGCTTTCGTTGAAAACAAATTTTCTTATGGTGGAGCGACATGAAGCATTCAATAATAATCGCTAGAATAGATGGGGTGTGCGGCTGAGCATGGTCGATAATTCCAAGTAGGCTGAGGAGAGGAGCGAACCCCAACATCATCCCTACACTTCCCAAAATCTCTTTAAATGTCCAATAAAGGAGGTAAATGGGGAGGTAAATTGGCGGGTAAATTGGGGACGGACCAGAATGGCACTTACTTAAGAATATATTTCATTCAATTACAACAACTTACCTTATTTTCTTTGGGTGTCCATTTTTTTTAATCTCTGCTCTTGCTTTTTCTCTAGGCTTCATCAATAAGGCAAACGGCTTTGGCCTTCGTTTAACCGCACGGGGTTCTATTCGGCCGGGACGATGTCCAATTTTTTGCTGGGCTATCAGTACGAACAGTAATTCCTGATTTGTTTCATGATCAATCCAGGCACCTTGTTGATTCCAAGCCAACCACAATTGTAAGGTATGTTTAAAACTAAGTTGACGTGGAACGATGTCTGCTAATAAGGCAGATTGAGCCATTAATAGCCGTATCAAGTTATAGGCTAAAAAATACACCCCTATTTCTTTTTCACTCATTTCAGGTGTTTTGCAGCTTAACGTTTCCATGCCCATGGTTGTTTTTATACTCCTAAAATCGACTTCTATTTGCCATCGGCTTTTATACAGGGACTTTAACGCTGCTTTTGACGCGTCTTTGGGCGATAATAATGTCGTGATCAGCACTTTACCCTTGATGCCTAGCTCGCGAATAATCAGTGTTTCGGGGGCGCTATCATACTGTTCCGGGCTCATCCAGTCAGGCTTTATCTTTGGCTTGCTCAGTTCAACCAAATGATCTTTGGCGCCAAGCTGTTGACCCGTTCTAAAATCAGTGATCCGCTTGCGAGCGCCCAGCTGTTCAAAGACGGCGTCTACGCCCCTTTCTCGTAGGGAGGCTAATAAAAA
>SPJS01000086.1 GCA_006844705.1 Methylococcaceae bacterium | reverse complement strand
AAAAAGAATATCTTGATTCTCCAGATGTCCCGGAAGATGATCGCGAGGATGAAGAAGGTATCTTGGACGATATGGAGCAGGCCTTTATGGAGTTTCTGGACGTGTACAAACTCCGCTGCAAACAGGATAAGTCGCTGCCAGATATTAACGAATTACTAACTACAGAACTGTAACCCATGACCACCCTGTACGGCATTAAAAACTGCGATACGATAAAAAAAGCCCGTAAAACCCTGGATGACAACAACGTCAGTTACCAATTTCACGATTACCGCGCCGATGGACTGGACGAGGACCTGCTTCGCCACTTTGAAGCTGAATTAGGCTGGGAAGCGGTGTTGAACAGGCGCAGCGCCAGTTGGCGGCAACTGTCTGAGGAAGATAAAACAGACCTAAACGCCGGAAAAGCCATCCAGTTAATGCTGGCAAACCCGACCCTGATTAAACGCCCCATTCTGGATACCGGCGAGCACCTCATTATTGGCTTTAAAGCCGAGCAATACCAAGCCCTATGAACGAAACTCTGGAATTATTACAAGACCTGATCCGCCGCGAATCAGTCACCCCTGAAGATGCAGGCTGTCAGGAATTAATTATCACCCGTTTGGAAAAACTGGGGTTTGCAGTCGAGCGACTAGACTTTGCCGACA
>SPJS01000045.1 GCA_006844705.1 Methylococcaceae bacterium | reverse complement strand
TTGCCGATCCGGTTTCGCGTTTACAGGTGGAAACACTGGACAGCAACTGTGAGGAATTCGGTATTACCGAGTTTGATATGGCCGATGTTCGTCAGGGTATTGTGCATGTGGTCGGGCCGGAACAGGGTGCAACGTTGCCAGGTATGACGGTTGTGTGTGGTGATTCACATACCTCAACGCATGGTGCTTCGGCGGCCTTGGCGTTTGGCATCGGTACCTCGGAAGTGGAACATGCCTTAGCCACACAGTGCCTGACGCAAAAAAAATCAAAAAACCTGCTGATTAAAGTCAACGGTGCAGTAATAGACGGAGTAACGGCTAAGGATATTGTACTGGCCATTATTGGTGAAATAGGTACGGCAGGTGGTACCGGTTATGCCATCGAATTTGCCGGAGAAGCGATTAGTGATCTCAGCATGGAAGGCCGCATGACCGTGTGTAACATGGCGATTGAAGCTGGCGCTCGAACCGGTCTGATTGCAGTCGATGACAAGACGATTGACTATTACCGTGACCGTCCATTTTCGCCTAGAGGAGAACATTGGTTATTAGCGGTAGATTATTGGCAAACCCTGCATTCGGATGCTGATGCCTCGTTTGACAAGGTGGTTGAGCTTGAAGCTGGGGATATCAAACCACAAGTAACCTGGG
>SPJS01000081.1 GCA_006844705.1 Methylococcaceae bacterium | reverse complement strand
GCAGCAATTGAATTTCCCGCTCGCGTTCACGGATAGATGATAACAACATTGCACTCATTCCCAGACAGGCCGCCACAAAGACCAACGCTGACACCAGGAGCAATGTATTTTCCAGGATGGCCATCATTTGCCAAAGCTCTGATAACGCCACGCCTGGAAGAATGGCCAGCAATGGCTCCTGCTTGAAGTTATTTATCTGCCTTTGAACCCGGAACGTCGCCATTTTTGAATTCAGCCCGAGCATAAACGCTGTAATGCTTTTGGGTTGTAAATCAATTGCGTCTACTTCTTTCTGGCTGTTGACTCTGCCTGGTATCCTCACGCCGTGTTGCCAATCAACATGAATAGCTTCTATGCCTTGCAGACTGACGTGCAAGGTCTGATCCACCGGGGTTCCGGTCGGCTTTAAAATGCCAACCACGGTAAAAGGCCGATCATCATGCAGGCTAAAACTGGTTGTCGCCACTCCGTGCGCCAGTACCACTTTATCCCCCAGTTGATAGCCCAGCTTT
The DNA here is from genome assembly GCA_006844705.1 of Methylococcaceae bacterium. Taxonomy (GTDB): domain Bacteria; phylum Pseudomonadota; class Gammaproteobacteria; order Methylococcales; family Methylomonadaceae; genus Methylomarinum. The sequence continues at coordinate 148 of SPJS01000081.1, read as the reverse complement.
TTTGCCACTTCTGCGCCGAGGACAACATCAAACACTTGATCAAACACGCGCCCTTGATCAAAAGCCAATGCGTGTTGATGTCCGTAACTGAAATAGCGAAAATAATCGCGGCTTGTGCCGAGCACACGATAACCTTTATGCGAATCGC
>SPJS01000213.1 GCA_006844705.1 Methylococcaceae bacterium | reverse complement strand
GGCCGCGACCCAATTGCGAGAGTTGTACGTTTAGCGTGGCATTCGCAGCATAAAAATCAAAATCCGCATAACCACCTTCACCATCACCACCTAATTTTAGTTCGCCCTGGTGGGTATAGTATTCAAACCCGGCTTCCAGACTCACACCTTTGGCAAATTGCTTTTTTAACACCAGGCCACCACTGATTGCACCAAAGCCGGATAAGCGATGGTCACTGGAAAAGTGATCCGGTAATTCAGGAGAAGCTTCTCTGAACACCAGGAATGGCGTGTAAAAATCAGCTTCGCTTTGTGAGTAATAGCGGATACGTGGTGTCACGCTCCAACCAAAATCCAGTGCTTGTATCCATTTGCTCTCCAGGGTATGTGTATGAATCCCCCAGTCATCATGGGTGAATTGATAGTTCACATGCAATGAGGCATCCAGGGTTTCTATATGTTGCGCTACCCGGGCCTCCCATACCAGTTGGTTGCGTTCCAAAGGCCGTCTCTCTATAAACGCAGCGGTCTTGTTTATCCGCAGCACACTCACTCCTGACGCACCCTGCAAATCATAGAACGTCATTACCGCTTTATAGGGGTTGCTCATATAACCTTGGCTATACGTGTATTTTAATCCCAGATTAGCCACCGTATTTTTGCTTAATACCTGCGTCAAACCGATA
>SPJS01000077.1 GCA_006844705.1 Methylococcaceae bacterium | reverse complement strand
GACACGGCCCAGACTCCTACGGGAGGCAGCAGTGGGGAATATTGGACAATGGGCGAAAGCCTGATCCAGCAATACCGCGTGTGTGAAGAAGGCCTGAGGGTTGTAAAGCACTTTCAATTGGGAGGAAAAAGCATGGGTTAATACCCCTTGCCTTGACATTACCTTTAGAAGAAGCACCGGCTAACTCCGTGCCAGCAGCCGCGGTAATACGGAGGGTGCAAGCGTTAATCGGAATTACTGGGCGTAAAGCGTGCGTAGGCGGTTTGCTCAGTCAGATGTGAAAGCCCCGGGCTTAACCTGGGAATTGCATTTGATACTGGCAGACTAGAGTTCGGGAGAGGAGAGTGGAATTTCAGGTGTAGCGGTGAAATGCGTAGAGATCTGAAGGAACACCAGTGGCGAAGGCGGCTCTCTGGCCTGAAACTGACGCTGAGGTACGAAAGCGTGGGTAGCAAACAGGATTAGATACCCTGGTAGTCCACGCCGTAAACGATGTCAACTAACCGTTGGGTGCCTAGGTACTTAGTGGTGGAGCTAACGTTTTAAGTTGACCGCCTGGGGAGTACGGCCGCAAGGCTAAAACTCAAATGAATTGACGGGGGCCCGCACAAGCGGTGGAGCATGTGGTTTAATTCGATGCAACGCGAAGAACCTTACCTACCCTTGACA
>SPJS01000032.1 GCA_006844705.1 Methylococcaceae bacterium | reverse complement strand
TCAGTTCAACCAAATGATCTTTGGCGCCAAGCCGTTGACCCGTTCTAAAATCAGTGATCCGCTTGCGAGCGCCCAGCTGTTCAAAGACGGCGTCTACGCCCCTTTCTCGTAGGGAGGCTAATAAAAAGTAGGTGCCATAAAACGCATCCCCAAGCACCAGATCGCCGGGCGCAAAGGTATCAAGGATAGTGCGCAGCAGACTTTGTTCATCCGATCCTTTTCCGTTAAACCGGCCGCTAGAGGCATTTAAAACGGCGCCGCTAGACAGACAGATGATCCCCACAAGGCGACAAATAGGAAAACCTAGCCCGGGCTTTTGACTGCTCTGCTGAGGATAAGTCGCTTGATTTTGATCGGTATCAGGCATGCTCACTGTTGTACCGTCAATCAAATGGACTCGTCTGCCTTGCCATCGCCACTGTTGTGGTATTTGACTGTCAATCAAGTCGCCTGTTTGGCAAACCAGTTCAGAGATCATCGTTAAGGGTAAGCGCTGCCTTGCCATACAATAGCCGCCGGTCGCGGTGCTTACAGAAGGCAGTCCATCAACTATACGCTGTATCGCCGCATCATTAACGGCTTTTTGGCAAGAACGATCTTCATTCAAGGCTTGAGCCAAAAACATAGAGAGCGTTTCTGTGGGCGGATAGCGTCGCTCTCGGTGGTCTG
>SPJS01000250.1 GCA_006844705.1 Methylococcaceae bacterium | reverse complement strand
CTAAAAAACAATGTTGTACTTTGCGATTACCCAACTTTGATCGAGGATGAACTTCTTCGTAGAGTGTCACAGAGCGTCCGCCGACAGGTAGCGCGGCGCGTAATAACTGCCAGCTTTGATCCGCGCATAAAGGTGACCAATCAATCGCAATGACCGGTTCTGGCAAACCCTTGACGAGCGTGCTTGTGATGGCCGAATAAATTGAAAATCGTTCCTGGTATAGATGCGGATTTGATAACAGGCGATCCATCCGTTTTATTTTATGTTTAGGATAAGCGTATCCGCTAAGACCGCGCCCTAATGAGGTGACACAGGCTTGGGCGCCACAGGCCAATGCCTCGATTGCAAGGATCAGTGCTTTGAAGCGAGCAGCGTGAATAGAGGGTAAGACATTATGCAAAAACTTAGATATTATTGACCTTGTGTGCATCGGATCCCCCGAAAAGTGATGATTCGGAGGAAAAAATCCGGTGCACACGCTGTTTTAGATTAAGTATATCTCATAACTCATTGTTATAAAATGTTTATTTGTGGGGATACCTCAGGGTCTGTCCCCTATTTTCTGTCCCCTATTTTTCCCTGAGCAACGGATGAAGCAATGTGCATAAAGAGGATGTTCGCAAAGCACTGATAAAGCACGTTAAGTGCACTGATCTCAGACTTGATCAGACAGCTACCCGTATTTTAAAGGTGTCCGTCAGGTTAGATTTTAAGCTGGTTGGTAGTGCTTGCTCAGAACTCATACCCCCTAACCTTTAATCGTAAATGAACTAAAAAAAACACCGTTCGTATCGTAATAATCGTATTGGATTAAAATATTTCTTCCCAACAAATCATCAACCATTTTCATGTCGTTACAGACGGTTGTCTGCGCTGAAATTTTACCTGCCAAAGTAAGTGGGAGGGCATGGTTGTGGTTTTTAGCAACAGGCATTTCAGCTCTGTAGACTATTGTTCCACCTTTTGATGTTACTTTGGTTATTTTAACGCCGTTGGCAAAGCGGAATGGTAGAAATGGTTTTGTACCTACCGATACGTAAGTCGCAATGTTTTCAGCTGCAAACGCATCTAAATCAAAGCTTAATACAGACATAGCGACGCTAATAGTGACGTGGCTAATAACACTGCTACGCATTGTATTGTATTGCTTTTTTACTTTTGAATTTAGAAATTGAAAAGGCGCATCAAATTCAGGTGAGTGTAAAGTTTTCCCTGTTGCTTCCTGTTGTTCATGATTTAAATTTGTTTTGCATGATAATAATTCATTATTCGCTCTGCGTGGGGAATAGTGTGGAGGTAAAGGCTCAATTAAATCAGTTTCCGTTTCCGTTGAATAAACTGGGTGTGTGACAGTGACTATAAGGATCGTCATTGTATGTATAATTTTTTTGAATGACATAATTATTTCCTCTTGTTAATTATTGCTACAGATTATTCTGTATTTACATAGGAAAAAGCAGAAATTATGCCGAAAAAATATATAGATTTATTATTAAAAACAATGGCTTACGTTTAATCCGGTTATTTTTATAGAAACAAGCTTCATTAGCTATATACGAAATATAGTGAATTAACTATATGGTGTTATTGGCTTTAAAGGGGATTTAAAGGTGCGCTACCTTTTATTCTTTACAAGCCGACATCACCGTCAGAAAACACGTTGAGCGTCTTCACCGGCTTTATGAGCAACAGAGCAAAACCAAAGCAAATCCGCAACAGATTGCTTTGGTTCTGGGTGAATACGTTAAACGCTGGCAGCGTTGGTGTACGGCTGGATTAAGTGATGTTAATCAGCAATCGTTGGCTTTCTATGACGCGAATAGCCTAACAATCCAAGAAGACCCGAGCCCATAAGCCAGACGGCAGCGGGAACCGGGACGGGGGCCAGGGTGTCGCGGACCAAATAATTCCCTATATTATAGTCACGTTCCCATTCGTACCGAGGGTTTGAATGCGCGACAGTCTTATCGTCGTACGATCTGTATATGTCATTATCAGAAATATATGCAGCACTCCTTACAGCGTCGCGTGTTAAACCGAACCGGTCAACATGCAAATCATCTATTGTTCCGAGAGTGTAGTCCCAAGTCGCCCCCTCTTCAGAATGAAAACGTTCATCGTAAGTTAGGCCGTATACATGAACGTTGTAAGTATCAAGCGTACTGCCTAACAAAAAGTGCAATCCATCGATATTGCCTTCGGGATGTGTGACCCGTAAATAATACGTGTCGGCTATCACGGATCCCGTCCAACTCGACACCATCCGGTTAAACTCAACACCCGTGGCATATCTCCAGCCTTCATATTCGCCCCCAGAACCAAACTGCGAACTGACATAATTATAACTTTGGTTGACCGAAATCGTCACATCAAGCCAATCCAAACCATTGTTGGTATCGGTCGTGTAATGGCCATGGTCTATGAAGTCAGTGGGAGCCGCTAAAGCGACGCCGCTGAACGCCAATGCGCCAGCCAGTGTGATGGCGGCAGCAACCCCGTGTTTTAAAAGAGTCATAAACCCTCCGTTATTGTGAATAAAAATTAAAATAAGTTAGCAGTCGGTCAAGCATTCCAATCCACTAACGAACTTAACCTACTATATAAATTTGAATTTTATATTACAAATTAACGTGTCATTGGAAATAGCAAGTAGGTACGATTAGCTATAGCGTCATCGTACGCATCAATCAACACAATCACCTTTCCAAATCGAGTTAAACAAACCAACCGAAATTACATAAATAAAGATGAACACCGCTAACACAATGAACGTTGATATTAAAATGACCTCTGCAAACGAACTGAGTTGCCAGCGGGCAATTGAAAATTTTTGTTAGCTGTTTTTTCTTGCATTAAGTAAATATTTCCTCAACTTTCTTTCACTTCGCATAACGTAAAGAATATATACTTTATCACCCTCAATACGATAAAAAATACGGCATGGATTTACAATAATCTCTAAATATCTTGAGTTTTTTAACTCTGATGGTTTACGCCCAGACTCTGGAAACTGTTCAAGACGATCTGTACTAGAGAAAACTTTTTGCACTAGATAAACTGCAGCACTTGGTTTATCAAGTGCTATATATTCTGCTATTGCATCAAGATCTAATAGTGCAGGCTCCGTCCATATTACTTGAGCCATTTACTCATTTTTTCTTTTGCTTCTGCTTGAGTATAAATACGATTTTCTAAAACGGCCGTTTCACCTTTGGCGATTCCTTCCAGGATTTCCATTCGAGTTTTCATCATTTCATAATCTTGAACGTCAACAAGATATGCGGATGGTTTCCCATGTTCGGTAATAAGTACAGGCTCTTTTGACTCATGTAATTCAGCCAATATTTTGGTAGCCTGACGTTTTAATGTGGTAACTAATTCAATTTTCATAAAGTGATACTATACTGCCACTACTATATTTACAAGTCTTTCCAGCTAACACTTGAAATCATGGGGTAAGCCAACTTGATTTGGGATTTCAAGCTACCCGACCCCTTGAACAGTGGAACACCCGACCCCTTGAACAGAACGACCCCTTGAACAGAAACCCCTTGAACGTGGACAGGCCGGCCTAAAGTGTTGGACAGTTCGCATTCTCCAGCAACCACTCGGTAGACGCCGAACCACGGTTGGCCCATAGGTAAATGCGGTGTGGTGAGCTGTTCTGGCGGGCATTGGCCTGATTAAAAATCGGGTACATGGCATCGATTCTGTCTTTAAATTGCGGATTGCAACTAAAAAAATAGGCTGCACTTAAAGCGAAGATGCTTTCCGGGTTATGCAAGTCAGAATAACCGCCTTCGCTTTCCTGTTGTTGCGCCTGTTTTTGCGTATCGTAGGGGATGGCAAAATAATGGGTAACCCACGGTGTCGGGTTAACATTCATGCGAAAACCGTAACCATTGATATCCGGGTTAAACAATCCATACGCCAGCATGGCATCTCCAAATTTCACAATCATTTCGGCTATACGTGGGTCTTTGTCCATAAACACCCAATGTTCCCATAAGGCCGGGATTAGAAAGGCACTGCCCATCCACGGGCTGAACATCCAGTAATCCAGGTGTGGACAATAATTACTGCATTCATGACCATCCATGCTGTGCATGGGCGCACCAATCACTTGCCCGGAGTAATCACCGCTAAACATCGCGTACAGCTTGTTAATATAATCGGCCCGTTCGGTTTGTGTGTCCACGCCCATTTTTTGCAGGTCGACCAGGCACTGTAAAGCCAGTCCCCAGGTGCGTTCGGTAAAACCCTCTTCCAGACTATCTACCGTAATCGGACCAAAAGACCAGCCTTGTGAAGTACAAAAAGCTTTCATCATCTGTTGTTGCTCTGGGCTGTAGCTTACGCCTTTATAATAAGCGACCGACGCATGTGCGCCATATTTTGGGTCACACTTATCATTGCCACCGGCCAGGCTGGCGCCGCCGGAACAGTCCGGATACAAGCCTGAAGTGTTCCAGTGCTGATGGCTCAGAAAATAATCAGCATAGTGATCTGCCAAGGTGCATGCCTCACTTTCTTCACTGTGTAACTGGGCTTTACGGCAATGTTCATATAAGGTTTTTACCGGATCGTAACGCCAGCAATCGCTGCCATCAACCGAGCAGTCATTAACAAAGTTTTCCAGTTGGGTTTTCTGGAATGCCCAGCGTTCCCCGCCGGAAGAAGATTGCGGTGGATACAACCCATCGGCGGGGGTGTCAGGTATCATGGCTCTGACGGCTGTAAATTCCGGGGCTGGCGGATTAGATACAGAATCATCCGGTAATTCGGTGCCATCAGCACAACCGGGGTCAGCGGCATCGATAAAACCATCGTTGTCATTATCCACACCATCCGCACATTCATTAACGGGCGGTGGGTTTTCAGCGGTAATCGTAAATGCGATACGCCAGACACTGTCGTCGTTCAACGTAATCAGGGTGATAAAGTCGCCTGCAGAGTTGGGTGTGCCATAAAGATTACAGACCGAATCTTTCACCATGCCGGGCGGTAAATTCTCGACTGCGCCGGTGCAACTGGCTGAGCCGTTATAAAATTGATTAAATGGCAACCAGGCGCTTTGATCAATAGGCAGCGTTTTTTGAAAATCACTGGCCGGTGGCGGCGGAGTGCTGTCATCGTTAATCACTGTAAATTCAATCTGCCAAAGATTGCCATCATCCAGCCCCACCTGTGTTACAAAACGACCGACGGCATTCGGTGTACCATAAATATTACACACCGAATCGCGCACCATGCCCGGTGGCAGGTTGTCCACATTGCCATTGCACACAGCAGAACCGGAGTAAAACTGGTTAAACGGCAGCCATTGATTTTCATTAACGGTTAAAGTGTACTGTTTATCAATCTGCGAGGTATTTTCACAGCCGTCAAACAATAGATCACGGACTTCATTGGAAATAGCGACCCAGCGTGTTTCCAGCTCATTATCGGTATCTGTATTACCTCGGGTATTAATCTGTAATGGCGTATCGCAATTAAAAAAATCGCCTGCACTAGTGGCAATCTGGGCATGGCACAAGCCGGGGAATAGAATGATTAGATAAATCGATTTCATGTTCAATGTTCCTGCAATTGTTTTTTCTATTGCCTCATTTCACTCAGGTAATTTGAGATAAAGTTCCCACATCGAAGCCGCCTGGCAAGTCATCAATCGTTGATCAAAAAAAGATAGTTGCAGGTTGGGGAGAGTTTACCAACCGTGACAATCTATGTTTATCCAGATAAATTGTTGGGGTACTTTTACCCTGACCTACACATGACGTGCGCCGTCTCGGGAGCGTGGGTACTGGAAATGAAGTCGTCGTGGTGTTCTTGTATGAATGCGGATTATTAATCAGGTATTGCTGCGCAGCAGGCAACAGCAGTCTCAGTGGCACAATCAAGTTTTGAGAACCTTCCTTCACCTATGTAAATCATACCTAAGTCACCACCTCCAGAGAATGCAAAACCCGCACAATTTAGGCTTGCTGTGGTGCCCGAGGTAAAAAAACCGGAGCCTTCTTCAAATTGGACGGGGCGACGAGGGGAAACACTAAAGTCTGAATATAAGGAGACAGGCTTTAGTACCGGTCTAACCCATGCGCCCTGTGGAGCAGAAAAATCACCGGCGGAATTCATCACTTCTACGGTTGTACACATACGACTGCCCGGAAATTCAGTATTGCAGGCATTGTTCAGTGCTATGACGCCATCACGCTTCCGTTTTTTTTCTGTGCTTAATCCAACCATTTGCCGAGATACCGTTTGGTTGGGCGTATTTTGCACAGTTACTGGTACTGGATTACTGGCATCGTTTTGTACGGTAACCGGAGTAGACCGTGCCATCGCTGATGAAGTAGTGATTAACATTAAGGAGACTAGCCCGGCTATAGAAATTAAAGGTTGTTGTTGGTTTTTCATAATAATTCTCCAAAAATTGAAATTGGGTTGTTGTGGTTCGCATAAGTTGCTGTGAGAGCCTTGGGGTCTTGCCTGAATTCCCACGCGGGGGCGTGGGAATCAGAAAAAGAACAGGAAATGCATTATTGATTAGTGACTGGGCCGCAGCAGGAAACGGGGCGTGCAACATTGCAATCCAGACTTCTAACAAAGTCTCCATCATCTGTGATCCCAATGCCTGTCGTACCCGTGCCGTGATTAGAAAATCCTCGGCAACTGATGCTGCCGACGAAATTACCGTTGACGTGGGCGACTGTGCCTAAAACCTTTTCGGACAGAATTGTTTTTAATGTTCCATTAGGCATGACTACTATCTGAGGTGTATCCATCACAGGATTGACCCAGGCTATAGATCTTCTTGGCAGTTGCCCATCTGAGTGCATGATTTCGGTGGTGGTACACATGCGGCTACCCGGAAATTCGGCGCTACAGGCAGTGTTTAGCTCAAGTACACCCTCATTCCCTTTTACCTCTGCGGAACTTATCCCCACTGCACGGAAACCGGTTTGGTCTGAATTACTTTCACTGACTACTTCCACCGGCACTGGGTTGTTGGCGTCATTGACTACAGTGACAGGGGTCGAACGAGCCATGACATTTGATGAGGTTAATAATGCAAGTGTAATGAATGTGATTGTATGTTGATTTTTCATGATTTTTCTCCAGTAAAAAAAGCTTTTGCTTGACTAAACAGCAGGTTGAAATTGCAAACGTCCAGGTTTTTGTTTTGACGATTCCTGTTTGAACAGTAAGCAAAACAGATAGCTGCAAAAGCCTGTCAACATCAGCACGAAGGCAGAAGGGGCAGGCACGGGCACGGTGCTGATCGGATTAAACTGAACATCGTCGATATTGAATGCCACCAGACTGCCAGCGGCGGCGCTCAGACTGACCTGGGAAAAGGCTGAACCACCACTCAGACCAAAGGTAAACACTTCGTCCAGTCCCAGAAAATCGGTGGGTTGCGCATTAAATACCGAATCAATGCCATTGGATATTTCCAGCACATTAGCCGCTGTATTGCTGCCGGTAATAAAGCTGACGAAGAACTCGTCAATCGGCTGGCTAAATTGCAGATCAATACGGTCCCCCCCCAAAAACAGCTCGCTGCTGTTGTCATTGACGCCCAAGTACTGGGAACCGGATGTGGTGGCATTGCCGGTTAAGGCACTGTTGGAGGTGATTAAATCCAGCCCAAACGTTGTTACATTGGAGCTGAAACTGACTTCCACACCGCCAGATAATATACGGGTAATCGGGTCTCCGGGCGTTTGATTTTCAAAATCTATAAATGCGGCGTGAGCCGAGCCAATACCGGACAGGGCGAGTACGCCAGTGCACAGCGTGGAAAATAATATATTTCGATAGGTCATAGTGTTCTCCTGATTTATTGAGTTTCATTTTTTTGTGATTACGGTTTATTACTTCGGGATAGAAATCAGGTGAGTTGAAAAAAAATTTAATTTTTTTTTATTAGCCCCATAAATCTGGTTTGTCTGTTTATGTCAAATCTTGATTACGGAACCCACGTAGGTTGGATGAGCGGCAGCGAATCCCGACATTTGTCACCGAAGCAGGGTTTGTCCTGGCCCATGGTGGAAGGTGTTGTCGCTTTTTCGCCCTACCTATGAATAAACAAAGGAAAGACGATATGCTGGTTTTTGGTTTTTGGTTTTTGGTTTTGGGAAGGCATGTTCACATTTCTATATGGGCTGGTGTAAAGTAGAGCATTGTTCTGGCTGATCGGGTGGTGCGTATGCCGAGAATATTGGAACTTTTGATAATAAACCGGTCTTAAACCGAATGCATTTTTTCCAAAGAGGGTTATGAATTTGTTGTCCTTACCACGCAGCGCTCAGTGGATTGTAATGGCAGGATGCTGTTTACTGGTGAATGCTCAGGCCGAAATCACCACCGATGGTACAGTTGGCCCTGCGCAGACATTGAACGGCCCGGCGTTTGTGATCACTGAAAATCTTGGCAGCAGGATGGGGGATAATCTGTTTCATAGTTTTGCGCGTTTTGATATCAATACCGGTGAGCAGGCGACGTTTACCGGATCTTCCACAATAAAAAATGTGATCAGCCGGGTGACTGGCGGTCAGGCCTCGCAGATTGACGGTGTGTTGCAATCAAGCATCGGTCAGGCAGATGTTTATTTTTTGAATCCTGCCGGTGTGATGTTTGGTGCCAATGCCCAAATTGATGTGCCGGGCGGGTTTTATGTGAGTACGGCAGATCAGCTGAAATTTGCCGATGGTGCGGTGTTCAATGCGAGCGATGTGACGGCCAGCAGTTTGTCTTTTGCTCAGCCGGAGTCATTCGGTTTTCTGGGCGATCAAACGGCAAAAATAGAACTGACAGGCAGTACTCTGACGTTGCAGCCAGCGACACTATTGGCGGTAAGTGCGGCTGACATCGAGATGGATCAGTCGATATTAACGGTGCAGCAAGGCGATATACAACTGCTGGCTGTAGGCAGCGAGCATATCAATGCAGCGCTGGATGGCGAACTGGATACAAAGGCGACAGGAAACTTGAATGTGATGCAATCACGGGTCAATGTTTCTGAAAATGGAGCAGGACGGATCTATATTCGTGCAGGCAATGTGACTGCCGAGGGTAGTCGTTTTTTTGCTGATAACCTCGGCACGCTAATGCCTGCCGCCGGATTCGGCATCGATGTGGTGGCTGAATCGATGTTTTTGGATAATGGCTGGATGACGGCTGATGTCTTTTCTTCAGGGCTGCAGGGCGCCGATGTGAATATTAGTATCTCCGGGGATATGAAACTGGTTAACGGCAGTTTGATCAGCAGTACGACGTTTACTGACGGCAATGCAGGCAATGTGAATGTGCAAGCGCGTAATTTGACCATTGATGAGCAAGGCAGTGGGCGCTTGACCGCGATTGTTGATGATGTGGAGAAAAATGCGCGCGGGAATGCGGGAACAGTCACGGTCAATGTTGAAGAAGCCCTTTCCCTGCTGGGTGGCGGGACGATTCGCAGTAATACCTTTCATGAAGGGGACGCCGGTAATGTTGTCGTGACCACAGGAAGCCTGCTCATTGATGGGGATAATCAGTTTTTTCCATCGACTATTTCGAGTGACAGTTTCCGCGCAAGCGGTGATGCCGGCAGGGTTAAGGTAACAGTACGGAATGATGCTGTACTGATCGAGAATGGTGAGATCAGCAGTTTCACCGGGGTGGGGGGCGGTGATGCAGGAGATGTTGAGGTCAGTATCGGAGGCACGTTAACCTTAGGTGATAGCTCCCGCATTTTTACCGACTCATTTGATTCGGGGGATGCCGGTAATGTTGATGTGACAGCGCAAAAAATTATTATTGATGATCAAACTAACCGCTTTTTTACTGGTATTACAAGTTCTTCGCGAGCCGCAAATGGTTCATCAAGTCATTCAAGTGGTCAAACCGGCTCGGTAACGATTAATACAAGCGAGCTGTTTCTATTTAATCACTCAGGGATTAGTATCACGTCTACTTCGACTTTGGATGCAGTGGCGCTGGCTGCATTGACGCCGACCAGTATAACCATCAATGCGCATAATATTACACTGGTGGATTCTTCCATTTCGTCGCAGAGTTTTGGCAATATTCCAGCAGGGAATATCAATCTTAACGTGACTGGCCATTTAAGTCTGGATCCTTCATTCATCACCACGGCAGCGCATAATGCAGACGGAGGCTCCATCTCAATTCATGCGGCGACAATAGATTTACAGGACAGCCAGATGACCACCTCGGTTAGCGGGCTTGGCAATGGCGGCGATATTGATCTGCATACGGATGTGCTGGTACTGGACAGCGGATTCATTCAGGCCAATACAGCCGGGCTGAATGTGTCCGGTGGTGATATTACGATAAATGCAGGTGCCCTGATCTCCAGTGGTAATGTGTTGCTGTCAGAGGGAGATACACCGATTGATTTTCAATTTGGCCGCAATGTGATCCAGGCCGCTGCGCCTGATGGAGTGAGTGGTTCAGTCAGTATTGCTTCACCACAACTGGATATCAGCGGTGATTTATCCGGTATTGAAGGGGAGTTGGCACAGGCCGCCGATGTCGCTAAAAACCCCTGTTTGCAAAGTTTTGACAAGCAAAGCAGTTTAGTCAGCCTGGGACAAGGGGGCTTGCCAGGTACGGCATCCGACCAGGGAACGCCGTTAATGACAGCACAGCGATTACGTACTTACCTCAACAGTCAAGCGCTTGCGGTGGTTGACAATTCATCAGCTCAGGATGTGGGCAGCTATTTCAAGTCAGGACAAACAGGTTGCTTATAAAATATTTGGGGCTGCTGTCTTGTTTTATTGGGCAGGTTTACGCACAATCATTTGCACCCGGCAGCATCATCACTGATCGCCCCAGCGCCCGGCAGACACCTGAGCAGCTGTTGCAGCAACCAATGCCGCAGCCGTTTGCTCTGCCACCGGCACAGCACAGAGTACCTCGGGCGCCTGCAAAACAAGGGCTGACATTGTACATCGATGAATTCAGTTTTATCGGCAATACGGTGTTTAGTGATGCTCAGCTTAACGAGATTGCACAAGCTTATCTTCATCGGCAGATTGATGTTTCAGGTCTGGAGCAATTGCGCCGCCAATTAACGCAGCATTATATCGATCACGGGTATATTAATTCCGGTGCGCTGTTGCCTGGCCAACAATTTAAAGACAGGCGACTGGTGTTCCAGATTATTGAAGGCGAATTAAGCGAGATCAGGATTTCCGGAAACGAGCGGCTGGACAGTGATTATATTCGTGACCGGTTGATGCTGGCCGCAGGCCCACCGTTGCATAACCTGACCTTTCAGGAAAAATATCAATGGTTATTAAGCGATCCATTGATTGAGCGCATGCACGGGCGGTTATTGCCGGGGAGCCATCCCGGACAAAGCCTGCTTGATCTTGAAGTGACCCGTGCCAAGCCCTATGCGCTGGCACTTAATGTCGATAATTTTCGCCCCCCCAGTACTGGCGCGGAGCAGGTGTATGGTGAAGGCTGGTTGCGTAATGCGACCGGCTTTGGCGATTTTTTTCATGCCTCGATCGGTGGTGGCGATAGCCGTTTAGACATTGATCTGGGATGGTCGATTCCAGTCAATGCCTACGATACCCGTCTGGGTCTTTATTTTGTGGATCGGCAGTCTTCTGTGCTGGAAAGCCCCTTGGATCAACTGGATATCGAAAATGAATTTCGCAGTTTCGAGGTCCATTTAAGTCAACCGCTTTGGCAAAGTTTTCAACAGAGTTTTAATTTGACATTGCAATTGGCGGTGCGCCGCAGTGAAAACTTTTTGCTCGGGCGTGGTTTTTCATTTTCCGAGGGTGAGCTGGATGGCGTGAGTAAAGTGACTTCTTTGCGTATTGCGCAGGAATTTATCGACCGTAGCGTGGATCATTTGCTGTATCTGCGCTCGACCATGAGTGTGGGGTTGCCTTTCTTCGGAGCCACCTGGCATGATGATGAACGGGCGGATGGGGATTATTTTGCCTGGCTGGGGCAAGTGCAATATACCCGTAAGTTGTTGGACAATGGTGCACAGTTTCGTGTGCGTGGCAATGTGCAATTGACTGGCGATGACTTGTTACCGCTGGAGCAGTATGCTGCCGGCGGGGTTTTCAGTGTGCGCGGATACCGTGAAAACGAAGTGGTGCGCGAACAAGGCTATGCGCTGTCGCTGGAATTTCATTATCCATTAACCATGTCGTCCATACGTGCAGTTGTCCCCGGCCAGATCAGCGTGATTCCGTTTGTCGATTATGCCAGTGCCTGGGGGCATCCACCTACGGATGAGCAGCAGCATTTGCTGGGGATCGGGGTCGGACTCAACTGGTCTTATCAGCGCTTACATACTGAATTGTATTATGCCCATGATGTATTTGCCGCAGAACCTCATAATGAGTCTGATTTACAGGATGACAGTTTTTATTTTCGGGTGTCGCTGGATGTTTTCTAAGATGACGTATCGCTTTTGTTATGGGGTTGCTTTTATGCTTAATTTGGCCGTGTTGGCATGGGGGGCGACGGCATCAACAGACACGGCTAAACGCTCAATTGCTGAGTCGGCATTTGGTCAACCCATCATACAGGCGGAACAATTACGCCGCCGTGGCCAATTGCATGAGGCGGAAACCGCCTTCGCCCAATTGTTGGTGAAGGCTCGCCAACACCAGGCGAGTAAAGTTGAAACCCTGGTCAGCACGCTGCTGGCGGAACTGTATATTCAGCAATATCGCTATGCTGAGGCGAAATCTTTATTACAACCGGCCGACCAGGCCGCCAGGCAGAACCAATGGCTGGATTTGCAGGCGTTGATTGCCAACAATCAGGGCAATCTGCATTATTATGCCGGTGAATATGCGGCGGCTGATCAAGCGTATCAACAAAGTATTGATTTGGCCATAAGCCTGCAAGATCATGCATTATTTGCCCAGGCCGGTTTGAATCTGGCGCGCCTGGATGTTGCCCGGGGACGCTTGGCTCAAGCATTGGATAGCCTGAAAAAAACTGAGAAATTACTGGTTGGGGTCGCGTCGCCTGCCGAACGGCTGCGTTTGAGATTGCAAGCCGGAAAGACGCTGATTGATCCAAAACTCAGCCAAATCAGTGCAACGACAGAGCTTGTCTCCCTGGCCTATAGATTACTCGACAAAGCCTGGCAGCAGGCAGTTGCTCTGGATGACGTTCGTGCGCAATCCAGTGCCTTGGGCTATCTGGGGCAATTATATGAAACTCAACAACGCACAGCAGATGCTTTGGTGTATGCCGAACAGGCCGTCATGCTGGCACAGCAAAGTGATGCTTCCGACTTGCTTGTGCAGTGGGAATGGTTGAAGGGGCGGATTTATATTGAACAACAAAAGCCGCAACCAGCGTTGCAGGCCTTTAGAAATGCCGTAGCCCACATTCAGGCGATTCGTCAGGATATTCCTGTGACCTTTCGCCAGGGGCGCTCCTCTTTTCGCTCTAACTTAGAGCCGGTTTATCTTGGGCTGGCCGATGTGTTGTTGCAATCTGCCGATGGCCAAAATGAATCGGTACGTCAACACATGTTAAAGGAGGCACGCAGTACCGTTGAATTGCTTAAACAATCGGAGATGGAGGATTATTTTAAATCCCGTTGTGAGCTGTATGATTTTAAAGATGTCTCCCTGGAAAAAATCGCCCCACGTACCGCCACGCTTTATCCGATTTTATTGCCCGACAGAATGGAGTTGCTGTTGGGTGTGGGTGATCAACTCTGGCATTTTTCAGTGCCGGTCTCGGCAGACAGGGTGAGCGCACAAGCTCGACAACTGGCAGGGCGTTTACGCGTGCGACGGGGGCATTTTCATGCACCTGCAAACCAGCTTTATCAATGGATTATTGCGCCGCTTGAAAAGCAATTGGCAGAGCACCACATTGATACTCTGGTGATTGTTCCTGATCGTGGTTTACGGCAGGTACCGTTTGCTGTGTTATCCGATGGTAATGATTATCTGGTTTCGCGTTATGCGGTGGTTACATCAGCCGGTTTACAGCTGTTTGACCCGCGGCCGACGCCGCGCAACAAAATCGATGTGTTGTTGGCCGGCATCAGTCGTCCGGGGGACGTGGTAAAAGCATTACCCAAAGAATATATTCGGCGCATGGTATCTGTCATCGCCACACAAACCGGTATCCAGCCTGAAATTGTGCGTGGCGTGAATAATCAGCAGAATCAGATTGAAGAATACAGCGATGCGGAGATTGAGGCATTATTGGCGTCGCCCAAAATTATCAAACATATGCAGCAGGCCTTATCTTTACCCGGCGTGCAAGAGGAGATTACAGCATTATCTTCAATGTTGCCATCCACCGTGATGATGAACGAACAGTTTCGCAGCGAGCATCTACATAGCGCGTTACAGAATTTGCCCTACCGTGTCGTCCATATTGCATCACATGGATACTTTGGCAGTTCATCACAGCAAAGCTATTTAATGACCTATGACCGTGTCGTAACCATTGACCAGTTGGAAAGTCTGTTTCATACGCAAGGCGTGACGGATCAGCCGATTGAACTGCTCACCCTGAGCGCCTGCCAGACTGCTGAAGGTGATGATTCGTCGCCATTAGGGTTAAGCGGTGTTGCATTACGTGCGAAAGTACGCAGTGTGATGGGGGCCTTGTGGCCGGTATCGGATGCCGCTACAGTCAAGTTGATGGAGGTTTTTTATCAACAATTAAAATCACCCGGCATCAGCAAAGCCGCCGCCCTGCAACGCGCCCAGTTAACTTTGCTGAACGACGGCAAACATGCGCATCCTTTTTACTGGGCTCCGTTTATTTTGATTGGTAACTGGTTGTAAGCTGGAATAAGTGTTTTGGCAGGCTGTTGAAAAACTATTGCGCTTGTCAATACGGCGTTAAAAATTGACTCAAAATGCTCATTGACTTGATATAAACGCGCTCATAACGTTTTTAACACCCTGTTAAATTATCAGCGGGGGCGCGATACAATCTATGGCAGCCCCCCGCAAAAGCTCAATGAGCATTTGATTTTGATGTTTGGAAGGCATCCTCAGCTTTAAAATGGAGCCCATGCAAAGCCATCACTGTCTTCAACCATGTGATCATGAGGTGTTGTTAATACTTCAACCAGTTGCTGAGCCCAGTCTTCCATGATTTCATGCGCATGTCCGTACCAGGTCAGGGTTGTGAAATCGATAATTCTTATTTTGCTGGCTTCCCGGTCAGCAAACATCAGTAATATCTCTCCGCTGGTGCCGTCTTTTAACACGCCTTCTATGGCTACGGTTCCGTTTTGACCCAGTGCTGCTCCGGTTCCTGCTGGAATGCCTATGGCCAGTGGAACCGCAAATGCTGCCAAACCCACGCTTGATAGCCAGACTTTTGCAGGGACCAGTTCCACGACAGATAATTCTAATATCAGGGTGTTTTCTGCAGGCCCATTGGCGCGTTGTAATTGCATATTTTCCATAAGTGCTTCGTGGAATGTTTGTTCAGACTCGAGGGCAAATTCTTTGGCATCTTCAGACAGATCCCCTCCGGAAAATGTGGCTTGTTCCCACCAGTCGTTTGCAGCCAGATGACGGGTATCAATAGGCTTGATATATAACGCCTGGTATTGTTTAAAATCGTCCAGCTTCATATTCATCCATACACCATGAAACGGGTACCGCTCACGCATTTCTGAAAGCAACTCAGGTGCGGGTAAAAAACCTGCAGGTTTTGCAGGCTCTGCTTTGATCAGCCCATTGACCGAATTGCATCCGCAAATAAATAGCCAACTAAAAAGTATACTGAATCGAAAAAGCGTCATCGTGATGAATCATCCAAAAAATAAAAACGATTTTATACAGCCAGGTTAATGAGTTCTTAACTTTTTTATCACAATTTCATGGGAATTCCTGTGTGGGGTAGTGGTGATAAAATGCTGTAAAAAGCAGATTGAGTTTAGTTGTAATAGTACCAATAACATATGCATAAGCAGGCAAGGGCGTTGGTGCATAAAGGTATAATAGCGGGTGATGAAGTCACCTTCATTCTGTTAGCTTGAAGCCATGGGTGAAATCAGGCGAATGGCCTCATGTTTGATTGGCAGGCGCAGACAGACCCGAAGAGCACTGGCACATTTATGAATTAAACATAGCTAAGTCTCGATAGCTAAAAATACGAACACACTGACTATTATTTGGAGAATAATTAATGAGCACTCTCATTGATGGAATTGACTATGGACCGCTGGCGCAACTGATCGGCAAATGGATTGGAAATAAGGGATTGGACAATGCACCGGATGCACACGCTAACCCTGATTTGACCGAGTATTCTGATGAGCTGGTTTTTACCGTTGCTGGTTCGGCTGAAAATGCGGAAGAACAGAACCTGGTGTCAGTTAAATATCATCATGTTGTTCGTAAATTAGAAAATGGACGGATTTTTCATGATCAGATCGGTCATTGGATATTTGACAAAAGTACTCATACGATCATGCATTCTTTGAGCATTCCGCGTGCCGTCTGCCTTCTTGCCGGAGGTCAATATCAAGAGAGTAATGGGGAAAGCATATTCAATGTGGAGGCAGTGGCCGGAAGCCAAACCTATGGCATTGTGCAATCACCCTTTATGTTGGAGAAGGCGACGACAAAGGCATTTAAAATGATGTTGTCGGTTAAAGATAATGAGCTGAATTATCATGAAATTACTTCTTTACATATCTATGGAAAAGATTTTGAACATAGTGATAAAAGTACGTTATTTCGCGTTACCTATGATCAGGAATAATTAGCCGTTGGTCATGCGGGCATTTTAAGGCGTCATTTCGACCACACAGGCTTTATAATCGATTGAATTGCTCAGATTTAATGATGAGCCGCTGAACACGGTGCCGCCGCGTAATTTTTCCACATTAGGAAAAATGCGTAAGGCCTGTTGCTCCAGGAAACCAATCTTATTAATTGAAGCCAGTAAATAAATGACCCAGGTCCCTTGCTCGGGTGGGTTAAAACGATAGCTTGTATTTTCCTGATTACGTTGTGTTGTGCCTTTTAGGCTGATGAGTTTTTGATTGGCGAATTGTTCGGATAGGAAGGCGTGTTGAAGTAACGCCGGAGGGCTTACCTTGTCGATGTCCTGCTGAATGGCAAAGGCGTAGTAAAAAGGGGAAAAGCTTTCATATTGGGTAAAAGTTAAAGAGACGAAATGCCCTTCATGCTGGATGGAAGGCATGTGTTGGTTGGCAACATCCAGTGAAGCAAAGTGAATATTGTCCCAGCCGGATTCATCCGGGAAGCATTGTGGAAGCGGCGGTGGGGCAGCAAATAGTGCTGTCGCAAAACATAGCCACAAGGCGAGGGTAACCACAGGTTTGGATAAGGTGGTGTGCATGTTCGAGAGCATATGGCGTAAACAGTGACTTAAAGTAAACATTTTGAATTTTCCTGTAGGGTGATAAACGGATAAACCAAGGCGCCGGGCGCCAGGGATTTGAAAAAGTCCATGGCGGCATCCAGGTTGACCGTTTGAATAGCTGAAGAGAGTTGTGAGCTGGCGGGAAAGCGCTGTGCAAACTGCTGACGTAACTGGTTGGCATCAAATTCAAGGGTGCGTTGAGCGAGGATTATCAACGCATTGGTTTCTGCTTGCCCATTGAGTTTTATCCACCCCTCATAGCTATTACCTGGAATGACACGTAAGGCGTGTGAAGCATGTTCGGTTTTTATCGATTCAATCATTACCGGCGAGCTTTCCGATACGACAATCAAGGTAATGAAGTAGCCTTTAAATCCAAGGAGGGCATTCAGCCTGGCGTCAAAAGAATGAGTGTTACCGATTTTTGCACGCCAGGCAATGATGCTGTCGGAAGAAAGGGTGGGAAGCAGTAAGGATTTATTGATTTGCTGCGGAAATTGGCGTTGATCCACAATGCATAATTCAAACGGTTCGGCAGTCAAGCTGTCCGGGTTGACTGAAAGAAAAGACATGGTGACAGGTGCGTTCTGCCACATTTGCAAGATAAGGAAAATGGCAGAGAAAAAGATCAGTGTGCTGGCCGCGGCCTGTGCAAGCCTGTCATAGATCAACAGGTGGGCTGTCGTGGCATCTATGGCCGAGAGTGCTTCACTTAACCAGTCTACACATACGACTTTAACGCCATGCTGTTCAAGCCAGCTGATTTCGGATAATTGTTGAGTGGGAAGCGTGCGTTGCTGATCGCGATAGTGGGTCGGGATGATCAATTTTATCTGCCGATGTGTGCCCAGATCGTGAAATGCGCCCAGCTCGATTTGTTGTTGAATGAAGCGCAGCTTTTGCGGGAGAGCGCTTACCGGGTGGACTTTGCAATCTTCAGCACGATAGCGTGTTTGTGCTTCCTGTTCATTATCTAGTGTTGATAAGGCGCCGGTGACAATAATAATATCGCGTTGGCGGCGGCAGATGCTGGCGGCCAATGCGAGTGCCAGGCCGAGCTCGGCGCTGCGTCCCTCGCTGGGTGCCCAGGCTGACGCAGCATGCAAGCGCTTGCTTTCAACGGCGGCATGCGGCTGCATCCACTGAAAAAGTGCACTGGCTTTACGCTGAAAGCCAATTTTGCGAATGGCATTGGCTGCCACACAGCCTGATTGATAGAGTAAGGCACCGTGTTGGCGTAACGGTGCTGACACTCTATCCCAGTATTTATCTATCGCTTTACGTTCTTGTATCGCTTGCTGTTGCCGCTTGGCTTTATCGGCCTCAGTGATATCGGCAGATACCTCATTCAAATAATAGGTGTCGGCATAGACTTCAACAAAGCGACTGCTAACATCAGAGGATTCTGTTGCCTGTTGCTGCACGTCGCGGCCTGCGGCAATCAGTGGGATATAGACCGTGGCTCGTTCATGCATAGTCATTTGTCGCCCGGTGTATTATCGATCAATACCAGGTGCGGGGTCAGTAATGCATTGGCAGTGAGTGGAGTGTAACTGCAATACATCGTGCCATCGCCATCTTCATTTAAAACTGTGGTGGCAATAATCTGTTCTATGGGATCACTGCTGAGTAACCCTATTTCAGTATGGGCAAATTGGTCGGCTGCAAAACCCAGTGCTTCGACCGTAATTTCGATGTCGGTCTTATTCAGCATGGCCACAGTAATACGAAATTGGCCATCCAAAGATTCCAGTATTAGAGCGCCTTCAGAAGCGAGTAAGGGATCCTCTCCACTGTCTGCAGCAAGCCTTATAAATTCGGCAATAGGCGTGAATTTTTTCTGTTTCACAGACGGGAACGATTTGATTTCAGCGCTGGAGGGCGATGGTTGCGCTGATTGTCGAATACGCTCAGCGAGAGACATCTCATCATCAGCGGGCAGAGCGGCTTGCAGTTTTGCGGCCAGTTCAGATGAGGCAGGAGGAGACTGTGTATTAAATAATAACCTGGCCTGCGCATGTTTCCATAACAGCAAATGTTTCTTTTTGTCCCCTGCTTGATCAGACATTGCCAGACTCCATTTGTAAATCAGCGGCATTCTTGATGCCTTGTTCGATAATATGTTCTACCTGGGCCAATAACGCATCGATGAGTTCTTCACGGTTAAAGTGTCGATATTTGGGATGATGTGCTACCTGCTTCTGGAATAAGGGGTTGTCTAATATGGCATAGTCCTTTTGCTGATGCAGTGCTGGATTGTTGCCAAGAATAAATTGAAAAAACAGCGAAGTGACCTCGTCGAATAAATCCGGCCGGTCATCAATCAGCAGTTGAATCCATTGCAGGTCATTATCAAATTCGGATAATAGGGCTTGTGTTAAATCTTCCTCAGTATCCGTACCCGCAATGCTTTCATAAAGCAGATTTTCATCTGAGTCCATGTCAGTTTGGTCAAGCGATTGAGGATGGAAATTTAGAATAATCTGCCCATACTCGGTGAAAGATAATTCATCAAATGTCTGGCAATGGGCAATCTTACGTTTTTGCAGGTGCTGTTGTTTGTCATTAAATGCCTGACGGAATGCCGAGTTAAGATCACAGGCCTGGCCAGTGGAGAGCCTTTGATTGGCGTCGATTCTCAATTGCTTTAGCTCGCGCAAAGCAGCGATAGAAGGGTGGTCTTTTTCCAGCCAGTCCTGGGGCGGGAGGCCGATTGCACGAATCAGTTTATACCGCTCATTCAATGAATCAATGACCCTGCACAAGGTTTTTTGAATGTCCGGGGCTTGGAAAAAGTTAGCCTGTATGGTCAACGGCAAGGCAGAAAACACCTCAAATAATGACATTTCCTCCGGCATTTCTGCATTGAGCTCGTCAACAATTAAATGGATAGGGCCAAATTGTTGGCGGCGGCGTTCGGAGATTTCGCTGTATTGCTTAGCTAATTGCTTAATCAGGGTCTTGAGTTGTGCAGCACAGTCGTTGAAATAAGAGGCTTCAGCCTGACTTACCTGAGCAGAGGGCAGGCGTTTGACATCCGCTTGTTGCCAGGCTTTATCCCGCATGCTGAAACGTGCGATCTGAGTAAATAAAGCATGCATGTTGCCGGGTTTTTCGATCAAATTTTGTGCTAATTGCAAGCGGCGTTCTAATACTGAACTTAAATAGGTGATCGCCTCATCATGAATTTTTATCGAACAGGCCGGTGCGGTAGCGGTCGCGGGTAAATTGAATCGATGCCAGAGCTGGTCGGTAGGGGCATTATAATTGCGAAAGAGTAAATCGTTTACATACGATGTAGAAGTATATTTTCGTTTGTTATTTGGCGCCGAAACGGCTTCGCGTACATCGCTTAAAGTTAACAGAATGCGTAATTTTAGCTGGTCTAGATCAATAGTTGGCTGCACTAAAGATTCGCTTAAAATAAGCAAAAAATCCCAGGCGAATCGATCAGTAATGTTGTTGAATTTGATACCACGCGGATTGACGTCCATCTTCAAAATATCGGAGACTTGTGAAGCATCATATAATAACTTGAGTAGATAGATCATGTCAGTTTGATGTGCTCGGGTTAAACGTGGCGGAGAAGATAGTTAATTTATTCGGGGTAGAATTCAGCGACAGCTTGTCAATTTACCCTGGATGTGTGAAGTATTTCACATTTTGTATGTGGAAGATGAGACGGATCATAGTCATTGAGTTGTGGAATAATCCGGAAAAGGGGATGAGGATGAAATCTATCAAAGCCTTGCGGATGTATGCCATATTAAATTGCTCAGTGAATTCAATTTACCCGTAGATACTGTCTTAAAACACAATACCAACTAAAGACCGAATTGATGCCATGTATTGAATTATCTAGGAAGTCTTGTCATTTTCATTGAACTTCAAAGTTAAGAACAACAAAAGTAGGTCACTTAATTTGTATCTGACCCCTATTATTTTCCTATTATTTATGACCCCAATTATTTTCAAGTTGACCCGCTTGTTAGCCTCAGTTGCCATATAGATTAATCTGCAAAACTTGGTTTAGTAACTTAAAATGTTTATCAAGAGAGTAGACGTGGCAACTATTTTGCTTAGCATTTTGGGCAATGATTAAATCGGGAATACCTATACCATTTGCTCCACTCTGCAAACATTGAATTTGATATTCAATTATTTGTTCCCAGTGAATTGATAGCGGGATTTTTTTAATATCATGAAGAAGTTTAATGACTTTATTCTGCTTCTTAATCTTTAAATATGGAATTAATTCAGTAAGAATAATGTCGTTGGTAACAATTCGGTTTTCATCAATTAGATGCTCTAAATCATTTGAGCAACTACCAAACTTGAAGTAATCTATCCAAATTAAAGTATCAACCAACACCTCCATTAGTGACGGTTCCTCAACTCATCTAAATCAAGGTCTAAATCAATCTTTCCACGATAGTTTTTGAGCTCAGAAATTTTTGATTTTCTGATCAGCTCTTCTAGAGCCTTAACAATCACTGCTGTTTTGGTACGGGTGTGAGTGAGCTCCATAGCTTCATTAACTAAATTCTCAGGTAAATCTAATGTTGTTCTCATCACGTGCCTCCGTATTTTATGCATAATATTATAAAACTATATGCATGCGTATTCAATAAGGCTAACGGTAAGTAAATAGGACATAAATAGGGGACCGCATAAGTAAGTGCCATTCTTATCTGACCCTGATTATTATGACCCCGATTATTACGATTGCGTTTTTTTCCAGCTGCTTTTAGCCAATTGAAGTGTTGGGGAAACGGTAACATAGATCGTTATGCATCTGTTTTTCACCTTGCCCTCAAACCAAAACAACTCGCTAAAAATCCACATCTGTGAGTGCGCGAAGTATAGAATGAGGCAGTAAACAATTTTTAATTTGCTTCCTGATTAAAACCGTATTAGATTTAGTTTAGTTACATAACATAATAACTGGAGGGTGAGATGGATTGGACATTGGAGTCCGTACATCAGTTAATCAGCAAACAAACGGAATGGATCAGTTCCGTAAAAGATGATTGTCTGTTGATTACGAATGATGACGAAATAGAAATATATTTATCGATAGGTGGCGAGCAAATAATAGCCGAGTCGTTGTTGTTTCCTGTCGGCCAGGTTACAGACAGCGTAGAGCTGAATGAACAAATCTTAAAAACACATAAGTTCTTTCCGCTGACGACAGCAGGTATAGTCAATATTGACAAGGAAGATTACTACAGCGCATTTGGTGCCTTGTCTTCGCAGTCGAAAGCGGAATCGATTATTTTGGAAATCGACTTTTTATTCCAAAATGTGATCGGTATGTTGGAAGCTTTTGAGCCGTTTATATTAAATAGGAGGTAATCACTATGGGCGTTTGGTCTAAATTGGTAACTGCCGTGCGCGGCAGTGCAAATGAAGCAGCGGAAGCAATAGCCGATACACAGGCATTACGTATTCTGGATCAGGAGATACGAGATGCGGAAGATGAATTATTAAAATCTGAACAGGCATTGACGACAATTCTGGCAAAACAGAAATTGTCACAAAATAAAGTCAATGACCTTAATTCCGCCATCGCTGACCATGAAGGTTACGCGACACAGGCATTACAGCAGGGAAATGAAGCATTGGCTATGGAAGTGGCCGAGAAAATTGCTGAATTGGAAGAAAAGCAGCTTGGAGAGCAGGAGTTTCTAAGTCAATATGAGGCATCTGTGCAGAATTTAAGGCATTCCATTCAATCCTGCAAAAAAAACCTGCGTCGTATGCAACAACAGGTGGATACCGTGAAAGCAACTGCATCCGTTCAAAAAGCACAAACTGCGCTGGCATCCCAGCATTTGGGGGTGAATTCCAGAATGAAAACGGCTTCCGAATCTCTGGAACGTATTAAAGCGAAACAGGTGCAACGTAATGCTGAGATTGAAGCAGCCAGCGATTTGGCCAGCCTGGAATCCGGCGAGGACTTGCAGGCCAAGCTAAAAGCAGCTGGTATTACGCAAAATTCAAATTCTTCCGATATTCTGGCCAGAATCCGTGCCAAACAACTGGATGCTCCGGCGACACAGGCGTTTTTGCCTAGAGATTAAATGCTTTTCCGTTACAGCCGGGGAGTGGGCTAGGCTACTGATGTTTTAATTGCTTAGTCTGTCAAGTAGATAGCATGCAATTTGCGGCTAAAATACCCCCTCTAAGTGGGAAGAAGGCTTTGCAGTTTAGCGTTGATTAGTATTAAATCAGAAGGGTCGGAGATGTTGTTAATAACAAGACTGAAACGAGTATTCAATCAGTATTTCTTTGACCTCAATGGCATTAGTATAGCGCTCATCCTGCTATTTTATATTGCAGGAAACTGGCTGCTGCTGCTACTGGCTCAGGAAACTCAATTACTGGCAATGGATCAGTTTTTTTACTGGTTGATGGTGACCGCTTCCACCGTGGGTTATGGTGATTTATCGCCGATTTCAACAGCCGGTAAATTGGTTGTTGCATTTTTTACCATACCTATGGGGCTAAGCATGTTCGCCCTGGTTATGGGCAAATCGGGCGGTTTTTTGATCCGGCAATGGCAAAAAGGCATGCGAGGTGAAAAACAAATGCATTTTAAAGATCATATTGTTGTAATCGGCTGGAACCCGAAAAGGACGCTGTATTTACTGGATTTGTTGCAGGGTGAAACGCAGCAGAGTGTGGCGCGTAAGGTCTTGCTATGCAGCACCGAACAGATCAGTAACCCCTTGCCAGATCAGGTGGCCTATGTAAAAGTCGCACAGTTTAACCACCTCGATGAAATGAAACGTGCTTGTATAGAGCAGGCAGCGGTGATTATTATCGATACTGAACTGGATGATGTAACCTTAACTACAGCGTTATTTTGTGCCAATGTTAATCCACAGGCCAATCTTGTCGCTTATTTTGTTGATCCATTACTCAGTGATTTGTTAAAAAAACATTGCCCGGCTGCGGAATGTACGCCATCCCTGTCAGTGGAATTGTTGGTGAAAGCCGCAATGGATCCAGGGTCAAGTACCTTGCATCAACAATTATTAAGTGTTAATTACGGGGTGACACAGTTTTCCATATCATACCCGGATTCGTTACCGGATTTGCCAATGCGTAAACTGTTTAATGGTTTTAAAGACCACTATAATGCTACAGTAATAGGTATGCGCAGATCGGGTCGCGATGAGGTGGAACTCAACCCTGATTTACAGCAATCGGTTGAGCGGGGTTGTCAGATTTATTACATAGCCGAACGACGCATTAAGCAATTGCAATGGGACAAACTGAATGATTAGTTTTTTTAAAAAAAAGCCCGTTGAACAGGAAAAACCTTACCCAAGTTTATTGGGTTTACGACTGGGCGGTGTTTTTGAATTAAACGCAATTAAATTCAAATTAATCGAGTCCGACTTAATTATAGAAAGGCCGGCCACCCGGCAGTTTATTCAGGCCGTTGGCGTGGTTAATCTGGACTCGGGGCATCAGCTGATACGCTACTATACGGATGATGAAGGGTATTTGCAGATAGTACTCAGCGGCGGAAAAACGGACAACGACATCATTGATGTCAAGCTCTGGTATTTTTATGATACCCAGGGCATCAGTTCCGATAGAGTTTGGGATCAGGCGTTGGAAAATGAGATCAGCATGCCGCATGCCGAGTTGGAAGGACAGCAATTTCAACGTTACTGGGATGAAGGGCCAAACACGCCACCGGTGGCCATGACGGAAACCACCTATACGGAGCAGGGCGATGAATCAGAAACCGATCAATTCATGATGCTGTATCAACGAGCGATTAAAAATGAACAATGCGAATTTTTATTGATTTGTGGTGAAGAGAAACAAATCGATATGCAGTTTGAGCGATGTCTGGTGCGTAGCACAGGCATTAATTTATCTTCAGCTGATTTTGAAGTTATCGCCTGAAGTGAGTTATTCAATGAATAAGATTTTGTGAAGGGGAGAAAATGGAGCAGTTACTAGTATCATTGGGCGGATTGGTGAATTTTTTTATCTATTTTTCCGTTTCCATAGTTATTCTCATCGTTTTTAAATTTATTTATGCCTGGGTGACGCCCTATGATGAATGGGGATTGATTAAACAAAACAATCAGGCCGCAGCATTAGCTTTTGTTGGTGCCATTGTCGGTTTTTCTTTGGCCTTGGCCGGTGCGGCGTCAAATTCCATTTCGTTAATTGATTTTGTACTATGGTCGGTTGTTGCCTTAGTGGCGCAATTGCTGGCGTTTTTTATCGCACGTCTTTTTATGCCCAAAATGCCTACCCGTATAGAGCAAGGGGAGTTGGCCGCCGGTATTGTGGTAGCTGGACTGGCTATTGCGATCGGCTTGTTGAATGCAGCCTGCATGACCTATTAGGAGGCATCATGAAACGCTCAAAGTCCATTAACCTCAGTAAAATGCGGAAAAGCAAACCAGTAGGGCTGGCTATTGCCGGCAGCTTGGTTTTAACGGCTTGTGGTAGCAATGAACCTGAACAGCAGGCGACGATTTTTCGCACGCAATCGGAATGTGTTCAGCAAAACCCACAATACCAGCAGCAATGTATTGATGCTTATGAAAAAGCGGTGCGAGAGGCTGAAGTAAGTGCACCACGTTACAGCAACCAGAATCAGTGTGAGCAGGATTTTGGTTATAATCGTTGCGTACAGTCGCGAACCAGTAACTGGTTCATGCCAGCTATGGCTGGTTTCATGCTGGGTAGAATGCTGGATAATCGTAGTCGCTACGATTATTATCGACCTGAGCCGGTTTATGTTTATAACAATGGCTGGGTTGGCGGCAATGGTAGAGGGTACGGCTCTTCGAATTACCGATCCACAACCGTGCCGGAAAAAACCTTTAAATCACCCCCCAAAAAAGCCAAGACCATTAGTCGCAATGGTTTTGGTTCGACGGTACATGCCAAATCATCCTGGGGGAAAACCTCATCCTGGGGCGGTAGTTCTTCACGATCCTCTTATGGCGGATAATACATGCAGCGCATTTTATTACCGGAAAGACCGGGCTGGCGTAAACAGGCGGAGGAATTCGGTTTTAAGTTTCACACCATACATGGTGAGGCGTATTGGGATGAAAGCGCTTATTATCAATTTAGCCTACGGCAAATAGAAGAAGATCTGGAAGCTGCTACCGAAAACATCTACGGCATGTGCTTACAAGCCGTAGATACTTTATTGGCCGATGAAAAACTATTGCGACAATTTCAAATACCAGAAGCGTTTTGGGATACATTGGCTTATTCCTGGCAACAAAAACAACCGGATCTCTATGCACGTATAGATTTAGCATACGATGGAAGCGGTCCGGCGAAGTTATACGAAAATAATGCCGATACACCGACCAGTGTTTATGAGAGCGGTTTTTGGCAATGGCTGTGGTTGGAAGATAATTTTCAGCGCGGACGCCTGGGTAACCAAACGGATCAATTCAATTCCCTACAGGAAAAGTTAATTGAGCGCTTTGCTCAGTTAAAACAGTTTAATCCTGAAAAGTTTCTGTACTTTTCCTGCTGCAAGGACAGCGAAGAGGACAGGGGAACTGTACAATACCTACAGGACTGTGCCGAGCAGGCGGAAATTAACTGTCAGTTTATTTATATTGAGGACTTGGGGCGCGGGGAAGGTGACTGGTTGACGGATTTGGATGATCGAGTGATCAGCTGGCTTTTTAAACTCTACCCCTGGGAGTTTATGTTGCGCGAGGAATATTCCGATCTAATCGACGTCGCGCAAGTGGATTTTATCGAACCCTTATGGAAAGCGGTATTATCCAATAAAGCCTTACTGGCCTTACTTTGGCAGATGTTCCCCAAGCACCCCAATCTACTTCCGGCGTATTTTGAATCCGACTTAACCTCATTGCAATTAAGCGATTATGTGAAAAAACCGATCTTCTCCAGAGAAGGCGCTAATATCGCCATTTTCCGCAATAAGGCGTTGCAACAGCAAAGCCCCGGTCCTTACGGCGAAGAAGGTTATATCTATCAGGCTTATCATCCCTTACCCTGTTTTGATGGTAATTACACCCTGATCGGCTCCTGGCTGGTCGGTAATCAAGCGGCAGGGATTTCCATTCGTGAAGACAGCACGCTGATTACTCAGGATACGTCACGGTTTTTACCTCATGTGATTGTGGATTGAAAGCCTGAACTACTACATTTAAATTGCGTTGCGATACAAAATATACGCTAGGGTTAATGACAATCAAGGGGACCGCCAATGTAATCATGGTGTCAGCCTGGTTTTACCACGATAAAATGGAAATAAATGCACAAGGAGAGAGAAATAAATTTTTAAACGTGGTCTGTCCCCTATTTAGTCCGTCCCCTATTTATGTGTTCATCTAAGTAAATCATGATTTAATGCATAAAAAATAGATAGGTTTATATTATACTAGACAGAATATGGTTAGTACAATAATATGTGGTTCTGTCTAGTAAACTGTTATGCCTTAAATGATTTCCGTCATGAATTTCAAAGCTTGGTTTAAAAGCAATACGGCAGATCGGGTCTTAGCGCCGCTTCGAAAGGAGTTGCTGGCATTCATCAAACCGAATTCCACCCTCCTCGAAGTTGGGTGTGGTACTGGCGATTTACTATTTCAAGCTACTGAGAAAATTAACAGAGGGCATGGCATCGATCTCGATCACGGGATGATCAAATATGCTGAATCGAAGAGGCAAAAAAACAACCTTAATAATCTAA
This sequence comes from Methylococcaceae bacterium, assembly GCA_006844705.1. Lineage (GTDB taxonomy): Bacteria > Pseudomonadota > Gammaproteobacteria > Methylococcales > Methylomonadaceae > Methylomarinum. Next base: position 547 of record SPJS01000250.1, on the reverse strand, counting down.
GTTTCGAATGCGTCGATGCACTGTCGATGACACCACGAAAATATGATATATCAACAAGCACATTATGCCTTCATGAAATGCCCAGGCAAAAAGCGTGCGCATTGCTAAAAATGATGGTTGATAATTCAGAAATGGTTCTAGTAGCAGATTTCACTGAAGCAAAATCTACCCTTGGACGGTTGAGCATTGAGTTCGATGAGTTACTTTCCGGTCATTACCGTAATTACAGGCAGTATCGCCGGAGTGGGGAAATACCGTCTTACGCTGAGAAAATTGGCGCAAGAGTGATCAAAGAAATCAGCAGCGAAGTCGAAGGTGTATCAATCTGGGTTGTCAGCGATAATGCAATGGCATAACAAGCGCATCAAGCTGTTCGCTTCGCTCACTGGGACGCTCGTACCTCGCGCCCCTTATGCAAAACGTTAAGCTGAACGCGCTACCGCGCGTCCAGCTTAACGGCTGGACTTGAGTTCCACTCGATCGACTTGATAGTCGGCCCGCTATCGCGTTCCGCCTAACAATTCGTTCGAGCCACTGCGCTTCTCAA
>SPJS01000225.1 GCA_006844705.1 Methylococcaceae bacterium | reverse complement strand
TCAGTTCAACCAAATGATCTTTGGCGCCAAGCTGTTGACCCGTTCTAAAATCAGTGATCCGCTTGCGAGCGCCCAGCTGTTCAAAGACGGCGTCTACGCCCCTTTCTCGTAGGGAGGCTAATAAAAAATAGGTGCCATAAAACGCATCCCCAAGCACCAGATCGCCGGGCGCAAAGGTATCAAGGATAGTGCGCAGCAGACTTTGTTCATCCGATCCTTTTCCGTTAAACCGGCCGATAGAGGCATTTAAAACGGCGCCGCTAGACAGACAGATGATCCCCACAAGGCGACAGATTGGAAAACCTAGCCCGGGCTTTTGACTGCTCTGCTGAGGATAAGTCGCTTGACTTTGATCGGTATCAGGCATGCTCACTGTTGTACCGTCAATCAAATGGACACGTCTGCCTTGCCATCGCCACTGTTGTGGTATTTGACTGTCAATCAAGTCGCCTGTTTGGCAAACCAGTTCAGAGATCATCGTTAAGGGTAAGCGCTGCCTTGCCTTACAATAGCCGCCGGTCGCGGTGCTTACAGAAGGCATCCCATCAACTATACGCTGTATCGCCGCATCATTAACGGCTTTTTGGCAAGAACGATCTTCATTCAAGGCTTGAGCCAAAAACATAGAGAGCGTTTCTGTGGGCGGATAGCGTCGCTCTCGGTGGTCTG
>SPJS01000226.1 GCA_006844705.1 Methylococcaceae bacterium | reverse complement strand
TTGATGATGCCATGCGTGATCATATTTACGAAAAAAGAGTGCTTGCTGAAACGCGCATTTCGCGCCCGGTAATGAAAGCCTTTAAAGCCATGATTCGGCAACAGGGTCTGTTTGTCCCACTACACACGGAAGAACACGTATGAACATGAAATTTTACATGACGCCCGGTTCATGCAGCACCGGCATTCACATCCTGCTGGAAGAAGTCGGTGAAATCTTTGAAGCCCATCTGGTCAACCTGTTAGCCGGGGATCAAAATAAAGAGGATTACCGCCAAATCAACCCCAAAGGCACCATTCCCACATTGATACGTAAAGATGGTATTGCTCTCACTGATTTCATCAGTATTGCCTGGTGGCTGGGTAAAACTTACCCTAAACAGCGCCTATTGCCCGCAAGCCTGGAAGATGAACTGCAGGTTTTAGAAACAATGAACTATGCGGTCAATACCATTCACGGCCAAGGCTTTACCCGCATTTTTACCACCGATAAATACAGCTCTGATGAAAACGAGCAAGAAGATGTCAAAGCGCGTGGCAACTATATCGTCAGACAGGGTTTTGAATACATCGACAAACAGCTGCATTCTAAAGACTATGTGACAGACCATTTTTCCGTTGCCGATGCTGCCCTGTTTTATGTTGAATTCTGGGCTGACCGCATTGATACTGACTTGCCT
>SPJS01000216.1 GCA_006844705.1 Methylococcaceae bacterium | reverse complement strand
CTGAAGTAGCTTTCCTGGCGAACAAACTCACCTTTGTTACTTTCAGTGTCATACCACTGGTCTAGCCATTGACCATTAACAAGTAAGCCCATGACGAGTCTCCCGGTTATTATTAAAAGCAGCATTACGTAAATGTATTAAATTTTTCATTGTCAGCTTGTCCTGTAAGTTTGTTACGTTTACCTGAATCCGTGACTTCACTACGGCACAGAATGCACGTTTTTGATTCCACAGGGCGTTAGCGGTGGTTTTAGGGTGCACTCAGCACCCTATCCCCCTATCGACGACCTGCCTTTATGCTAGACGTCTGTCGGATTATGGATAATTCTACGGCGGTGATGGCACATCGGCTGGCTACGAACCCCATAACCCGACGGCACTCTCCTAGTGCGCATTCACCGCTGTCTTCAATACTTGCGTTGGCGGCGTCCAGCGGTGGGCTGAAAAGGCTTCATCCACCGGTGTTTCCGACACATGGTTGGTGTAATTGCTGATGGTCTTCTGCGCAGCACCAACGATGATGTCGAGTACATGGCCTTTGGTATAACCGGCTGCGAAGAATGCATCCAGATCCTGTTGCGACACCCAGCCACGTTTATCAACCACGTCTGTGGCAAAGACTCTCAGTGCTTCCAGATGAGGGTTAGCAATCGGCCTGTCATTGCGAATCGCCTCTACAA
>SPJS01000214.1 GCA_006844705.1 Methylococcaceae bacterium | reverse complement strand
CAAAGAAATGCAGGGGCCACTGGCCAAGCCCAAAGAGCTGAAGGGAAAACTCGATCAATATGTGATCGGTCAGGATCTAGCCAAGGAAATTTTATCCGTGGCCGTATATAACCATTACAAACGCCTGAAGTTTGAAAGTGGTGAAGCCGGTGCCGGCAACCTGGATCAAGATGTGGAAATCGGCAAATCCAATATTCTGCTGATCGGCCCGTCCGGTACCGGTAAAACCCTGCTTGCCAGTACGCTGGCCAAAATCGTCGGCGTGCCATTTGTGGTCGCGGATGCAACGACACTGACTCAGGCGGGTTATGTGGGTGATGATGTAGAAAACATTCTGGTACGTCTGCTGGATATGGCAGACGGCCATGTAGGCAAAGCCGAATGGGGCATGGTGTACATTGATGAAATCGACAAGATTGCACGTAGCCCTGAGCAGGCTTTTGGTACCCGCGATGTCTCCGGCGAAGGCGTGCAACAGGCATTGCTTCGCCTGGTAGAAGGCTCTCAGGTTAAAGTTTCAAGCAAGGGACGACGCAAGGATAACAACGCCGACCAGACCATGGTGGATACACGCAACATTCTGTTCATCGCTGGCGGTGCCTTCCCCGGGCTGGAAAAACATGTGCAAAAACGCTTATTGCCTAAAGACACTGCCATCGGCTTCCATGCGGCCGTCAATAAC
>SPJS01000215.1 GCA_006844705.1 Methylococcaceae bacterium | reverse complement strand
CAATCAACACTGCCGGCATCTGAACCTGACCAGCTTGCAGACGGCCCTGCCGGAACTGCTGCAACAGGCGGAAGCGAATGAGCTCTCCTATCTGCACTACACCGAACTGCTACTGGACTATGAAGTCAAACAACGCAATGACAAGCGTTTAGCCCTGAACCGGCGTAAGGCGGGATTTCCCGTCGAAAAGTATCTGGAAAGCTTTGATTACCGACATCAAACCACCATTACCAAGCGTCAGGTCAATCAACTGCTGGACTTCGATTTTATCGACAACCGGCACAACCTGATCTTTATCGGGCCGCCCGGCGTGGGCAAAACCCATTTATCGATCGGACTCGGTCTCAAAGCGATTGAAGCCGGTTACAAAGTCTTGTTCAGCAATGCCATGGACTTGGCTGAAACACTGGAAATTGCAGAACTCAAAGGTGAGTTAAAAAAGAAAATCAACGCCTTGTGTAAATACGACCTGGTCATCATTGATGAACTGGGCTATCTACCGATGAACCGACAAGGAAACTACAACCTGTTCCAGCTGATCAATGCGCTGTATGAGTATCGCTCGATCATTCTGACCACCAACAAAGACTTCACTGCATGGGGTGAGTTCTTCGTCGATGAAAACGTAGCGGTGCCCATCATAGATCGGCTAATCCATCATTCAAAAATCTTTATGCTCGGAGGTGAGA
>SPJS01000220.1 GCA_006844705.1 Methylococcaceae bacterium | reverse complement strand
AAACGTTACTTAACGAGTATTTCGGCACCATTAATACCTGAATACAAATGAAACAACACTGCTTTTTAACACAATATTAAGAGGAAATCATTATGGTTACTGCAACTGATAAAACCATTGAACCATCCAGCACTGAAACCTACGATGGTCACTGGTATCTGAAAGAATTTAAACGATACGCCGCGGCTTTCTCGGCGATTTTGCTCATGTATGTATCGATCACCGCCTATCAATACACCTATGGTGCTGTCACGGGCCTGGATTCAACCGATCCCTTATTTGAAGAATACTGGATGAATCTGTTTTATATCGAGGTCGTTTTTCAACTCATATTGGTCGCCGCACTGGGTTATTATTTTTGGAAAAATCGTGATCTGCATCTCGATCAACTATCTCCACGTGAGGAATTGCGACGTTATTTAAACCTGACTATGTGGATCAGCATTTATACCTTTTCCGTTTATTGGGCAGGCAGTTATTTTGCCGAACAGGATAACGCCTGGCATCAGGCTGCTATTCGCGACAACATCTTTACTGCCAATCATGTGGTGGAATTTTATCTGTGCTTTCCGTTTTATACCATTATGGGCATTTCATCGTGGCTTTATGCACGGACCCAATTACCTTTATTCGCCGAAAAAATTTCGTTACCGCTGACCTTGGCTGTGGCGGGCCCCTTTATGATTTTTGT
>SPJS01000221.1 GCA_006844705.1 Methylococcaceae bacterium | reverse complement strand
ACTGTTCGCCAACTTCATCATTGGCTTTCAGGGTTTGAAAACGATTTCTGACTAATACCAACTCACCTACCATGTTCATGATTTCATCAAGCACGTAGGTATCAACTCTTACTGTACTTTCTGCTTGTGGTTGCGCTGGTTTTGCAGGTTTCTTGTCTTTAGCTGATTTTTTTACCACAGGCGCCGCCGGTTTAACCGGCGCCGGTGCCATTTCCTGCGTACTCTGTTTTGAAGCTGCTGGTGGCTGTTTATTGCTTTCTTCTGGTTTATGTGCAGCAGAAGCTACGGCTTGTTTTTGATTCTGTTTTTCACCGGGTTCCGGTGGCGCTGCACCTGCCCCATTATCGGGGGCCAGGTTATCTGTATTAAATTTCCCCTGGCCATGCAAATTATCAAGGACTTTCTCAAATTCATCATCCGTAATTAAATCTGAATCCGCTGCAGTTTCGGTATTCGTTGCAGGCGCTTCCGCTTGAACATTGGAACTGGAAAACTTGCCTTCTCCATGCAAGTCATCCAACAACTTATCAAACTCTTCTTCACTGATGTCTTCATCAGAAGTATTTGGTTCAACGGGTGTAGGGCTTCCCCCCTTACCATGCAAAGCATCTAACAGGTCATCAAATTCCTGTTCGGTAATTTCATCTCCTTGATCACTGCTTTCAGACCCGCCGCCAACAGATTCGAGCATGCT
>SPJS01000218.1 GCA_006844705.1 Methylococcaceae bacterium | reverse complement strand
CAAAAATTTCTACTGTTTCATTATTAACGCTGGTGTGTGCATCTTCTGCTCATGCAGCAAGTATCTTTCTGGAAGATTTTGAAGGTCCTACTGTATCGTATACAAGCTCTGTCGCTGAATTTTCTGATGGTAGCTTAGATTTTTTTACGCGGACAGACGGTTTCAACATCAATACTTCAGTAAATTATGGCAATATTCAGGGGGCGTTACATTTTGCTGCCATGGACTTAGATGGAGAGGGAGCTGCAGCCATTCAAACCTTAACATTTGCAGGCATTGGTATTGCTTCCTATACTAACTTACAGTTTTCGGGGTTGTTTGCAGAAGATACGGCGTCAAATGGTGCTGAAGATTGGGACGAGTCAGATTTTGTGACAGTGGAATATCAGATTGATGGTGCTGGATTTCAAAATTTATTAGCGTTTGAAAATGATGGATCTAACTTTAACTCAGCACCATTTGAAGATACTGACTTTGACGGCACGGGAGATGGAACTGAATTAACGGATGTCTTAAGTGAATTCAACAAGTCAATAGCCGGCACCGGTAACGTTTTAGATCTACGAATCACCATGGCTTTGAACGCTGGCGATGAAGACATTGCTTTCGATAATATTGCAATAACCGGTGATCAATCTGTGCCTGTCTCTGCACCTGCCACCTTATGGCTGGTTCTGGCGGGCTTATTGAGTCGCTTTGGAAT
>SPJS01000219.1 GCA_006844705.1 Methylococcaceae bacterium | reverse complement strand
GCATTAATTGAAGATGCCGTCAGGTTGGCTGATGTCGCCAGAAAAAATGGTTTGCTGGCATTGGAAGGCGAAGAAATACCCAATGAGTTCATGAAAAAAGGCATTGGGCTATGCGTGGATGGCCATGATCCGAGTTTTGTAAAAAAAATGTTGCAGCAGGAAATTGACCAGATGGTCAGTCGTAACGAAGTCGGGCAAGACATGTGGAAAGGTGTGGGTGACCTGGCACCTGCGATGGGTATGATTGGAACCTTGGTCGGTCTGGTACAGATGTTGGCGAATATGTCGGATCCGGCAAGTATCGGCCCGGCGATGGCGGTTGCTTTGCTAACGACCCTGTACGGTGCCATGGTGGCGAACTGTTTTGCCTTGCCGATGGTGGATAAGCTGGCTTATGTGCTGATTTATGAGAAAGCGAATAAGGAATTGATTCTGGATACAATTACAGGGATTCAGGAAGGCATGAACCCTAAAGTGCTGGAAGCGTTGTTAAATTCTTATGTGTCCGAGAAAAAACGCGCTGTTTCTGAAGGGGGAGAATAAGCATGGCTGAAGATTGCCCCAAATGTCCCCCCGTAGGAGCGCCCTTATGGTTAGCGACGTTTGCCGATTTAATGTCATTGTTGATGTGTTTTTTCGTGTTGTTGTTGTCCTTTGCCACCATGGATGCCAATAAATTCAAAAAAATGTCTGAGTCCATGAT
>SPJS01000249.1 GCA_006844705.1 Methylococcaceae bacterium | reverse complement strand
AACCATTATTATTTTTATCATCAACCTATCACCACTATTCTCATAGTCATTTTTCATTCTTTCCAAATACCTGATTTAATCAGTTTATTTTTTAATTTTTTGGGCGGCTGTCCAAATTCATAAGCTAATTTTGCATGTTTCAACGCGTCTTGGTGTTTATCCTGTTTCAATAAAATTAACGACAAATGATAATGAATAAATGCATTCTCAGGTAAATTTGCTTCGCCTTTTTTTAAAACTTCCACAGCTTTTTTTGGTAATTTTTTATTTTTCAAATATTTGGCATAAAGCAAATATGAAAACGAGTCTTTCGGAGCAAAAGTAATCGCTCTTTGCATATAACATTCAAATTTCTTAACCGCTCCTTTTTTCACGGCCTTTTTATATCGGGGCATTTGATTATACATATACATAGATTTAAGCGCTCTATGATGATTTGGAATTCCTCTTAATGTATATTCCAAATCACCCGCAGGGTCTTTATTTCTTTCACTTGCCCCTCCTTTAAGCTGTTCAACACGTGAATTAAAATGAGCGCCTACAATTTTTTTAAAATGGCTTAATCTTCTATGTTTAGAATTTGTGTAATCAAACCCTTTATCTCCTTGTGCACCTTGGCAAGCCTCGCCATTCAAACTTCTTCCAACCCATGGCGCTTTTTTTCCTTCTGCAGCCATGGTATCCACAGAATAGATCAATATTAGGATTAAAAATAAAGTTGATATTTTCATAAAAATCACATGATAATTTATTAAACAGTATTTTCTGCTTCTTTTTGTCTTAAAAAGAACTCCATTAAAACAGCAAAACTTATCAGATGCCATGGTAGGTCAAAGTATGAAAGGCTTAAGAAAGCACCTCCTGATAAATATGCAATAAAAGACACTTGAAGCATTTTCGCTAAAGATTGATACTCTTTTAATTGCTCATCATTTCGAGTCAGCTTTAAAACTCTTTTTAATGACTTCCAAGCGCCAAACAAAATAAACAAGAATAAAAACAATCCAATCCACCCATGATCTGCTAATACACTAAAATATATACTATGTGCAGCATGGACTTTTAATGGGTTAGGTGCATACATAGCAAAGGTTTTATATTTCCATGAATTGAATCCCATGCCTAATAAATTATCGCTTGCTCCATTAATGGCATATTCCCATGCATTAAGCCTTCCCATGGCCGATCCATCTTCTTCGTATTCACTTATCGTATTCATTCTTTCATACCAGGACTCAGGCATAAATGCCAATAAGGCAACACTCATAATTACTATAAAAATACCACTGATGATTTTATTATCACTTTTAAACCAATAAAAGCCTCCGACTGACATAATTGCTAATAACGCACCTCTTGATTGACTCCCTAATACTGTAAACAGGCTAATAATAACTGAGGAAAAAAGAGCCAGCTTAATGATGTTGCTCTTGGTTGTTTGATATAAATAAACCATTAATGGTATGACTATTAATATGGCTACAGCTAATGAATTATTTTCTTCAATGAAGCTGCCTGGCGGTCCATACACCCTGTTACCCCCGCCAGTGAGAACAGTGAAAATCCCACCTTTGACACTGTAATAACCTATAGAAATAACGATCACCCAAATTAACTGCCTTAACTTTGCCATGTCTGAAATTAACATCATGGTAAGTATTGTGACCAGCTGAATTTTGAAAACTTTTTCAAACTGAGTCCATGCTGTTTTCTCAAAATATGCAAAATTAGTTGTTACCCACATAAAAAATATAAAGAACAGCCATGCCCCTGTAGTGCTATTCATGGGTATCCATTTCTTTTGTTTTGAAAACAACATTGATACAAATAAAACAATAGCTGTAATCTGTGCATACTTCATATTATATGCAAAACCATACGCTAACCGATGTGGATTCATGTAACCTAACCATGACCACAACAATATTCCAATATAGGGCCTTTTCAGTGTCCACAAACAACCAAAGCCAACGATCAAAGTAATTACAATATCACGCATAATAGGTCATTAAGCTCTGAAAAACATATATACCATGCGCATCATAAATTTAACGGGTGATGTATCCCATGGTGTAAATCTAGGTAGCTGAAAAAGATCCCATTTTTGATCTGCAACGCCCCATTCTGTTGAAACTGCAGCCTGGTAACCTGCCTGTTTGACATATTCAGTCTGGTTTTTTAAATAATCAATTTCAGGTTTGCCATTCGGATAGGCAAAAAAAATAATTTTCTCACCTAATAATGACTCCAGGAATGTTTTGTTGTCAGCAATTTCATCAATCACCTCTTCGGGTTCTAATGTTGCCAGAATCGGATGGGACTTAGTATGCCCCCCGATGTCCATGCCTTGAGCGCGTAACTCTTTTACCTGAACTTCTGTCATCATCAAATCATTAGGTAAATCTGCAGCTAATTTCGCTATATGATTCGCTATTTTTTCCCTTTCATTTAAAGGGAGATATTTAATTTTTGTAATTATTTGTTTAACGCTAGAAACTTTATCCTGATCGGTGGTAAGGTCAAATGTACCTAACCCGAATTTAGTTAGGTTCAAAGAAGCACAATTCAGTTTTCGGATTGACTCAATGACTGAATCATTCCACATCCGCCCATCATTTAGGAAGTTACTTGCTATAAAAAAAATTGATTTCAATGTATGCTTCTTTAGAATTGGTAATGCATTTTTATAGTTATCTTGATAACCATCATCAAACGTAATACAAACCGCCCTATCTGGTAATGTATGAGTGTTAAGCCGGTTTACGCCTTCTTCCAAAGATAAAACATTAAAGTGTTTACTTAGCAAATCCATCTGCCAATCGAAGCTATTTATATCCACTTCTCCAGGACGTAAATAATCAGGAGCATCTAATACCCGATGGTATATCAAAATAAAAAGCTTTTTTTTCTTGCCTAGTCCAGAAGCAAGTGAAGCTAAACATCTAAGAAAAAATAATATGAAGCGCATTAAAACTGAATAGATTTTATATTTGATGGATACATAGTATAGTTTCTTTCACTTAAAATTAAATAAGTTATACAAAAACAAACCAGTATTTGTAACGTTTAACTTGGAAGAAACAACCAAAAAAGTAGCCGAACCTCTGATTGCAAGTGGACACTCACTTATAGCATTTTCATTAGCTGCTATTCACAAAAAAACCCGCAAAGCCATACAGCTTGCGGGTTTAAATACTTTACTGGATTTGCTTAAATCCTAATTTGGTGCCGATGGCCGGACTTGAACCGGCACGACCTAAGTCACCACCCCCTCAAGATGGCGTGTCTACCAATTCCACCACATCGGCTTGTTATTCAGAAGGTACACTAATTACAGAATCTTCAGTGAATTCAGTCTCTAAAAGTTCTTGAGAAACGGCTTCTTTCTGCTCAACAACCTTGTCGATTTGTTGTTGAATTTCTTCTACAATCTGTGATGTCATTTCACCATCTGGAGAGTCAATTGTTGGAATACTCTCATCCACAACGCCAGAAACACTGTCTTCAATGACAGGTACGTCAGGTTTGAATAATTCGGTCTCTGGCAAATCCATAATATCGACCTCTTTGTTTTGTTGGCCGCTTAACCAGGCTAATGACAAACTAGTCACAAAAAACAATGAAGCAAAAACCGCTGTTGATTTTGATAAAAATGTAGCTGCCCCTTGTGCACCAAAAACAGATCCTGAAGACCCGCTTCCGAATGCGGCACCTGCATCAGCACCTTTGCCCTGTTGCATTAAAACCAGGCCTATGACTGAAAGCCCAAACAGGATGTGAAAAATTATTGCTATCTGATAATACATAACTAATTTATTAAAATTTAGATTGAGCGATATATGCTCAAAAATGACTCGGCATCCAGCGATGCTCCACCTATCAGGCCACCATCAATATCCGGCATTGAAAAAAGAGCTTTGGCGTTATTTGGCTTAACACTTCCGCCATATAAGATTTGCAGTTGTTCAGCTATTGCCGCATCTTTTTCTGCAATTTTTTCTCGAATATATTTGTGGACTTCCTGCGCTTGCTCATCCGAAGCAGTTTTGCCTGTACCTATTGCCCAGACAGGTTCATAAGCAATCACCGAATTGGCCAGCGCTTCAACCCCAGCCATTTCGATCACTGCATTTAACTGTTCATCAATCACAGCAAATGTCTTATCTCCTTCCCTCTCTTCCAGTGTTTCACCAATGCACAACACAGGAATCACGCCTTCTTTTTGCGCCTGACAAAATCTGGCAGCAACAGTTTGATCGGTATCGGCATAGCAGGTACGTCTTTCAGAATGGCCTACCAATGCGTAGGTGACACCGCAATCTTTTAACATAGATGCTGAAATTTCTCCAGTGAACGCACCTTTTTCCTGATCCGCCACGTTTTGAGAACCTAACGCCAAAGGCGTCGACTCAATCAGTTTACCGACTTCCGAGATGTACACGAAAGGCACGCAAACTGCGATACCTTGATCTCCAGCATTTAAACCATCAATAATTGATTGAGCAAGTGCTAGACCGTCAGCCCGTAAGCCATTCATTTTCCAGTTACCCATCACTAGCGGTTGTCGCATTACTCTCTCCCGGCAAAAAATCAAAACGCGTAATTATATACTGTTTTTTTCTAAGAACAAACTCCAATACCTGTTTTAACTGCCTCAGCCAGCTCATGAGCGTATTTGTTCACTTTATCTTTATCCTGTCCTTCAACCATGACTCTTATCAATGGCTCAGTTCCTGAGGGCCTTAGCAACACTCTTCCGGTGTCTCCGAGCGCTTTTTCAACAGATTTCACAGCGTTTTGAATACTTTCTACTGAGGAAACATCCACTTTTTTACTGACTTTCACATTCAATAAGGCTTGCGGATACTTCTCCATGCCAGATTTTAGTTCTCGTAATGATTTTCCACTTTTGTGTACTTCAGCTAACACCTGAAGTGCCGCCACGATGCCGTCGCCCGTAGTCGTCCTGTCCAAACAGATAATATGTCCGGAACCTTCCCCGCCCAAGCTGCCTTTTCTTTCCTGTAACAATTCCATCACATAGCGGTCACCGACTTTTGCCCTGACCAGCTCAACCCCATCTTTCTTAAGCGCATGCTCCATGCCCAGGTTTGTCATTAATGTGCCAACGACAGGGCCTTCAAGTTTCTTTGCCTTCAATCGGGATTTTGCGATGATATAAATCAATTCATCTCCATCAACTTTTTCACCGGTATGATCAACCATGATCAAACGATCGCCATCTCCATCGAGCGCTATACCCATGTCAGCTCGAACTTCAAGCACTTTGGCTGCCAATTGATCCGTCTTGGTAGCGCCGCAATCTTCGTTGATATTCAATCCATTGGGTGCAACACCTATTGAAATCACATCAGCCCCAACTTCACTGAATACATGCGGAGCAATGTGATAGGTTGCCCCATGTGCACAATCAACAACGATTCTGAAATTTTTAAAATCCATAGCCGTTGGTACGGTGCTCTTACAGAATTCGATATATCGGCCTGCCGCATCGCCGATTCGCTTTACTTTACCCAATTGGGAAGACTCTACCGTTGTAATCTCTGAATCCAGATAGCTTTCGATTTGATGTTCTATTTCATCAGGTAACTTCATCCCGTCAACGGAAAAGAACTTGATGCCATTATCGTAAAACGGATTGTGGGAGGCACTGATGACGATTCCTGCTTGCGCTCTTAAGGTACGGGTCAAGTAAGCGATACCTGGCGTAGGCATAGGCCCCAGCATGCGGGAATCAACGCCTGCTGCAGATAAACCGGCTTCCAGCGCAGACTCGAACATATACCCGGAAATCCGGGTATCTTTACCAACAATGACGAAACCATTGCCTTCTTTGGCAAAAACTTTTCCCGTTGCCCATCCAAGCTTGAGTAAAAAATCCGCCGTAATTGGAAATTGACCTACGGTGCCTCGAATGCCATCTGTACCAAAATATTTTTTTGCCATGTTTTACCCGCTTTAGCTAATCATGAATACAAAAAAAGAGAGGACAAAGCCTCTCTTTAATCTACTACACAATATGAACTACACCCTGATCAGGATCAGAGGTTCCTTAATTTTGTTCAGCCGTCTCACCAATTTGAGAACCGTCTTGTGAGTCATCCGACTTGGACACACCGCTTGAAGGTGGTGTTGAATCATCCCATCCCTGCGGCTCCCGTACCGGTTTCCGGTTCATCAAATCGTCAATCTGATATTTATCGATGGTTTCATACTTCATCAATGCATCAGACATGGCGTGTAACACATCCATATTTTCTTTAAGAATAGTCTCGGCACGCTCATAGTTTTTATCGATGATGGAACGAATTTCTTCATCAATCGTATGAGAGGTTTCCTCAGCAACTGTTTTATGCTGGGTGACCGAACGTCCCAGAAACACCTCACCTTCTTCTTCACTGTATGCCAATGGTCCCAAACGTTGAGACAGTCCCCATTTAGTGACCATATTTCTCGCCAGTTCAGTTGCCCGTTCAATATCATTGGACGCACCTGTCGAGACTTCTTCCCACCCGAAAATTATTTCTTCAGCAATACGTCCACCGTATAAACTGGAAATCATACTGTCCAGTTTACGCTTACTGGCGCTGTATTGATCGTTTTCCGGCAAAAACATGGTGACACCCAAAGCCCGTCCTCGAGGCATAATGCTAATCTTGTAAACTGGATCGTGATCTGGCACCAACCGCCCGACGATGGCATGCCCCGCTTCGTGATAAGCGGTCATTCTCTTTTCCTTTTCATCCATCACCATGGAACGGCGCTCAGCCCCCATAATCAGCTTGTCCTTAGCTTTTTCCAAATCAACCATGCTTACAAGACGCTTATTCAGCCTGGCTGCAAACAGTGCCGCCTCGTTAATCAGATTTGCGAGATCTGCACCCGAAAACCCGGGCGTCCCTTGTGCAATGTATTTGACTTGCACATCGTCAGATGCCGGTACTTTTTTCATATGGACATTGAGAATCTGCTCACGCCCTTTAACGTCTGGCAAGCCAACCGTAACCTGGCGATCAAACCTGCCTGGACGTAACAATGCCTTATCCAAAACATCGGCACGGTTGGTCGCGGCAACGACAATAATCCCTTCATGGCCTTCAAAACCGTCCATTTCAACCAGTAACTGGTTCAACGTCTGTTCGCGTTCATCATTACCACCACCAAGACCGGCACCACGCGAACGTCCTACAGCATCAATCTCATCAATAAAGATAATACACGGTGCATGTTTACGCGCCTGCTCAAACATGTCTCTGACTCTTGAAGCCCCAACACCGACAAACATTTCAACAAAATCTGAGCCTGAAATAGTAAAAAACGGCACTTTGGCTTCACCCGCAATAGCACGCGCCAACAGGGTTTTTCCTGTTCCCGGCGGCCCAACCATTAACGCACCACGCGGCACCTTGCCACCTAGGCGTTGATATTTGGCCGGGTCTTTCAGAAAGTCGACCATTTCCTCAACTTCTTCCTTGGCTTCATCACAACCTGCAACATCTGCAAAAGTCACTTTATTCTGATCTTTTTCCAGCATGCGCGCTTTGCTTTTGCCAAAACCAAGGGCACCACCACGACCACCGGCACCTCCTCCCTGCATTTGACGCATAAAGAAAATCCATACGCCAATCAACAATAACATGGGGCCAAAAGACACAAGGATTTGCAGTAATAATGACTCTTCTTCTGGTGGCTTGGCCTTGATTTCAACACCATTGGCCAAAAGATCATCAACCAAATGCGGATCACTCGGCGCAAAGGATCTAAATGTCTCACCGGTTTGAAAATTGCCTGTAATCGAATTGTCATCAATAGTGACGTTTTGCACATGCCCCGCTTTCACATTATCCAGAAACTGGGAATATGAAAGGTTTGCTTCACCTTGACGTCCTCTGTCTCCAAAACCATTGAAAACGGTCATCAGCACCATGGCAATGACAATCCATAAAAAAATATTTTTGATAATATCGCTCAAATGTCTGCTCCCGCTCGTTTATCCTTTATCCAATCATTATAGGTTAATATTCGTTTCGACTGATTAGACAAAGCTTTGTTCAGCACGTTAAAAGCCAAACGCCATTCAGCCAACACCTTCCCTACTGTAACCAACCTTTATCTGGAAGATATTCTTTAGAGATCATGGGGCCAAAAAAAACTATTTAAACCCCTTGGCTAAAATATATACTTCATTACTACGCGATCTTGAAGACTCAGGTTTACGAATAGCTGTACTGTTAAAATACTTTTTAACCTCCCGATGAAACTCATCAAACCCCGCGCCCTGAAAAAGTTTAATCAAAAAACTGCCGCCCTTTGCCAAGGCAGTATGCGCAGTATCAAGCGCAAGCTCTCCGAGATAAACCGATCTGGGTTGGTCTATGGATTTATTACCACTCATATTAGGTGCCATATCTGATAAAAGCAAATGCACCTGCTCACCATTCAGTTTTGCAAACAACTGATCCAGCACCTCATTTTCCCTGAAATCCCCCTGAATAAATTCCACGCCTTCAATGGGTTCAATTTCCAGAAGATCCAGAGCAAATACTTTATGCTGGTCATCAACTATTTTCCGCACATATTCTGACCAGCCTCCTGGCGCTGCGCCAAGGTCGATCACATTCATATCAGGCCGAATAATGTTGTCTTTCTCTTGAATTTCTATCAGTTTGAACACAGCGCGCGAACGATACCCCATTTGCTGCGCTTTTTTTACATACTCATCCTGGAAATGCTCCTGCATCCATTGATTACTGCTTTTGCTTCTCGCCATATCAAACTAAGGTAAAATGATCAGGTAATTATTTTAAGGAAAAACGTTGATAGCTGCTGAAAAAAAGAAATTTAAAAGCCTGGCCCACAAACTTAAACCTGTGGTCATCATAGGTCAGAATGGATTAACCGAAAATATTATGCTGGAAATTGAAAATGCCTTGGATCATCACGAGTTAATCAAAATAAAAATTCGTGCTGACAAGGAAGAGCGCTTACAAACTGCAGAAGAAATCTGCCAGCACACACAGGCTGTACTGATCCAGAATATTGGCCACATCCTGACCCTTTATCGTGAAAACCCCGAGAACACAAAAAAGGGGTAATGAACGCCCCTCTTTTTTAAAGAAGGTCAAATATACGCAATTTCCAGAATTTCATACTCAATATCACCGCCCGGCGCTTTTACGGTAACGACATCTTCAACTTCCTTGCCGATCAAAGCTCGGGCAATCGGTGAGCCGATTGATATGCGATGTTCCTTAATGTCAGCTTCATCTTCACCCACAATCTGATAGGTCACGACTTTTTCCGAATCCAGATCTTCCAGTTTTACGGTGGCACCAAAAATGACTTTCCCTTTCGCATCCATTTTAGTGACATCAATGATAGTGGCATTCGACAGCTTGCCTTCAATTTCAGCAATGCGGCCTTCAGCAAAACTTTGTTGCTCTCTTGCCGCATGATATTCTGCATTTTCTTTTAAATCACCATGCTCTCTTGCTTCTGCAATGGCTTGAATAATACGGGGACGCACGACACTTTTAAGTTCTTCCAGTTCTGCTTTTAATTTATTTGCACCTGTGACTGTCAGAGGAACCTTATTCATTAACTACTCCAATCAAACTTACGTCTTACTATTAAAACTATTATGTAAATCCTGCAGGCAATTCACATCACCCGCATCCAGCTCACCCAACGCATAACAGGCCGCTTTTGCTCCTGCTATCGTCGTATAGTAGGTGACTCTATGCTGCAGCGCTTCCCGCCGCATGGTGAAAGAATCTTTTATCGACTTGATACCCTCTGTGGTATTTACAATTAATTGGACCTGATCATTTTTGATCATATCCACCGTATTTGGACGACCTTCATTCACTTTAAAAACCACTTCGCAAGGAATCCCGGCATCCTGTAAAACTTTTGCCGTCCCTTTGGTCGCCACAATTTGATATTTTTTATCGATCAACATTTGCGCCAACTCAGCAACCTTAGGCTTATCGCGTTCGCGAATACTGATCAAAACCTTACCACTGTGGCTCAACATAATACCCGCAGCACGTTGGGATTTTGCAAATGCCTCACCAAAGGTATTGCCTATGCCCATCACCTCACCGGTTGATTTCATTTCCGGACCCAGCAACGGATCAACGCCGGGAAATTTAACAAATGGAAAAACCGCTTCCTTAACTGAAAAATATTCCGGAATGCGCTCTTCGGTAACGCCTTGTTCAATCAGGCTTTTTCCAGCCATACACAAGGCGGCAATTTTTGCCAACGGGTAACCGGTTGCCTTGGAAACAAAAGGGGCTGTCCGTGATGCTCGGGGATTCACCTCAAGCACATACACCGTTTTCCCTTGAATCGCAAACTGGGTATTCATCAAGCCTCGCACCCCAAGAGCCTCAGCCATTTTTGCCACCTGTTCACGCAACTGGTTCTGGATGGACACTGGCAGTTCATACGGGGGAATTGAGCAGGCAGAATCACCTGAATGAACGCCCGCTTGTTCAATATGTTCCATCAATCCACCGATCAGCACGGTCTCGCCATCGTAAATAGCATCAACATCCATTTCGACAGCATCATCCAGAAAGCGATCCAGCAACACCGGAGAATCATTTGATACGCTGACCGCCTCTTGCATATAGCGGCGAAGTCCATCTTCATCTATCACGATTTCCATTGCTCGACCACCTAATACATAGGATGGCCGTACGACCAACGGATAGCCCAGTTCACGTGCGGAATTGACGGCCTGCTCAACAGAACGGGCAGTTGCATTCGGCGGCTGTTTTAAATCCAGTCGCTCTAATAATTTCTGGAAGCGTTCACGATCTTCAGCCAGATCAATTGAATCTGGCGACGTACCGATAATCGGTGCTCCGGCCGCTTCCAATGCACGCGCCAGTTTTAAGGGGGTTTGTCCACCATATTGAACAATAACGCCTTTTGGCTGTTCCAGCTCAATAATCTCAAGCACATCTTCCAGCGTTAATGGCTCAAAGTACAGTCGATCGGACGTATCAAAATCGGTTGAAACCGTTTCCGGATTACAATTGACCATGATGGTTTCATAGCCATTTTCACGCAATGCCAGTGCCGCATGGACACAACAATAGTCAAATTCAATCCCTTGTCCAATACGGTTCGGCCCCCCCCCCAGAATGATGATTTTCTCTTTCCCGGTGGGTAAAGCCTCACATTCCTGTTCATAGGTGGAATACAAATAAGCCGTGTCGGAAGCAAATTCTGCCGCGCACGAATCAATTCTCTTGTACACCGGACGGATGGACATTTTCTGGCGCAGACTACGTACATCCGTTTCCTGAGTATCCAGAAGTGTCGCCAGTCTGGCATCTGAAAAGCCTTTACGTTTCAAACGCCTCAATTCAACTTCTGACAAGGTTGCCAAAGTTTTGCTAGCCAGCGATTGCTCGCTGATCACCAGGTCTTCAACCTGCGCAATAAACCATGGGTCAATCTTGCAGGCATCAAATACGTCTTCAGCTGTCATACCGCTACGAAATGCATCGGCCAGATACCACAATCTTTGAGGACCGGGATGGCGCAATTCGCGCTGAATCGTATCCTGAATATTTTCTTCGGACAGATCAGCCACTTCATTCAGCCCATCAAAACCGACTTCCAGACCACGCAGGGCTTTTTGCATCGATTCCTGAAAAGTCCGCCCAATGGCCATGACCTCACCCACTGATTTCATTTGCGTGGTTAAACGATCATCCGCCTGTGGAAATTTCTCGAAAGTGAAACGTGGCACTTTAGTGACCACATAATCAATACTCGGCTCAAATGAAGCCGGAGTCGCCCCGCCGGTTATTTCATTTTTCAGTTCATCCAGGGTATAGCCTACGGCCAGTTTGGCAGCCACTTTAGCAATCGGAAAACCGGTCGCCTTCGATGCCAGTGCAGAGGAGCGTGATACCCGCGGATTCATCTCGATCACAACCAGACGCCCATCCTCAGGATTGATTGCCACCTGAACATTTGATCCCCCCGTATCTACACCGATTTCACGCAAGACATCGAGAGATAAATTGCGCAGGATTTGATATTCCTTATCGGTCAGGGTTTGTGCCGGAGCAACGGTAATCGAGTCGCCCGTATGCACGCCCATTGGGTCAAAGTTTTCTATCGAACAGACGATGATGCAATTGTCGTTTGAATCCCTGACCACTTCCATCTCGAATTCTTTCCAGCCAAGCACGGATTCTTCAATCAACAATTCATGGGTAGGCGATAACTCCAGACCACGCTCGCAGATTTCAATAAATTCCTGCTTGTTATAGGCAATACCGCCACCACTGCCGCCCATGGTGAAGGAAGGGCGAATAACAGTTGGATAGCCTACTTTTTCCTGCGCGGCAAACGCTTCTTCCATTGTGTGCGCGACATTGGAACGCGCCACTTCATAGCCGATTTTACGCATCGCCTGGTTAAACAGGTCACGATCTTCGGCTTTATTAATTGCCTCTTTGGTGGCGCCAATCATTTCTACATTATGTTTGGCCAGTACGCCGTGAGCATCAAGATCAAGCGCACAATTCAATGCTGTCTGGCCACCCATGGTAGGCAGCACCGCATCCGGTTGTTCTTTCTCGATAATCTTTTCAACCGTTTGCCAATCAATCGGCTCTATATAAATAGCATCCGCCATATCCGGGTCGGTCATAATGGTGGCCGGATTGGAATTAACCAGAATGACGCGATAACCTTCTTCACGCAAGGCTTTACAAGCCTGAGTTCCTGAATAATCAAATTCACAGGCCTGACCGATCACAATGGGCCCGGCTCCCAGTAATAAAATGGATTGTATGTCTGTTCTTTTTGGCATGAATCGCTTAGTACAAAATTATGCGGATTGCTGAATCAAGGAAATAAAATCATCGAAAAGTGATTCTACATCATGCGGGCCTGGGCTGGCTTCAGGGTGTCCCTGAAAACTCATGGCCGGACAATCAGTCAGCTCAATCCCCTGCAGACTGCCGTCAAACAGAGAATGATAGGTCGCCCGAACATTAGCAGGCAAACTGGCTTCATCAACGGCAAAACCATGATTTTGCGAACTGATCATCACACGACCAGTGGACTTTTGTTGCACCGGGTGATTGGCACCATGATGACCAAACTTCATTTTTACGGTTTTTGCCCCACTGGCCAACGCCAGCAATTGATGCCCAAGACAAATACCGAATAACGGGATTTTCTTTTCGATAAGGGTACGGATAGCCTGAATGGCATAGTCACAAGGCTCCGGGTCGCCGGGGCCATTGGACAGAAACACGCCATCCGGATTCATCGCCAACACCTCATCAGCAGGGGTGGTAGCAGGGACAATGGTGACGTTGCATCCCCTATTAGCAAGCAAACGCAGAATATTCCGCTTCACTCCGAAATCATATGCAACCACATGATATTTCAGACTTTTAGCCGGTTGATAACCTTCCTGCAACGACCAGACATCATCCTGCCACAAATACGCACCTGTTGTGGTCACTTCTTTTGCCAGATCCATCCCTTGCAGGCCACCAAAGTCCTTGATCAGATTTTGTGCCTTCTCAAGATCAAGTTCATTGCCCGCAACAATACAGCCAGACTGACTACCTTTATTTCTTAAAATCCGGGTCAGGTGACGTGTGTCTATTTCGGCAATAGCTACAACATTATTATCCTGCAGAAATTCTGGCAATGTCTGTTGTTTTCTCCAACTGCTTGCCAATAACGGTAAATCCCGAATCACAAGACCCCTGGCGACAACATTTTCGGCTTCGCAATCTTCAGTGTTTGTTCCCACATTGCCAATATGAGGATAAGTCAGCGTCACGATCTGACGCGCATAAGATGGATCAGTCAGAATTTCCTGATATCCAGTCAACGAGGTATTGAAAACAACTTCTCCGGTTGAGTATCCGTCCGCCCCTATTGAAACGCCTTCAAACACCGTACCGTCTTCTAATACCAGCCAAGCGGGTTTGTTCAAATTTAACCACCTATTGAATAGAAAAAACGGGATGAGCCGAATGACTGATCCCGTTGAAATGTATTATTTAAGTAATTTTACGAAATTATGGCATTAAATTCATCTACATTTTTTAAAACCACACTTTTCGAACCAGCTGTTGATTTAAGTCATTTGACCCAAACTATGGCAAATAACACAAACTTTCACTCAAGCAGTCGTTGTCATGCCTGATTCTGCAACGCATTTTACATCAAATAACTGGCATGATGAGTGCTTTACCAATATCACTGCAACACGGAACTTTTAACAGGGACATCACAATCCAGGTGGTCTAATAACGCATTAACAGGAAATAATGCATGATCATTTTGGTTTTGATTGCAGAGTTGGGAAATGTAACAAACAGGGAAATGAACAAGGAGTTCATTCAGTTTAATACATCTATCACAGGGTATAGCAAACTTTTTCACCCCCTCATCGAATTAGCCCGCTATGAGTGATTCCCAACTACTTAATTAAATTGCAACCCCTGCAAGAAAAAAGCTATTCTCTGATTACATCAAAGAACTTCTGCAGGGGCTACATGCCATATTCTCACTTTTCCTTCATCGGTTTTTCTGCTTATCTTCAGGTTTGTAAATATTTTATCCGGATCGCAAGCTTTAGTATTTTGCTTGCTCCTCTGCCTGTATATTCTAGTCAACCCCACCTAACAGCTGAAAACCTTGCCGTCATTGTCAACAGTGCTGACCCGCTTAGTGTTCGAATTGCAGATTACTATACATCCCAACGAAATATCCCGACCGAAAATATCATCTACGTCAATTTTCCAACTGGATATAACACCTTACCGGTAAAAAAATTCAAACATATTAAAACCGAAATAGATCAAGCCACTGGCGATCATATACAGGCTTACGCTTTGACCTGGACATTTCCATATAAAGTAGGTTGCATGTCGATAACAACCGCCATTGCCGCTGGTTATGATGAGGCGTATTGCGCAAAAGGTTGCGCTCCAACGAAACCCTCCCCCTATTTTAATTCTGACACATCTACACCTTACAACAAACATCACCTACGTCCAAGCATGATGCTCGCAGGTGAAAACTTCTATCAAGTCAAAACCTTAATTGATCGCGGCATCGCTTCAGATTTCAGTAGACCTGCCGTTAACGCATTCCTGTTAACCACGCGTGACAAAAATCGCAGCGTAAGATCCACACTATATCCCAGCATAAAAAATGCATTCCCCAACACCCCTACGTTGCATTTTCTTACCCAAGATTACATTCAGAACAAAGAAAACATCCTGTTTTATTTTACAGGCCTAAAACACGTCGAATTTATCGACAGCAACACCTATACCCCGGGTGCCATTGCTGATCATTTAACATCTGCCGGTGGCAGGCTGGCCGGGGATAAGCAAATGAACATTTTACAATGGATTAAAGCAGGCGTCACAGGAAGCTATGGAACCGTTGTTGAACCTTGCAATTTTTTACAGAAATTTCCTCACCCAGGCATCATCATGCATTTTTATCTTCGTGGCAACACGTTAATTGAAGCTTACTGGAAAAGTGTCGCCTGGCCTGGCCAGGGCCTGTTTATTGGTGAACCTTTAGCCAAGCCTTTTGCCACAAGAAACAGGCCTTGAATTTGCTTGCATTTTAAAAAAAAATAAAAGAAATGAAACCAAATAGACGCAGCAATCAAAGAATTAAACCCCGTAACCTTCGGGCTGATGTTTTTCCCTCAGCGGCTAAACCTCATGAAAAATCAGTAGACGCGCATATTATAGATATCAGTAAAAGTGGCATTCGTATTAAAGTAGACTCCCCTATGCAATGCGAAATTGGTGATTATATAAAAATCACCATGTCACTCCCTGATTCTGGCAATCCATTTACCATTCACGGCAAAATAACGCGCCAGCCCGATCATTCGGAGTTGGGCATTCAATACACTGGATTTCAAGATAGATCTATTGATGACATGTTGTTTGAATGCATCAAACTTGATGACTTATTTTTATTAATCAAAAATCAGTCCTAATTCAATAAAGAATTGACTCAGCATTAATTAAACTATGTTATAAAATAATCTTTACAGTTTACCTTTCGCTAAAATAAGAAAGGCCACATTCTAACGAACGCAGCCTTTTCTATTTTTCAATTAATAATTTGAAACTGTTTTTTACAACTTTTCCAGTTCCGCTTTAGCTTCCACCAGCCCTTTATAATCGGCACCCTCACGTACTGCTTTTTGCAAAGCAGCTTTAGCCTCTTCATTTCTGCCAGCAGCCAAATAAACCATACCCAAATGGTATTGTATTTCTGGCACATCCTCTTTCATTTGGATCGCTTTTTCAAAGACACCAATAGATTCGTTGATCTTCCCATTTTTAAATAAGGCCCAGGCATAAGTGTCAAGAAAGAATGGCGATTGAGCCTGCTCTAGAGGTGTAGCAAGTTCCAGTGCCTCCGCTTGCTGGCTCTGATCGCCACTATCTGTAAGAATCGACGCCAGGTTATTTATTGCCAATACGTTGTCTGGCGCTTGCTTCAACAACCTGCGATATTCTTCAATGGCCAATGCCGTTTCTTCTCGATAGGTATAAAGGATGGCACTTTCCAATAATAATTTTTTACTGTCAGGAATAACAGTAAGTCCATTTTGATAAACCTCTCTCGCCTTATCTTGCTTTTTCTGAGCAAGATAAAGTGACGCCAGGTTTTTATAACTGGAATCCAGATCGGGCTTAAGTTCAATTGCTTTAACAAACAGCTTTTCAGCATCAGCCAACTGATTCCTTTTTAAATGTAAATCCGCTCTAACTGTTAATAAATCAGGACGCTCAGGCTGCTTGGCAATCATTTCATCAAGTATCGCTTCGGCTTCCTCAGGTTGATTCAACACTAAATAGGTTTTAACTAATGCGAGTAAGGCATCCAGAGCTTTTGGCTTTTCCTGCAGCACCTGTTTTAATTCAACCACTGTTTCTTCATGCTTGCCTTGCGCACTATAAAGCTGAGCCAGTTTGTAGCGGTGCCTAGGTTTATCTTCAGCAAGTTCAAGCACTTGCTTGGCCACGTTTTCGGCTTTACTCCATTGTTTGCGCTTAGCATACAAGTCAATTAGCATCTGAGGGATGTCCTTGTCCTCTTTATGCTGAACATAGGCATTTTCTAGAATCTCCAGGCCTTTCTGTTCATTATTTCGACCAATTTTTACTCTTGCCAAATCTTTAGTCGCCGCAAGATTATTTGGATTTATTTCAAGAATCTGCTCAAGCGTATCCTGAGCCAACTCGATTTCCTTTGATCTTAGCTGCGCATCAGCCTGAATCATCAAGGCTTTTTCGGAGCCAGGGTCATTTTTTAATACTGCCCGAGCATCAGCTATAGCCGCGTCAAAGTTATTTTCTCTGGACGCCATACGCGCTCTTAAAAGTAAGGCATCTGTATTTCTGGGATCCGTTTCCAGAATTTTATTTACTTGTAGTTTGGCATCATCATATTTTTGTTGAATATCGAAAATTCTGGCCAAACTATTGCGCGCTTTTAATGCATTTAATCCATCGACATCATCTTCAATAATTTTTTCCAGATGAGTGACCACTTTCTCTGGTTGATCCTTATATAGGGCGAGTTTGGCAAACCGAAACATATAATTGTCCGGGTTAGCCTGAATTAACTTGTCAACTTCCTGCTCTGCATAAGCTTCGCCTTTTTGCCTCTTCCAGAAACTTAATAATACGCCTACCGACTTCTTGTCTTCCGGCAACCTTGACACCAGAGTTCTCAGCAATTGTTCAGCTTCATCAAATTTTTCATTTTTGACATAATATTTAGCCAGATTGAAATATAAATTCGGCTTATCCGGAAATTGAGCAATTAACTCTTTATTATATACTTGCACTTCTTCTTTTTTTCCTTGCGCATTAAGAACATTCATCTTAATTGTGCGCAATGAAAATTTATCCGGATTAACTTCAATCGCTTTGTTGATTGTTTGCATTGCTGCATCCAGGTTATTTTCATCTCCGTCCAATTTAATCATCAATAATGAGGAGTCATAGTGACCTGGAGATTGAGTTAAAGCCTGGTTTAATATCGCCCTAGCATCAGCCACTTTTTGTTCTTTCAGCAACATTGCCGCCTTCAATGCCTGCATATCAGCATTATTTGGCTCTTTTACCAGCACCTGCTCTACTGCTTCACGGGATTTTTCTTCCTGACCACTTAATAAATACAATTTAGCCAGTTTAGCTTTGGCAGGCACATATTCTGGGTCTTGATCGGCAATCGTATTTAAATGACGGAACATTTTTGGCCATTCCTGTTTCTCTTCAGCGACAATGGCGGCAAGAAAATGTGCTTCAATATTTTTTGGGTTAATTTGAAAAACATTTTTCAACTCAATCTTCATTTTCTCTTCATTGCCCTGCTCATGATACTCCTTGGCCCTCGACAAATATTTGGCTTCGCGCTGCTCAGCGCTATCACAACCGGAAAGTAGAAGCAGGCCAAAAACAGCATAAATCGAGATCTTATTAATCTTGTTCATATTTAATGGAATATAGATTTGTGAGAGAAATAAAAACAGCTACAAATTTAACGTAGGAAAAACTAAAGTCAGAATAATCAAACCTGCCAAAGAAGATGAATAACAGGTAAACCTGAAAGGATAGATTTCTCTATGCAAAAGGTACTCCAAAGCATAGACGACACAAAAAAGCCTCAGGGTCATATGCTCGATATACTGAACATCTATCAGCAGAACCCCTCCAAAGACAAACAAAACAACCAACATATCCTGCGTTGTTAATCTAAATTTTGATTTACGAGTTACTCTGATAGCAATAGTGACGATAGCAATTAACAGCACTAAAAAAAGATCAACAATCCAATGCGTATGTATTGCCATTTCAGGAAAATTATCGCTCATAACATCAGCGAAGATCGCTGAAATATACAGACTGAAACGTATCCAGATATTTTTAAACTTTCGTGGAGCCAGGATAAAAAAAACAAACCCGGTAAATATGAATATCATATTTTCCGCACTTAGTTCATAAAGGCGATCCCTTAAGCAATAAAGTTGTGAACATACAAAAAGGCCTAACGCATAATTAATGTAGCATCGGCACGACTGAAACAGCCAGTTTTGCCTCCATAAAGACCAGCCTCGCCTCTCTTTGTTCTCATAAGCATGATGCAAACTCCATTCTGTTTTACTCGCTACATAAAACAAAAACAATAAGGTAGAGGAAATCAACAAGTATATTCCTATGACTATTAGATCAGAAGAATACCTAAAGGCAAAAGCAGAGCCCAAAAATACGCCTTGTATAAGGTATATACATCCCACAGCCTCTGCATGGGTAAAACCGTATTCCATTAATTTATGATGAATATGGGTCTTATCCGGAGAAAATGGCGACCTTCCTGCTCTTATTCTTCTCGCCATCACCGTTAAGGTATCAAGAATTGGCAACCCTAAAAGCAATAGGGGCAAGGCCGGGTTTAACGCTGGATTAATTTTCTGGGTAAGCAAAATCGATAAAAAGGCGGCCATAAAACCAATATACTGACTTCCCGTATCCCCCATAAAAACAATTGCAGGATGCGTGTTATACCAGAGAAACCCGACGATACCACCTGCAACTGCTAACGCTACCACAGCGCCTTTTACTCCGTTGGCTCCGTTAGCTTCCAAAGCCAAATATACCATCGCTGAAAATGACAACAACATAATTCCCGCTGCCAAACCATCTAGTCCATCAGACAGGTTAACAGCATTAATCACACCAACCACAAAAAACACGGTCAACGGCAGGGCAAAAACAAGGGAAGCAACTTCTAATCCATTAAAAGGAATATATTGAATATAAACCCCCCCAATCATTACTGCAAAAACGGCTAAAAATTGACCTAAAAATTTCCACTTATAATGGAGATCAAACCGGTCATCGAGAATCCCAAACGTTAGAATAATCAAGCCCCCTATAAACAATCCAAAGATTTCTTCTTGCATTGGAGCAAACAACGACATGGCCGAAATTGCTCCTGCCGCTAATCCAATCCCGCCACAACGCGGAATCGCAACGGTATGCACTTTACGCGCATTTGGCTGATCCACTAATCGTAAAGCAGTAGCATATTTAATCAACACCGGTATCAAGACAATACTGATGATAATTGAGCATGCAAAACTTAAAAATAAATTCATTATGAAGAGCAGATTAAAAGAGCGTGAAAAGTTACATTAATAAATGTTACATCAATATTGATTAACTCGGCACGTACTGTTCAATTTGGTTGAAAGCAGAATTTAAAAATTTGACTAATTTTGCATCTGCTTCTGATGCTTCAGACCCTGGAGGTAATGCAACAACCAGCCTGATTAAAGCACCATCAGTTCTATTTTTAGTTAATGCATCCCAGAACAAATACCATTTAACCAAGTATTCGTTTGTAATGATTCTGCCTCGTTGCTGAAACCAGTAATATACCAGTTGACGACTTTTTCCTTTACTGATAATTGCCCGATTAACCGCCAAATTCTGCCCTGACTGAGTCTGAATTGAATCTATTGTTTTCTGAGTAAAGTCACCAATTCGCCAACCATCTCCAGGGATACAGGATTTTGGTGAGTGGGCTGAAACGCCTTTACGCTGACTGGCATAATACGCAACATAAAAATTAACGGGTGCCCTGTCGCCCGGGTGGGAAAAGTTGGCAATGATATAGTCATCGAATTTGAGAATATCAATGAATTTCTGTTCCATTCCTTCTTCTATACCCCGCCACTCATCAAGACGCAATGGAAAGGTATCAAAAGTACTTCGTTGCGGCTGAATATCTTCCCGTTTTCCCACTATTAAAGCTAACGGCACGATAGCTATTAATATCAAACAAGATGAAATATACGGCCCAGGTAAGCCCGCTTTGAGTTTATTAGTCTCATTTTCAACGCCCTCTTGAAAAGAATCTGATGGAACACTCACATCCACCACAAATACTTTTGAAAATTCACGACCCGGCATAAAGCATTTAACCATTAGCCACATTTCAGCAAACAGAATCGCTAAGCACCCAACAAAGATAATCCAGCCTTCAAAATCATGTAAGAAGCCCTCCGCCTGCTCAATCCCCCAATGCTCAACAAGAACCCCTATCACTCCAATACGAAAACTGTTCATCAATACCGTGATGGGCAATGTCGATAAAAAAACCAAACTGCGCATCCATAATTTAGCTCGAAAAAAATAGGCGCACAAAAAACCAAAACTCGTCAGCGGAAATAAATAACGCAAACCACTACACGCTTCCACTACCTGTAATTGATAGTTACCTAGATCAATCACATTACCTTGTAGAAATACGCTGATATCAAACAGCCTGATGACTGCGACGCCGAGTTGAGAAGAAATGAGCTGCAGGTTTGAAGACAGGTTGTTATAAAGAAAATTGGGGAGAGGAATCATAAAGAAAAGGTAAATCAAGGCAAACCAAAATAAATGAAGCCCTTTCCATCCCAACAATGCTAAGCATAATCCATATAAAATCAATAAAAAGGCATATTGGGTAACAACAAATAATGTCGCCAGCTCTCCCATAAACCCTACCAATACCCCAAACAGCACAACTAAAATACCCAGCCAGCTCCCTTTAAACACCATATTGGTAGCAAGTTCTCTATTTTTCCATATAAACCATAAAGAGATCATGGGAATCATATAGCCGTGACTATACTCTTCCCGCTCCCAAGACACGGCCATATCTGTAAGGCCATCACTGAAAATTGCACCTAAGGCCAATGCGATCAGGCAAAATGATATATAGAGCCCAGTATTTTGCTTAACAAAAGAATTCATGTCTGAAAAATTTACCGATATTTTCAAGGTCTAAAGCTTTTCTATAGTAACAATATTTCATTGCAGGATTGTAACAAGTCCGCTTTAAGAACCAATTTTAAAAAAGAAATACATCTCAGATGTGTTGAAATGACTCGTACTTGGTCAGCTGAGTTCAATACAGCTCAAAAACCAATTACAAAATGAAAGCAGAAGTAATTAAAACATATTTTTTGGAAAAGACAATATGAATTCCCCACCGTCCGAAGCTGGTGGCTTCAAATCTCACCCGGTCGTAGAAGCACAATATGTAGTGGCTGGACACAAACAATCCGTTGATCTGGTAAAAGAAGAGTTTTTGTGATTCCTGCAGTTGCTGCCAACGGCCTGGATACTCCCATATTGCAATTGGCTGATTATTTATTTGGGTAGGACATATTTTAATAATATTTACAATTTAATATGACCGTGCTTTTCAACATTAAACTTTTAGTATTGTATTACCCCAATTTTTTACAGGATTAACAATGAAATTCCAATTTAAAAACTTATCGACGGCCTTCAGCACAACTTTTATATTATTCGGCTTATCTTTCACTTCAACCGCCACGGCAACTGCTGCCTACAATAGCAGCGCTATTGTGGAATACTCCATTAACGTTACTTCTGGTGACAGTAATGCGCTAATTATTGATGAATTTTATGATTTTTTTGATGAAATCGCGTCAGCAACCAGCAAAGCCGATAGTAAAATCGCACCATTCTCATCATTTGGCACCAGCTATAAGCATGAAATGAGCGCCAATGATGCCATTACTGAAGGCGTGGGCGAATCGGTGTATATTTGGGAATATGAACTGTTGTTTGAAAATACATCGGCAAGCGACATCAACCTCTCAATTGATTTCAGTTATCAATTAAATGCTGGCACCTCTGGTCAGGATGCATATAGTGAGGTAGCCCTTGATATTCTTGATGACTTGTTTCTTGAAAATTATGTTTTTGCTGATACTGGAACGGACGGTGTATTTCACGAACCATCCGTTAACGGCTCAGAAACAGTAGACATTACACTAGAAACAGGTGAATTTTACTCTTTGTACTTAGACACTTACATCGTTGGGTACTTAGAAACCTCGCCAGTACCTGTTCCTCCGGCCTTTTGGTTAATGAGCAGCGCCTTACTTGGTTTGCTTGGTTTAAAAAAGAGAAACGCTTAAGCGGGTCTTCCGGATGCAGTTTCCTCTGCACCCGGTTTTCAAAGAAATAACTTTAACCTGAATCCGGGCCGTAGTGAAGTCACGGATTCAGGTTAAACTATACGTCTAATCTTTTAATCCCAACACATCTTGCATATCAAACAGGCCCTGTTCTTTTTCTGCCAGCCATACTGCTGCACGCACTGCACCGTTGGCAAAGGTCATACGGCTGGTTGCCTTATGCGTAATTTCCACGCGCTCACCTTCATCGGCAAACATCACTGTATGCTCACCAACGATATCGCCCGCACGAATGGTTGAAAACCCGATGGTCTTGCGCTCACGTTCACCGGTAAAGCCTTCTCGTCCATAGATCGCGCAATCGTTCAAATCACGGCCCAGAGCATCGGCCACTGCCTCGCCCATTCTTAACGCCGTACCGGAAGGCGCATCCACCTTATGCCGGTGATGTGCTTCAATGACTTCGATATCGGTGTAATCACCCATCACTTTCGCCGTCATTTCAAGTAATTTAAGGGATAAGTTTACGCCCACGCTCATATTTGGTGCTAACACAATGGCGACGTCTTTGGCTGCCTGGTTAATCTGCTGCTTTTGGGCTTCGCTATAACCGGTTGTACCAATCACGACTTTTTTGCCCGCCTGGCGACAAATTTCGATATAGTCCAGCGATGCTTCTGGGCGGGTAAAATCAATCAATACATCAAACTGGTCGGTAACGGCGGCCAGGTTATCTCCGACCTTAACGGACAAAAAGCCCATGCCTGCCAGCTCGCCCGCATCTTTGCCCACGTTGGAACTGCCTTTGCGCGAGATGGCAACGCTAAGTTCAGCCTGTTCAGCAGCAGATGCCGCCTGAATTAAACTTGCACCCATACGTCCAGATGCACCTACGACTGCAATTCGTTGCATGATTTAGCCTGTTAATTTGTCAAAGAAGTTTTTTACGCCATCGGTCCAGGAATGTTCCTGTGGACTGTGATGTTTACCTCCACCGCTCAATGAATCGCGCAGCTTTTCAACCAGCTCTTTTTGATCTTTGGTTAAATGCACAGGCGTTTCTATTTGCACCCGGCATAATAAATCACCTACTGCACCGCCCCGTACCGGCTTAACCCCTTTTCCGCGCAGGCGGAACAATTTTCCGGTCTGCGTTTCTGCTGGAATCTTCAGTTTGACCTTGCCATTCAGCGTCGGCACTTCAAGTTCACCTCCAAGACAGGCGGTCGGAAAGTTGATCGGTACCTCGCAATAAAGATGGGCATCTTCACGAGTGAAAATGGCATGCTCTTTAACCTGAATCTGTACATACAAATCACCCGCCGGGCCACTGTTCGCACCGGCTTCACCTTCACCCGCCAGGCGAATACGGTCACCGGTATCAACCCCTGCAGGGACTTTTACATTCAAGGTTTTGGTTTCCTGTACACGCCCCTGGCCATGACACTTGCGACATGGATCCTTGATCTGTTTGCCACTGCCGTGACAGGTCGGGCATGTCTGCTGTACCGAGAAGAAACCCTGCTGCATGCGCACCTGCCCCTGTCCGTGACAGGTTGAACAGGTCACCGGCGACGAGCCTTTTTTCGCACCACTGCCGTTACATTCCTCACATTTGACCAGCACCGGCACTTTTACGGTGGCTTCGGTACCGCCAACCGCCTCTTCCAGCGTCAGCTCAAGATTGTAACGAAGATCAGCACCACGCTGAACGCCACTGCGC
Organism: Methylococcaceae bacterium; assembly: GCA_006844705.1. Taxonomy (GTDB): domain Bacteria; phylum Pseudomonadota; class Gammaproteobacteria; order Methylococcales; family Methylomonadaceae; genus Methylomarinum. The sequence goes on along the minus strand of SPJS01000249.1, from coordinate 9,739 downwards.
CCGCCGCCCGCGCGTCCACCGCCAAAAATATCACCAAATACATCGCCGAAAATATCACCGAAGTCTGCCGCACCGCCGCCGAATCCGCCTGAGCCAGCGCCTCCCATCTGATCCACACCGGCATGGCCGAACTGGTCATAGGCGGCACGTTTTTTAGGATCAGACAGAATTTCATAGGCTTCTTTCACCGATTTGAATTTTTCTTCTGCCTGTTCCGGATTGTCCTTGTTTCTGTCAGGATGAAACTTCATCGCCATGCGGCGATAACTTTTCTTGATTTCAGCTTCGCTGGCGTTTTTTTCTATGCCTAACAGTTTGTAATAATCTTCTTTAGCCATTTCGCGCCCAGGGTTTTCCTTTGCAAATAATTAGTTATCTAGTGTGTTTCAATCCTGGTCTGCGTGCCTGATTAAAACGCAAAAAACCGCACCGGGAAAACCCGATGCAGTTTTAGGGTGTGATGAAGACGATTTACTTCTTATCGTCGTCTTTTACTTCTTCAAACTCGGCATCAACAACACTGTCATCATCTGCCGGGGCATCACTTGTCTGTGTGCCCGCCGCCGCATCTGCAGCAGCGCCTTCCGCACTACCTTGCTGTGCGTAAACACGTTCAGCCAGTTTGCCAGACAGTTCAGTCAACGCAGACGTTTTTGCATCAATCGCTTCTTTGTCATCACTCTTGACGACTTCTTTCAGCTCATTGATGGCCGCTTCCAGTGCAGACTTTTCTTCAGCCGACACCTGATCACCCAGCTCTTCCATGGATTTCTCAGTTGCGTGAATCATGCCTTCCGCAGCATTTCTTGCTGATACCAGCTCAGTCACTTTTTTGTCTTCCTCGGCATGCGCCTCGGCATCCTTGACCATACGATCGACCTCATCATCCGACAATCCGCTGGATGCTTTAATCACAATCGACTGTTCCTTACCGGTCGCCTTGTCTTTCGCCGATACATTCAGGATTCCGTTGGCATCAATATCAAACGAGACTTCAATCTGCGGTACACCGCGTGGCGCAGGTGGAATATCGTTTAAGTCAAATCGACCCAAAGACTTGTTACCGGCCGCGACTTCACGCTCACCCTGCAATACATGTACGGTCACCGCAGTCTGGTTATCTTCTGCTGTAGAAAAGATTTGCGATGCATTGGTCGGGATTGTCGTGTTTTTCTCGATCAGCTTGGTCATCACGCCACCCATGGTTTCAATACCCAAAGATAATGGCGTCACATCCAGCAACAGTACGTCTTTAACATCACCCCCCAGAACACCGGCCTGAATCGCCGCGCCCAGGGCAACGGCTTCATCAGGGTTTACATCTTTACGCGGTTCTTTGCCGAACAGATCTTTTACAAAGTCCTGTACTTTAGGCATACGTGTCTGGCCACCGACCAGAATCACATCACTGATTTGTGATGAAGAGATACCGGCATCTTTTAATGCCTGCTCACAGGGTTGTTTGGTTCTGGTAATCAGGTCTTCTACCAGGGACTCCAGCTTGGCCCGAGACAACTTCACATTTAAATGTTTAGGGCCAGAGGCATCTGCGGTCACGTAAGGCAGATTAACATCGGTTTGTTCAGTTGATGACAACTCGATCTTGGCTTTTTCTGCCGCTTCTTTCAGACGTTGCAAAGCCAATGGGTCGTTGTGCAGGTCAATGCCATTTTCTTTTTTGAACTCATCTGCCAAATAGTCGATGATTCTCAAGTCGAAATCTTCACCGCCCAGGAAGGTATCACCGTTGGTTGCCAGTACTTCAAACTGATGCTCGCCCTCGATTTCGGCAATCTCGATAATAGAAATATCAAAGGTACCGCCACCCAGGTCATACACTGCAATCGTGGTATCGCCTTTTGGCTTGTCCATACCAAATGCCAGGGCCGCTGCGGTTGGCTCATTGATAATACGTTTGACATCCAGGCCGGCAATACGACCGGCATCTTTGGTTGCCTGACGTTGTGAATCATTAAAATAAGCCGGTACAGTGATAACTGCTTCGGTCACTTCTTCCCCCAAAAAGGCTTCAGCATCTTTTTTCAGCTTCATCAACACGCGTGATGAAACTTCCGGCGCTGCCATTTTTTTACCGTGGCATTCTACCCAGGCATCACCGTTTTCTGCCTCGACAATTTTATAAGGCACCATGGAAATGTCTTTTTGTACCGCTTCGTCTTTAAAACGACGACCAATCAAACGCTTGATGGCGTACAAGGTATTTTCAGGATTGGTGACGGCCTGGCGCTTTGCAGACTGCCCCACCAATACTTCATTATCATTTGAAAAAGCAATAATGGAAGGCGTAGTACGCGCGCCTTCGCTGTTTTCAATCACGCGTGCTGTACCGTTTTCCAGTACCGCCACACATGAATTGGTCGTCCCTAAATCGATTCCAATCATTTTAGCCATTGATCTCTCCAGACTTATTATTGAATTTATTAAAAAGTTATTACAGATATGTGGTTATTCGTTTTAATTTCAAGCCTGTTCATCAATTTTTACTGAATCATCGGCGGGTTTGTCAGCCGCTTTGGCGACCACCACCATCGCAGGACGAATCAAACGCCCATTTAAAACATAACCTTTTTGAAATACATTCAAAACCGTATTCGGCTCCGCTTCGTTACTGGGTTGCATAGTCATCGCCTGATGCAACTCCGGATTAAACGGCTGCCCGATGGGGTCAACCGCTTCAATATTGAATTTGGCAAATACCGATTCGAATTGTTTAATCGTTAATTCACTGCCTTCACGCAACTTATGTACTTCCGGGCTATCGCCTGTCGCTGCCTGGATGCCTAATTCAAGGCTGTCGATCACGGTTAACAATTCTTTGGCGAATTTTTCCAGGGCAAATTTATGCGCGCTGTCCAGGTCTTTTTGGGTACGGCGTTTCAGGTTTTCCATTTCCGCCTGAGTACGCACCGCCTTATCCCAGTTTTCTTCCGCTTTCTTTTCGGCAGCTGCCAATTGCTTTTGCAAGGACTCAATTGACACCTCTTCTTTCGCTGCTACCTGTTCAGCTTCTGCCTCCGTGTCATTTTCTTCTGCAATATCACCTGTGGTTTCAGGGCCTTCTTCCTGAACGTCTTGATCCAACTGGTTTTCAGGTGCTTCTTGCTCGTTACTCATGTGGTTTACTCCCAGATTAATTTTTTCAAGTTGCCCATAAAATGGGGATTATCCTTTAGGATTCAAGGCCGCACTTAATAATTTTGCGGTGACATCCACAAAGGGAATGACTTTCTCATAAGCCATGCGGGTCGGCCCGATCACGCCCAACACGCCGACCACCTCATCATTGACACTGTAGGACGAGGTTACCAGGCTACAGTGATCAAACGCCTGATAGCCGGATTCTTCACCAATGAAGATCTGTACCCCATCTGTGCTATGGCATTTATCCAGCAGATGAATCACGCCACGTTTCTGATTGAACGCATCAAACAGCTGCTTCAGGTGTTCTACATTGGATAATTCGGAAAACCCCATTAAATTGGTTTGGCCACTAAGCACATAATCTTCTTTTTCCGGCTGATCCAGCGCCTGTTGTGCCATATTGACAGCATCAAGCATTGCTTGATTGACCTGCTGACGTTCCTGGTCCAGCTCGGTCAATACTGCCTCACGCACCGCTGCCAGCGACTGGCCGGTGTATACGGAGGTTAAATAATTACTGGCCTGCTGTAATTCGGCCGCAGAAAACTCGCGATCGGTATTAATAATCTTGTTATGCACCTGCCCTTCGCCAGTCACATAAATCACCAATACCCGGGTGTTGGACATCGGCAGGAATTCGATGTGGTGCAACTGGGTAGCTTCATGTCGCGGCAACGTCACCACACCGGCCATCTGGGTTAAATCGGATAACAATCGTGATGCTTTACCGATAACTTCACCGGAATCCTGCGTTTGTGACGTCAAGCCGGTGTTAAGTTGTGTCAATAATTGCTGATCCAGTGGTTTAACTGTCAACAAAGAATCAACAAACATACGATAACCGGTCACCGTAGGCACTCGACCCGCCGACGTATGCGGGGAATGAATCAGCCCCATGTCTTCCAGATCGGCCATTACATTGCGTATCGTCGCCGGGCTCAGCTTCAATTCGGAATCCTTTGACAATACTCGCGACCCAATCGGCTGACCATCGGCAATATAGCGTTCAACCAGCGTTTTCAACAAACACAAGGATCGCTCGTTTAACTCCTGACTTTTACTCACGCCTCACCTGTAAAATACTCCGTATTATTCAATATCCGGGCAGATTAGCACTCAATACAAAAGAGTGCTAACACAAAATTAGCAGGCAGAAAAATGCTTGTCAATAAATAACATTTTGAAAAATCCATATCATTGTTCAGCTTCATTATTCAGTAAGGTATCAGCCTGCAGGCGTCTGTCGGATTATGGATAATTCTACTGCAGCGATGGGGTATCGGCTCGTTACGAACCCCATAACCCGACAAACGCCTGGTTTCATGGCATAACGCTACGTCATCTACACAACTTTATTCGTTCAGTACGTTGTAACCCTCGCATCGTTGAAAGAATAATTACGCCGGCTCACAAAACCTTTTACAAGCCTGCCATTGCTCTCCATAATAAGTGACACAAGGATTTTCAAGTTTTCATTGCATGCAGCCCAACGCGTTTAAAACCATCGGAATTATCGGTAAGCCCAGTGACCCCAGTATTGCGGATACGCTGTGTAATCTGTACCAGTTTCTGGAAGAAAATGGCTGCGATTATATCGTTGATGAACAAAGTGCCACGCTTAACCCCTATCTCACCCCGACGAAATGTCCGTTGGACGACATCGGGTATCGCTGTGATGCGATTATTGCTGTGGGGGGTGACGGCACTTTTCTGGCGGCCGCCCGAGCGGTAGTGGATGCCGATGTACCTTTGATCGGGGTAAATCTCGGGCGACTGGGTTTTCTGGTGGACATTTCTCCGATCCAATTATCCAATAAATTAAGTAAAATCCTGCAAGGACATTATCGGCTGGAAAAGCGTTATCTGCTACAGGCGAAAATTGTGCGTGATGGCGAGATTATCCACGAGCAAACGGCAGTCAATGAAGTGGTGGTGCATCGCTGGGTTACGCCGAGCATGATCGAGATTATCACCCACATTGACGGCCAATTGTTGAATACCCAGCGCTCGGATGGACTGATCATTTCCACCCCGACCGGCTCTACTGCGTATGCGTTGTCTGCCGGCGGCCCCATTCTGCATCCATCACTGAGTGCATTGGTGCTGGTACCACTGAATCCGCACACCCTTTCCAATCGCCCTATCGTGATTGATGATGCAGCAGAAATTGAAATCGGCTTTAGAGAAGGTCGCCAGATTAATGCCCTGGTGTCATGTGACCATCTGGAAATTCCGGACGTGCAGATTCACGACAAAATACTGATTAAAAAAATCACAAAACCAATTAAAATTCTGCACCCTGAAGACCACGATTTTTATCATGTCCTGCGCGGCAAACTGAACTGGAGCAGCGGCTACCCGCTTTAATTATGTTATTGAATATCACGATTAATGACCTGGCCGTGGTCGATTCTCTGGATCTGAACTTGCACGGCGGCATGTCTGTCTTAACCGGTGAAACCGGAGCCGGAAAATCCATTTTGCTGACCGCGTTGGGGTTGGCGCTGGGTGAACGCGCCGACTCCGGCTTTATCCGCCCCGGCTGTAAACGCGCAGAAGTATCTATCGAATTTGATCTGGACGATGCGCCCGCTGCCGCTGACTGGTTACAGGAAAACGATCTTGATGATGAGCAGCACTGTCTGGTGCGGCGTGTGGTCAACCAGGATGGGCGCTCTAAAGCCTACATCAACAATCGCCCGGTCACCTTGCAGTCGTTACAGGCGCTGAGCAGCCAATTGGTGGAAATTCATGGCCAGCATGCTCATTTGACGTTGCTGAACAGTGATCAGCAACGCCAGCAACTGGATGGTTTCGCCAACACCACAAATGACGTTGCCGAACTGAACAGTGTGTTCTTGGCCTGGAAAAAAGCACGTCAGGAATGGCAAACACTGCAACAGGCCAGTCAAAATCAAACGGAACGGGAGGAACTGATCCGCTATCAACTGGATGAACTGCAGCAGCTGGATCTGGACAATTATAATTACGACGAGTTATCGCAACAACACCATACTCTGGCCAATCTGGGCAAAATCCTGCAGGAAGGCCAGCAACAAATGGATGTGTTGTATGACAATGACCAGCACTCCATCAGCCAAATGGTTAGCCAAAGCAGTCAGGCGCTGGTTGAGCTGGGGCAATATGCCAATGAGCTGGGCGAGATTGCCGAAATTCTCAGTGAAGCGCAAATCCAGATTGATGAAGCCTCGCAGCAATTACGACGCTTTCTGGATAGCCAGGAGGTTGATCCGCACCGTCTGAACGAACTGGATGAGCAACTGGGTATCATTCACAATCTGAGCCGCAAACATCAATGCGAGCCGTCCCAACTTCCGCACATTGCGCAACAGCTGGCAGATGAGCTGAACACCTTGACCCATAGCAGTGACCGCATTGATGAACTGGAACAGACCTGCCGGCAATGGTTGCAACACTATAATCAGCAGGCGACAGCACTAAGTAAAACCCGTCAACAAAAAGGTCAACAGCTTGCCAAACGAATTTCCGCCATGATCAAGGAACTGGGCATGCCGAATGGCGAGTTCCTGGTCAATGTCGAGCCACAACCGGCGCAAACACCTTCCCTGCATGGGATAGACCAGATTGAATACCTGGTCAGCGCCAACCCCGGTTTGCCACCCAAACCGCTGAACAAGGTCGCCTCCGGCGGTGAACTGTCACGTATCAGTCTGGCGATTCAGGTCACCACCAGCAGTGACAAAAGCACCCCGACGATGATTTTTGACGAGGTAGACGCGGGCATTGGAGGCGGCATCGCAGAGATTGTCGGCCAGAAAATGCGCACGTTGAGTGAAGGACGCCAGGTGATGTGCGTCACTCATCTACCGCAGGTTGCTGCACAGGCGCATCAACATTTATTTGTGTCCAAGACCAGCCAGTCTGATGAAATGACCTCATCCTCAGTCACTCATTTAGCCCAGGACGAGCGTATTCAGGAAATTGCCCGTATGCTGGGCGGTGTCGAAATTACCGAAAATACGTTGGCCCATGCTGAGGAAATGTTGATCAAGGGAAATCCAGACACATGACGCGGTTTCCTGCCGAATGGGAAGCACAATCTGCGGTGATGATCGCCTGGCCTGCTCGGGATGGCGACTTTACCCATTTATCTGCCGTTGAGAAAAGTTACTGCGTTATTGCGCACACGATCAGCCATGTTCAACAACTGGTTATTCTGTGTCGAAATAGTGAACATCGTCAACATATAGAACATCTGCTTGAAGATTACCAAAACATTCGTTTTTTCCAGGTGGATTACGATGATATCTGGCTACGCGATACGCTGTTTCTAACCGTAGAAAAAGATTCAAAACCAGTATTACTCAACTTCCGCTTTAACGGCTGGGGTAATAAATATCCGCATGCCGCCGACAATAGCATTAACACTCGACTCCTGAACGGCTCACTGTTCTTGTCGCCGGATAGTAAAAATATCGACTTTGTGCTGGAAGGCGGCAGTATTGATTCGGATGGTCAGGGTACGTTGATGACTACATCAAATTGCCTGTTAAATCCCAACCGTAACCCGGCATTCAATAAAGACGCTATCGAGCATATATTGCAGCAATCATTCGGTTGCAAGCGCATACTCTGGCTAAACCAGCCTCATCTGGCCGGGGATGATACCGATGCTCATGTTGATACGCTGGCCCGCTTTTGCAACTCCGAGACTATTGCCTATACCAGCTGTACTGATCCATCTGATCCACATTATGCGCCTTTAAAGGACATGGAAATCCAGCTACAGCAATTCAGAACACCACAGGGCACGCCCTATCAGCTGATCGATCTGCCATTGCCCTCGCCTATCCAAGATGATGACGGTTGCCCGTTGCCGGCAAATTACGCTAATTTCCTGATTATCAATGGGGCCGTGATGGTGCCGGTATATGATGACCCCAATGACCAGATTGCCTTAAACAAACTGGCAGATTGCTTTCCCGAACGCGACATTATCGCCACCCCATGCAGGCCCATTGTGCATCAATATGGCAGCCTGCATTGTATGACCATGCACTTTCCATCGAATATTGAAATTAATTAGCAACCGAATATGCAAGATACTATTTCTGTCTCCTTAATCCAGCAAGGCTGTAATCAGTCAACCCAGGAGAACCTCGATTATTCAATCAGGCAAATTAAACAGGCCGCCAAACAAGGGGCAGATATTGCCGTCTTGCCCGAATTACATCTCAACCCTTACTTTTGCCAGACAGAAGATACCGAAGTATTTAAACTGGCAGAAAGCATTCCCGGAAAAACTACCGGGATACTAAGCAATATTGCTCAACAACATAATATTATTATTGTTTCCACTCTTTTTGAAAAACGCGCGCCAGGGCTTTATCACAATACCGCCGTGGTATTTGAAAAGAACGGTCAAATCGCCGGTAAATACCGCAAGATGCATATTCCGGATGACCCCGGTTTTTATGAGAAATTCTATTTTACCCCGGGGGATTTAGGGTTTACGCCTATAAATACCTCGGCGGGTAAACTGGGCATATTAATCTGCTGGGATCAATGGTATCCGGAAGCAGCACGATTAATGGCACTGGCAGGGGCCGAGTTATTAATTTATCCCACAGCCATCGGCTGGGACCCAAAAGATAATAAAGAAGAAAAACAACGCCAGTTAAATGCCTGGATGACTGTGCAGCGCGGCCATGCTGTGGCAAATGGCTTGCCGGTGATTGCCTGTAATCGTATTGGATTTGAAAAAAGTCCGGCGGATGAAACTGGTATTGAGTTTTGGGGAAACAGTTTTATTGCTGGGCCTCAAGGCGAAGTATTGGCACATGCACATAATAAAGATATTATTTTGAATTTAACTCTGGATAAAGAAAGAATCCACGAGGTCAGAAATATCTGGCCATTTTTACGTGACCGTCGTATTGAAGAATTTGCCGACCTAAGCCGGCGATATTTAGATTAGGTCAATCGGGCTTACTGAGAACATAAAAACTGACGGCTTAGTGAATTGGAATGACATTCACTGCACCTGAATAATCTGCAGAAAGCCCGCTTACATCGAGACTAAATTAAAAATTCGGACTTTTCTCTACCTGAATTGATTAAGGTTTGCATCCATTTAGGCGCAACACCTCGTCCCGTCCAGGTTTGGGATGGATCATCCGGGTTTCGGTACTTGGCAGCCACTTTAATTCCTTTTCGTGAAGATACCGTCACTGGCTCTGCGCCATCCATGATCTCAACTTTTACACTAATTGAAGCAGCTAGTTCTTTGATTTGATTTATAACTTCTTTCTTCTTGCTGGCTCTTTTTTCATGTAAAGCCTTTTCCGCACTTTGAATCATGTTTTGTAACTCAGATTCAGAAAGACTTAAATACTCTGTCATTGTTTTCCTCTAATTTAATAAAACGGTAACATTATAATCATTACCCGGCTGATTACAATATAAAATATATTTTAGATATCAATATATCTTATTATTACCGACTATTAAATTAAATTCAGGCTATTTTCTTTTCTTTAATCCCAGATGTTTGCGCCATAAACTGACCTAATCTAACCGGAGTAAACAAAGTATG
>SPJS01000119.1 GCA_006844705.1 Methylococcaceae bacterium | reverse complement strand
TGCTAAAACTGTCGCTATTTTCCACGAAGATCGGCGCAATAGAATGACTATTACTGCTCACTTCGCGAAAAATAGCGACAGTTTTTTCTGCGCTAAATTCTAACCAACTTAATCAGAGGTTCCTAAAGTTGTTAAATCAAATTTAACAGTAAATGATGGCAAAACGTCCATGTCATCAATGAGAGCCGCCATGTAATTCAACAAAAAGCCACTTACGTTATTATTTAGACTCTGTTTTTCATTATTTTTATCACTTGTATCTATTGACGCTTCTGCCATCAGTGCGCAGGATTCCCCGGAATGTTCCACATCAGGCCAAAGCTTGTGGGGGCCAGGTCAAGGCGTGACCGAATCACCCTGGAAAGCCGACATCGTTGATATCGATACCAAGGGTCAGTTTGGAACGATACTGGGCGAAAACTAAGCCTGGCTACAGCGACGCCGCATGGCAATATTCAGTTTATTTGTCCTACAGGAAGTTTTATTGATTTAGCCCGTGGGGATTGATACGAATGTCCTGCCACCACTACCGGGGGTTGTTATACCTTAAGTGAATCCTTACCAGCCACTACCGGAGATCCACAATTCTTGTGTGGAGAAGGTGAGTTTGCCGATGTGATTACCGGTAAATGTTATACCTGTCCGACGGATCATATCTGGAACCCCTTAGTCCCGGATGATCAGAACGGCGTGTGTTTCGCACT
>SPJS01000118.1 GCA_006844705.1 Methylococcaceae bacterium | reverse complement strand
GTTTCGGGTCTACACCTTGCGACTTGACGCCCTATTAAGACTCGCTTTCGCTACGCCTCCCCTATTCGGTTAAGCTTGCCACAAAATGTAAGTCGCTGACCCATTATACAAAAGGTACGCAGTCACACCGACAAGTCGATGCTCCCACTGCTTGTACGCATACGGTTTCAGAATCTATTTCACTCCCCTCTCCGGGGTTCTTTTAACCTTTCCCTCACGGTACTAGTTCACTATCGGTCAGTAAGGAGTATTTAGCCTTGGAGGATGGTCCCCCCATGTTCAGTCAAAGTTTCACGTGCTCCGACCTACTCGATTTCACATCTAACAAATTTTCGTGTACGGGGCTATCACCCTGTATCGCTAGACTTCCCAGACCATTCCACTAATTTAATAAATGCTTAAGGGCTAATCCCCGTTCGCTCGCCGCTACTTAGGGAATCTCGGTTGATTTCTTTTCCTCTGGGTACTTAGATGTTTCAGTTCTCCAGGTTCGCCTCCTTACCCTATGTATTCAGGTAAGGATAATCTACTTATGTAGACTGGGTTTTCCCATTCGGAAATCTTCGGATCAAAGTTAGTTTGAAAACTCCCCGAAGCTTATCGCATTCTACAACGTCCTTCATCGCCTCTTACTGCCTAGGCATTCACCGTATGCGCTTATTCACTTGACCATATAACCCCAATAAGTCTATTTCAATTGACAATT
>SPJS01000121.1 GCA_006844705.1 Methylococcaceae bacterium | reverse complement strand
CTGCACCTATGTCTGCCCGGGCAAATATGAGTATGGGCCCATACTCCGAGACAATTTAACGCGCATTGAAATAGAAGGATAAACATGGGTTTGCGTAAATTTCTAGACAATATCGCCCCGCATTTTCACAAAGGTGGCAAATACGAGGGCTGGTATGCTTTGTACGAGGCAGTGGATACCATTTTTTATCGCCCTAGTGATGTGACCAAAACAACCTCACACGTGCGCGACGGCATCGACTTAAAACGCATCATGATCACCGTGTGGTTGTGCACCTTTCCAGCCATGCTTTTTGGTATGTATAACCTTGGCTTTCAAGCCAACACCATCATGGCTGACATGGGCATAACCGCAGTACAAGGCTGGCACGGCAGCATTATCGAGCTGTTTGCAGGCTATGATCCGGCCAGCTGCTGGGATAATATGTGGCATGGTGCCGCTTACTTTTTGCCAATCTACCTCACCGTATTTATCGTCGGCGGCATCTGGGAAGTACTCTTTGCAATGGTACGTGGACACGAAGTCAACGAAGGTTTTTTCGTCACTTCTATCCTGTTCGCCCTGACCTGCCCACCAGACCTACCATTGTGGCAAGCCGCATTAGGCATCAGCTTCGGTGTTGTAATTGCCAAAGAAGTGTTTGGTGGCACCGGTAAAAACTTCTTAAACCCAGCACTGGCAGGCCGTGCGTTCTTATTTTTTTCCTA
>SPJS01000120.1 GCA_006844705.1 Methylococcaceae bacterium | reverse complement strand
TCACTCCGATCCACAGCTCATCCGCTCATTTTTCAACATAAGTCGGTTCGGTCCTCCAGTAGGTATTACCCTACCTTCAACCTGGCCATGGATAGATCGCCCGGTTTCGGGTCTACACCTTGCGACTCAACGCCCTATTAAGACTCGCTTTCGCTACGCCTCCCCTAATCGGTTAAGCTTGCCACAAAATGTAAGTCGCTGACCCATTATACAAAAGGTACGCAGTCATCCCGCCCCTAAATTACTCTTAACTTTAAGGTCTACAAAATTTTATAATCTTGCTTTCACCCTATATTATTAAGTTTAAAAATAATTTAGGGGCGGGGCTCCCACTGCTTGTACGCATACGGTTTCAGGATCTATTTCACTCCGCTCTCCGCGGTTCTTTTCGCCTTTCCCTCACGGTACTGGTTCACTATCGGTCAGTAAGGAGTATTTAGCCTTGGAGGATGGTCCCCCCATATTCAGTCAAAGTTTCTCGTGCTCCGACCTACTCGATTTCACTTCTAATGGGTTTTCGTGTACGGGGCTATCACCCTGTATCGCCCGACTTTCCAGACGGTTCCACTAACACATTAAAAGCTTAAGGGCTAATCCCCGTTCGCTCGCCGCTACTTAGGGAATCTCGGTTGATTTCTTTTCCTCGGGGTACTTAGATGTTTCAGTTCTCCCGGTTCGCCTCTTTACCCTATGTATTCAGATAAAGAT
>SPJS01000123.1 GCA_006844705.1 Methylococcaceae bacterium | reverse complement strand
CCAGGGTATAAATTGATGTAATAACCAAAGCTACAGGGATCACGCCTAAAAAGAAGAAATCGATAAAGTCAGTGTCTTCAGTGAATAATTTATACATCATCATGATCATTGAAATGAACAGCAAGCCTATAAAAACAATACTTAATTTGGCTAATGTTTCTAAAGACAGGCCTTTTTTATTATTCACCTCGATTTTGGGGAAGGGAAATAGATTATCTGACTTCTGGTCGACATCAGAAATAATAAACATCTCCAGATCATTAGCGTTACGCTCATCGGCCAATAACAGACTTTGCAAGCCTTGATTATCATAAACCCCACCATCCATCAGCGGTAACGGACCTTCGGAGAACTGCGCCTGTAAAGACTCGGGAATGGTCTTATCCGGCCAGACAAAATCATTGGGAAATGCAAAGGGTTCAAAACCACCGGGAAAACAGGATGAGGCTGCCACAATATCGGCCATCCTGACTTTTTCAGCATCTTCTTTACTGATATGTATGCGTTGATTACCGATATAGGCTTTTGGGTTTTCACTAAGCTGAAAACGAAATGCCAGTCCATGTTTAAATTCCGTTGCATTAAACGAAATTTCACGCAAGTTCATCTCGGCATTTAATATTTCGCCAAAACGATACGGCTCACCATTTTTTTTGGATAAAAACGTATCGGCGTATACCTGAGCCATCGATACAATCATGTCTAGGC
>SPJS01000122.1 GCA_006844705.1 Methylococcaceae bacterium | reverse complement strand
TTGGATTCCGTCTAGTAAACTGTTAAGCATCAAAATGAAAATATGCGATGAATAAAGATAAATTTGAAAATGAGTTAAAAAGCCAACTATCAAGTAATAGTATTGATATTTCCTTTTTGAGTAGGTGGTTTGATAAAACACTGGAAAGCCTGCGATCTATTTCTGATCAGCGGTCGGGTATTTCCCACCCTCGCCATAGAGGTGACGCTAGAGAAATAGATATACAAGGTATTTTAGAAAAAATATTCCCTGATGCACTTCTTCTTAGAAAAGGGTTTGTCCTAAATAGTCATACGACGGTGAGTCGAGAGCAAGATATTATAGTAACCAGCGGCGATACGGCTGGCGCCCTAATTCAGGCGGGAGAGGTATCTTACTTCCCTATTGAGTCTTGCTTGGCGTCCATAGAGGTCAAATCCAATTTAACCCTACCTGAAATTAGAAAATGCATAATAAGCTGCGTAAGTGTAAAGAAGCTTTTATATGGCGATGGTTTCTCAAATGATAGAAATGATGAGCAAAAAGAAGAATTTTGCTATGCGGTATTTTCTTATGGATATACCAGAAGCCTTTCTCATGCAGCAGAGCAATTTAATACTTTATTAAAGGACGTGCCATTTCATTTGCGGCCAAATTTAATCTACATTTTGGGAAAGGGGCTGCTTATACCAGGTCATGAGGCCGGTCTAGAGCTCAAGTATGAGCAAA
>SPJS01000252.1 GCA_006844705.1 Methylococcaceae bacterium | reverse complement strand
GTTGCATAAAAACTTCCTTTTCCTATCCCCATTTCAGTTAAAAGAGTTTGCAATGAAGCCCCTTTATAACCTTTGTCCCAGAAAACATCCATCGCTTTGCCCAATGCTTCTTGAGTATTAAATTCCTGATATCTTGCCATAAACCAAATAATTTTATCTTTACCGTTCGGTAAAGAATTTACCCTATATCACATTGCATGTCAATTAAAATACAGTTTTTTCTATAATTCAACTTTGAACGCCCGGTTTGGGTCGTGGGCTATCAGTCAGTAAATCAAAAATTGCTACTTCCCAATGGCTGTTTTACATAAGGTGCAGATTCAACCTTAAAATAAGCAACATGTAAATTACAATACTAATTAGATATAATTAAGTTAACTAACTTTCTGCGAAAAAAACTGGAATACCGGCAAACGCGGATTTTTCAGCTTTTCCAACGGCCTGATGGAACTGTAATGTCAGGACAGATTTAACGGCATCCTGATAAGGCTGCTGAAGCGTATCATATGAAGCCTCTCGGTTGGCTTGCCAGTGGCGCTCATCCAGCATGAGATCCCAGAACGACACATGCTGCTTACTTCGCGGCAGATATAAATCGCCAGAGCGAAGCGCCTCTTTCATCGCTATCGCAAGCCCCAGTTCCCAGGCATTATGCTTTATATTGCCGTCCTTATCCTTGTATGAGCGGCGAAGCTCTTGTGGAATAAATCCTGTCGGGGCATTATCGGGAATCTTCTTGAGAGTACCGGCATCCAATTGACGAACAAGGTTAATAATATTCATTAGCGGCTCGGTGCCGGATTTTACGGCGAACGGCAACTGAATAAATTCGGCAAAATATTTGCGCAAGCTGGGGTAACGTTCCAACAAAATATCGCCATACTCGCGCTCTTCTAGCCGTTTGAAGTTATGCAGATCAGTCATGGATTCCAGCAATTGTTTCTCACTAATCTGTTTCCATATATCAGTTTTATACAAGGGTTTGTCGTCCGACCAATCGATAATTAACAGGGTGGTATCGAGTACCGTATCAATGGTTTTTTTCTGACGCTTACGAAACTCTCGGTATTTCCTTTCATGAATGTGTTTCACTTTTCGCAACATGTCTATGATGAACTGGTCGTGCATTTTGACCAGGTAATCCAGTAAAGCCTTACGGGTTTCCATAAGAAAACAGGCCATCATGGCGTAGCGTTTGAGTTCCTTAAAACGCTTGATGTCCCTTACGTTCTAGCGGTAGGCGAGTTTGTAAAGATAATCGATAAAAGCAGGATCGACGCACTGTGCTTCCAGTGAGCTAATGCCTGTCTCTTCAAGTTTCCAGTATCGTTCCAGGTAACTCTGGATCGAAGAAATCGTGACTGACGTCGGATATTCTTTTAGCAGGAAAAATAGTGAACGTTGGTCACCGGATTGTACGCCCAATAGGTTATCAATAGCTGTTCTCAGTTCAGGTGTAAGCCTGACACACAAAACTTCAAATAACTGTTCGTGCGTCTCGGAGCAGACGCTGATAATTAGCCGCTCTAACACACTGGTTCCTGGCAATACCACACGCTCGGCTAAAAGATAGCGTTCGGCCCGTAAGAATAGCTCCTCGGGCAGATGTGCTTGTGATGCTTGTTGTTTCAACCATATTTGCAACCGAGCCTGGGCTTCATCGTCGTATTTGGAAAAACCCAAATAATTCAGAATATTTTTTCGATACTCAGAAAATGTTGCTTCACGATCCGGTGTTGCTACCGAAAGCGAAGGGGGTAAATCCAACTGGTTGTTGAGGTAGTTGACAATGCTGGGTGACAGGCTGTTGACTTCGGCCAAGAATCGGCCATACAAGCGTAACGCGATTAACTGGATAGCAATGAATATCCGGGAATTTTTCGGTATTTGCTAATTTCCTTTTTGTCAGCATCGGAAAGTGTCCAGTCCCTGGTCATTTCTTCATCTGAGAAATCCTGTGACAGCTTAATGGACTGATAGCGTTGCCGTCGGTTTAGGAAACCTTCACGGGTAGTCATCGATAACGGCACTCGCTAATTTGTTCAAAAGTCTTCAAGAAACTGACGATAATTAGAATTCCTGGAAAAACGGGTGTTGTTTTTTGAATGACACCTATTTTGGTGATCTCTGTTTTCAAAAGCTATGCATTTGAACCTTGCTTTAGCTACACATAAAAATAAAGCACTATTTTGTGTATTTGTAATTGAATTACAATAAATGCACAGCTTATAATCTGCACATATTCTATATGCACAAAACAGCCAAAACAACATGACTTCATCAAAAATCGGCTATTGCCGAGTATCCACAACGGAGCAAAATATAGCTGCCCAGTTGGAATTACTTAACAAGGCGGGTTGCCATGAGATTTTCAAGGAAAAAGTATCGGGAAGTAATGCTGATCGACCGTGTTAAAAAAATTACTGGCTTACATTCGTAAAGACGATACCGTTACGGTGACAAAGTTGGATCGGTTAGCGCGATCAACCAAGGATTTGTTGAACATAGCCGAAGCGATAAAAAAGAAAGGTGCTGACCTTGAGGTCCTCAACATTAATTTAGACACTAAATCTCCAACCGGACAAGTGATGCTCACCATGCTGGCAGCTATTGCTTAATTTGAAAGAGGCATTATGTTGGAACGCCAAAGGGAAGGCATTGATATTGCTAAAGCAGATGGAAAATATAAAGGCCGTAAGCCGATTAATGAAGCCAACTTCTGCAAGTGCAAAAGCTGGTCGACAATGGCACAAGCGTTAGCAAAGCGGTTTCTGAGGTAGGTATCGGTCGGCGTACTTATTATAAAGCTATTGAAGAAGGCCGCATTTAACTTCAGTTTTTATTGGAGATCAGGACACAAATTTACGGTTATGAATTGGAAACTGATGGCGAAACCGTAGGTTTCTGTTCAAATGCTCCCGCTAGCCCATTTTGGGGAGCAGGGTAGACAGGTTTTTGCGTTGAAAAACTGGCTGAATGAGCTGGCGTTGTTTGCGCCACAAATCGCCGTCACTGGTCACCAACCCCTGGCCTAAAATACTGGCCAGACCTCGCGGTTTTCTAGCATCATTTATTTTGCCGAAATTGTGCTTTTGATGAATTAATATCTGTTCAACATAGTCGGGATGACTCAGCATAAAGTATTGGCGGCCAGCCAGTTTGAAGCTGAGGCAATCACCATATTCGGCATGCCATTCACAGAGTTTTTTGAATGGATCCTGTTTAAATTCGAACAGACTTCCCAGCAAAAAATGGCCGGGAACTTGAGGAGGCGTTGATGGCAACATTATCAAAACCTGTTTAACCAGGTCAATGTATAAAAAATGAACGGAATAACCTGAATTAGTGGGTTATTCCGTTATCAGACCGTATGTTATTGCCGGGGTAATTATTCAGCTGCTGGCTCAGCAGGTGTTTCAACTACTGGCTCTGGTGTAGGATCAGCAGCTTCCGGTGCGTCTGTCAAAATTTCTACTTTCGCTTTAGCACGCAGATCAGCCATATAGTCCTGAATTTGTTGACGTTGCAACATAGGACGAATTTGTTCTTTAACAGACTCAAAAGGAGGTGGTGTTTGTTCGCGTGATTCTTCACGTAGAATCACGTGCCAGCCGAATTGTGTTTGAACAGGTGCTGCAGTTGATTTGCCATTTTCAAGTGCGATCACTGCTTCAGAAAAAGGAGGTACCATCCGGTCTGCGGTGAACCAGCCAAGGTCTCCACCTTGTGGGCCAGAAGGACCGGTAGATTTTGTTTTTGCCAGCTCAGAAAAATCAGCCCCTTGTGCCAGTTCAGCTATGACCGCTTTAGCTTCATCTTCAGTTTTTACCAAAATATGGCGCGCCTTGTATTCAGTTTTCTGTACTCCCATTTTAGCTTCATATTCAGCTTTTAATGCATCATCAGTCAATGGGTTATTATCAATGTAATACTTTAACGCGGCCTGGGATAATAAAGATTGCTTGATATTGTGCAATTGCTTTAAGAATTCCGGAGAATTTTCCAGTTTTATGGCCGTTGCCTGTTGCGCCAACAGTTCTCGTTGCACCAGTTCCTCAATCAGTTTGTCTTTAGGAATCGCCTGGCCTCGAGTACGTTGCATAATCTCCATTTCCAGATTATTCAAAGTTTCCTTGCTGATATAAATGCCATTTACCGACGCGACAGCATTTTCCTTTTTTACTGCAAGTGTTGCAGGTGCTGCTGAACTGTTTGTCGTCCCCGGTGAGTTTTGTTCAAGACAGCCAGACAAAACAACTGAAGAGGCCAGCAAGACCGGAATCATTTTCTTATACATGGATTAATTTCCTTGGTTATTTTCGGAAGGGGTTAATGCATTAATGCCCAGGGCATGAATTTCACTTTTCATCAGATCTGCAAGGGCCTGATAGATGAGCTGATGGCGTTGCACTAATGATTTACCGTCAAAGGATTCTGATACGACGGTTACATTATAATGACCTCCACCCTCGCGAGCTCCGGCATGCCCTGCATGAGCAGCACTGTCATCAATAATTTCAATCAGTACTGGTTGCAGTGTTTCAGTTAGTTTTTGCTTGATTAGTTCAGCTGTCATTGAGGAAATACCTGTTTAAACGGTTTAACAATTATGTGGTTGTATACGCCTGCTGCTTTGTATGGGTCATCATCTGCCCAGGCCTGTGCATCTTCTAGTGCGTCAAATTCAGCGACAATCAAACTGCCACTGAATCCAGCGTCTCCTGGGCTGTCAGTATCTATGGCAGGATGAGGGCCAGCCAGTACTAAACGACCGAGATTCTGTAATGCTTGCAATCTTGCTAAATGGTCAGGACGTGTTTGCAATCTCATTGCCAAACTGTCTGGGACGTCTTCACATATAATTGCATACAGCATTATTCTTCTTCCTTCTTGGTTGAGTCAGGCACATATTTGTACAGAAAAATCATTTGTACAACGATAAACAACACCATCAGCCCTGGGACACCAAAAGTTTTAAACAATACCCAATCATCTGTGCTGAATGTATACATCACTACCAGATTAATGAAGCCTACCGAGATAAAAAACAAGGCCCAGGTTAAATTTAATCGTGTCCAGATATGGGCGGGTAATTCAATATTTGCGCCCATCATGCGTTCTACGAAGGTTTTTTTGCCGATAAACTGACTACCCAGAAAAGCGATTCCAAACAGCCACTCGATAATAGTCAATTTCCATTTGATAAAGTTCTCGTCTTGCAGATAAATAGTTGCCCCGCCAAATACGATGATTAACCCAAGCGTTATCCACTGCATCTTTTCAACTTTGCGGTACACCAGCCAGGTCACTAATACCTGGACCAGAGTGGCTGCTATGATCACCCCGGTAGCGACATAAATATCGTAAAACTTATAGGCGATAAAAAATAAAATGATCGGGATAAATTCCAGAACCTGTTTCATGTTAATTTAATGGGAAGGGAGTTATACAAAAAAATCAATTTGTGGGGACTGCGAATGAGTTTCTGACACTAAAGAATTAGCTGTAGATGCATAGGTTGTCAGAGCCGTTTTGTTAGCCGTTTTAATATTATCTTTATTAATGACCAAAGGCGTCGTCTTCGGCTGATCGTTTACTTCCTGTGATGCTTGTTGAACATAAGTGTACTGAGGATCTGGAAGATCTTTAGCGGCCGAGGTTACAGGCTTGATTTCTTCAACTGACTTTTGAGTTGAAGAGCCCATCGGTCGAATGTTCAGAGAAGATATGTGTATATCCACGACATCACAGTTTAATAAATTCAGTCAATTGTAAAGGGTTAAACCTTAAATGTACATTTACAATCCAATCATTCTGATAGAATAGTTTCATTTTAAGGATAGTCCATGACTGAAAAAAGCCATATTGAATTTGAAGCTGCCGCCTTCAGAAAATTGCTGACTCATTTACAAACACATAGCGAAGTTCAAAATATTGACTTGATGATCCTGGCAGATTTTTGCAGAAACTGTCTGGCAAAATGGTATTCAGCTGCGGCCCAAGAGCAGGGTACAGATATTGACTACGAACAGGCCAGAGAAATCATCTACGGGATGCCTTACCAAGAATGGAAACAAAAATTCCAACAGGAAGCAACAGCCGAACAGTTAGCGGCGTACGAACAACGTCAGCAAAATAAATCGTCCTGAAACGTTTCAGGCGTGAGGCTATCACCAATTTGAATCATGCCTGAGCGGATGACTTGTGCCGTCATCCCACAATGGCTACGCATGGCGTTGTAGCCCCCCATCCCAAGAGCTGTTTCCATTTTTGAACAGGGGTGACAAATCCCGGTGACTTTGAAGAGCGCATCGCCAAGCATGAATGTCTGTGCTTTCAGTGACATCAAATTTATCCCTTTGATCAGCAGATTTCTTCTAAACAATGCAGGGGAGACAGGCCGCCCCAGAAAGGATTCTATGGTCGTCAGGTCTTCAAACTGAAAAAGGGTTACTTGGCGTTTATTACTTTTGGCAGAATAATAGTCCCCTTGTAAACCATACTCTGTACCGGCGTTAACCGAAGTGGCTTCCAACATCGGCTGGTTTTTGGCCGGTCTGAGCCCAATCCAAACCAGGCTACCTTGGTGCGGGAAATTTGATCTAAGTGTTTTCAGATCATAATGGGTCATGAAGCCAAGAACTGGTTTATGATTTTCAAGTCGTCTTCCACCAAACTGCCTGCGGCATCTTTCAATTTAATAATATTTATCAAATAGTCATAGCGGGTGCGTGCATAATCGCGTTTGGCACGATACAGGTCACGTTGTTCATCTAACACGTCAACCATGGTGCGTGTACCGACTTCGAATCCTGCCTCAGAAGCCTCCAATGCACTTTGCGAGGATTTCACTGCCGCCGCCAGTGCTTTTACCCGGCTTAAACTGGCGACCACGCCACGATAGGCGTTACGTACATTACGAATGACACTGCGTTTGGTTTTAAGCAGATTTTCTTTTTCAATCCGATAATCATATTCAGCTTGTTGTGCTCTTGAATAAATGCCGCCCCCTTCAAAGAGCTGCATGCTGACTTGCAAACCTATATTCTGGGTGTTTCCGCGTAAACCGAAGGTACTGGTATTGTCAGTGACACCATAGTTGGCCACTAAATCAACTTTTGGCATATAGCCACTATATTCCAGATTAATCTTTTTACGCGCAAACTCAGTCTGGTTTAACTGGGCGATCAGGGAAAAATTATTATTTTCAGCGGCTTCCGTCCAGGCTTCAATATCGTGCGGCTCGGGGGTAGAAAGGGGAATATCCTTCTGTAGCTGGCTAAGAACATCGACATTGTTGCCGATCAACTCACGTAAGCGCTCTTTACTGTCATCTAAAATATTCTGGCTTTCAATTTCACCGGCCACCGCTGAGTCAAAGGCGGCCTGGGCTTCGTGAACATCAGTAATGGCAATAAGCCCCACATCAAAGCGTTGTTGTGCTTGTTCCAGTTGTTTGGCAATGGCCTGTTTTTCAGCAACCGTAAAACTTAAATCATCCTGAGCCGCTAGAATATCAAAATAGGCCTCGGTAATATCAACGATTAACGTCTGGTAACTGGCCTGATGCTCTGCTTCGGACTGGGCAATCTGATTATCGGATTGATCCAGCTGAATCCAGTGTTCCCAGTGGAACACGGGTTGGGTTAGGTTGATTGATATCTGATTATTCCAATAATGCTGCACCCCGGCACTTTGGAAGGTAAATTTATCGTTACGCAGACGTTCACGGGTACTGCTGGCAGAAAATGTTAAATTCGGTAACATTTGCGCAATACTTTGTGATCTAAATTCAGCAGCGGAGTATTGCTTCAAATAGGCGCTTTTATATTCAGGCGCATTTTCCAGGCCCAAATGAAATGCGCCAATAAGATCCAGTGCATATAGATTTGGCGCAATACAAAGTGTGAAAATTGCCGGAAATGTTTTTTTGAACACAAAGCCCCCGAAAAAAAAGTTGTGATATATATTATTTTTGACTATTTTGAGTCAAATTCAAGAAGAACATCAATATAGGAATTAATTATCATCATAATAACAATTCCATAATGATCAATAAATTAAAAGAAGGTTTTAATGCTAAATAATAGTAAATTTATTTTTTTTGTCGCACTATTGGCTCCCATTGCAGGCTGTTCAAGTTTCGGCAAAGGGGTCACAGAAGCCATTCTCGAAAGTCAATTAAAAGAAGATATCCGGGTATGTGAAGTTAAAGGCAAATCATTTCATGGTGTCAATCATCAATTGGATATGCAGGGCAATCAGGTCAAAGTTTTAATGGTGCATGGGGTAGGGGAACACTTACCCGGGTACAGTACCAAGTTTTTTGAAAAACTGGCCAGCGCCTTGTTTCTTACTGTTGAGTCAAAACAATTTAAAAATATTACCTTGGTTTCAAAAGATAATCCGGAGCGAAAACTCGGCAACCTCCGCGTAAAACGTTTTTTAAGCAGCGATAAAACCCGTGAAATGCTCGGTTATGAATTAACCTGGTCTGAAATCACCGCGCCGCAAAAAAAATTCCTGGCCTATGATAATTCAGGCGAACATTCATTCCGTCGTGCAGAAGTCAATGATTTACTGAAACGGTTTTCCAATGACAAAGGGCCTGACCCCATCATTTATCTTGGTGACAGCCGTCAGGAAATATTGCAGGCATTTACCCAGTCATTTTGCTGGATGACCAGTGGTCATTGGGATGAATTACCAGCTGATATGACCCAAGCCTGTTTTTGGCAGGATAACTGGACTGTGGAGCAGGATAACTATGCGGTTGTGTCACACAGTTTAGGCAGCCGGATCACCATTGACGGCATGCAGCACATTGCAGCGCAATTAAGTAAAGGTGTCGAAAATAAAATGCTGGAGCAATTGGTATACACTTTAAAACAAAAAAACATTCCGGTTTACATGATGTCCAATCAGTTACCGATGCTGCAATTAGGCAGGCAAATGCCAATGATAAGTGACCAGGAGGCTGAATACTGCAAGCCGACGGGCGCAAAATATGAAGAACGCATTCTATCCGGCACCCCCATCTATGCATTCAGTGACCCCAATGATTTATTAAGTTACACCATCCCTCATGATTTTGTGACGACGTATCTGGATTCCAGACTATGTATAGATGTCACCAATATCAACATCAATATAGCCAGCGTGATTGATGTTTTCGGGCTCGGAAAAATGGCGAATCCGTTGGAAGCGCATGTAGGCTATGATAGTGATGACAGAGTGATTGCGTTAATCGCCAATGGCATCGGTCATGAAAACGCTAATTCGTTGGTGAAAGAACGTTGTCGCTGGATTGAAACAATTGATTAATAAAGAGCGAGCATTGTCCGTTTAACCAGACAATGCTCATTCAGTTGACTTATTGATTATTTACATGCACATCCATTTGCGGATAGGGGATACTTAAACCCTGCTCAGCAAAAGTCTTATACACTTTTTCATTCATATCAAAATAAACACCCCAATAATCACCCGCCTCTACCCATGCTCTGACAACAAAATTCACTGAGCTATCTGCAAGCTCTGATACTGCAATAAAAACCTCCGGATCGTTCAAGATTCTACTGTCAGCATCGCACAGACCTTGCAAAACCTGTTTGGCTTTCTCGGTACTATCACCATAACCAATGCCAAATGTCCAATCAACCCGTCTGCGTTGCTCGGTAGAAAAGTTTGTCATTGATGAAGTAGAAAGCCCCCCATTAGGAATAATAATGGTTTTGTTATCTGGTGTTTTGAGAATAGTATTGAATATCTGGATCTCATGGACAGAACCAATAAAACCCTGCGCATCAATAACATCACCCACCTTAAACGGTTTAAAAATAAGAATCATCACACCACCAGCAAAATTCTGCAATGTGCCGGACAAGGCCATGCCCACAGCCAGGCCTGCAGCACCCAGAATGGCAATGAATGAAGTCATTTCTATCCCCAGCATGCCTAGCACGCTGATGACCAACATCACCTTTAATAACGTCGCAACAAGAGAAGACAAGAATGGCACTAATGAAGGATCAGTATTATTTTTTTCCAGAACCTTGGTAAATCCTTTTGAAAGAAGCTTGACAATAATACTTCCAATTATCCATACAACAATGGCACCCACCAATTTAGGCCCATACTCGACACTTAAGTCGGTCGCCATGGTTAAAAGCTGTTCACTATTCATTGTGTTCTCCAATCAAAAGATAAAAGTTCAATCATCAAGGGTAAAGCATGAATTTATTATGAATATTAATACCATTTAAAAAGATAAAAGAAAACCTCTAGGAGGCTGTCGGTTTTTGGGGTTCGTCGCAAGGCGTTAAGGACATCGAGTGGATTTTTTTGATCTTTTGCGGCGCATAGTGGTGCTAC
Source organism: Methylococcaceae bacterium (assembly GCA_006844705.1). Taxonomy (GTDB): domain Bacteria; phylum Pseudomonadota; class Gammaproteobacteria; order Methylococcales; family Methylomonadaceae; genus Methylomarinum. The sequence goes on along the minus strand of SPJS01000252.1, from coordinate 24,616 downwards.
GTAACAAAAAGACCTGAAAATCAGCCGGTTTTCCATCGCCGCAATAGACTATCCATAATCCGGCAGCCTCCTAGGAGATTCCGGCGATATTAAAACCTTTAAAAAAATAAGCTGAGTTTTGCGAAAAATGATTTTGGCATCTCTGCCCAGGTAAGCAGCAAAAAATTGAGCGATGGCTAATCTCTCCGGGGACGTGTTTCTTCCTTGTCTGTTCACCTTTGCACGTGTGCGATATCCTTAATATTGTCCGGTGAAATCCAATTAATAAATAAACTATGTTCTTTAAAATACAGGGATGGTGAGTCCACCTGCTTATGATGTTGGAAGGTTATTTGTTGAGGGGGAGGCTTGTCTTTAGGGCGTGAAAGAAAAAACAATCCCCCGGCACTGCTTAGCAGTGAGGGGATTGTTACACATGCACTGTTGACGGCGCTTCCTGCGCCAAATCCATTAAGTTAGAACCAGCAGCAGTTATGCAGGCACTACTTTTTTACGTCGATTGGCACCGAACAGGCTAAGCAGCGCACCACCAAACAACCATGCGGCTGCCGGCAGAGGAACAGCAGAAGTACTAATAGCGAGTTGATAGCTTTGGTCTAGACCTGAAGTATTACCGCCATTAGCATTGGTTGCATTTCCACCGATCCACAAGCTGTATTCGCCTGGAGCAAGGATTGTGGTCAAAGACGCAGTACCGCCAGCTGTAGATGTAGCTGCGTGGTCCAGGTAAAGCAATTCATTTGAACCGCGAGTGTCCGGGTTGGCTGGGTCAGCGTTCCATGGGCCATGTTTATTACTGGCAGCGGATGCATCCCAGTTTTTCCACAAAGTGAAGCCAGGTGTGAAGTCTGAACCGTCATCGTCTGTAGCGTTGATAGTCACAGCAACATCAGAATGCCCCATGATATTAATCAACCCGTACCCCAGTGCCGCACCCCAGCTGTGTGCAGGGTTCCACTTGTTATTGGCCGATTGCAGATCAACAGTCACACCTTGATGATTAAATGCGTCATGATCAGATACCTCGACAGACGAACCTACGCCATGCAGATTAGCCACCCAATGTGTTGGCAGGTTACCCGTGTATGCGTAAGAACCACCATCAGACCAGGTTTGTCCGCCGCCCGCACTTACGTTTGTGCTTGCAGCAGCGTGGGTGTTGTAAGCAACGTGAGCCTGTGCTGCGCTAGCACCTAACATTAATGAGCTGACTGAGGCAGCCAATGCTAATTTTTTAAAATTTTTCATCGTATTAATACCTAAATAATGCATTATTTGAGTTATTGAACAATAAAATCCTTTCCTCCCTTGCCGCGTGCAGGGTTGTCTATTACACAGGTAGACGTTTCAATAGACAACGTCTGGGCTGGCTGTGGTACAGGATTCCGATATAATCGAAGAGGCGGTGCAACAGTCTCCATCAAGGCTTCGCACTTTCCGCCCCCGCCTTACAACGGGGTAGGCTTTTTCTCGTTCGCATCAAGCCATGAAACATACTTGATGAACTGTACAAAGCATAAATCATGCCTTAACTAAAAACCAGACTATTAAGCTGGAAGTACCCGCTTGTGACGGTTTGTTGTGGAGTTCCCACAACAGCTCCGCCAGCGCTGTAAAGTGATGATTCAGAGGTGATTCGTGTCGCGTTACTTTTGCTACTGAGACTGAGTAGAGGCGTTTGGGTTATCAGGTTTGGTGAGGCTATGCTTTATAGGGTGGATATTGGGGATATCACTCTATACTATGTGAAATGCCCTATTTAGTAGAAGGGCACTCAATTATGTTAGGTATCGAGCTAAAGCAGCTTTCCCTCATCACCAATGCGTTTAGGACACTAACTTTGATGAGACATCATTTTCGCGGGTGCTGATGATAGTTAACATGTCTTCAAATCAGATGTTTTGCGATCCAGATGCCTTATAAGGCTCCATTCTGACTTTTATATAATTTGCTTCTTGGTGCTTGGATTAGTTTTCCGTAACAGACAGTTTATTCCAAGGGCTTTTAATGCGATGATTTGTCCCTTTGTTTAATCTCTGTCCTTGCAATGAACGATTATATGAGACTTGGCCAACAGGCCGTACAACATAAAAAACTTGCTGAATCCGTTGAGTGGTTTCGCAAGGCTGTCAAAGAATCGCCCAAGGATGCGCAGGCGAATGCCTGTTTGGGACAATCATTGTGTTGGTTGGGGTACAAGTCGGAAGGTTTTGAGTATTTAGGCATTTCCGGGCAAATTTTGTTGAAGAAAGCCAAAAAAACGCGTGATATTAAGCTGGTGCTGGACTTGGCTGATCAAATGCAGCATTGGGAGGATTACCAGGGCTCATTGACATTATGTAAGCAGGCATTAAAACTCAATGGTGCAGTGGGACGAGGTTATCAACTGCTGGCCTTGTCACATATGCGGCTGAATCAAAAGAAACCGGCGTTATCTGCCGGAAAAAAAGCCTTGTCGTTGGTACCGGATAATTCTGTTTTGACACTCCTGGTGGGCACGCTGGAAATAAATGATGGCCAATTTGAGCGAGCGAGAAAAAGGTTGGAAAAGTTGCTTGAGAATCCATTGTTGAAACCTGAGGAAAAATTCCGTGTTCATAAGGAACTCGCCAGATTGCTGGATAAAATGAAAGTGTTTGATCAGGTATTTGGGCATTTACATGCGGCCGGGAAGATTTCTGAACGCATACCACAAATTCAACGCCAAGATGCCACATATGTTCCCAACATGTTGACTGAGTATAAAACCGGGTTTAGCCTGGACGTGGTGGGGAAATTGCAAGATGAAAATTTTGCTGATGCTCACCCTGCACCGGTGTTCGTGGTTGGTTTTATGCGCACAGGAACGACGTTGACGCAGGAGGTTCTAGGCGCTCATCCACAGGTATTTGTTGCCGATGAAAGTGATTTACTGATCAAGACAATAAATGAAATGAGGCGAAGGCTGGGAATCTCTGACGGGAGTGCGAAGGTGGTAAACAAGCTGGATCAGCTTGATATTGATAACATCAAGCAACTGCGGGAATTTTATTGGCAACAGGCAAAAGCATTATATGGCGATGCCTGCGATGAGAAACTGTTTTTGGATAAAACGACAATGAACAGCATCGACCTGGGCTTTATAAACGTCATTTTTCCCGATGCCAAACTGATTTTTCTGATTCGTGATCCTCGTGATGTGTGTTTAAGTTGTATTATGCAGACGATGACGCCAACACCCTCAACTGTGCACCTTAACAAATGGGAGAGTACCGCCCGGTTCTACGCGCAGGTGATGGATTGGTGGCTAACAGTAAAACCCAGGTTGTCAATGGCGAATATGGAATTGCGTTATGAAGATGCTGTTTTTGAGTTCGAAACGACGTTCACGCGAGTGTTTGATTTTCTTGGCTTGCCGTGGGATCCGGCGGTCACCGAATTCCATAAAAAAGCGCTTGGCAAAGTTATATCCAGCCCGAGTTACAGCCAGGTTGCACAACCTTTATATTCTTCCTCAGTGGGCCGATGGCAAAATTATGCGAGTGAATACGAGGCAATAGAAAGTGTGTTGCACCCCTTTCTTGATGAATTTGATTACAGTTAAGCATGTAGCCGTTGGCAGAATAACGTTCCAGGGTGATGTTGACATTAATTGGCGCCATGCTTTGTATTCTCTTTGAAATATCAGGAAGCTTTGCCTGGCCTGCTTAGTTTGTTTACTGGCGCGATAGAATTCAGTTAACTGCAAGTCCTGTCCCATACTTATCCCATCGCGTTGAGCGGGGTGGGCTTTTGAAAATAAGGATCTTGCTGTAGTGGTGTGAACTGACGTATTCGATTAATTGTACCGATCATATCTTCTTCGCTGATAAATTTGAGATGACCTGCTTGTTGCAGGCGTTATGTTTTGGGTAAAGCGTACACAATAACCGAACAGCCAGCGGTATTTATTGACGCATTTTCCAGCCATAATGTCGGATAACCTTGCATTAAACATCGGACTGGCCAGACTGTAATGCCAACAGACTGATGCACATATCAGCAGTGTTGTACTGGCAATGTTTCAGCTTGAACATAACGGGTAGAGCAACCTGTCCTCTGCTCCAAGAGGTCCGCATTGTTGACAAAACAGTTGAAAACAAAAAAGTTTGGCATGCTTGCTGTTCCCGCATAAACACCAGTGTAAATTAAACTATGTTATTTAATTTTTCCTATAGCGTGATATGCCGGAGCTATATTGTGTTTGTGTCTGCTAATTAGCACATTTTCAAGATTAGCCATCGTTTTTACAGTGGACTGTATTAATGAATCCGGGAAGATTGGCAAATTAAGCTCAAACCTGACTGGCATACTTCATGCTTATTTTGTCCTATGTTGTTAATGTTAACGAAGATCTTGGTGTGGTTATAAAAAAGCTGCAAAGCCAAGCTAATGTCGTTTTTTCACAGCGTTTGTGTTTTTCAGTCAGCAGGAAAAATGTAAACCTGATTAATAAAATATTAAGAGGAAACATTATGCTAAATAAAATGTTTATTGCTGGAGGCGTACTCTTACTTGCAATATCCAGTGTCAAGGCTGAAACCTTGTCTATAAATGCAGTGCACCAACAAGCTAATGATGTTGAGGCGTATCTATTTGAAAACACCAGTGCTGGCGATGTAACGATTATTATGGACACGTTAACGAACGGGTTTGATGCATCGCTGGTTGTCTGGAAGAAAAAAGATACGCCTTCCGCATCAAACCAACCCAATGATTCTGGCTGGGGCGGCGCTTCTCAAACGCTGAATTCAGATTGGGCGCTGGTCAGAAGAGTCTATAATTCCCCCCGTCCCTCAGAAAACTCGTCACAAAACAGTTTCGGCATCAGCGTAAAAAACGGCTTTGATGCCAATAGTTTATTTCCAACCGGAACACCTGATCCGGGAGTAACGCTGTCAGGTTTGGCAGCAGGCGTGTACTTGATTACGGTCAATGGTACGATTAATGATACCTTTGCAGATAACGCAGGTGATTCAATTGCTTCCGGTAACCATGGCAGTGAGCAGTTCAGTAATAATAGTTACCCGCATAACTACACGTTAAATATATCAGGTTCCCATGTGGCCGAGTTTACCTCCACAGTTGAACCGGAAAAGATTCCTCTCCCCGGCATTGTATTATGGATGTTTGGCGCTATTTTGATTTCCCTGGTTTCACTTGGAAAACGCTTCAACTCAAACGCATCTGAACACAGGGTATATTTGAGTCATTGATAAATACTGTCATTTATTTAAAGTCAATTAACTCAACATATTACAAAGGCACAATGCCTGGTAACGGAGTCAGCAGAATGAACAATACATTTATTAAAACAATACTATCGTGTAGCCTTTTTATGGTTTCAACACTGATATCTCACATGTCATATGCCCATATATATAGTGGAAATATGTTTGATATTTTTGGAGGAGGAGCACGTCAAAATACATTGCTGAGGCATACTTGCAGCGCACCAACCGCACGCTTGTATGTTGAAGTTTCGGATGATGCTATCAATAAAGGGATTATGAGTGTCACTGTCTTTAAAGACGATAAGGCGGTGACAGTCAGTGACCTGGAGCAACAGGCCAATGATTATGGGCCGAGCATTAGACTTCATGCAGGCGCAGGCAACTACTATATAATCGCAAGCCAAACTGCACTTACCGGCAACATTTCAGCAATATATAGAATTCAATATCATTGTGAAGATGCTGGCGGTTCTGAAGTGGAATCTGGCCTTGCTGAAGTAATTCAACCTTAGCCAATACGAAGTTACATAACATTCAGGTAGAGAATTATGAAAAAAATGATTAACGCAGGTTTACTAACATTCTCAGTTTTATCGGGATTTGCATTGAGTCAAACAGCCCATGCAAATGTATATCACGGTCGCATGCTGGATTCGTCAGGTAATGGGGTCGCTCGGCAGGTTCAAGTATTAACAGTTAACTGCCCAGCTCCAACAACCAGGTTATTCGTTCAGGTTGCTGACACCACGTTTAATAGTGGAATTATGAGCGTCACCTTGTTTAAAAACGAAAGGATACAAACCGTTAGCGATTTAGAGCAATCAGGCACCGAATTTGGCCCGAGTGTAACGCTGGCACAAGGCGCGGGGCAGTATTACATGTTTGCCTATCAAACAGATAAGGTGGCCGGATCCTATGCAATTGAGTATATTTGTCAAGATGCTGCAGGTCATCAAGTCAATTCAAATGATGCTTTATTAATTCAGGACTGAGAGGGCGTTTGAAAACAATAAAAGTTCACTCTTTAATTTGCATTACGCCATTAATAGTTGCTTATTTTATGTGTTGTAACATGGCCTATGCAAATTACGCGAGCGAAGAAAGAAAGAGCTGTACGTTACGCAATCAACATCAGATTGATGTTCAGTTAGACGACTACCTTGGGCGAGTTGTATATGTAGATTTCTGGGCGTCCTGGTGCCCGCCTTGTATAAAGTCATTTCCTTTTATGAATGCATTGCACGCGCAATATCAGGCACAGGGTCTGACCGTAATTGCAGTTAATCTGGATGACAACCCGGAAGATGTCGCCCACTTTTTGCGTCGGCATCATGCTGATTTTATGGTGGCATTTGATAATCATCATCGCGATTGTGCACGCCATTTTGCTGTCCAGGCCATGCCTTCTTCTTATTTACTGGATAAACAGGGAAACGTCCGCTATGTCCATCTCGGTTTTAAAAAGAATGAAACAGAATCTGTTCAGGCAACGCTAAAACAATTGCTTGAAGAATGAGGGTGGACAGTGTTTGCTTTTTCAGATTAAAAAACAGTATTCATTATTCAATGGCTTGTAAATGCAATTACTTCCTCCCTGACCCAATTAAGGCGCTATTGTTTATTTCATGAAGAAAGCAGCAGTTATATTTCTCTTGGTTGCGGGCTTATCCGTATTGTCTGGCTGTGCGCATGTCGAACCCTGGGAGAGAGGCAATTTATCCAGGCCTGATATGGCTTTATCTCCCTTTCCGTCACAGACTTTTTTTCATAATCATAGTTACAGTAGTCGTGAAGCGGCCCCGCCCAGCGGAAGTGGAGGCACAGGAGGTGGCTGTGGCTGTTATTAATGTACCCAAGCGCGCGGTAACAGGCAGCAACTCTTCTTTGGGAGCGTTGCAGACGGCGGCGTTATTGTTGCCCGGCGTGCTTCCTGCAACGGCCAGTGCGGTTGAAGAGGTAGAGGTTGCGGTGCAATATGGTCGTTATCAGGAGGGCGAACGTCATGTTAATTCTGTTGAAGTAATCAGCGACCCTGCGAGACCCAATAAAATCAATGTTCCACAGCATTTTAAACCGATAGAAGCGGACAGTTTACTGACCAGCATTAAAGCGGCGTTCACTGATCGTCTGAATTTTACTGCAAATTTCAGCCAGGATACCTGGGCGGGCGCCACACCGGTGGCCACAGCACCCGCGGTTTTTGGCGGCAATGGTGTCAGTAATTCTATTGGCGGGCCAGATGGTTTGTATTTTGTTGACGGGGTGGTGACCGGGGCATCACCTTTAATCTCGACATTGTCGAATTCCAACTTATGGTTTGATCAGGACTTAAATCCCCAGCTGGGGTTTATAGACTTTAGTTTACCCGGCTTCGTTAACACCCGGGATGACACCGAGTTGGCACATACCATGGCGCAGGCATCGCCGGAAACCCGACGACAGGGTGATTTTTCACTGAGTTACGAATGGGACACGATGGCATTGACTGTGGGGGGCGGTATCTCTGTAGAACGGGATTATGAATCCCGTTTTTATAATATGGGAGGTCGATTTGATTTTAACCAAAAGCTCACCAGTGTTGATGTTGGATTAAGCTATACCAGCAGTGCAACAAATGCATTGATAGATCATCATGCAAATGCCTACACATTTTTACCGAGCACCAGTTCCTTCGGGTTGGAAGAAAATGATGATGCCTACGGCTTTTCTATTGAATTCGATGAGGATGCTAACACAAGACGCATTCGCGGCAGACGTCAGGATTGGGGTTTTAATATCGGTTTGACGCAGGTATTAAGCAAAAATACGGTGGCTAATCTGGGATTAAAATACACGTATAGCCAAGGTTATATGAGCAACCCCTATAAAGCGGTAATGACGTTCTATGATTTGCAGGGTGCGCCAGGAGTGAGCGTGCTGCGGATAAACAAGACCGCTGCGTTTATAGAGAGACGGCCTTTGGAACGCAACCAACTGGTTTGGGAGGCCCGGGTAGCACAACATATAGAAACCCTGGATGCCTCATTGCATGTGAACTATCAATTCACCCATGATGACTGGGGGATTCATACACATACCCTGGAGAGCAAATGGATACAAGCACTGGGTTTTGGTTGGAGCGTGACACCACGTATCCGCTATTACTCACAAAGCGAAGCTGATTTTTACACGCCATTCCTGGTGTTCAGAGAAGCTTCACCTGAATTACCGGACCACTTTTCCAGTGACCATCGCTTATCCGGCTTTGGTGCAATCAGTGGTGGCCTGGTGTTAAAAAAGCAATTTGCCAAAGGTGTGAGCCTGGAAGCCGGATTTGAATACTATACCCACCAGGGCGAACTAAAATTAGGTGGTGATGGTGAAGGTGGTTATGCGGATTTTGATTTTTATGCTGCGAATGCCACGCTAAACGTACAACTCTCGCAATTGGGTCGCGGCCTGGTAGACGATAATACTGCGCATGACCATACAAGGCATGGAACGCCTTTACCGGCAGGCGTTATGTTTGGGCATATGCTTGAGAAAAGCGGACAGTGGATGTTTGGCTATCGTTATCATTATCAGCACATGAGTGGCGATTTGTTACATGGCACCCAGGCCGTTAGCGATATTCAAACAGTAAATAATGGTTGTGAAGGCGAAGTCTGCCATGTTGCCCCTACGGATATGGCCATGCACATGCATATGTTTAATATTATGTATGCGCCAACCGACTGGTTAACCCTGATGGTGATGCCACAGCTGGTTGATAAGAGTATGAATATGCGAGAACTGGAAGGAAAACCACCACATGGGAGTGAAATATCAACCCGTCAAGGTGTTGCTATCAGTCATACACGGCACGAACATATCACCGGGGGATTAGGGGATACCGGTTTATTTGCCATGTTCAAACTGTTCAATAATGATCATCACCACGTTCATATGAGCCTGGGGTTCAATGCGCCCACTGGAGAATCTGATTTCTCTCTGCGTGGAGCACATGGTTTTGCATTGGGCTATATCCATTACGGCATGCAGGTGGGAAGCGGCACCTGGGATTTCCGCCCCAGCTTGACCTACACCGGACAATGGCATGCGTTTTCCTGGGGAGCGCAATTTAATGCCACCAAACGTATAGGCAAAAATGACCAGGGATTTACCTTTGGCGATATAGTGCAGGGCACCACCTGGGGTGGCTATCAATTTACCGACTGGTTAAGCGCTTCAGTGAGAGGTATCTATACCAGCAGAGGCCATCTGCGAGGCCGTTATGAAGAACGTGACCAACAAATCAGCGTCGGCACCATGGATTATCCGAGTAATTACGGTGGTGAATACTGGGATTTGGGACTGGGCATTACTGTCACTGCGCCTAAAGGTAACTTTGCAGGAAATCAACTCAGCTTTGAATGGCTGCAACCGCTGGTAGATGATGTAAATGGCTATCAACGTGAACGTGACGGTGCACTCACCCTGAACTGGAGCTATATGTTCTGATTGCTCTCGTGTCACCAGGATGAAGCTGTTTCGTAAGACCTTTCAGGCAATGGGCACGCAATGCGAAATCCAACTGTTTTGCCAGCACCCGAACATTGCGCAACAAACAACCCATGCCGTAATTGCTGACGTACAGCGTTTGGAAGCACGTTATTCGCGCTACAAACCGGACAGCTTTCTGTCTAAAATCAATCAATGTGCAGCCCAAGGCGGAGAAATAGAGGTTGATGCAGAAACGGCCAGTTTATTGAATTATGCCACCACCTGCTATGAACAAAGTGACGGTTTGTTTGACATTAGCTCGGGATTGTTGCGTAAAGCCTGGCGGTTTGATCAGCAACAAATACCCGATCCTGACTACATTTCTGAATTATTGACACAAATCGGTTGGCATCGTCTGCATTGGCAGGCACCCAAATTAAGTTTTCCTACAGCCGGGATGGAGCTGGACTTTGGGGGTATTGTCAAAGAGTATGCGGTTGACCGGGCGGCAGTCTTATGTTTAACGCAAGGTGTAAAACATGGATTAATCAATCTTGGGGGTGATATAAAAATTGTCGGGCCGCGTGTTGATGGCTTGCCCTGGCAAATTGGCGTGGCACACCCCCGCAAACTTCAGACTCAATTAACAACCCTTTCCTTGAACGAGGGAGCAATTGCCAGCAGTGGAGATTACGAGCGTTGTATGGAAATAAATGGCAAACGCTATGGGCATGTATTAAACCCAAAGACTGGCTGGCCTGTCGCCTATATGGCTTCCGTGACTGTCGTCGCAGAATTTTGTGTGCTAGCCGGCAGCGCCTCTACGATTACAATGCTTAAAGAAGAACAAGGCTCAGATTGGTTGCAGACCTCAGGTTTGCCGCATTACTGGGTTGACGTGACAGGACAATGTGGCGGCTCGTTATTGCCAGCTGAAGGGGAGGGGAGATGAATAACGTAAACCCGTTTGAACAAGGCGTTTCTGCAATTAATGCAGGACAGCTTGAACAAGGCATTGGTTATTTTCGCCAGGCCGTTGTTTTAAATCCCCGTGATGCAGAAACCGTGGCCAGTCTGGGTCAGGCCTTGTTGTGGGCTGGGTTCAGAAAGGAAGGCCTGGAAAACATGGAGGTTGCGGGGAAATTACTACTCAACAGCGCTAAGAAATCACGAAAAATCAATGACGTTGTTGCGCTGGCAGAGCAACTGCAAACATGTAGTGAATTCAGACAATCCCTGCGATTGGTTCAGCAGGCAATACGCATAAATAATACAGATGCCCGTGCCTTTCAACTGATGGCACAAGCACATTTGCGATTGAATTGTCGCAAACAGGCATTGGTTGCCGCAAAACTGGCTGCGAAACTCTCACCGACAGATGCCGCGCTAAACCTGTTAATTGCTGAAATCAATTCAAAATGCGGAGAAACCGGCAAAGCGCAAAAACAACTGGAAACCTTGTTGAGCCAGCACACTCATTTGTCGCCAGAGTTAGCAAGCCGGGTGCACCGGGAATACGCGATCATTCTTGATAAACAGGGCGAATATGCCAAGGTATTTCAACATCTGCATCGTGCTGCTGAGATCAGCCTGCGTTTGCCGGATATCGCGCAACAGGACAGCACGCTTGTACCCCATTTGCTGGAGAATTATCAGAGCGGATTCAACCAGACCCTGTTCAACCATCGGAAGCTGAATCATCCTGCAAACATTCAACAGACCCCTGTTTTTTTAATCGGTTTTTTACGTTCAGGTACAACGTTAGTGCAGGAGGTGCTGGCAGCCCATTCCGAAGTTATGGTGGCAGATGAAAATGATTTTATTGCCGCTCTGCGTATCGAGCTGGAGAGAATTTCGGAAATCAAGGGCGTTGTGTCAGAGCAGCTTGCCAATTGCAGCCCACAGGACATTCAACATTTGCGTAATTTTTACTGGGAGAAAGTTGAAGCCTGTTATGGCTCTACCTTCAGTGATCGATTATTCGTTGATAAAACAACGCTGAATTTAATTGATTTAGGCTTGATTGTTTTTGTGTTTCCAGAGGCCAAAATTATATTCATTCAGCGTGATCCCAGAGATGTGTGCTTAAGTTGTTACATGCAAACAATGGCAGCTTCTGCGGTGACAGTGCATTTTAGCAGTTGGCAACAAACCCTGGATCTGTATGTCGCCATGATGGAATGGTGGCAACATATTCATCAATATGTAGAACATAACTGCCTTCAATTGCGCTATGAACACGTAGTCACCTCGTTTGTACCTGTATTTAAAGACGTATTCAGCTTTTTAGGCTTGTCCTGGCAAGATAAAGTGGTTGATTTTCACCGTAGCGCAGCTGATCGATTTGTCGCCAGCCCAAGTTACCATCAAGTGTCCCGGCCACTTTATCAGTCTTCTGTAAGTCGTTGGAAGCATTACTCATCTGAATTTGAGCAGGCTCCTGAGGGGTTTCATCGTCTCATCAGCAAATTGGGTTATTAGCGACGACAATATAACTAATTGCCTTCAGTACTTAAGGTTTTTCCTGGGAAAAGGCGAGAGGTAAATCGAGCGGAGTTTTTTGATCTATTGAGGCGCATAAGGGTGTTACGTAGCGAAAAAGACCGGAAACTCAGCCGATGTCCCATCGCCGCAGTAGCATTATCCATAATCCGACAGTCTTAAATGATGCTATGAAAGAAATATCGAATCAAAAAGACGTTGCCGACAACATAGTCGGCGCAACTTGAAGATTAGGGTAAGTCGGGTTGTTAACCTTCATTTAACATAGTTTAATTATATGCGTGCCGAATTGAGATTAATTCACAAGAGAAGGTAATTATTTAACTGATCAAACCGTCATTAGAAAATGTATCTGTAAGCATGTGAAGCTGATACAGCAGCGTTGCATCAATACCAAAAACATAGGGTTTATGGGGGTTCCGGGGTGAACTCAGCCATATCTCTACGCACCATCAGCCTGAGTGTCATTGCTTACTGGCGTCTTAAATTTAGAATGGCTCGCCAATAAAAAAACAAAGGCATATTTATTGCTTAATTGGTATTCTGAAACTTTCAGAGACATGCAATTACAGTCAACTTTAAATGTAATTGTTTTTAAAATTAACAAGAGAGGTTAAACATGGCGTTTACCAAACAATTAATGCTTGGAGGAGCCGCCCTGCTTGCATCGCAAGTATCCTTTGCCCATCTGCCAAAAGCAATGCCTTTAACCGGAGTGCCCATTCCACCGGTTCCAGGGTTAATGGATGGGGATGATCCGATTGTTGTCAATAAAGACATGGCCATCGCGTTGGGCAAGGCGTTATTCTGGGACATGAATGTGGGCAGTGACGGCATTGCTTGTGGATCGTGCCACTTCAGTGCCGGGGCAGACATGCGGGTGAAAAATCAATTGAATCCTGGCAATATGGGCACGCTGTCCACCGCGTCAACATTTGAGACAACTGCATCAGGTGCGGCAGGTGGACCAAATTATGAGTGGAACAAGGACGATTTTCCATTTGTTCAATTTAATGACCCGTTTGAGCAGTCAAGTGGGGTAAAGCATTCAAGTGATGATGTAGGTGCTTCATCAGGCACCTTCAGCGGTCAGTTTACCGGCGCTTCACGTTTTTCAGCCAGTGATGATCATTGTGATCGCAGTGTAGATCCGGTATTTCATATCAATCATGTCGGTGCCAGACGGGTAGAGCCGCGCAATGCTCCAACCATGATTAATGCCATTTTCAACCACCGTAATTTCTGGGATGGTCGTGCCAATAATGTATTTAATGGCAGCAGTAACTGGGGCGAACGTGATCCGGATGCAGGTGTATGGATTAAGCAGGGCAGGCGACAAGTCGTCAAACAACCCTTGCATCTGATCAACTCATCTTTGGCATCACAGGCTGTAGCCACGGTGCAAAGTGATACCGAAATGGTGTGCCGTGGTCGCAACATTGCCGACCTGGGCAGAAAACTACTCTCCCGTGCGCCCCTGCAATACCAGCAAGTGCATGCGGAAGACAGTGTATTTGCACCGTTGAACCTGGTGAATGATGCCGGTAAAGGGTTGAATGTCACCTATAAAACCCTGATACGCAAAGCGTTTAATTCCAAATACTGGTCGTACAGTCGTCGCATCAGCCAGTTTGGTCGTCCGGCCAATGGCGGTTTGCGTTACTCACAAATGGAAGCGAACTTTTCCATGTTTTTTGGCTTAGCCTTGCAAATCTACGAATCGACACTGGTCTCAGATCAGGCACCGATTGACTTGACGCCACGGGATGCAAACCTGGCTCCCACCTGGGAAGGCATGGGCTACAGCGAGGAAGAAATCGCCTCCTTAAAACGCGGCTTTAGCTTGCTGGACAGCAATCATTGTACTGCCTGTCATGGCGGGCCATTGATGACACTGGCGGCAATTTCGACTAATTCTACATTGGTCACACCAATACCCGATGCTTTTTATGGACCGGAACACGCCAGAATCCCTTATGGAAAAAATGCTTTTGGCGTGACAGGTACAACGTCCGACGCACATAGTGCTGGAATCACCCCGCATGGCAATGTGGTTAACAAAAACGTACTTGTAGGCTCTAGAAGAGCGTTCACCGATTTTGGTTTTGCCAATACAGGTGTCGCTAACCCGGACAATGATCCAGGCTTAGGTGCCGTCGATGATTTTGGCTTCGCGTTATCCTTTGCCGCTCAATACCGGGAATACCTGCTGGGCAATGATGAGGCTGTGGGTGATTCAGTTGTGCGGCATCAAAAAGCCTGCGATTTTACTAAAGGCGGGCTGTTTGTTGCGGGCAATGCAGATTATGAAAGTGCTACAGAATTTACTGCCCGGGATGGGTTAGAAATTGATGGTAGTCGGGAAGGTCAATTACGCAACCAGGATTGTATTGGGCATCCTCTGACGGCTTATATTCCCACTATAGAAGCAGCACAGGCAAATAAAGACAGTGCAAAACTGGATGTGGCCGAAAAAGCCTTCTTTAAAATTCCTACCCTGCGCAATGTGGAGCTGACCGGGCCGTTTATGCATAACGGCAGCATGGCGACATTAGATGACGTATTAGAGTTTTATGCTCGCCTGGGGAATAACAATAACCCACACATGGATGGTTTTGTCACATCAATCGCATTAAGGCCTGAGCAGGTATCTCAGATAGAACTGAAAGCTCAAAACCGCAAAGACCTGATTATGTTGTTGAACTCTTTTACGGATGAACGGGTACGTTATAAGAAAGCCCCGTTTGATCACCCGGAAATCATTATTCCAAATGGACATAGTGGAAGTCATACCGGTGTCGATGCAGGTAATCCATTAAAAGCCGAATTTGCCAAGGACACATTGTTGGTGATTCCGGCCGTTGGCGTCAGTGGCACAACCGAACCGGTAAAACCCTTTGTCGAACATTTACCGGAATAAGTCCATTAGACGAGCTGCTTGTCGGCTCGTTTATTAAATATCACTATTTTTGTTTCCCACTAACCCGTTTTTAAAAGGGAAGCGCAACCTGGAGAATTTATGAAAAACAAACAAACTAACCATTTGATGGGTCAATGGGGGAGTGCTCTTCTACTGCTATTGACCCCGCTAGCAGTGCAGGCAACCAGTGTCTTCAACAGCACTGTAACACTCACGTATACCATTGATGAAATCATCAATAAAACGAATCCGGGAACCAGTGATGGCTTAACGGTGACGGGTAACTTTATGCTGGACCAGAGTTCGTCAGAAATCTTTATTCCTGTCGGAAGTGATGGTACGGCAACAAAATTAACTGAAGTACCTGATTATAGTGTTGATACCGTGACTGATTCCTTCTCCCATACCATGCACGTTTCTGGTAATGCATCAAACGGTTCACTGGATGCTGCTTATTTGGGTTTATATGAATTGTCCTTTGAAAATCAATCGGCAGATGAATTCGAGATTAAGCTGACGTTGGATTATTCTCTCCGAGCTGAAGTTTCAGGCGATTATGCCGAAAGTGACATTATATTCGACTATTACAATGAGGCCGGTGGATTTGAATCTGATATTGACGGAATTCTGGCTTATGCGAGCGCGCCCTATGATCTACTACAAACACTGCCTGGGACGGCATCGCATAGCTTTACCTTAGCTGCCGGAGAATTTGAAGCGATATATGCCGATGCTTCCATTTCTGGAAGCCTTGAGGCCTCACCGGTACCTGTTCCAGGCGCATTAATCCTGTTTTTGTCAGCCGTAATGATTCCAGTATTAAAGCGCGAATCAACACACTAATCCGTCATTTAACCTAAGGAGAAAACAATGAATAAACACAACAAATTAACACAAACCATTAACTTGATTGTATCAGGAGGTTTGATGCTAGGTGCTGTGACAACAGCATCAGCACATGTTGCTTATAACAAATACAATGCTCATAACAGTTTTACGGCGACTGATGCAGGCGGTAATGGTCCAGATGGCTGGGTTTGGGGTAGAAATATTGGTTCTTCCGATGACCCGGCGGCGGCAAGTCCTGGGTTTGCAGGTACCGCCAATGATGAGGCACCGTTTGGTTATATAGGCGCAGCTGCATTGAATTGGGCCGCGCATTTGCATTCTTCTGGCTCAGAAGTCACAGTATCGCAACAGGACGCTTATGATCGCTATGGGATTTACCCCGATATCGATACTGCTGCTGGTGCCTGGCAGGATTCCGGTTTACCTCAGGGTTGGTCTCACAATACCGATATTGGATTGTTAAAGTCTAATGTGACTCAATACGTTCATCTGGCACCTTCAGTAATTATTGGTAATCAATTCGCCAATTTTGGTATCACCGTATTCAAAGGGCAGTCGCTAAGTAATGAACAAGGGGGAGGCTATAGCCATCATGCGTCATGGAACCGAACCCAACCCGATCCATTTGATCCACTAGTAACAGTTGTGGGTGAAGCAAACCCTTTTGGTATCAAGGGATTAGAGACTGTTACTGGTTGGGATGACACGGTGGATGAAGTTCATCCATTTACTTTTTTAGCTGAAGCAGGGGAGGTATATTCCATATTCCTTGGCGGTAGCGGTGGCATAAACTGGAATGGCCAACATGACGGGTATGCTCTGGATATCACAACCAGTGCAGTCCCAGTACCTGGTGCTGTTTGGTTATTTGGTTCTGCTGCAGCCGGTTTACTGGGATACCAGCGTAAACGTAAATCAGCTCAATAATCTTTATTGAAAAAAAGCCATTGCCCGCGTGGCAGGCGGGCAATGGCGCATTCCTCGGCAGCAAAACGTAGGCAACGGCTTTGTTTACTGCACTACGTTTATTGACAAACAGCAGGCGTTGGATACATTGCTTTAACACCTGGAAGCGAATTCTTTGGAATCCACGCAAGTGTTTAGATCATCGCTAAGCATTTTAAAAATGCGAGTATGTCTGAGTCATATGATATGCTCATAATTTCTTATAGCAGCGAGAAAAAGTGGTGGTATCTATCATGATAAAGCCAATTAAAGATTCGACTCAGTTTGATCAGCTATTAAAATTTATATATATCAATGAAAGCATATTTATCGGTTTGGTATTTTTATGCCTGACCGGTGAAATGATCGTAGAATTTGCAGAACGCATAGCCTTGTTTTACTGGCTGTTTGTCACACCGGTATTTTTTTATTGCTCCTGGCTTAGCGAAAAAGCCCATTATTTCAAAACCGGTCAACGAAACGAAAACTTTCTAAAGTACGGCATGATTTTTTGGGGGAGCGCCATGGTCGCCGTGGTGCTTATTTTTTTAATGTGGCACACTGAAATCATCAGACCCGAAGGCGCAGCCACCAGCATTCATATTTTGCTGGCTCATACCATGATACTCAGCGGTGTTGTGCTTGGCTCCCAGTTTTATCTGATTGGAGGTCTGTTATTCATAACCGCTACGCTCAACATATTGTTCGAAGAAGAATTCGGATTTGACATGATGATTTCCATACCGTTTATCTGGTACGGGTTTTATCTGGAAAAAATGTATC
The DNA here is from genome assembly GCA_006844705.1 of Methylococcaceae bacterium. GTDB lineage: Bacteria > Pseudomonadota > Gammaproteobacteria > Methylococcales > Methylomonadaceae > Methylomarinum. The sequence continues at coordinate 6,904 of SPJS01000252.1, read as the reverse complement.
TATTCCCAAACTTGAAAAGGAAATTGTCAACGGATGACGACAAATAACACTTCGCATAATGTATATTTTGTAGTTTATCTGACTCTTTTGTCATTTCACCATAACCCATTGAAATAACTATCAAAACAATACTTGCAACATATCTGGATAGCTTAGAAATATTTACCCATGCTTTTCTTACTTCTCCGGTACTTCTTGAAATAGTTGCAGTCAACAAAATTTCCTTTTCATCCATATCTAAAAGTTTTGCCATCCTCAAAGCAGTCTCATCACTACATTGATTCCTTTTTCTTATTTTTGAAACTGCTTCCTTTGAAATATTTAACATTTTTGCACTTCTATAGTCACTTCCATATTTCCCTTTCAAATCATCAAGATAGCTAATAATATCTTTCATTTTCTGCCTTTTTGGTTAACTTTATCTTCACTATAGACTTGACCTTTTACATAAGCAATGGTTAACTCTGTTTCAACGGTGTACACGATTTCAACCATTTTCATGAGGCAAAGGCATGAATTACACACAAACAACGCAACAAACATTTAACTCAACTAAACAAAATCCTTTTTTACACACTGACAAATCTGTAAGTTTTTCTTTTCTCTTACTTGAAATGCCATCACCCAACCAAATTAAACAAAATCTTCACCTCTTAATTCAAAATACACCCCAGTCAACCATTCTACCTCTTCAAAATCCGGCACCTTTGCAGCGTTTATCTGAGCCGGTGCATTCAGATAAACGCACCTTTTCAACAAACTGTGTCTTTTACTCGTCCTCATCGATAGATGAGGGCGAGTGCAAAGACATAGGTTGCCGCTCATGAAACAGACCGACTATACAAAAAAAAAAATAACACATCATGAGACCGAAAGAGAACGCCATCATAGACTTTTCTATTCTCCAACCCTTCAGAAAGAACAAGTTCTTTATCGCCCGACATTAGTAAAAAGATGACTGTAATATACACCTCAAAAACTGAGTGTCCAGAATGTGGGCAACCATCAGTATTAGAAAAATGGAACCCTTTAAAACAGCCGTATTATGAAATACAAAGAACAATTTGTTCTAAAGGTCACGTACATATTACTGAACTAAGCATCCTTGACCCTGAAAAGAACCGTTCAAAATTTCCTTATGTCTATAGTCCAAGTTCTGAATACACAATCAAGCTTAACGAATTTTTGCCGGAAGCCGACGAAGCCGAAAACGTGGCGGTCTATGTAACACCGCCACTTAGTCCCATGGGTGGGACTTTTTCGCCTAAACACGGTATTTCGTGAGCACAGAATCATGTTGATTGACTGGCTGACAATGCGACTACCGGCAGAACATATTGGCCGCGAACAATGGGAACGCCTTAAACAATTAGGCGATAGAATTGCTCGATATTCCGCAGAAACTGGAGAAGTAATCTATGAATCACAAGCTTGGGACTCAATCAGATCAGACTCGCATCAAATTTCAATCAGACTTGGTTCCGATGCTTTTTGGATTCAGGGCAGCCCTGCTCGAATCTGCGGTGATGGTTGTGCTGTTTTTGGTTCCAGCGTTTCATCTGATCTAAACCTTCACGGTTGTGCTGATGTAATGAAACGCTTCGTTTCATTTCAACTAAACGAAATATTTCCAGACACAAAAAAATGGATAGTGTCACGTGTCGACGTAACAAACAACATCCGTATGAATTCATTAACTGATGTTAGACAAGCACTGACAACCCTAAGAAACTGCGAAGGTGGCCGCTATCGTGTTTCACAGCAAGCAGGTGATACAGTTTATTGGTCACAAAAATCAAGATTACGAAAAGGAAAAGCCTACGCAAAAGGGCCACATTTAATCTATCAATCAAAACAAAAAAATTACACCGGTAGAACCTACACCACAAACGAAATAGAACTAGCAAATAAACTTCTGAGACTCGAACTAACACTAGGAAGACAATTTTTTAACGAAAGATTAGAAAAACCCTGGTTTGAACTAAACGAAACTGAACTGAAAAAATATTGGAATGATTACTTCGAAAGAATGATAGGTGACACTGAAATGAATAAAGAAGACTCAATTAAAGATAAATTAATAAATATTGCAAAATCTGAAGGACAAGCAAAAGCTGCATATGGGTGCTGGTTAATGATCAGGTCACAGGGATGGGAAACTGCAAAACAATCGTATTCAAAAACAACCTGGTACAGACATTTAAAACTTTTGCGTCAAGTTGGTCTTGGTGACGCAGACTTATCAGTTGGCAAAGTCGTCGAATTCAGACGTAAAATCATTGAATTTCAATCCTGTGATTCATGGGAAGAATTAAAGCAAGCATCCGCTTAAAACCACACCAAACCAAACCAAACCAAAAGGAAAAACCATGTTAGTAATTATCAAACCACGACAAATTATCACAAGAACTGACCGCAATTCAGGTGAACAACGAAATTATCTTGAATTTGAATTTCTGGAACCTGCTGAAATAGCGCGTTTCAACATATCGAATCTGCCAGCATCATTTCATAACCTCTTCAATGAAATGAAATTGAAAGAGCTTCTTGTCGCTTTAGAAAAAAGAGAATTCCAGGGCAACCATTTTTGGTCTTTCAATCAGGATTACAAGCCAAGTTTAGTCAAAACAACGCCTGTTTCATTAACGTCAAAAGCTGCCTAAAAAATGTCACTGCCAATTCTGGAATTTTCACCGCTTCAGTGTGAAACCGCGCCACCTCAGCAATTCTTAGTTGATGCCTCAACAGCTCTATGTGAGTCATCAAACCCGAATATTTGCGGAAATATCGCAAACAGATTGAATATTTGGTACACAAATCACCCAGATTTGAATCTTTACGTTGAAATGCCAGCCTTTACGGGTTGTGATGCCTTCAACCTTTACTTCAATATCATAGTAACCATAACAGCATACACATTGGTTTCATTTATGATAATGAGGCTAGCAAACAGAGCATAAAAAAATGACTATTGAATCTATCGAGCTTATAAGCGCTTTTGCCGGTGCGTTATCCGGCTTCTTAATCTCGCTGTCATTAACATTGGCAACGAACTAACTTTAACCTTTGGAGTAAATATTATGGATTTAACAGCCGTAACGGTCGATTTAGGTCAATATTTTGTACTTGCAACAACAATCATTACCGCTTTAGTTGGTTTGATTGCAGTGCGCAAGATCGTTAAATTGACTAACCGCACTTAAAATGAAAGCCACAACATTAAAGAATTTGTCTTCAGCAATCTTTTTTGTTGTGGCCTTTTTCCTAATCTCAAACAATGCATATTCTGGTGTTTCAGCACTTGCATTTAAAAGGGCAATCAAAACCAGCCCAACAACTGCCAGAGTACAGACAAGATTTGCTGCCAATGATCCAAAATATGGAACCGGTTTACCTGCCGCAGCAAATAATTCAATTTACACTACTGCTGTGGACATCGGCGCTGCTTCTCTAGCTGCCGTATTCAAAAAGCGTGCATTCTCACCTTGGGGAATCGCAATCGCCACAGCAATAACAGCCGCCGGTTATTTGATTGACGAACAAGGCAATCAAATAACTTCAAATCAACAAGCAGAATACACCGGTCAAGGTCATTGCAGAAGTGCAAACCATTTCCTATTCGGAATAATGACCGCCACTGAATGCCTAGATATAACCAATGGTCAGTCCTATCAAGAACCAATCTATCGAATAATCAGTGCAGGCTCTGGCTGGCAATACTTACACCAACAGGGTGGGTCTTATTTCTTCGTCCCATCTCCTGACACAACTACAAGCCCCGGCACAATAGAACCAACTATTGAACCGCTAACAGATCCTGAAATAGTTGAAATTGTATTTCCACAAATTCAGGAAGCCGCGCTCCCGGATATTTTGACTGACCCACAAACTGGATTACCAGATGAGGCAATTACCGAACTGACACAGATTGAAAATAACATTCAAACTGAAATAAACAATCTGAATGATGCTGACCCAGCAAATGACCCTGTAGAGATAACGCCTAATGTTTCAATAACAGAACAGCATCTGATTGAAGAAGTACAGCAACAACAAGAAGAAGAGGCAAATTCAGATTTCAACTTCTCAAACCCACCGTATGAATTTGATACAACTCTTGAAATTCCAGAGAAAACTGATTTTGACGACGCAATAGAACCTTATTTACAGCAAATAGATGAATTAACAAATGATATAGGAATAACAGCCACTTCCGGTTCTTGTTCGATATCAATACCTGTTTCAGTAGGTTCCTATAGCAAAAACGCATCAATGGATTTTTGTCAATATGAGTCAATAATAGAAAGCATTGGGGTAATTCTTGTTGCTATATCCTATCTATATGCAGCTTTCATTTTACTTGGAGTCAAACACTAATGGGCGCACTAATCACAGCATTTGCAACTTGGGTTTCCGGTCTAAACGTTGCCCAATTTTTGGCATTCAAAATAATCCTGTTTGCTCTATTCACAGTGATACTGCCAATTATCCTATACAATTTTGCACTTGAATGGATGCTCCAGCTACTGGGCTTTGCACTCAGCTATGTATCAGGCTCACTACCGGGCGACACTATGCCGAATTTCACCGGTTTAGCCGGTTGGTTCATGGTCAACCTGAACATGCCAGAAATTGTAACCACTATTGTTTCTGCTTTAGCTGTTCGTCTCTTAATCACATCAGTACTAAAAACTTAATGCTAAAAACCGTCGTAGGCGTACCACGCTCAGGAAAGTCCTATTATGTCGTTTCAAGACTAATCAAACACTGCGATTACGATCCGTTTGCAAAAGTCTATGACGTAAAACCACGGCACTTGATAGTCACAAATATTGATGGCCTGAAAATGAATTGTAAAACCTTGATTCAATTCATGGATGAAGCAATCAAGTTAAACCCTCAGCACGACTTGAGAAAATATCCACAGGAATCAACAGCACAATTTGAACTAAGGCAAAGGCTAACAGCTCTTTTTGATGTTGAAATTTGGCAAAGACTCAGTAAGAAATACGACAAAATTGTAATTGCCATTGATGAATGTCAACGGTATTTTCCGAGTTTTGATAGAACAATACCAAACTCAGTTTGGTATTGGTTCGAATATCACGGTCACTTCGGCGCAGACATTTTTATAATGACGCAAAACGCTGAATCTATTCACAAAAGAATTTTGGCAATAAATGAAACATTCCTTGAGGCACAACCGCCATCACTCAGATTAAATCCAAAAGTGATAGTGTATAACCAGCGTGACGCAACAACGAATGAAAAAGTTGGCCAGCAAACAATGAAGCTGAAAAAAGAAGTCTTTAACGCATACAAATCAGCCAGGCATGAACAGGGAACACAAGAACGCGAAACCCACTTAGTAAAATATGCAGTATTTGCAACAATGGCAGTTGTCGCCTTCGTTATAGGCTTCAACGTTTTTACCTCAAATTTCGGCTCACACGCCACAGACTCAATAGATAAAAATGTCAAATCATCACTACCGGAAACATCGGAACAAACAAAATTATCTCAAAAGACTGCTAACAAGCGAAATGTCGTATCAAATCAGGTACCAACTAAGGCAATTAGTTTACAAACTACTCAAGAACTGAATAGAAAATCTGTACTTCGCTGGTCACAAAATGGCATACACTACAATGAAATTGATTTACTCCCTGAAGCCTGTGAAATGGTCTCAGACTTCATTAAATGTCCGCCATACAGCATACCTTCGCAACTAAGAAAAGTTGCATTCAACTACATCTGCAGTCCAGCCAAAACAAGTTGCATGCTATATTTCCCAATCAATAAAGACCAGACTCATTCAGAGTCTGGTTTTGATTTTGATTCTGATGACGAAGAAACGAACCTGTAACTAAATTTCATTTAAAATCTTTGTTAATCTTTCAGCTACCACACCTTTTAAGATCAATTCAAAACGTCTTGGTCTATCTTTAGACCAATTGTTTAATGTCTGAACTGACTCTCCGCTAATCTCTGCCAGTTCAGTAAGACTTTTAAGTCCGGCTGACTTTGCTTTTTCTGATGGTTTCATATCTTAAATTAATGTTCAGATTCTGTATTCGTCAATCAAAGTACTAAGCTTTTCAAAGAACTCCTCTTTATTTTCACCGCACAAAGTAAAATTGCCTAGAATTTCAACGTTTGTGTCCAAATGTCTACCGTTATCATTCTCAATCACCAAATGAACTGAAACGCCATCGCTAATCTGTTTGCTTTGTAATATAGTTTTCACTTTATTCACCAGTTGTTAAAAATACGGTTTAACCTTAACCGTTGTATATATTATAGTAAAAATACTTTAGTAAATCAAGTGATTTACTTAAATATTTGTAGTATTTCATATAAGCAAACAACAGTATAAATGCCCAATCTTTGTCGCAGACTTATGGTTAATTGATTCAAAGAATCAATTAAACAACCACTTAATACAAACCTCACTTCTTTAACCAACCCTTAAGAGCATCCGACCTGTACCAATCCAATGCCTTTACTCAGTAACCGAGCAGTAGGGCAGGACTCTGGACGAACCACAAAATTTAATCAATGTATGCTCTATTGAGGGAGAAAAAAAGCCCGAACTTCATATTAATCAGGCATGGCGCAGCCATAAGAGCGGACTGTATGCCGCTACCTAGTAGTATATACTCCCCTCCGCGTTCCGGCGTAAGCCGCTCAGAATCCAAAACTGTGAATCTGAATGGTTTTGCGTTAGTGATTGCAGAGGAAATGATAATTAATCAAGAAATTACGGAAATAAAAGAAATTTTTATGTAGCTTTGCGGAATAACAAATTTGTTTTAATTGTAGTTTTCTTGATTGGTTAGCATTGGAACGTAAAGCACGACCCGCAGGGGAACGCCTTACAATACACACTTTTTTTTCTTCTAAT
>SPJS01000262.1 GCA_006844705.1 Methylococcaceae bacterium | reverse complement strand
ATGGCTGGAATAACCGGGGTGGGGGAGCGCAAATTGGCGTTATATGCTGATGAATTCTTGCAGGTATTGTGCGCTGAAGGATAGCATTAGAAGCATAAGGGGGTGCTTAAATGTTAAGAATAATGTCTCAAGAGGGGCATTGAAACTGAAGAATAGGTGTTCCAGGATTTTGTAATAATTGTTCACAGAAATTAGAACCTGTCAGCATTGGCGTTGATATTTTTTCATAATTTTTGGAGCTGAACATCAAATGAATAAAATCATAAAAGCCAGTTTGGCAACAGCCTTTTTGCCAGTATTTACGGTGTCAGCAGTTCATGCTGACGACGACCTGATAAGGCCAGAACGCTCAGGCTTGGCAACAGCGTCAGGAAACATCGTTTACGGTTTGAAACTCTTTGAACCGGTTAACAGAGAGATGACTCCTGATACTGTTGGTAACAATCCTGCAGTTCAATGTTCTGCTGATGATGCTTATTGCTTGGATGGCCCAGACAATCTGGCATTCGGTCCTTTGGGCATGATGTTCATTATTGATGATGAAAATCCGGGTGATGTTTGGATGGCCACTGATGGAGACGGTGACAGTATATTTGAAACTGTAGAGTTGTTCGCCAGCTTGGAGCCATCCAGCCAGAATGATGCGTTGTGGCTGATTCAAAAATCAAGTGCTCCAGTGCCAGTGCCTGCTGCGGTCTGGATGTTTGCTTCCGC
>SPJS01000267.1 GCA_006844705.1 Methylococcaceae bacterium | reverse complement strand
CTATATCAATAATCGGGCTAAGGGTTTGCGCATCTTCGTTATTGAAATAACGTTTCACAAACTCTTCGACCTCGTGCCATTCATAAACACCCACATCACCCAGTTCATCTTTCAATTCGTGCAGAACATTAATGTCGGTGGCGTCTGATAGCGATGTCGCTGTGTAAAACGGGTCGAAAGCGGTTTTTATGTCCTCAACCGTATTAAAGAAGTCGAGAATAAACAGGTCTTCCGTCTTCTTGCCCCACTTGGGCGCAGATCGATTTAGGCGAGAAAGTGTTTGCACACACAACACGCCGGCCAGCTTTTTATCCACATACATCGCGCATAGTTTCGGCTGATCAAAGCCCGTCAGATACTTATTGGCTACAACTAGAAGCCTGTATTCATCTGCATCAAACGTGTCCTTGGTCTCAGCTTCCGCAAAGCCGTTCACACCGGCTTCTGTGTACTCAATACCATCAACTTCTTTCGTACCGGAAAAAGCAACCACGGCTTTAAATGGATTGCCTTGCTGCTCCAGTATCTTGGTAATGGCCTTGTAATAGCGAATGGCGGTCTCAATATTTTGCGTCACCACCATGCCCTTAGCTTTGCCTCTAAGCTTTTTGGCATTGACTACCTGCGGAATGAAATGCTCCAGCATAATTTCCGCTTTGGTGTTAATCGTCTGCTGACTGCGCTCGACATAAGCCCTAAGCTTTTTCTGCGCTTTCT
>SPJS01000075.1 GCA_006844705.1 Methylococcaceae bacterium | reverse complement strand
AAGTAAATTGATAAGAATAAATGAATAAAATTAATCATAGCGCTCTGTGTTTTACGCTAATGGCTGCTGCAAACTCAAGTTATGCCGGGGAGTATTTGGGGACCATGGAGGTCATCGGTCAAACCCCTCTGGCCGGGACTGGTCTGTCTGCCGATAAAATGCCTGCTCATGTGCAATCGGTAACAGCCGAGCAGATCCAGGAAACTCAGGCATTGTCATTGGCTGATTATATGAATCGCTATCTGGGCAGTGTGCATATCAATGAAGCGCAGAACAACCCGTTTCAGCCGGATGTTTATTATCGCGGTTTCGTTGCATCGCCTCTGCTGGGCTTGCCACAAGGGTTATCTGTCTATGTTAATGGTGTGCGCTTTAATGAGCCATTTGGCGATTCAGTTAACTGGGATTTATTGCCTCCTGGCGCTATCGATACCATGTCTTTAAGTCCGGGCTCCAACCCATTATTTGGCCTCAACACCCTGGGCGGTGCGATTAATATTCAGACCAAAACCGGTTTTTCCGCACCTGGCCACCATTTTGAAGTGACCGGTGGGTCGTATGAAAGGCATGCACAGGAAATTATGAGCGGATGGAATAACGGCACTTGGGGGTATTACATTGACGTGCACCATTTTGAAGAAGAGGGCTGGCGAGATTTTTCGCCTTCTGAGGTTAAACAGGTCTTGGGCACCTTGAGCTGGCGTGGAGAGCGTGGCA
>SPJS01000268.1 GCA_006844705.1 Methylococcaceae bacterium | reverse complement strand
GTGCAAAAGGGAGTGCATCCCATTTTTCGCTTGCAGAAAAACACCTTCAAAGAGATTGATGATTTTAGAAACAGTACGCGGACCGATCAAATTATTACTCTACTCCCTGCCAAAGATACCCAACGCGACATTCGCAAACAATACCCGGATATTCAGTTCGAAGCGCTCACAATACGACTGGTAAAATACACACTGGAAGGTAAAATTTACTGTATCGGTACAACCTTGATTGACGAACGGTACACGATTGAGGCATTAACAGAGGTCTATCACGCTCGCTGGGGAATTGAAGAGCTTTATAAAATCAGTAAAAATATGATTGTCGTCGATGACTTCCATGGCCGAAGTGAACGTACTGTAAAACAGGAACTGTTTGCTCATTTTGTATTGATCACCATGAGTAGACTCTGTACGAATGAATCTGAACATTTACTGAACAGCCTGTTAAATCTGCAACCCGACGAAATGGATCCGAAACAAACCATACAGGCAAACTTTAAAAATAGCTTGGCAACAATGTCGAGGCACCTGGAAGACATTATGTGTGTTCCAGCGCGTTGCATTAAAAAAGTGATGGATGACATTGTCAGCTCAATTTCACGAAATCATCAAAAGCTCAGGCCGGGACGGTCCTATGTTAGAAAATCTAAAAAGCCTGTGAATAAATGGCGGGGGTGTGAATCGATGGCCTAATGTAGACCTGAAGCGGGACAAATG
>SPJS01000264.1 GCA_006844705.1 Methylococcaceae bacterium | reverse complement strand
ATTCGCGCATGGCTTCGGTCAGTCCGGCACGCAAGCCGTTGACATGGGTACCGCCCTGCGCTGTCGGCACCAGATTGACATAACTTTCGGTAATGCTTTCCGGCAATGAGTCCACTGTCCAAACCATCCCCCACTCCACCGCTTCATTTTTGGATGACATTTGCGCCATAAACGGTTGCTGCGGATGGATTTCAATATCCCCCACCCTATCCAGTAAATATTCCTGCAATCCATTTTCATAATGCCATTGCCAATGTTCATCGCTGGCTTCATCCAGCAGACTGATGGCCAATCCAGGACACAATACGGCCTTGGCGCGCAACACATGTTTTAATTTGGCGACAGAGACCTTATTGGAATCAAAATATTTACTGTCCGGCCAGAAATGTATGCTGGTGCCAGTATTGGCTTTACCAACCGTTCCAATTTCCTGCAAATCCGAGGTTTTATCACCGTTGGCAAAATGCATTTGATACACCTTTCCAGCCCTTTTGACATCAACCTCCAATCTTAACGACAAGGCATTCACCACCGAAACCCCTACGCCATGCAAGCCGCCTGAAAACTGGTAGTTCTTGTTGGAGAATTTCCCTCCGGCATGCAGCTGGGTAAGGATCACTTCCACGCCGGGAATACCCTGTTCCGGATGCAAGTCCACCGGCATGCCACGCCCATCATCCTGCACTTCTACAGAGCCGTCTTTGTACAGCACGACTTCTA
>SPJS01000265.1 GCA_006844705.1 Methylococcaceae bacterium | reverse complement strand
GGAGTTTTTAGGAGTGGACTGCAGATATTTACCTGTCAACACACCAAACCCCAGCGGTGAATACGCCAGCAGAGGTATATTCTCTAAATGACTAATTTCTGCCAACCCAACTTCATAACTGCGATTTAGCAGACTATAAGGGTTTTGAATCGAAACAATTTTTGGCAACCCCAATTTTTCACTCCATCTAAGATATTGCATAACACCCCACGGCGTCTCGTTTGACACGCCTATGTAACGCACTTTACCGGCCTTGACCAGCTCGGCCAGCGCAACCAGTGTTTCCTCAATCGTAGTGGGCGGCGACTCTTTAGCATAGGCATAGCCCAGCTTGCCAAAGAAGTTGGTTTGCCGGTCGGGCCAGTGCACCTGATACAAATCCAGATAATCCGTTTGCAAGCGCTGTAAACTGCCCTCAATCGCCTGCTGGATATTTCCCCGGTTCAAACAGGCCTTGCCGCCGCGCACATGCGGCATCCATTCTGCCTGGCCAATCACTTTCGATGCAATGATCAGGTCTTCGCGTTTGCCGGTTTTCTGCAACCAGTTGCCGATCATCTCTTCGGTTCTGCCATAGGTTTCGGCTTTTGGTGGAATGGCATACATTTCAGCCGTGTCAATAAAATTAATCCCATGTTCAACGGCCAAATCCAGTTGCGCATGCGCATCTTGTTCCGTGTTCTGCTCACCAAATGTCATGGTGCCAAGACAAATTTCACTGACCT
>SPJS01000266.1 GCA_006844705.1 Methylococcaceae bacterium | reverse complement strand
ATATTGGGACGTCGCGGCGTGGATGACAGCGTGATGACTGAAAATGGCATCACGCCGATTGATATGGTGGTTGTTAATCTGTACCCCTTTGAACAGACCATCGCGCGTGCTGACTGTGACCTGGAGACGGCCATCGAAAATATTGATATTGGCGGACCAACCATGATCCGTGCCGCAGCCAAAAATCATAACGATGTCGCCGTGGTGGTAGACCCTGTCGACTATGACAGCATTCTGGCCGAATTGCATGAACGTGACAGCTGCCTGTCTCAACAACGCCGATTTAACCTGGCACTGAAGAGCTTCCAGCATACTGCGCGTTACGATACGGCCATCTCCAGCTATCTGGGCAACACGCTGGAGCAAACGTTTCCGCCAGTGATGAATCTGCAGTTTCATCACAGCCAAAGCATGCGTTATGGCGAAAATCCACATCAACGGGCAGCCTTCTATACTGAAAAAACACCATCTGCAGGCAGCATTGCCGCAGCTACTCAGCTTCAAGGCAAGGCCTTATCCTATAACAATATAGCCGATGCCGATGCCGCACTGGAGTGCGTCAAGGAATTCAGTGATCAACCCACTTGCGTCATTGTCAAGCATGCAAACCCCTGTGGTGTTGCTGTCGCAGACAGCCTGCTCGCCGCGTATGACCTGGCCTATGCTACCGACCCAACCTCGGCTTTTGGCGGCATCATCGCCTTTAATGGCGAACTGGATGAAG
>SPJS01000251.1 GCA_006844705.1 Methylococcaceae bacterium | reverse complement strand
CAAAATGAAACGTTAACTGTGACCCGGCGGCGCTTACATACCTTAAATGAACTGATGCAGATTGCATCTATCGTTATGATTGTGGGTTTGATTCATATGCAGTTGTGGTTAAGCTGGCCGCTGTATATGGTCAGCGGATTTGAGGAAATGAATCAGCTGAAAGCCTTACTGATGGCTATTATTCAATACTGGGGGATATGCTATTCCATCACCATGGCCGCCTTGTACTTACCTATTGCTTATCATTTGCACACCATTGAACGCAAGCAAAATGGCCAGCAAACAATTGAAGACGGCGGGGTAACATCGCCTGCACAATTGGTTTTAAGCAAACTGCCGCAATTAACTTCAGTATTGGCACCGATGATTATCGGTTCAGTCAGTCCGGCGTTGTCGGAAATTTTTGCCTAAGAGGCGTGCGGATTATGGATGCGAGGAAGCCTACGTTTACCGAATTCTGGACGGAGTCCCTGGCGAAGGATTTGTTCCGCTTTTTAAAATATCGTTTGAAATGCACGGAAACTGCGGAGGAGTTGACCCACGAAACCTATTTACGTTTACACAAGAAAATTAATGAAGCGCCACTGGATAATGCGCGTGCGTTTGCCTTCCATATTGCACAAAACCTGGCGATTGATTACCAACGAAAACTGCTTGTCAGGTCACGTTATATTGAACAGACATTAGACCATCAGCAATACGCTCATAGCCCGTTACCGGTTTCAGTGGCTGAGCGCACGTTGATGGCCGAGGAAAGACTCCATCTGTTGAGAAACGCGATGGACGACTTACCGGAAAATTGTCGGACAGCATTTATTTTACATAGTGTGCATGGCCTGACTTATCTGCAAATTGCTGAGCGCATGGGGATATCACGCTCAATGGTGAATAAACTGCTGGCAAAAGCCATGTTGCATTGCAAACAGGCGCTGGATAATGACTAGCAGATGGTTGAAAAACGTGATGAGCGCAGTCGACAAGACGCACATAATGAAAAAGCGCAATTTACATGGACTCAATGAGCATGTTGAGTCATTTTTTAACGCCGAATCGGCAAGCGTAATCGTTTTCCAACAGCCTGCAAGGCAAGATGATAGTGCATGAATGAGTAGTCATCATTTGTTGACGCGCGTTTTAGTAAGTAATTATTGAAAAAAATCCAATGCAGCCAGACAATCTACCTTCCGACTCATCTCAACGTCAGCAACAAGCCATTGATTGGTTGTTGCGTTTACGTTCCGATGATATAAACGAAAGCGAATATATTCGGTTTGCTGACTGGCTGGCTGAAGATCATGCCCACTCGGAAGCCATGATATGGGCGGAACGGCTGTTTGAGGACATGCGTCTTGCTGCGTTGCACAATTCAGATGGGGTCGAACCACTCTCACCTGCGCAATCAGAGCAGACAACACAAACCATAAAAAAGACCACGTTGTTGCAACGACCCTGGTTTAAATATGGCACGGTGTCTTGTGTCTGTCTGTTGCTATTGCTGATTTTTCTGCCTGATCAGCATACCCTGTTTCGGCAACTGTTCGGCGACGCGGTGACAGGACTAGGAGAATTCAAGTCAATGACGCTGGCTGATAAAAGTCGGGTGCTGCTGGATAGTCAGAGTGCAGTGAGTGTTCAGTACTCTGACAGTGTCCGCTCCATTACATTGCATCAGGGCCGAGCTGCATTCAGTGTGGCTAAAGATGAGCGACCTTTTGTTGTCTATGCTGATGCATTGGCAATTCGTGCACTTGGCACCGTTTTTCAGGTGTATCGCAAGTCGCCCGGCTTTACCCAGATTTCTGTTCAGGAGCACGCTGTTACAGTGCTCAATAAAAGTCAGCCACGACATCACGTGACAGTTTCGGAAGGTCAGCAGATGGTCAGTTATTATGGTGATATTGTGACCAAACCGGTTACATCAGGCTCAGCTTTGAACCTTGCCTGGCAAAAAAGGCAGCTCATCATTAATGACCGGCCGTTACAAGAATTGCTGGATGAATTAAGGCGTTATCGATACGGTAAAATTATTGTGCAGGACGAGACTATTGGGCAGCAACGCATTAGCGGGGTGTTTTCTCTGGACGATCCTGAACAAATCATTGCGGCGGTTTGTAGCGCACTGGATTTAAAACAAACCCGAATTAGCCCGTGGTTGATATGGTTGGCTCGTCGTTGAGCCATGCTCGTTATAACACGTTCGCTAAAGTTGTTGTGGACAACGTGTTTACTGTTATTGGCATTAATCTCAAGCTCGCAAATTCTCCAGGCAAGCGAGCAAAAATTTGTATTTAACATTCCCCGACAATCGTTAAATAATGCGTTACTTCAGCTTGCCAGTATCACCCAGTTAACCTTGATTGTTGATAGTGGGGCTATCAGGGATATGCAAAGTCCACCACTTAAAGGCCGTTACAGTGTTGCTGAGGCTTTAAATGTGATATTGGCATCCCATCCGCTGCGATACCAGTTTATGGCCCCCAATGTTGTTACTTTAACAGTGTTGACCAAGCAGACGCATGCTTCTCAACCAGTAATGCCTGCCCATAGTGAGACAGGCATGAAGGTTTTGCAGCCGATGGAAATTGTGGGCAAAACGTATGCACAGCAGGCAGATGTCAGTAAGCTGAACCCTTATCTGGCTTTGCATTCAAACAGCGCAACACTCACGCGCAAGGCGATGTGTATTTATCCGGTGTGGATGAGGATGTTGCTTCGGTAAATTCGATTGGCATTATCCGCAAAGGCCACTATTTTTTAAAATCCACCAATGCCAAAGATCCGGCTGTTTCTCCAAGCTTCAGTGTCCAAAAGGTAGATATGGGGGGCAATGTGATCTGGCTGTTTACACTGGATGGCCCCAATCACCTTGGTGCAGAGGGTGATATGCAGGTTGCCACGGATGTCTCCGACAGTCTGTTGGGCGGTAATATTTATTTGATGGCGAATCGTCAATCGTATTTGTGGCACACCGGCGACGATCCGATCGATGTCAGTTTTATCCGCAGTGAGGATGGTGGCGACACCTGGTCACCACCACTAAAACTCAATACCGATGCGGCCAGCAAACATTCATATCAGTATTTTCCAATGCTCTCTGTCGCATCAAACTCGCGTATTGATGCCGTATGGTATGACACCCGCAATGGTTCCTTACTGCCGCCATATAACATGTCGCAATTATTTTATACCTACTCTTGGGATGGGGGTAAAAGCTGGAGTGAAAATATCCCCGTAACGCCCTTATTTAACGCCCACACCCCATCTCGCATTGTCAACGATAAGGAGTATCAGGCCGATAAAATAGGCGATTATACTCATATGTTATCTTATGACCACGGTGCGCATATTGCTTATACCGGCACTTACAATGGGGAACAGGAAGTTTATTATCTACACGTCTTTCCAGATTGTAATGATAATGGACGCTCAGATGTCAGCGATATTGAATTAGAATTTAGCCGCGATCAGGATAATAATCATATCCCCGATGAATGCGGAGACATAACCGGTAACGCAATCAGCATACCGTTGCCCTGGGCGTTTTTGATCATTCTTTGTGCAATGATTTTGCGGGTTGTTCGTTATCAGAGAGGCGTTGCTCGTATTGTGAAGTAGGCGGGACAGTTGATTAAAGATAGAGCAAGGCGTGACGAATCACTATAATCGAACTTTTCAGCAAAGAAACACACCAAGCTGTTATGCACGTTTTGAAAATAATCCGCTTAATGATGTTGTCGCTTATGTTGGCCTGGGTAAGCCCGGTCAGCATAGCGGCAGAACCGCCTTATCACGCGTTTAAAAAAGGCTCGTTTGTCGAGATTCAGCAAGCGTATCAGCAGAGCCCGTATATCATCGCCATCTGGTCGGAAACCTGTGCCTATTGCATGAAGGAACTGGCGATGCTGGGCAGATTGCTGCCGCAATACCCCAATGTCAAACTGATCACCATTACCACAGATCCGTTTCTGGATGATGCGACGGTGCAGCGCATTCTGTCTAAAAAACAACTTGAAAATGTGGAAACCTGGGTCTTTGCTGACCGCTTTGCCGAGCGTCTCTACGCAGATATTGACCCCAACTGGCAAGGCGAATTGCCGCTCACCTACTTTACCGGCAAAGATAAAAAGCTGATTAAGCACATGGGCATCGTCAAAGAAAAAGCGCTGATTGCCTGGCTGGAACAGCAGAAATAACAGCCATGCAAAATATTGTGGTGTTTACCGGCGCCGGGGTCAGCGCGGAAAGTGGTTTGCAAACCTTCCGCGACAGCGGAGGCTTATGGGAAAACTATCCTGTTGAAGAAGTGGCCACACCAGAAGCATGGCACAAAGACCCGGCCAAGGTGTTGCACTTTTACAATCTGCGCAGACAACAGGCGCGCGAGGCGCATCCCAATGCCGCGCATCTCGCGTTGGCCCGCTTGCAGGATTATTATCAGGTCACGATCGTGACCCAAAATATTGATGACTTACATGAGCGGGCGGGTTCCAGCCAAGTGCTGCATTTGCATGGTAATGTGATGCAGGCGCGAAGCTCGTTTGATAATGTCACCCTTTACGACCTGGGTGAAAATGATATTAAAATGGGCGATCTGTGTGAGCAGGGCGCCCAGTTACGACCTCATGTGGTCTGGTTTGGTGAGGCGGTGCCTGAATACGCCACTGCCTGCCGAATGGCTCAACAGGCAGAGATGTTAATCGTGATCGGGACTTCATTGCAGGTGTATCCGGCGGCAGCGCTGGTGCATGAAGTATCCGCAGATTGCCCTGTAATCCTGATTACCAAGGATATAGACCAGCTACCGGAAAATGCGGTCTGGTATCAGGATTCCGCAGTGAATAAAGTGCCGGAGCTGGTGGAAGACTTAATCAGCCAAGCTCCCGAGTGCTGAGAGCCGCAATAAGTTGTTGTTGATTGATCATACCCACCAGCTTGGCGTGTATGTTTTTTTGATACATGGTCTGCCAGGCTGTCAATTGAGCATTACATTCAACAAAGAACACCCTGGTGAGAGACCCTGGTCAATAAGCGTCCTGTAACAATTTAGTATCTTTATTAAGCTTTTCTGCTAAATGAGATGCCAGGTTAATCAATATTTTGGTCAAGAGTGCTCCTTCCAGTGTATCAAATGGAATTTCCAGGCATTCTGTGTAAGCAGTCGAGACGATATTGGCGGAACGGTTAAGACCATTGACCAGCGACATTTCGCCAAAACATTGACCGGCTGACAATGTACCCAGACGCAGGACGTGTTTTTCTTTGGTCGCGATGGTAATTTCTATTTCACCAGCCAGGATAAAAAACATGGAACTGGCTTCGTCGTCAGTGTTAAAGATTGTTTGACCGGGAGGAAATTTTACATTTTCAGCCAGGCTTTCCAGCGTTTTAAGGTCTGTATCTGTGAGTCCTGTACATAACACCTGGTCAGCAATTGTCTTGCGGCCTGGTTTGGCGATTAAAGACTGATCCATTTTAGCGATTATTTGGTCTTCGCAAAATTCCAGCGCTCTGTCTGTATCAACAAATTGAAACAGGCGTGATGGGTCGGGCTGCTGAAAATAGTGTTTAATCTTTTTACTGAATTGATAGTTGTGCGAGGCCTGAGTGAAAAACACAGATTTACCCAGACTAACCAGTTTATTTGCCATTTTGGCAAAGATTAATATGGCAGCATTATCAACATCAAAGACGCGTTTCATTTCAAATATTACAAAATCAAACTGTTCAATATTAGTAAAAATCTGTTTGCTGATCGATTCTGAGGCACCAAACATCAGCTCTCCCTGCAATTCATACAGAAAAATACGTTGGCCTTGCTGATTAAGGATGTTGCGTTGTTGGGGTGAACGGTTTTTGCGAGAGCGTATGTTTTTGCCGTTATCATGAAATCGGACGCTGGAAGCCGACACCGACTTAGCGACATTGAATAGATGCAGTTTAAAATAATTGGAAATTCGTTTGCAGGCCTCAATCCCACGTAAACTATTTCCTTTCTCATCGAGGGGGGGAGAAAAAACGCCTAGTCCAAATTGCCCGGGTAAAACGGCCATAATGCCACCGCCAACACCACTTTTTGCAGGCATGCCGACGTTAAAAATCCAGCCACCAGAAAAATCATACATCCCGCATGTGGTCATGACGCTGAGTACTTTCTCAACATATTGACTTTTTAACGCAGGCACGTTGGTAATTGGGTTAACGCCATCATTGGCCAATGTTGCACCCATTACCGCCAGGTCTCTGGCATTAACCAGGATAGAGCATTGACGAAAATACAAGTCCAGAATGTCTTCCGGTTCGCGATCAAGAATGCCATAACCATACAGCAAGTGCGCAATCGCACGGTTTCTGTGGCCGGTTTCTTTTTCTGACAGATAGACTTTTTCATCAATACCGATCTGGTTGCCAGTAAAGTCACTAAACTTCTTTAGAATCCTGTCCATGCGGGATGAGCCTTCTGTGTGTTTGATAATGCCGGTCGTGGCGATAGCGCCGGCATTGATCATTGGATTCATCGGTCGACCGGAATCCTGTTCCAGGCTGATGGAGTTAAACGCTTCACCAGACGGTTCTACACCAACTTTTTCCAAGACAGATTCCAGCCCCACATCTTCCAGCGCCAGTCCGTAAGTAATGGCTTTGGAAATCGACTGTATGGTAAATTTTTCCCGGCTATCGCCTACCTGGTATATATGCCCATCAACGGTGGCAATCACGATGCCCAGCCATTCAGGTTTGGAGCGAGTTAATTCGGGGATGTAATCTGCAACCTGACCACCTGGAATGGTTTTCAGTTCGCATAACAGTTCTTCAAGAAATAGCTGGATGGGGGAAAGGTCATTAATGGGCATTTATCTGTTCCGTTGGCTGATTAAGTGGTGTTGAAAATGTAGCGTTTCTATTTGGCATCCATCCTAATGATTTTAGGATCTTCTGGCTGATTATTGACGTCCTGATAGGAGAGGGCGCGTTGGAGAAAAAACTGGGATGGCCCATCGTCTGGAAAATGCGTAAGAATGTCCATGAATTTGGTGGCAGCAGGTTTCCATTGACCTTGCTGAAATGTTTGTACAGCGCTGGCAAAAGCATCACATAAAGCATGTTGCTCGTCCGTTGCTGTCGATAAGGGAGCGATAATTTCATAAATGGGATTGGCTTCTGTTTTATTAACGAACATAAAATGGCCAATGTAACGGCATAACACATCATCCATACCATCAATGACCGACGCTGTAGCCAGGATTTTTGTACCGATGTGTTTATTGAGACCTTCAATGCGCGATGCGGTATTGGCACAGTCGCCGACAATACTGTATACAAAATGCCCGCCCCCGCCCGCATGGCCGATGTAGACCTCTCCCGTTTCCAGTCCGATGCGTAAATCGGTGTTGTACAGGTTGTATTTTTGTTTGAAGCTGTGCATGGCATTGGCGGCCTCAAGTGCGGCAAGAATGGGGTTAATTTGTAATTCCTTGTTCGGGTTGTCAGCCACCCAGGCACACATGATGGCATCTGCCCGGAATTCAGTGACGCTGACGCCGTATTTTTTTAGTGGTGCGGCCAGCGTGTCAAAATAATCATTCAGCATGGCAGCCAGAGCGTTTGGCGCCATTTGTTCAGCAATTCGTGAGAATCCGGCCATATCGGTAGCAAGACAGGTCGCGTGAACGACCCGGTTAAACGCATCGGCACTGGCATTATTTGCAGTCAATTCGTGGGCGACATGTTCAGGTAAGTAATAATTCAGGGTTTCGCTGAAATGCTGGCTGCGTTTACGTTCCAGGTGATATTGAGCAAATAAGCCAAGCAAGACAGAAAACGGCAGGGTGATCATGAGCGGAATGATGAGAGGTAACCACAGGTAATGCTGATTAAATGCATAAATGGCACCCGTCAGATAGCTTGCAGACAACAGAAGAATGAGCGGAATGCCATAAAAAGCAGGCAGTACATATGATAAGGCGCCGCAAATCAGACCAAACAACAAGAGCCCTAGAGGCGGCCAGTACCAGTGCGGTAATTGCAGGCTTTGCTGGTGATAAAGATTGGCAAACGCCGTGGCGGCAATTTCAACGCCACTGAGATCCACGCCGTGCTCATTGGTGAATACCGTATAAAAACGGTCGGGTTGTCCAGGGTCATATAAATCTGAATAACCGACAAAGACCGTTTTTCCTGCAACATCCAGCTGATGTTCTGAAAGATTGGGATCAAAACCTTTGATGACAGCATGATATGGGATGGTAGGAATGCTTCCAGGGGGGCCGTAAAAGTTGAGATATTGAAAGGCAGACCCTTGATACATGTTGATCAACGCCGGGTGTAACGCGCCATTTAAAGCATCCTGTTCAGGCGGTACAGGGTTCGTATTGCCAGAATAATAAGTGCGTAGCGATTTCATGATCTGGCTTAGTTGCTCAGCATTGCGCCCATCACTGTGCAGGCCTGGGCGGGTTTGCGTGGATAAAGCCAGGTGCAAGGCAACGGCTGGTAGCGTGGGAGCCTGTCCAACACTTTCTTTAAACACCAGGAAACCGTGCACCTTGGCTTCATTTTTGGGTAAAGTGAACGTGGCAAGGCCGCGAGCGCTATCCGCCAGCACTGGGAAAGGCTGCAGCAATTCTTCTGCCCATACGGTGCCGACGATTTTACCTGTTTCATCGCTAATCGGTTGGCGCTTACCATTCACCTGTTCAACAAGAACCACATTCCCCGCATTTTTTACAGCTTCAGCCAGTTGTTGATCCTGTGCTGCACTCTTCGGTTTAAAAAAGTGAAGATCAAAGATGATAGCTTTAGCCCCTTTTTTTACCAGTGCGTCAATCAGGTGGACGTGGATAGTGCGTGGCCAGTCTTTGGGGCGTTGTGGTAGATCGAGGTTCAGACCAGTACGGGTATCAATCGCAATAATCGCGACTTCAGAAGGAGGCGAAAGAGGCCCTCTGAAATTGAATAAGAAATTTAAGCCCTGGTTTCGTTCAAGAGAGGCGCCAAAAGGCGTCAAACTGGTTAACGCACCCAACACCCCAGTAATAAAACCGATGGCCAGTGCTTTGCGTAGGCGATACATAGTAATAAAAAAGACTGGCGAATGAGGTGTTTGTGACAAGATGGCTTCAGTTTTTACCTGAAGTCAAAAAATTAGTCAAAACTTCAAGGAAAATTCAGCTCTGGTTAAATCTTGTGCAAAACCATGCGTTGACCGGGTGTTTTCCCTGTGTTAAAAGTGAGGGCCTAACACATTTCTCTTAACAAATGTATGAAGCAGCTCACAGGCTAATTCCAGAATTTTGTTTATTTCATGGTCAGCCAGCGTGGATAGTATCAGTCTTCAAGTCGTCAATGTGACAAGCCAATTGAAGTTACAAATAATTTAAATGAATAAGTATGCAATTCCATGGCCAGTGGTTTTTGATGCGTCGGTCTGCGCTAAAATATTGTCATTAGCGGGTTTGATTATCTGCATTGCCAGTTTTATTTATGCACCTGCTTTCGCATCTGTTTCTTGCAGCAGACCTGTTGGGTCAATTGTATCTATTGAAGGCAATGTCATTATCCAGCGGTCTGAAAGCGCCCGTTGGCTGCCTGCGACAGTAGACAGTCTCTTATGTCGGAATGACACAGTCAGAGTTGAAGCGGACAGTCGGGCTGCGGTTTCTCTGGTCAACAAAGCTGTCTTGCGACTTAAGCAAAATACCACAATCAAATTGACTGAAATTGCTGTAGAAGAAGAGAAAAAGTCTTTCTTGCAGGTCATCAAGGGGATTATCCAGTCTTTCAGCCGCCGGCCGCATAAATTTGCTGTCAATACGCCGTATTTGAACGGATCCATTGAAGGTACTGAGTTCAGGGTTGAAGTTTCGGATGATGCAGCCAAATTTACCGTGATGGAAGGCACGGTGTTAACCAGTAATGAATATGGTCGAGTCAGGCTCAATTCCGGAGAGTCTTCGCTTTCCGAAGCAGGCAAGGCCCCGGTGCATTCACTGGAAGTCAATCCTCGCAAAGCAGTTCAATGGGCAATGTATTTTCCGCCCATCCTGTCTGCCTATGGTGGCGTGAGTAAGCCGGATTATATTACTCAGGCTGCCTCGCTTGTGTCCAGCGGCAAGCCGGAACAGGCGCTTGCCATGTTTAATGACGTAGCTGAAACGGAAAAAAAAGCCGAATACTATACTTATCGCGCCTCTTTGAATTTGTCTGTAGGCCAGATAAAGGAAGCTGAGCAGGATATAACAAGCGCATTAGCAATCTCTCCACAATATAGTGATGCTTTGGGGTTAATGTCGACTATTGCCATCACAAAAAACAACCCAGAAGATGCTGAAAAATATGCACGTCTGGCGGTGTCTGCTGAGCCTCAATCAGCCTCCGCACTGATCGCCCTTTCTTATGTGCAGCAGGCAACATTTGATTTACCAGGCACATTAAGCACGTTGCAGACAGCCGCAAATGCGGAACCAGGCAATGCATTGGTGTGGGCAAGATTGGCGGAGCTGCATGCGGCATTTAAAGATTATGATAAGGCGTTTGAGGCGGCTGAAAAAGCAGTGCAAATAGCCCCTGACTTATCATTGTCTTATTCGGTAATGGGTTTTGCTCAACTGGCACAAACCGATCTGGCGTCAGCCGCTGAATCTTTTAATAAAGCGATTTCGCTAGCTGCGGGAGACCCGTTGCCACGTTTGGGGCTGGGATTAACGTTGATCCGTGGTGGAGACCTTGATTCAGGTGGACGGCATCTTGAAATTGCCGTCAACCTGAATCCGAACCGGGCAATTTATCGCAGCTACCTGGGTAAAACCTATTATGAACAACGGCGTGATACAAACGTTGTGGATCAGGAATTTCTCACTGCCAAAGAAATGGATGATAAAGATCCAACCCCATATTTATACAGCGCCATCCAGAAACAAACGACAAACCGCCCGGTAAAGGCTTTGCGGGATGCTGAAAAAGCGATTGAATTGAACAATAACCGTGCAGTGTATCGCTCAAAATTAGCGCTGGATGAAGATTTGGCGGCACGAAGTGCAGCAACCGCCAGGATATATTCGGATCTTGGTTTTCAACAACTTGCGTTAGTAGAAGGCTGGAAGTCGGTGAATACAGATCCCGGCAATCATTCAGCGCACCGCTTACTGGCCGATTCCTATTCGGCACTGCCACGCCATGAAATTGCGCGAGTCAGTGAGCTGCTGCAGTCACAATTACTGCAACCCAATAATATGACGCCCATTCAACCACGCCTGTCAGAAAGTAACCTGTTTCTGATCAGTTCAGGTGGTCCTGGCGGGTTGTCATTTAACGAATTTAATCCGCTTTTCAATCGTGATGGTTTGACGTTTCAGGGAAGTGGGTTATACGGCAGTAATGATACACATGGTGGTGAAGCGATCGTTTCTGGGATATTCGACCGTGCTTCGTTCAGTCTGGGTTTCAGCAATTTTGAGACAGAGGGTTGGCGAGAGAATGCTGATCAAATTGATGATGTTGCGACCGCATTTTTTCAATTTGAAATATCACCAGAAACCAGTGTTCAAGCTGAATACCGGTATAGAAACCTGATGATTGGGGATCAACAACTGCGTTTTTTTCAGGATGATTTCAAGGCAAATTTAAATAAACAGGTTGAAAAGCATTTTATCAGAGCGGGGTTTCGTCATGAGTTTTCTGAAATTTCCAAAGTGTTGGGTAATTTTTCTTATCAAGAGTCAAAAAGGGATATTTCTGATGATCCCAGTAGTATCCTGCATACTGAGATTGATGGAAAAGATACCTCATACGCCGGGGAAATCCAGCATCTTTTATCGTTTGAAAAATACAGATTTGTCAGTGGCGTAGGGTACTTCAAGGTAGATAGTGCTGAAGATATTTTATCGCGTGTGACTATTACGCCACCTTTTTTACCTTCTTTTCAGGTATCCAGCAGGTCAAATTCAGACAAAGATGTTGAGCATTTTAATGCGTATTTATACAGTTCCTTTGATGTGTTTGAAAATGTAACGTTGACGCTGGGTCTGTCTGCAGATTTTTTTGAAAGTGATCAACGGGGCAGTGCAAGCAGGGATCAGCTCAACCCCAAGCTTGGTTTTGTCTGGAACCCGTTGCCTGATACAACTATACGGGCAGCGGCGTTTAGAACATTAAAAAGAACATTAGCTTATGATCAAACGCTTGAGCCCACACAAGTTGCAGGCTTTAACCAGTTTTATGACGATTTTAATGCAACCGATGCATGGCGATACGGGGTCGCTATTGATCAGAAATTTGGTAAACAGGTATTTATAGGCGCAGAATACAGTTACCGGGATTTGGATGTACCGTTTATAGATTCAGGTTTAACAACGCAACAATCCAGTTGGCAAGAAGATATAGCACGAGCATATTTTTATTGGACGCCATTTGAATTTTTAGCTGTGAGTGCGCGCCATGAATGGGAAAAATTCAACCGTGATAGCGTTTTTTCGGATGGTGCAGAATATCTTCAGACCCACCGGATTCCCCTGGCTTTAAATGTGTTTGACCGTACTGGGCTCAGCTTATCTTTGCAGGCAATGTATGTTGATCAACAAGGGCGCTTTGAAAGAAGTTCTTCATTAGGCACGTTTGTAGAAGGGGCAGACCATTTTTGGACAATAGATGCTTCAGTCAACTATCGTCTGCCAAGACGTTATGGTTTTATCAGTCTTGGCGCCAGTAATATTACGAATGAAAAATTTAATTATTTTGATATTGATAGAGACAATCCGGCCATACAGCCAAGCCAGTTTCTATACTCCCGAATTACCTTGTCTTTTTGAGGATGATAAGCGCGCCAATTGAGGTAAGTTAAGGAAATATGATGTCGTTTTATTATTTTTCCGCCTTTATCCTCTGAAAGAAATGAGTAATGTCTGCCATTTAAAAACAAGAGGAAATAATAAATGAAAAAAAATAATATCAGGGTGCTGATGGGCGTTTTATCGGTGGCATTGCTTCCGTTATCTCCAATAGTATCGGCGCAGGAATGTGATGAGACGAATACCATCTATCCTGCGTTGAATAGTGTAACCAAAGTTGGGCCTGAGCATTGCCGGTTTTCATATGCGTTAGAACAGGGAAGCAAAACCCTTTGGTCTATCCGTAATGTGCAAATAGGCGTTCCTTGTGGCGTTTCAATTTCAGGCGACGAGGTCGTAAGCCAGGGAGAATGCAGTGAAGGAGGGCCAGGCCGCATTAAATATCTGGAAGGTTATCCGGCCACCGTGACCACATTGATGCCCCATAAGGAATATGAAGATGATGATGAAGGATATAAAAAAGGGCATAAACATAGAACGTTTGATTCATTTGAAATTGTCGCCGATACCTGCAGGGTTGGACCTATTGGTATGGGTTTTAAAACGCGTAACAAACATCGTTGGGGGCCAAAATTTGATGCCTGTTTAACTGAAGGGCCGGTGCCTGTACCGGTGCCGGAACCAGGAGCAGTATCGGCATCAACTGAATGTCTCAATCTGGAAGAAAAATCAATAGACCCTGGAGATGGATCCCCGTTGACGGCTAATCAGGCAAGTATTTCAGTTGAAAGAGGGGGTAATGGATGTGTAACCAAAATGAATGCATATACCGAGCTTAATTGTCAGGGAGAAGGTACGTCCGTGCCGGCTCAAGACCCTATTGATAAACTTGTGTATGCTGGCGGCATGCGTAAAGCGGGATGCCCTGAAATTACGTTTGCCAAAACAGGCAGTCCTTTCCTTGGCTATGAATTTATATCAGGGGGAACGCCGTACAGGTTATGTTTTGACTTGGCGGATGGTTCTCTCGTTGATGGTAGCCTTTGCGGACTTTAACCAAACAGTGATTAAAATGATGCCAGGGAAGGTATCAATTTAACGCACAGCCATGCCCTTGTTTTTGAATTGAACGGATAAACCGCGTGATATTTTTTCTGGCTTTTTGTTCACAGCGGTTGAAGAAAAAGTGGCTGTAATAGATTTTGGGGCGATTCAGCAGATATTTCAAAAACTTGCATTTCTTTTCATAATACATGTCATCGCTTAGATGGAGGCTTTCCACTCTAACCGCATCACTGTCTTTCAGAAATAACCGCCAGGGCAGGGCAAAGCTGGATAAATCAATATCACAAATGATTTTTTCATCGTTAGTTTCAGGTTTAAAAGAGTGAGTCGTTGCCAGAATGAGTGTATAGACACGTTGAATAAAGTCATCACTGAGGGTGTCTTGATGAATAAGCTGAAACAAGTCGGCGCTTTTTTGCTCGTTGCCTTTTATTTGCGGGTCACAAACGACATCGTGAAAGAAGATCGCCATTAGCATGGCGTCCGGATCATCAATATAATCAAGGGCATGATCCATGCTGTCCAGGCAATGATAAATATGATTTAACCCATGATAGTGGCGTTTGTCTGTATTGTAATGCTGAGAAACAAAACGCCATACAACATCAATCTTTTCCTGCTCAATCGGGGCCTGGTGGATTCGCGATTGCCAAAATAATAAAAAGCGTTGTTTCAGCTGTGTTTCAGTATGATGGTTGTTTAACATCTGCGATTTTCCATTGCGATGCGAAGGATAGCTTTAAAACGAAATTTTAAAATGTTTAGGTGAGTACGCTATCAATTCAAAATTGACAGCCTCCTGCAAACTATCTGACTCAGACAGTTTACATTTCTCCTTCATCCGCTTCAATATCTTCAAGCATGGAATAGTTGTTTACAGTCATATAGCCTTTCTGAAAATCAATAATGCCTGCGTGTGACCACTCCCTCAGAAGCTTGTTGATACTTTCTCGCGAGCTGTTGACACAATGCCCCAATTCAGTTTGAGATAACTTCAGATTAATAAATATGCCTCCGTCCTTTGGTTGACCATGCTTGTCAGATAAGTCCATTACCTTCTTTGCTAACCTGACAGGCAGGCTGAGAAATAACGTATCTTCCAATAATTCTGTGGTATGTCTAAGCCTTGAGCAAAGGGCCATGATCAAGGTAAACGATGTTTTGGGAGTATGTTCCAGGAATTTTTTGAAATTGGCCTGCTCGATAATCAGCAGCTCGCCTGTTTCATGCATGATAGCTGATGCACTGCGTGTTTCATGATCAAACATCGCTATTTCACCAAAAAAATCACCCTCTTCTATTATACGCAGGGTGATTTCCTTACCTTCCATAGATAAGGTGTTGATTCTGACTTTGCCGCTTAATATGGCATACAACTGCCCTCCGGAATCTCCCTTGGAGAAAATGATGTCCTTTTTTTTGACTTTTTTGCGGCGGGTGTAGGCGAGTAATCGTTCAATTTCATCGGCATCCAGCGATTCAAACAGAAAGCTTTTGGAAAGGATGTGTTTACACTGGTCTAGTTTTTCTTTATCCATGAGTTCATCGGTGCAATGGCAAATAAAGCCTAGAGTATAAAACGACAAAGATTAGAGATATATGAGTTTAAAAAATAGTGGCTATAGTGAGCGGCTTCATCGTTGAGTTTTTAGCGCCATGAGTTAATAAATCCGAACTAAATAATGTCAACTTAACAACAAAGGTGCGGTGATGAGGACAATGATCATGCTATTAAAAGCTGTTTTATTAATGTAGGTAATGCTTCCGGTTTCAGGGTCAGCAAATGATGAGAAAACAGGTTTTTCGCAGCAGCAATGTAGTGAGAGCTATCGTGGCACATGCTGTTGAGTAGACGATGGTTCTGCTGAGGTTGTAGCCAAGGCGCAAGCAATTTCGGTGACCATTTGTTCATGCTCATCAAGAGGTGATCGTCGCAAAACATTGTCAGAAAATCTTTGGTCGATCTACTTCAGTGAGTTGAAACGGGCAGAAAATACAAAAGAATGCGCGCGCTGTCCCAATCGCCTCGCTACGAACTGTGTAACCCGACGGCCTCCTGGAACTAACATGAAAGACATCTACGGACATCAGCTAATGAATAAGCAGAGGTCATTAGCGGGTGCATTTTTTTGATAATTTTGCATCTTGAGTACGGGTTGATAAACCCTGACCGATCAGCATTTTTCCAACATATTATTTGCAGTGTACTTACTGTAAAATACATCTACTGATTCCTCATCAAATTGAACTGCAGGCATTTTTTGCTTGTTCAGTACCTTGAAAAGCTTTAAATTTGCCGCATATTTTGTTTGTATGGCTATGCTTTTGTTCGACTTCAAGCACTATAAAAGACAACACTATGAAAAATAAATTTTCCTTGATTTCTGCTGTTTTAATTACGCTTACGCTGTCATTTTCCGGCGTGCCTGATGTTGAGGCCAAGCGTTTTGGCGGCGGCAAATCTTTTGGTAGCAAAAACTATTACAGTTCTCCGTATCGTCGCAACAGTAAGACCTCATCGCAACGAACGGCAAAACAGCAAAAAGCCAATCAGCATAATCAGGCAGCGCGGGATAGAATGTCCCGTCGTGGTGGATTTATGGGGTTACTTGGCGGATTGGCGTTAGGGGGCTTGCTGGGGTCACTGTTTTTCGGTGGCGCGTTTGAAGGCATGAATTTCATGGATATTCTGGTGTTTGGCGGCATCGCCTATTTATTGTTCCGCTTGTTTGCTGCACGTAGTCGACAAGGCCATGCTCAGGCTGCGGGTTATCAGCGGCAATATGATGATGGCTATCAATTTGATCGTAGCCATAATCGACCACGCGAACAATCAAACCAAGGATTTCAGGACGATGACGGATTTGATACCGATGTTATGTTTGATAAGAACAATGCATCGATTCAACAAGATGTCTCACAGGCTGCGGAAACGGAACAGAAACATCTGCCTGCGGGGTTTGATGAATGGGATTTTCTGAATGGTGCAGAAAACGCGTTCAGAATGTTGCAGAAAGCATGGGACGAGAAAGATCTGACAAGCATACGTAGTATGACAACAGATCAGGTATTTGCCGATATTCAACAACAGTTGAATGACTCGACTGAAGCCCATCAAACCGATATTTTGAAATTGAATTCAGAGCTGCTAGAGGTTAGGGACTTTGGTGGCGAAATGGAAGCGGTCGTGTTGTTTGATTGTATTCTGAGAGAAAATGTTGAAGCACAGTCAGCCCAGGTCAGAGAAGTCTGGCATTTTGTGAAAACCCGCAACAGTCTGCAACAGGGCTGGCAGCTGGACGGCATACAACAGCTGGAAGATTAATCAATCCTCATTTACTATCAGGAAACAGGCATGTCTACTGAACAGGAAGAGACACTCAGGCGTTATAACCGCATAGCCCCTTTTTTTGATGTTATGGAAGGTATGATAGAGGGCCTGTTTTTTTCGCGGTTGCGCAAGCAGATATGGCATCAGGTTGAAGGCGAGCACGTCCTGGAAGTGGGTGTCGGTACCGGCAAAAACTTTCCGTATTATCCAGCCGAGAAGCAGATGACGGCGATTGATTTTAGTCCGGTCATGTTAAGGCAGGCAAAAAACAAACTGCAGCGACGTCCTGTTAATGTCGCGCTGGATCAAATGGATGTTGAACAGTTGTTCTTTGCGGATAACAGCTTCGATACCGTGATTGGTACCTTCCTGTTTTGTTCTGTGCCGCGCCCCAAGCGCGGGCTGCAGGAATTGTACCGGGTATGCAAGCCCGGTGGTCAGGTGTTATTACTTGAACATGTTTTAAGTTCCAACGCGGCACTGGCTGCAACGATGAATTTTCTCAATCCTGTGGTTAAACGTATGATGGGAGCGAATATCAACAGGGAAACGGTAAAAAATGTCAAATCATGCGCGTTTGATAAAGTGCGGGTCGATCCTGTCAGCGGCCATGTTGTAAAGCTTATCAAAGCGATCAAGTAACATCACTGCTACCTACACTTCAATTTAATAGCTGAGTATTCAGGCTTACGTCGTTTAGCAGGTTGTTGAAAAATGTTATGAGCGGGGTCAATGCAAGGCAATAGTGATGAAAAAGCGCAGTTTACATGACGTAAATGAGCGTTTGAGTCATTTTTTAACGCCGAATTGGCAAGTGCAATCGTTTT
This sequence comes from Methylococcaceae bacterium, assembly GCA_006844705.1. Taxonomy (GTDB): domain Bacteria; phylum Pseudomonadota; class Gammaproteobacteria; order Methylococcales; family Methylomonadaceae; genus Methylomarinum. The sequence goes on along the minus strand of SPJS01000251.1, from coordinate 17,659 downwards.
TAAACAGCCTGTTAGAAAAAATAAGCGACACATTTACTGCCTCAATTAAGTCATCAATCTATGAATGAGACATCGATAGATACACGCGTTTCACCTAACGGCCAGCTGGCCGTATTGTCCAAATCCGAAGTCAACAAATTACTGGATACCAGCCAGGGAGGAAGTTACCAGTTACTGCATAAATGTTCGCTGGCCGTTTTGAATTGTGGGAATCATTCTGATGACGGACGCGAAATGCTGGCCAAATATCCTGATTTTTCAATCAAGGTGATTCAGGAAGAGCGCGGTATCAAACTGGAAGTGCAAGGTGCGCCCGGTGTCGCCTTTGTTGACGGCAAAATTATCAAGGGTATCAAGGAGCATCTGTTTGCCGTGTTGCGTGACATTGTCTATGTCAACAACGAGATCAATGAAAACCCCCGTTATTCCGTACACAGCTCTGAAAGTATTACCGATGCGGTGTTTCATATCCTGCGTAATGCAAATATCATTCGACCGCATACCGATCCAAACCTGGTGGTGTGCTGGGGAGGGCACTCCATCGTCCGTGAAGAATATGAGTATTGTAAGGAAGTCGGCTATGAATTTGGCTTGCGTGGTTTGAATATTTGCACCGGTTGCGGGCCGGGGGCAATGAAAGGGCCAATGAAAGGGGCGGCCGTTGGTCATGTAAAACAGCGGATTAATGATGGTCGCTACATTGGCATTACTGAGCCGGGGATAATTGCAGCCGAATCGCCAAATCCGATAGTCAACGAACTGGTGATTTTGCCGGATATTGAAAAACGCCTGGAAGCGTTTGTCCGCGTTGGTCATGGCATCGTCGTGTTTCCCGGCGGTGCAGGGACGACCGAAGAAATTCTTTATTTGCTGGGGATATTGTTGCATCCGGATAATGCCGACCTCCCGTTTCCCCTTGTTTTTACCGGGCCACGTTCGGCAGAAGCCTATTTTAAACAGGTTAATCAATTCATTGGAGACACGCTGGGGCTGGAAGCGCAGCAAAAATACCAGATTATTATTGATGACCCGGCCAAAGTTGCACGGGAAATTCAGCAGGGCATCAGCAAGGTGAAACAGTTCAGAATTGATCGTGCGGATGCGTTCAATTTTAACTGGCTGTTAAAAATCACGCCTGATTTGCAACAGCCGTTTATTCCGAGTCATAAAAACATGGCGGGACTGGCCTTACATAAACAGCAGGACTGTCATCATCTGGCGGCCAATTTGCGCAAGGTGTTTTCTGGCATTGTCGCTGGTAATGTCAAGGAAGAAGGTATTAATGCCATCGAAAAGCATGGGCATTTCGAGATCAAGGGAGATAAGGAAATCATGCTGCCAGTGGACGACTTGCTAAAAGCGTTTGTCAGCCAGGGGCGTATGAAGTTGCCGGGCAAGCATTATCAACCGTGTTACCGTATTGTTACCTGAACACAACGCCTTGTCTCGGTCGTTCCTTCACATGATTATTGAGCCGTCATGCATTGCTGACTCAGTATGATGGATGGGCAGGCGAATGACGAATGTGGTTCCTTCGCCTGCTGTTGATTCAAAAGTAATTTCGCCTTTATGTTTTTCAGTAATGATAGTGTAAGCGATGTTTAAACCTTGCCCCGTACCTTTGCCGATATCCTTGGTCGTAAAAAAAGGGTCAAATATTTTATCTTTGGCTTGTTCAGGGATACCGGTACCGGTATCCCCTATGGAAATAATGGCATGATCGTCTTGCAGGCGAGTGGTAATGGTAATTAGCCCCCGTCCCTGCTGCTTTTCTTCTATAGCATGGGCTGCGTTGGTAATCAGGTTAAGAAAGACCTGGTTTAATTCGCCGGGGTAGCCATCAATGAGAATGTTTTGGGTAAACGCCGTTTCCGCATCTGCAATGTATTTATAATTGCTTTTGGCGATGATTAAAGTGTTCTCCAGGGCGGTATTGAGACTAAACCGGGTTATTTGATCCTGCCCCATATGGGAGAAACCCTTCATGGCCTGTACGATGCGGGAAATTTGCTTTATACCATGTTGCGATTGTTCAATCGCAGAGGGCATATCTTCCATAATATATGCCAGGTCGAGTTTGTCTGCCTGGCTGTTGCATTCATTTAAACTGCCAGTGTCCAGTTTAGTGAGCTGTTGCTGGACAAAACCAATATACTCTGACAGATCAAGAAAATAGTCTTTGATCGCAGTGATATTGTCATTCAGATACTGTGACGGGGTATTGATTTCATGCGCAACACCGGCAGCAAGTTGACCGACTGATGCCAGTTTTTCTGATTGAAGTAACTTTTTATTTGCGGCTTCGATTTCCAGAGTACGTTGCTTTACTTGTGCTTCCAGAAAGCTCATGACATTTTGCGATTGTTTGCTAAGTTGCCATTTTCTGGTCATGGCATGTACGGCTTGTCGTAGTTCCAGGTCACCTGCAGGTTTTTGGAGAAACAGGAGTTGATCCGACTGGCCGACATGTTGCATGATTAATTCCCAGCTCAGGGTTTTATCTGCCGAGCACAAAATAAAGTGCATGTCCGGATCTTTATTCCATAATTGCATAATCAAATCAAGACCGGTGGTGTTTTCGCCCTGTTCGTATTCAATAAATACCAGCGGGTATTGTAAACCAGAGTCAAACCATTGTTCGATGTGAGCGATTCCTTCTTTGTAATCAGTGAAGCCTTCAATAATAAAGTCCTGTACACCAATATCGAGTTCAGACAGTTCAGAAGCCTCTAATACCATGCCATTTAAAACCATATCCAGTTGGACTTTAAGCCATGAATCCGGGTCTATAACAAGGATATGTGGACGTTCATCTTGTTCTACAAACATGTTTTTGTAAGGGGGGCACTATTTTTTCAGGAAGGAATGGGTTCATCTGCCATGCTATCGGCTATTTGGTGGAAGCGTTCTTCATTGGCAAGGAAGGCATTCACAATGTCTGGGTCGAAATGTGTACCACGACCCTCTTCGATCAATGCTTTTGCCTTTTCCCTTGGGAAGGCCGGTTTATAAACGCGTTTGGTGGTAAGCGCATCATAAACATCAGCAACCGTTAAAATGCGCGCGGTTAACGGAATATCTTCACCGGCAATGCCATTAGGGTAACCACTGCCATCCCACTTCTCATGGTGATAGTAGGCGACTTCCATACCGCTTTTTATAAATGTCTGGGACTTATATTGTTCAAACACCGAGCGTAAGGTATCACCTCCGATGGTGGCATGGGTTTGCATAATGGCAAATTCGTCGCCTGAGAGTTTGCCGGGTTTTTTTAAGATGGCATCGGCAATGCCCACTTTGCCTATATCGTGCATAGGAGAAGAGCGCACCAGGTCGGCTTTAAATTGTTCATTGACCGTATCTTTATATTTGTTGGTTGTTGACAGAATATCGCAGATCAGGCCACAGTATTTTTTAAGCCGTAATAAGTGAGCGCCGGTCTCATTGTCACGATATTCAGACAGTTTGGCCAATGCCGTGATAATGGCATCTTGCGCTTCATTACGCGCTTCAAGGTGCCCGTGACTGATTAATGCAGAAGCCGTGGCATTGGCCAATGTTTTTAAGGAGTTAACCAGCGTTTCATCCAAAACCGTTTCTTCATCACCGCTTAATGTCAAAACACCTATAGCGGATTGATCGGCGTTTAATGGGATGCAGGTTCTGGGGGTGTCTTGAAAAAACAATAGATCAACGCTTGATAAGTGATTTTGTGGGATGTTGATCCAAGCCTTCTGTTGGTTCAGCAAATCAGCAATAATTCCGGTTGTGATGTGTTCTCTTGGAATAGGCGAGAATGAGTGTGGCTTTGTCGCATGCGGAATGAAAACATCATCATTATCAAAGCTTAAAAACAGCGCCGCGTGCATTGAGGGTAGCATTTCTAGTGTTGTTTTGAGCAACGCGCTGATGATTTCATGACTGTTTTCCATTTTGGTTAATGCGCTTACATAACGATATTGGGTCTTCAGTGCTTCAGTGCGTTCATCGACCAGTTCTTCAAGATGCTGGTTCAAATTTTGTAATTTATGATTGCTTTCTTCTATTTGAGCCTGTAGCCGTTTTTCATTCATGCTCAGGCGGTATTGTTCAAGGCAGTCTGAAATTGTCTGAACCAGTAGTTCTTTGGGGCAGGGTTTGTTTAAAAAGCGCGAAACATGACCTTTATGCAATGCTTTGATAGCCAGTTCCAGTTCGGCGCGCCCTGTCAGCATGGCTAACACAGTCTGCGGATAAAGCCTGTAGACTTGGCTGAGAAATTCAATGCCATCGATGTCAGGCATATTGTAATCTGAGATAACCAGTGCAAAAGGGCCTTCACTGGCCAAAGTATCCAGACCCTGTTGGGCGCCTTCTGCCACGGATATGTCAAATTCTCGACGCAATTGTCTTTTGATGCCTTCGAGTAAGCGCGGCTCATCATCGACAAATAATATTTTCTGACTGATCGGGGCGGATTCATTCATATCAAGATCACCTAAATATTATTGTTAGTTTGTAAGGCCTGCGATAATTGTTTGAAATCTAATTCAAGCATAGATAAATCGTCAGATTGAGCTGCATCGCCTCTAAACATATCAATGTGGCGTGTGATTGATTCAATCAATGAGGTGTCTGAGGGGGGGGTACTCAAAAGCGGGGTAAGCCTGGCATCACCAAACATTTCATTTTGTTCATTGACTTGTTCAGTCGCACCGTCTGTACAAATGAATAGTGAGTCAAAGTCATTACTCGAGAAAGAGTGTGTGGACGTTGTATAGTTCTGTCCCGCTAATACACCTAATGGCAAATTATCTGAGCGGATGGGGGTGAAAGAGTTTTGCTGACGATTAATTAAAACCCCATCGGGCAATCCGCCATGCCATATATCAATTTGTTGATGGTAAATGTCGTAGCGGATCAACATGGCGGCACAAAAAATGCCAGTAGGTAGGGTTTGATTAAGTTTTTCATTTATACCTTGAGCAATGTCAGCAACGTTTAAGTTATTGATACTCAGCATTTCAAAAGCGTCGGCGGTAGATAAGGCCGCAAGGGCCGCTGGCAGACCATGCCCGGTAATATCACCCAGCATGACATGTAAAACGCCTGAGGGGTGCAGATAGGATAAAACCAGGTCGCCACCCACTTGTTCCATGGGACGTATTTGCCAGTTGAGTCCGGTTAAATTGCTGGCATGTCGGTTGCCAATATTGATCAGAATTGAGTTAGCCAGCTGTTTTTCCTGTTCCAGCGCCGCTTTTTGTTTGCTAAGTAATGTATTTGCTTGTTCAAGCTCACGGGTTAACTGTTTTTGAGATTCGATCAGGTCGTAGTATTCAATGCCATCATCGATGGCTTTTCGTAATATGAGAGGCTCACAAGGTTTGGCCAGAAAACGGAAGATATCGGTTTCATTGACCGTTTGAATGGCCATTTCCAATTCGGCTTTTCCGGTTAGCATAATCTGAATGACATTGGGGGTTGCGTTACTGACTTGTTTTAATAACGCGATGCCGTCCATGTTAGGCATGTTGTAGTCGGAAACGATGACTTTATAATCGTGGCTATCAGCAAGTTTGCACAATGCCTCTTCACCGCTTAATGCAGTATCCACATGATGGCGCCGCCTCAGCGTACGTTGTAATGAAGCTAACACGTTGGCTTCGTCATCTACACACAAAATTTTTGATTTTTTCGAGGCGTTATGAGTCATTACGGCGTTCCAGTTGCTGGGTTAATTTTTCAGCCAGGTGTTCCCATTGCGCGACGCTATCAAGTTTATTAATTCGCTTTAGGTATTCTAAATCTAGATTCATACTAAATAACCGGCCTACTTCAGGGGTGACGGGGGGATTGAGCAGAGCGGCTGCCGCATGAACTGCAGTGAGGGCATTCATGCCATTGAAATCAGTTTGGCTGGGAATGGTTTGTAATAGAATCGACTCGGTGATACGTGGAGGAATCTTCCATAAGCCCAGGACATAGGCACCGGCTTCACTGTGTGTGAAGCCCATGATTTGTTTTTCTATGTTAGCGACGGGTAAGTCAGACTCGTTGACTTGTTGAATCAGCTGTTCAAATTTTTCGGGTAGCTTGGACATGAAAATCAAGAGTCCAAGATTATGCAGCAGGCCGCCCAAGTAGGCTTGGTCGGGGCGGTCACCCTGTTGCTTTTCAGCCAGTGAAATTTGTTTGGCTAATTCTGCCGTGCGCAATGAGTCTTTTGTCAAATAATCCAGGTAGCGGGTGAATTGTTTGTTTTTGACGTTGAAAGAAGCGTGCACAAACGTATTCAACACAAGGTGACTGAGCTTCTTCGTACCGATGATATTAATGGCTTCGTCCAAATTTGATATTTTGCGCTGCATCCCAAAAAAGGGGGAATTGACAATTTGCAATAGCTTGGCGGATAACGCCATATCTCTGGAAATGATGGCGGCGATGCTGTGAGCATCACTATTCTGCGTATTTATTTCCTGTTGCAGTTCCTGATAAATGCGAGGAAGACTGGGGAGTTGATTAATGTCGCCAATGTTGTCACACAACACCGGGTTGCTGATGCAGTCTTGAATGGTGAAGACCTGGGCTATGGCTTCTTTGAGAAGTTCGGGGGTACAAGGTTTGGTTAAATATTGATGCGATACATTAACCGCTGTTTTTAAAGCGTCATCATCAGCATAGCCGCTTAACACCATACGAACAGTGGATGGAAATTTGTCAGCAACTTTTTGCAAGAGTTGGTCACCGGTCATCCCTGGCATCATCATATCTGTCACAATCAGGTCGATGGCCGTGTTGTCCATTAATTTTAAAGCTTTTTCGCCTGAGTTGACGTAATACGATTGCCAGCGTTCACGCTCTTTTCGTAACATGCGTTTAATGCCATTGATGATATTATCGTCATCGTCTACAAATAGAATCGTTCGTGTCATTATTGTGTGTCAAAATTGTTACCTTCTGTTTTCAAAGGTAGTTCAATATAAAATGTTGTCCCCAGATTTTCCTTGGATTCAAAGTGGAAATGACCATGATGTTTTTCCACAATCACTTTGTGTGCAATGCTAAGTCCTTGTCCTGTCCCTTTGCCGACCTCTTTTGTCGTAAAGAATAAATTGAAGACCTGGTCCTGTATGTTTTTAGGAATCCCTATGCCGTTGTCTTCGATACAAATCAGTATTCCGTTGTCGTTGAGCTGACTGCTGATTTTGATGAGTCCCTTTCCCTTGCCTTTTTCTTCAATAGCGTCTGATGCATTTACAATCAGATTAATCAACACTTGATTAATTTCATTGGCATAACACTCGACTTGAGGCAGGTTATCTACTAGTTTGGTTTCAACATCTGCCTGGTATTTATATTGATTTTTGCTGATAATTAAAGTGTTTTTGATGAGTTCGTTAATATCAACTGGAGCCAGGGATTTAGAATCGCTATGTGCATAGGCTTTCATGGCAGAGACGATTTCTGCAACTTTACTGATGCCGTCCAGAGATTGTTTTATCGCCGTGGGAGAATCTTGCAAGATATAATCAATATCAAAATTCTCTGATAATTGATTCCATTTGATTCGGATTTCATCGCTGGCTTCGGCAATGATGCTTTCTGAAATGGACAAAAACTTGACCAGGTCTTTCAGGTTATCATCCAGCGCATTCAGATTGTCGCCAATATATTGGATAGGGGTATTGATTTCATGGGCAACGCCAGACGCCAAGTGTCCGATAGCTTCCATTTTTTGTGCCTGATGAAGTTGATCCTGCATGGCTTTTTGCATGGAAATATCATCAATAACCACCGAGAACATGATTTCTCCGTGTAAATCCATGCGATTAACCTGCAAAATCATAGGAAAAACGACACCATTTTTTCGTTTGCCCTCCACTTCTCTACGCTTACCCATTATGGAAGATTGTTGCGTGTTCAAATAACTCTTAATGTAGGTATTATGCAAATTGGCGACTTTATTGGGCATCATGTTCTTAATGTTAAGGCCAATGGCTTCATTAGCTGAGTAACCGAACATGTTTTCGGCGGCGTGATTAAAACTGGTGATAACCCCTTTTTTATTGATGGTGATAATCGCGCTGGCCACAGAGTCAATAAGCGTCTGCAATTCGGTTTTATTGTTGTTTGACAGCTCTACCTGATGCTTTAAATCTTGTAAGGCTTTGCCAAGAATAAAGCCAAATATGCCTAGTACTATTGGAGCCGTCCAGATAATCCACAAAAGCAGATGATTGCGGTGCAGAAGATATACGTTGTCTAGCGTTGGTGATAAATTTTTTACAATTATGAGTAAGGCTGTCGCGCCAATGGGAAAACAAAACCCAAGGAATATTGCGAACGCGACGGGCATACAAAGTGGGTATTGACGAAATTTTGGACTCATGAAGTAACTAACGGTTGATCTAAAAAAAGTATAGAAGAATTAGCAAAGGTTGGGGCGTGAATAGGTCGGAGTAATGATATGGTGAGATACGAACCCGATAACCTCCTTGCAATAATTGGGGGTGAAACTAAAGTAAGTCATTAAGACTTAACTATTGAAGACTGTCTGGATCAAATACCCATGATTCGGCTAAAACTTACAAAACAGCCCTATGTGCAATGCCTAAACACTCGGATAGACAGAATAAAATGAATAATAATGTTTTATGTGCGATTAACCTGGAGCAGTTGCTACAACGTTATAATCAACGCCATGCATTTATAATAAAACTGCTAAATTTTTTAATAAATGAACATCCAAAGAAATTAGAAGAATTGGAAAATATTGAGTCTACATGCGATTTTGATGCGCTGAAAATGTTCGCTCATAGCCTTAAAGGAACGAGCGGCAATATTTGCGCAGATGGTTTGCAACAGCTTTCCAGTCAGGTAGAACAGTATGCCAAAAGCAGAGACAAACAGGCGTTCGTATTAGTCACTCAACTGAGACAACAGCTCATGGCGTTAATAAATGACGCAGACAAAATAGCCGGAGAGCTTGATGGGTAATACAAAATATATTGTGGCTGTCGATGATCAGGTGGATAACCATCTGATACTGAATGAATTATTGTCTCCGGTTTATGAGGTGGGGACCTTATCAAACGGTCAGAAATCACTCGATTATGTGCAATCTTGTCAACCTGTAGATTTAATTTTGTTGGATATTGTCATGCCTGAAATGGATGGTTTTACAGCATGTAAAAAATTAAAATCGTTGAATGGGTTTGCTGACAGACCTGTTATTTTTTTGACCAGTCTGGAAGGCTTTGCAGATGAACAGCATGGACTCACCCTGGGCGCAGAAGATTTTATACATAAGCCGTTAGAAATGCCTTTTGTTTAATTCGGCTTAACCGAGTTTCATGGCCGCCATGATTGAGTCACTGTGCTTTCATTACTCAGCAATACTGTGATCCCTGTTTTAGGAAGGAGACTCAATCGCGTAATGGCTCGCTTTTTCTTGATAATTTAGACTTCCCATGTGCACTATTTTTCTTTGTAGGTAAATGTGAGCAAAAAAACACACAGATCATTCAAATCCACTTTACTCGTGGGCTGGATAATTTTTTCTGTCGTTATAATTTTGATATTGGCTTTTATCAGCTATCACTATTATCTACGTGAAAAAGGTGCTGCCATCCATGATGCCACCCTTCAGGGCGAGTTGATAGGAATGCGCATCGCTCAGCACATTCATGACATTGAAGAACAGTTAACGCCCGTGTTTGGCCTGCCACAAGCACATAAAGCAGAGACGGCACAGTTCAGCCAACATTCCTACACGTTGCAGCAAGTATTGCAACATCAGAGTTTAGTCAAAGGGGTTATCTTAACTTCGGCAGGTGGTGATTTTTTGGATGGCTGGCACAAGTCTGATGGATTGATGGTCAGATTAATGTCGTCTGATGATGTCGTTAAGTCGATAAGCCTGCAAGATTCGCGGGTTGAGTCGATATCCCGGGGCGATCAATTAACCACGCAATTGTTGATAAGACCGAGTCAGATGCACAGGCATTACTGGTTTATGCTGATGCCGATCAAGCTGAGCAATGAAAAAAGCATATGGGTATGGGTTCAACTAGATTCTGCGCCTTTTATCCAGCGTTTGTTTAATCCCCCTCTGGAGGCCTCTTCGCGGTTCAACAGATGGCTGGTTTTGGGGGAAGAGAGGATGCCTCTGATGCTGCAACAGACAACCGAAATTCACCCTGGTTTGCCTGAAAAGGTATTTTGGAATCCGCAGCAATCAGTCATCATGTTGAAACACGCGTTGCCTGATGTAAAGGGGCAAATTATCACAAAAATTTCATTAGCATCGGTTTATACCCGCACTGGACAAATGCTGCGTTGGCCTGTGCTGATCGGCATGGTGATGTTATTGGCAGGTTTCTGGATGCTCAGGCGGTTTACCTGGGCGCTGACCAACTCGGTTGATTTATTAGCCAAAGGGTTAAACAATGCCGCACAAGGTGTGGTTAATCCTTTACGGTATCACCACACCTATAAAGAGTTGACTCAACCATTACTCAATTTCAATAAAATGGTTGAACAGCGCAGAGTTGTGCAGAATGCAATCACCAGTATCGTATCGTCAACCGACACAGATGTTGAATTGCTGAAGTCAATGCTGGATCAAATGGCGCTTTTAGTCAATGCAGATTATGCGTTTGTCGGGTTGGTGGATCCGCTTGAAAGAACAAGGATGAATACAATCACCCTGGTTCATCAGGGGTGCCTGCTGGACAATGTTTCCTATCAAATGCCGGGCACGCCTTGTGCCGATGTACAAGATGGCGGGATATGTATTTATCCACGAAAAATTCAGTCTCTCTTTCCGGAAGACACTCTGTTGCAGGACATGCGTATTCAAGGCTATATCGGAGTGCCCATCTACAATGATGAAAATAGCTTCATCGGCGTGCTGGCCTTGTTGACGTGTAAATCATTTGCGGATATTCCCAAGATCAATGATTTACTGATGTTGTATTCAGTCAGGATATCGGTGGAATTAAAAAATATGGACATACGGCAAAGCCTTGATGATGCTCAGCAACGGTTGGTGCTATATAGGGAGAGAAGCCAATTACCGATCATTGAGTTTAGTCCAAATAGACATATTTTAGACTGGAACCCTGCGGCCGAAAAACTGTTTGGGCATACCAAGGCAGAGGTGCTTGGAAAAGATGCGGTCGATCTGCTGGTGGCAACAGCTGATCGACCCATCGTCGAACGGATGTTTGTTCAATTACGTAACAAAACCGGTGGTGAATTTTCGATAAACCGCAATCTTACACATGAGCAGCAGGTGATTCACTGCCAATGGCATAATACAGCATTGACCAAAAACAATAATGAAGTCATCGCTATAATTTCCGTTGTGGAAAATGTGACTTCGCGTTTGGCCAGTGAAAAAGCGCGTAAAGTGCTTAGAGAGCAACTGGAAAGCGAAGTTGCGATCAGAACCCGTGCGCTAAAACAGGAAATTGATCAGAATAAAAAACTTATTCTGGCGATTGAGCAAAGTAATTCTTCCGTTTGCATTACCGATATCAATAAGGAAATTGAATATGTAAATCCGGTATTTACCCGCTTGACCGGGTTTAGTCTGGTGGATGTCTTAGGCAAAACACCAGAAGTTTTGATTGCCGAACAGCAGTCAAAAGAAATCTATGAGCAAGTTTGGGAATCTGTTGAGAAAAATGGATTTTGGCAAGGCGAACTGATTAATCAAAGCAAAACAGGCAAAGCCTATTGGGTGCATAGTTCAATTACCGCTCTGTTTTCCAAGCCGGGTGTTGTCTCTAATTATGTCATTGTGGAAGAGAATATCACCGAACATAAACGGTTGACGCAGGAACTCAGAGCCAAGATAGAAGAGCAGACAAAGGCGCGTTTGGCCATGATAGATATCATGAGAGATCTGGATGAAGCAAAAAGCATTGCGGAATCGGCCACTGAAGCGAAAAGCCGCTTTCTGGCCAATATGAGCCATGAAATCAGAACGCCCATGAACGCGATCATTGGGATTAACCACTTGTTGCAGCAAACGCAGCTCAGTCAACATCAGAAAATCTATGCCGAAAAAATTGACCTTGCAGCGAAGACGTTGCTGGCAGTAATCAACGACATACTCGATTTTTCAAAAATTGAGGCTGGCAAGATTGAGGTTGAAATTACACAATTCAATCTGGATATGTTATTTGCATCAGTGGCGGAAATGTCGGCATTACCGGCACAAAATAAAGGCATAGAGTTTATTATCAATATCGCACCGAATATTCCGCAGACGCTGAAAGGGGATATGCACCGCTTACAACAGGTCTTGCTGAATTTTTGCAGTAATGCGGCAAAATTTACTGAACAGGGCGAAATTATTCTCAAAGCGGCATTAGTCAATCAAACCAGGGACGAGGTGTTGCTCAAGTTTTCAGTGTCCGATACAGGGATAGGCATCAACAAAAACGTGCTGCAGAGTCTTGGTCGCCCCTTTACTCAGGCAGATCCGTCGACGACACGGCAATTCGGAGGCACCGGGCTGGGGCTGGTGATTTGCAAACGCCTGATAGAACTGATGGGCGGCGAGTTTTTTGTACGGAGTCAGCTGGGCAAGGGCAGTGAGTTTGGATTTACTCTTCGCTTGAACTATGAGCCCCATACGGCGGAAGCTGAAATGTCAGATGAAGGTGTCAGGTTATTGCTGATTGATGACAATGCCCGTTTTCTCAAGCTGACATCAAGCATTCTCCAGGCCTATGGATATCAGGTTGAAACAGCACTTGATTGTGAACAGGCTTTAAGCAAAATTAATCAGGCAGAAGAGCCCTTCCAATTAGTCTTAATGGACTGGGATAATCAGGCTGAGCGAAGGCTTTGTAAAATTATTGCGGAAACCCGTATCCAGCCGGATAACGTTATCGCTATACTGAATTCGTATCGACAAGACCAGCTGATTGATCAGGTGGATCACATCGGACTGGAAGGTGTTCTGGTGAAGCCGTTGACGCCAACCGATTTACTCAATGGGGTAGCCAACAAACTGTCGTCATATCCGTTGAGAAAACAGGAAATAGCACAACAGTCAAATACTCAGCAAGGCCTGAGCCAGAAAAGCATTTTGCTGGTTGAGGATAACAAGATAAATCAGTTAGTCGCTGTTGACCTGCTGGAACAGGTCGGCGCCAATGTGACTGTGGCTGAAAATGGTGTACAGGCGCTGGACAAGTTGGCAGACGCCGAGTTTGATCTGGTGATTATGGATATTCAAATGCCGGAAATGGATGGCTATGAAGCCACCTCAGAAATCCGCAAAAATCCAACCTTAACTGATTTGCCCGTGATTGCGATGTCGGCCAATGTGCTGCAGGAGGATGTCAACCGTTGTAAGGAAGTTGGCATGAACGATTACATCAGTAAGCCGGTCATGCCGGAAAAGCTTTATGAGCTGCTGAATAAGTGGTTGTGAATCAGGCGGGCACCAACCCTGGTGGCGCAGTAAAAAAGCGTTTGAAATAAGGCATGAAGCTGGCTGTAATCGGTATCGAAAAAAGACAGTAGATGGCGGCCGCCTCGCCGGTGGACACCCCCCAGAACCATTGTGGAAAATAAAGGGTGAACAGCGACATCACAAAATGATAGCTGCCGATCCGCCAGTTGTTTTTCCACACAAAGCCACTGAGCGCCAGTCCAAAATAAGCACCAAACGTGACAAAAAATCCAAAGGCGCTGGCGATATGATAGCCAATATGATATTGGCCCATAAACAGACAGGCAACCAGATCACCGATGAAGCTGGCTTGAATATCCGTCATCTGCCAGTGTTGCGGCAGCCAGGTGCAGACGATAAACGTGCTGCTTAAAATCGCACCGGTGATAAAGGCTTTTTTTACAGCGGTCGGGTCACTGGAATAGGTGGCAAGGGCCGGCATAATGGCCAGTGCCTGCAGGCAGATATGATAGGTAGACAATTCACTGAGTAACAGATTGGTGCCGTAGCCACACTGGTCGGCCACCGGATAGGCAAAATATTGAATGAATTCCATTAACGCAAAATGGAAGATGGGATAGGCGCGTGCAACGCGTACCCAGAACGGTTCTGTTTTATCCATATAAGTGACGACGGACGCTGCAACACCTATAATTCCCAATCCTAAAGACATGTCTGCACTAAAACACATGGTTGCTACCTGTAGATATAATTGTTATTAAATATGCTGGCCGCATGTTGATTGAATTCAACGGCGCGTGCAGTATAGCAAATTCCATAGTCAAAACAGGTTTATTTCTAAGTGTGAATATGATGATCAACAATCACTGTCTGGATCAGGCACAGCAAGTCATGTCGCCCAATGTTGATGAGCGGCCGGACGAAGAAGATATTTCGCTTTTGGTGATTCATTGCATCAGCCTGCCGCCGGGAGAATTTGGCGGCGAGTACATTCAGCAGTTGTTTTGTAATCAACTGCATGGAGAGAAACATCCTTATTTTGCAGAGATTCAGCAGTTGAAGGTCTCTGCCCATGTGTTGATACGCCGGTCGGGTGACATCATCCAGTTTGCGCCGTTTAACAAACGAGCCTGGCATGCCGGGCAGTCCAGTTATCAGGGACGTGAGCGATGTAATGATTTCTCCATCGGCATTGAGCTGGAAGGGACAGAATCAACACCCTATACCGAACGACAATACGCGGTATTGAATGAAGTGATTGACTGCCTATGTGCGAATTATGCGGGGTTAAATCGTGAACGCATTGCCGGGCACAATGACATTGCGCCCGAACGAAAAACTGATCCGGGCGACAGTTTTGAATGGGCGCGTATCAGCTGACGTATTAATCGCGTTTCACTGGATTTGACGCTTTACTCCTTCATCCATGGGGGTGGGATGAGCGGGCTGAAAGAACATGTGTAACGATTAATCTGATTATTTCAACTGACTCACATAATGCAGTGACAGGCTGATGATAAAGGCAATAAACAGCAGTACCAGACCCAGCGCCAGTCCCAATTCAAAATTGCCTTTGCTGGTTTCCAGAGCAATGGCGGTGGTCATGGTGCGGGTCGCGCCCTGAATATTGCCGCCCAGCATCATCGCCGCACCCACTTCGCCCACGGCGCGCCCAAAGGCAGTGATAATCGCTGCCAGCAGGGTGTAGCGCAATTCACTGGCAATGGACATAATTTGTTGGCGAGTGTTGGCGCCGAGAATGTTTAACGCATCCAGCATGGCGGGGTTGGCGGCCTCGACCGCGGCCAGGGTCAGATTCACCAACAGCGGGATAATCAGGCAGGTTTGCCCCAGAATGACGGCTTCGGAGGTATATAACAGGCCCCAGTCACCCAGTGCGCCGCGGCGACTGAGCAGGCCGTAGAAAATCAGGCCAATCATTACCGTTGGCATGGCCATTAAAGTATTGAGCAGATGGCGTAGCAGCGTCTTGCCGGGGAAGGTTTTGATCGCAAACAGGATGCCCAGCGGGATGGAAACGATGCCGCCGTAAATGATGGATTGAATAGAGATATTCAATGATGTGCCGATGATGACCAGCATATCGTCATCAAGGTGCAGAATCAACGTCCATGCGGCCTGCAAAGCGTCGCCGAAATAGTTCATTTATCAAGCTGCCAGTGGCCGGATTTGCCCCCTTCTTTTTCCAACAGGCGCACCTGATTAATCACCATGCCGCGATCCACAGCCTTGCACATGTCATAAATCGTCAGCAAAGCGACCTGGGTTGCATTGAGCGCTTCCATTTCCACGCCGGTCTGGCCATTGGTTTTTACCGTGGTGGTGCAGATAACCCGCTGTTGTTCCGGGTCGGGGGCAAGCTGGATATCGACATGGGTGATCGGTAGTGGATGGCACAGCGGAATCAGGTCGGCGGTTTTCTTGCTTGCCATAATGCCTGCGATACGGGCAATGCCCAGCACATCTCCTTTTTTATGCTTGCCTTCCATAATTAATTGCAGGGTGCTCGTCTGCATTTCGATGACGCCTTCGGTAATAGCCGTGCGCTGGGTAATGGCTTTATCGCCCACATCCACCATGTGTACATCGCCCGTTTGATTAAAATGCGTTAATTGAGTCATTGTCGGTTAAAATTGCAAATCAGTTATTCTATTACCGGGTGAAGACCTATGTCGATTAAAGTGCGCTATTTTGCCAGTCTTAAAGAGCAATTGGGGCGGGAGGCGGATGAGTTGGATGCACATACAGTGAGTCTGGTCAGTGACGTGTGGCGTGCGGCGAACCCGGAGGTAGCGATGCCCGACAATGTGTTGGCGGCTATTGATATGGAATATGTCGCGCTGGATACCGAAGTCAAAGACAATGTGGAAGTGGCCTTTTTTCCGCCAGTGACCGGAGGTTGACATGAAAGTGAAGCTGCTTGCCGAAGCGTATGATCCGTGGCAGGAAGTCACCGAGTATCAACAATCATTACACTCACTGAAAGGCAAATTTGGAGCGACGGCTGTTTTTGTCGGCACTATGCGCGACTTTAATGAAGGCGATGATGTCAACGGCATGTTTTTGGAGCATTATCCCGGCATGACGGAAAAGGAACTGGCAAAAATCGCCGATGAAGCGTTGCTGCAATGGCCGGTGCTGGATTACCTGATCGTGCATCGAGTCGGCGAAATCTACCCCAATGACAGCATCGTACTGACAGCCGTATGGACATCGCACCGCGGTGATGCCTTTGATGCCAACCGCTATATTATGGAAGGTCTGAAGTCCAGAGCGCCTTTCTGGAAAAAGGAATTGCTAAAATCTGGCCAACAACGCTGGGTGGAAAAAAATACCGATGGTTATCTGCCTGCTGACAGCACATGAAGTTGTTGTTTGTGTGTAGCGAAAATCGGCTGCGCAGTCCAACCGAGGAAGCCGTTTTTGCTTTATCGTGGTCTGTCCCCTGTTTTTTCACCTGGTTATACCTGATGTCCACGAAGTTCTTTAAAAACTGATTCTGGATTTGATTGAACCAACTTTAACAAAACCTTTGCAGGGCCAGTTGGATGACGATGACCTTGCTCCCAATTTTGTAGTGTTCTAACACTTACACCAATTAAACCAGAAAATTTAGATTGCGAAAGACCAACTTGCTCTCGAATAGCTTTTACATCGGGTTCAGCAAATTGGAATTCTCTGGATGCAGGTTTCTCACCTCGCATGATTTCCCCAGCTTGCTCTACGCTGCCTAATAATTCGTTAAACAATTCATTATTCATTTTTAAGCTCCCGTTCAACCACCTTCTTAAGAAGGGATAATTGTTCTTTGGTTAAATCACTACGCTCATTTTTTGCATAAACCATGAGCATAAAAATTTGATTCTTACTACTAGTAAAGTAATAAATGGCTCGTACACCACTTCGTTTACCTTTACCCGCAGTTCCCCAACGTATTTTTCGGAGACCGCCACTTCCCTTAATAAGTTTTCCTGACTCAGGATAAGCTACTAATGCATTTTGAAGTTCACTGTATATATCATCTGACATCAACTCTTTTATTCGCTTTGTAAAAATTGATGTTTCGATAATAACCATATAACAATCATACGCCAATGACGTACTTAGTCAAGTTGGAGTTTTTAAGGTATAACGATAAGGGTAACTTGACGGTCAAGTTGACCCCCTGGTGTACGCCCAGCATGGGCGTGAACTTATGAGGTGAAAGTCCTCTGTTGGAAA